>NZ_JACB01000016.1 GCF_000520975.1 Aquimarina megaterium XH134
AAACTTCTGTGTAGGAAATGCTGCAATGCATAACTTTAATAGAGATGTGAAAACAGATTTAGAAAGCTCTGACATTGTTATTCATCCAATTCCTGCAAAAGATTTCATTATAATCAAAATGAATAATTTTAATGGGTCTACATACAGAATCGTCAACAAGGCAGGTCAAACAGTAAGACGCGGTAAAATGTCTGCAGACAAAATAGAATTGAACAATTTACCATCTGGAATGTATTTTGTATCGGTTAAATCAGATACTAAAACCATAACCAAAAAGCTTATTTTAAAATAGATAAAATCAAATACATTGTACAAAACCACCTTTTACAAGGTGGTTTTTTGTTTACTATTCAGGAGTGCCATCTATATGATCAATTATATGACTTAAAAATAACATAAGAAAAATTTTATCTCAAAAAAGGTTTGCACATATTAATAGAATCTGTATCTTAGATATATACTTCGTAAACACTCTTTTCACCACGTCATAATTAGAGAGAACAATAACATAAAAGATATGTTGCTTTTTTATGTTTTAAAAGTGATTCTGTAGGCTTCAGAAAGATTAAAAATTCAAACCCTGATTAAAATAAATGAGTTGTTACTCCTGTTCGGCTCGACTTTGTAAACGTTTCGTCAAAATTAGTAGTATTATGGAACAAGAAAGGACTCGTTTCCTTTCTTTTCCATATCAGAAAACAAATTGATCAAAAGGCTAAGTTTTTGTCGAAATCATACAGATATAACCTCATCTTCATCTAATAATTCTTCTTGTCGCAACCGAAGTAAGATCTGGGCAACAGCAATTGTATCTTTCTCACAATAAATGATGATACGATCAATATCCTGTTCTTCATAAAAAACTTGTCGTACCTGGCTTCCATCAATATCATCTTTTGGCGATGGAATGCCTAAAATATTGGTAAGTAGTTTTAGAGACGTATAGTGTTTATAGTCTCCAAATTTCCATAAATCCAAAGTATCTAAATGAGGTACTTCCCAGGGTTTTTTACCAAATAAATTCAATTTATGAGGCAATCCTATATTATGAATAATCATTCTACGGGCGATATAAGGAAAATCAAACTCTTTTCCATTATGGGCACAAAGCAAATGATATGGTCTTCCAAAATGGGTTTCGATTAAGTTTTTAAAATCTACCAGTAACTGTTTTTCTTCTCCATAAAAGGATTTGGTCCTAAAGGATCTCGTTTCACCTTTGAATGCAAAATATCCAACAGATATACATACTATTTTACCAAATTCGGCCCATATTCCTGCTCTTTCATAAAACTCTTCGGGAGAGAATTCTTCTTTACGTTGATATTTGGTTTTATCGGCCCACAGATATTTTGTTTCTTCACTAAGGTTTTCAAAATGTTCATGTTCGGGAACAGTTTCTATATCCAGAAACAAGATATGTTCTAGATTAAGTTTATGAAGCATTTTTAAGCATTTTATAAGCTTCTTCAATGAAGACAAAGAAATCCTCTGTAAATGATTCTCCGGGTACAAACTGACCGCGATTATGCCCTAATCGTACAATCATAATATTATCCTCTGGGATACAAATTACATATTGCCCTAAAATACCTCGCATAGCAAAAATTTTCTTATCCAGATGATCCGACAACCAAAAGCCATATCCATACATTTGCCCATCTTCAAATCTTGGTTTTGTTGCTAATTCTGTAA
Organism: Aquimarina megaterium XH134; assembly: GCF_000520975.1. GTDB lineage: Bacteria > Bacteroidota > Bacteroidia > Flavobacteriales > Flavobacteriaceae > Aquimarina > Aquimarina megaterium. The sequence continues at coordinate 1,696 of NZ_JACB01000016.1, forward strand.
ACTCTGCGGGTAGTATTTGTTCGCCTGCAAACATTCCTTTGTTTTTAAACAACATTCCAAAACGAGCAAAGTCCCTGGCATTACTTGCGATACAACAATATGCTTTTTCCATACCACTATCTTCACTATCCAATTGCCATATGGCTTCATGTTCCATCCCCAAAGGTTTCCAAAAACTATCACTTAAATAGGTTGCTAACTTTTTACCGGTAGCTTTTTCAATAACCATCCCTAATAATTGAGTATTTCCGCTTAAGTATTCAAACCTTTGCCCTGGCTCCTCGACAATATCCAGTCCTAACATTACATCTCTGATATTGGGATCATAATAAGCCCTGGCTGTAATAGAAAACGGACTGGTATAATGTTCGGTCCAGTTTAAACCAGAAGACATAGAAGAAAGGTCTCCTACAGTGGTTTTTGCCGCAAGACCTTGCGAAAACTCAGGAAGAAAATCTCCAACTGGCTGATCAAGGTTTTTAATATAACCATCCATAATTGCTTTTCCCAGCATACCAGTTACCATACTTTTTGCCATAGAAAAAGAATTGGTTTTAGAATCGATCCCAAATCCTTCAGCATAGTTTTCGTACCAAATACTATCATTCTTAATAATCATAAAGGCAACAGTACCTAGTTCTTTATTAATAGCATTAAGCCTATCTGTGCTTTGCGTTTTATTATATTCTGGATGAGTAGCCCAGGCAAGGGTGGCATTTCCTTTTTCTATTGTACGATTATCAAAATACGAATAATCATCTATATATGCAGTGGTATGGCCCGTCATATAAACCACTCTAACTCCTTTTAGGATATAATCATAATCAAAAATATACAGTAGTGCTACACAGAGTACAATAATAATAAGTAAACTTTTAAAGAAAAATTTGAGTATCCGTTTTACCATTTCTATGTAAGTTTTGAGTTAATATAATAGTATTACAAACAAATAACTTGTTTAGCTAATGTATGAAAATTAATTACAGATAAATAAAGGGTTTTAAAATTTGATAACTCCTATACTTATCATCACTATTATGATAAAAAAACAATAATAAGATATCTCAGTTTCATTTTTTGAAACTGGAAATTTTAAAATAGATAACTAAGCAATTTTTATGAAATTAAAATAATGATTGTTGTTTTACTGGGTTTTCATGATCGAGCAACCATTTTTTTCGCCATAATCCGCCTGCATATCCGGTAAGTGATCCATCGCTACCAATAACCCGATGGCAAGGTACAATGATCCACAATGGGTTTTTACCATTGGCACTTGCTGCAGCTCGTATTGTTTTTGGATCTCCAAGTTTCTTGGCAATATCAAGATAGGATACGGTTTTTCCAAAAGGAATTTTGAGTAATTCGGCCCAAACTTTTTTCTGAAAATCAGTTCCTGACGGGTTCAAAGTAAGCTCAAAATCGGTACGCTGACCATCAAAATATTCTTTGAGTTGTAAGACTGCATTTTGTAAATGTAAAGGAATAGTTTTTGAAGGAGTATTAGTAGCCTCTTTAGTAACAGAAACGCTTGCAATACCATCTTCATCTCCTGATATAGTGGCGATCCCTAAAGGGGTTTCTACATATACCTCATCCATTATTCTTCTTTTTTGTCATCCAAAATCCCAAGTCGCCTTGCGCGATTTTCCCAATTTTTTCGAGCTAGAATTTGCATATCAGTTTCGGTATCACTTTCATCTACTATCTCCAGACCTAATAATGTCTCTATAACATCTTCCATAGTTACCAGTCCACTTATAGAACCATACTCATCAACTACCAAAGCTAAGTGGTTTTTGGTTTGAATCAGTTCATTAAACAAATCAGGTATTGGCAAATTTCTTGTCGTAAAAAGTATAGGCCTTTTTATTTCTCCAATCTTTTTATGCCCATTCTGATTTGCCATTTCTTTAAAAATATCATCCTTTAATACCTGACCGGTTATATTGTCTGCATTCTCTTTATAGACAGGTATTCTAGAAAAACGAAGATTTTGATTTTCATTAAAAAACTCTTCAAGTGTTGTATCTTCTGAAGCGATTTTCATTACTGTTCTGGGAGTCATCACGTCTTTAGTAAAAACTTCTTTGAAAGATAATAAGTTTTTAATCACCTTAGATTCAGACTCTTCAAAAACGCCCTCCTCATGAGCAATATCTGCCATCGCAGAAAAATCCTCTCTACTCAACACAGATCCATGATGACCTTTGCCTCCTATCAATTTGGTTGTAAGGCGTAATATCCATAGGATACCTGTATATTTTAAAGGTGCTATTAAAATCACAAGTGCTTTGGATGTAAAATTTGCCAATTGTTTCCAAAAGGTTGCTCCAATTGTTTTGGGAATAATTTCTGACAATACGAGAATTAACAGCGTCATAATTGTAGATACAATACCCACCATATTAACACCAAGGATTTCAAGTTTATACGGTAATTGCTCTGCTTGCACACCCACCAGAATTGCACCTACAGTGTGAGCAATTGTATTTAATGTAAGGATTGCAATCAGAGGTTGGTCTACATCTTTTTTTAAGTTTTCTAATGTGGTTGCATATGCTTTGCCCTCTTTTTTCTTGACATTGATAAAAGTTGGAGTCACACTAAGCAAAACTGCTTCTAGTATCGAACATAAAAACGAAAAGAAAATAGAAAGTACGGCGTAAATAATTAATAGAGTCATTGTATTTTAAGTATGGTACTAAAGTACGGAATTTGAAATGTTTTTTTTAATTAAAACTACTACATAAATATTGCTTTATACACCGAAATATTAACAGTAATCTAAAAAGACACTTATGCAATATGGATTTTGATGTAGATCATAGTGTTAAATAATTACCACCCTACATATCGAGGTGGTTCAATATTGTTTAAATTGAGGTAAACAATAAGTTGCCCACGGTGATGGGTAACATGGTCTTGTAATAAATTAAGAATTTGAAGTTTTGATTTTCGCCCTGCAAAAAAATCAACCTCAAACTTCAAGTCCTCTTCATCGGTTTCCTGAATATACGTATCTACTTTATCAAATGCTTTAGTAAGCAAAGTGATGATTTCGGTTTTGGTTTCGGGAAGGTTTTCTTTTAGTTTTTCTCGATCAAATTCTTTTGAAGAAAAATATGTCGTTCCTAACCAGAGCATATTTCCACGAATGTGAAATAATTGTTCCTTAAAACTCATTTCTCGTTCTGTAGGTTTAAATCCAAATTTATCTTCTGGCATCTGCTCTGCAATTTTTAAAAGATAATCTTTAGAGTTTTTCCATTTCTCGAGAAAAGCGTTTTTTGGGGTGTCTTGCTGCGCCATAATTGTACCCGAAATCAAAAAAATAAGTACTAAGAGTCTGTATATCATTCTGCTTTATTGGTCTTTACTTCGGTCATATACACTTCTACAGCTTTAAGCTCTTCTTCTGTAAATGTTTTGATAATCGCAAAATTGGTTTTCATTACAGTAAAGGTTTCTGGATCTACAATAGGATCTGCTTCTTGTTTCAAAAATGAAATCAGGTCTTTATTTTGATCTTTGTAAACCTTCATAATCTCAATAACTCCAGGGCCGATAGATTTTTTATCAATTTTATGGCAAGTATAACATTTTCCTTTACCGTTAAATATCTTTTTCCCTAAATCATATGGAGAGAGTTTTTCTTTCTTGGTTCCTATATTAATGTTAGAGTTTTCCTTTTTTTCAGATTGGCAGCTTGCACATAACAAAACTGTTGCCATAAGGAATAAAACTATTTTTTGCATATAAATAATGAATAGTATTATTAGTCTCTAATTGGAAATATATCATTATTAGATTAGTTTCTTTCTATCCAGAGACTATTTATATTTTTCTTTGATTTTTTCGATATCTTTTTTAAAACGTTCTAGCAAATCCCTAGAGAAATTGGTAATCATTTTTTCTTCCTTAGGATTCATCCCTTCACTAGCATCTGCAATTTTGGCTAATGCATACATCATAAATTCATATTCTTGATCAGGACCGTTATCAGAAAACACTTCGATAATCTTTTTATATAAGGTTTCGACATCATTTTGATTTTCGTTTTCATAATCAAAAGACCACTTGATTTCTTTTGCTTTGGGATGTCCTTTTAAAATATCTTCAAGTGTTTCGACCTCTTTTTTTTGTATCACCCCATCACTCATTGCAATTACATATAGTAACTCTCCAAATGTCTGATATATCCTATCTCTGCTGACCATAAACTTATGATTTTATTAAATTCTATTGTTAAACTAAGATTTTTAGCGTCACTAATACATAAACTTTCTTAATTAAAAGATACTTATATCAATTTAATTATTGTCTTTTTATCATTGCAGATCTTAGTCAGGTTACAAAATTAACTCAAAAGCTTAACCACATCTTTAGCAAAATAGCTTGCAATAATTTGTGCTCCTGCTCTTTTAAAAGCCATTATTTGCTCTAACATTACAGCATCATGATCTAACCATCCTTTTTCTGCAGCTGCTTTTATCATCGCATACTCACCACTTACCTGGTATACGGCAACAGGCACATCTACCGCATCTCTAATATCTCTTACGATATCAAGATAACACAATCCAGGTTTTACCATTACTATATCTGCTCCTTCTTCGATATCTATGAGCGTTTCTTTAATTGCTTCATCACGATTAGCAAAGTCCATCTGGTATGTTTTTTTATCTCCAAATCCTGGAGCAGAATCCAAAGCATCTCTAAAGGGCCCATAAAAAGCAGAAGCATACTTGGCACTATAGCTCATGATACCAGTATTTTTATAGTTTTCTTTTTCGAGCAGTTCCCGCATACTTAAAATTCGACCATCCATCATATCACTAGGCGCTACAAAATCAGCCCCTGCCTGCGCATGTGATAATGACATTTCTGCCAGAATTTTACAGGTTTCATCATTAATAATCTGGCCATCTTCTACAATACCATCATGGCCATATGATGAATACGGATCTAACGCTACATCGGTCATCACTAACATTTCGGGAACAGCTTCTTTAACAGTTTTTATTGCGCGTTGCATCAATCCATCAGAATTTAATGCTTCTGTACCTTTATTATCTTTAAGATGATCGGGTACTTTTACAAAAAGTAGTACCGATTTTAATCCCAACGACCATAGCTCTTTAACTTCGTTACCTAGTAAATCTAAACTATATCTATAGTAATCAGGCATAGAAGATATTTCTTCTTTTACACCTTTTCCTTCCACAATAAAAAGGGGAACCAAAAAATCATGGGGAGTTATTATGTTTTCTCTTACCAAAGAACGAATAGCATCATTTGTTCTTAGTCTTCTGTTTCTTCGAATTTGTTGCATTCTTAATTGTAAAAATTTAATCTCGTAAAGATACTCATATATCTATTACTAACCGATCATTAATAATTAGGTACCTAAAGGTAATTTTACTTAAAAATATATCAAATCATGTAACAAAATCTTAACAAAGATTACTAATATTGAAATGAATTCATCCTGGCTTTTTTTCCTTGTTATTAAGCAGAACAACCATAACACCCTAATAAAGAGGCTATAAAACAATTAAGTAGCAAAGTGATAAATTTGCAACAAATAGAACAGGACAGAAAGAGTTTAATAATTTAACTGGCAAATTTGTAAATATGCTTACCATAAAGAATCTTAATAAAACGTATCCCAATGGGACACAAGCATTAAATGATGTTAATCTCACTTTGGCGAAGGGAATGTTTGGCCTATTAGGTCCCAATGGCGCAGGAAAATCAACATTAATGAGGACCATTGCAACATTACAACTAGCAGATTCGGGAACGATTGATTTTGATGGAATTGATGTTTTTAAACAACCGGGGGAATTAAGAAAAGTATTAGGATATCTACCTCAGGATTTTGGAGTATACCCAAAGGTTTCTGCAGAAATGATGCTTAATCATATCGCAAAAGTAAAAGGTATTACCAATAGCCAGGAACGTAAAGGTTATGTTGCAGATTTATTAAACAAAGTAAATCTATATAAGTTTAGAAATCGCAATCTGGGTGATTTTTCGGGAGGAATGAGACAGCGTTTTGGTATAGCTCAAGCCCTTTTAGGGAACCCTAAACTAATTATTGTTGATGAGCCTACAGCAGGACTGGATCCCCTGGAACGTAACCGTTTTCATAACCTATTAAGTGAGTTAGGTGAGAATGCTGTTGTTATTTTAAGTACGCATATTGTAGACGATGTCACCAATCTATGTCAAAACATGGCTGTATTTAATGAAGGTAAAATCCTGGTACAAGGTAATCCTCAAACATTGTCTGACACTCTAAATGGAAAAGTATATAGAAAACATATCGACAAATCTGAATTAGAGGCTTTTGAAAACGAATTTACTGTGCTATCGAATTACCTAAGAGGCGGGCAATTTTATGTAAACGTATATAGTGATGCTAATCCGGGAGAAGGATTTGAAGCGGTAAATAATGACTTAGAAGATTTCTATTTCTACTGTATTAACAGAAAAGAACAGGAGGCAATGATATGATAGAAATATTCTTATTCGAATTAAAGTATCGTTTAAAACGACCTGCCACCTGGATATATGTTGCTCTGGGATTTACGATAGCTGTTTTAATGTCTGTTTTCGAAAAATCGGTAACTGCTCAATTTGTCAATAGTCCCAATACGATAGCAGAAATCATTGGGCCTATATCGGTTATCTGTATTTTCTTTTATGCTGCGATTATGGGGGTTCCCATTTTTAGAGATAAAGATCACAAAACAGCACAAACGTATTTTACGTTTCCGATTACTCAAAAATCATATGTATTAGGTCGGTTTTTAGGCAGCTATGCTATGGTTACTTTACTCAATCTATCTATTGTATTAGGCACTATGATAGGGTTTGGCTTCGGTGAGTATCTGGCACGTGCCGATTACGGAAATTATACCGATTTTAACCTGTCGTCATATCTTTTACCTTTCATATTCTTATTACAAATCAATGCATTAGTAATTGGCTCTTTGTTTTTTTGCTTAATGGCCTTTTTTAAGAAAATGCCTATTATCTATCTAGGCGGAATTTGCTTGTTTTTGTTATATAGTATTTCGGGAGATTTTGTATCCAGTCTCGACAACCAATGGTTAACTCCTTATCTAGATCCTTTTGGAAACAGAGCTTTTACTTTTGTTAAGAAATACTGGTCAATTAATGAACTGAATACAAACCAACTACCAATATATGGTAGCTTTTTATTAAATAGAATGTTCTGGTTAGCCATAGGCTTACTATTCTTTCTTATTACCCTTTTTAGATTTGACTATAAGAAATTTTTACTTTCTGGTAAAAAAAGTAGTAAAACAGAGAACAGTGAGTATACACCTTCATTAATTGCTTCGGTAAAACAAACTTTTACTAAAAAAACAGAATGGAATAATCTTTTTTCTCTTAGTAAAATTGAATTTCTATCTATTTTTAAAAGCCCAATTTTTATCATACTGCTCATTATAGGAATTATCTTTTCTATATTCAGTATTTATAATCTTAATGAAAAATATGGCACTCCTAATTTACCATTAACCCGATATGTGGTAACTTATATTAATGGAGTTATTTCTTTCTTTTCTATTATAATATTAGTGATCTATTCTGGAGAAGCTGTGCACAGGACAAGAAAAAATAAAACCTTTGTTTTTTATGATGCCTTACCTATTAGTGATTCTAGTTTATATTTTTCAAAAATAATATCGCTTATTGGGATAGCTCTTGTTCTTACCATTGCAAACATTATCATTGGTATTTTGTTCCAAACCTTTAATGGATATTTTCAATATGACCTGGGCATGTATTTTATCTATAATTTTGCTCTGGTATTTCCTGGTTTTTTAATGACTATACTACTCTCTTTCTTTGTTCATGTACTAGTGAATAATAAGTTTCTGGGGCATTTTATTGTTATCTTAATTTATTTTGGATTACCACTTCTGGTGGCACTTGCTTTTAAAAGTACGAATCCAATGTATATGTTTACTGGCACTACACCTGTTTTTTTAAGCGATCTTAATGGTTTTGGTCATTATCTTACAGGAATAACCTGGTTAAATACCTACTGGATCTTATGTACTGCTATTTTAATGATCATAGGAAAAGTATTTTGGACCCGTGGTTTTTTTGCTACTGCCAAAGAACGGTTATCATTGGCAAAACAAAGATTCACTCCCAAAACCATAGGAGTATTTACAGTTATCGTATTAGCCTTTATATCTGTTGCCGGCTACAGCTATTATAATCTTAAAATACTTAATACGATGGTCGACGGGAACCATTCTGAAAAAATAGATGCCGATGCAGAAAAAAAATATGCAAAATATATTGGTCAGGCTCATCCACAAGTAACCGATCTAAAAGCATATATCGATATTTTTCCAGAAAAACGTAATATAAAAGCAAAAGGAGACTTTAAAATCATAAATAATTACGATACTCCTATAGACACCTTATTACTCGAAGTACAATACCCTGGTGCACATACCAATTTACAAAAAGTGATTTATAACGGTAGTCCCCTTACACCAGTAGTTACAGATTCTGTATACAGAATGTACTTTTATAAGCTTCCTAAAGCAATGCAGCCTAATGAGAAAGCTGATCTTACCATAGAAGTGTTTTCAGAAACCAAAGGCTTCTCCAATCATTTAGAATCCGAAGTATTGTATAATGGGTCTTTTCTTAATAATATTATATTCCCCAGGTTTCATTACGAACGAAACCTGGTCGAAAATGGAGTGCGTGTAAAACATGGGTTAAAAAAACTCGATTATCTATACCCTCCTCGAACGGACAGTCTGGCATTAAAGAAAAATCTGTTTAATGAAGATGCCAATTACATTAATTTTGAGGCGATACTTAGTACGTCTGCAAATCAGACTGCTCTCGCTCCTGGTAAATTGGTAAGACAATGGCAGGAAAACAACAGAGCCTATTATCATTATGCTTTAGAGTCAAAGACTGATCTGTTTTTTAATGTAGTATCTGCGAGATATGATGTAGAAAAATCCAGTTGGACTGCACCAAGTGGAAAAAAAGTGAATATCGAGATTTACCATTCTCCAAAACACAAACGCAATCTGGAGCATTTTATCAAAGGGGTTAAGGTAGCTTTAGACTACTGCTCAACTAATTTTTATGAATATCCCAACTCGGTGATCAGAATAGTAGAATTTCCTGCGCATTCGACTTTTGCACAATCTTTTGTAACTACTATTCCTTATTCTGAAGATTTTGGGTTTGCTGCTAATTTTGATAAGGCCGAAGATTTTAACTATGCATTTAGAGTTACCACTCACGAGGTAGCACACCAATGGTGGGGTCACCTCGTTACTCCTAGTAAAACATCTGGTGCCAATATTATTTCTGAGACTTTGGCAGAATATTCCTCTCTTATGACTATGAAACATGAATATGGTGAAAACGGAATCAAAAACTTTCTTAAATATTCTTTAGATCGGTATTTACAAAGTAGAGCTTTTAGTTTTAAACCAGAACGATCTCTAATAAATGTAGAAACGGGGCCACATATCTGGTATGAAAAAGGATCTATGGTGATGTACGAGCTTCAGGATCTTCTTGGTGAAGACAACGTGAATGAAGCCCTTAAAGGTTTTCTTAATGAGTATAGAGAATATAAAAAAGGAGTTTATCCTACTTCAGAAAATCTATATGATGCCATTTATAAAATAGCTCCAGATTCTTTAAAATACGCTGTAGAAGATGGGTTTACAAAAATAGTACTTTATGAAAATCGTGTTACTAGCGCTAAGACCAAAGCACTGGATAACGGCACGTATGAAACCACTTTTACAGTAGATTCAAAAAAAATCTATTATGATGATACGGGCAAAGAAGAACGTACCGATGACACCACTAATTATATCGAGGTTGGATTATTTGGCGAAGATAGTATTGACGAACAGGAAATACCTCTTAAAACCCCGTATTATTTAGAAAGAAAATGGTTGCGACCCGGCGAAAATACGTTTACTATTGTTACCGATAAAAAACCGGTAAAAGCAGGTATTGACCCTTATAATAAATTAATCGACAGAAATTCTGGAGATAACTTAAGGCCGATAGAAGAAGAGTAATCTTTATCTATCTGCTCATTTAAAATCACGATCTGGAAGCGCTGTCTTGATCGTGATTTTTTATTTGAGGCACCTCTTGCTATATTTTTAAATAAAAAAAATGATGCAGTAAATACTGCATCATTTTTGTGTTTACTCCAAGTCCTCCCTTTGACTTTACAATTTTGACATCATAAATTTACGGTTTTACCGTAAATTATGCAAATTAAGCTTATCATTTTTTTAAGAAATATAGTATTCAGGATCTAAAGATGATTAATATAACTCTTACTATACAGGCTTTTAGGGCAATGCAACAAATATCTCCACTTAAGAGTATATTTCAATACTTAAAAAAATCACAATCAAGATACTAGTATCTTGATTGTGATTTTTTTAATTTGTAAATTCCTTTGTAACAAATGGTTCTTGTTTCAGTCTTCCTTTTGTTGGATGTATCAGGCAACTTTATACACCAACATAGCGTCTTATATATAGGAACTTTATTGATCTAAATATCAAATTATGAACTATAATCAGGTAGTAGCAGCTTTACTTTTATTCTTATCCATAGGTACTATGGTAACCGCTCAAACCATTACTTCTAAGGTAGTGGACAAAAAAACTAACGAGCCCATCCCCTATGCCACCATACAACTATCAGAAAATCAAGGAGTTATCACTAACGAAGAAGGAAGATTTAGCCTAAATCTAAATGGTGATCTTGCCAAAATTGACTCTATTTATATTTCCTCTATGGGGTATGAAAAAGTAGGTGTGTCGGTAAAGAATGTAACCGATAGTATCATTTATATTCAACCTAAAGCAATAGAGTTAAAAGGTGTTTTTATTTCAAATAAAAATCTAACCGTAGACGAAATTATTGATAATGTTAAAGAACGAGTAGATCAAAATTATAATTTTGGGCTATCTAAAAGACGATTGTTTTTTAGAGAATCCGAGTTTAATACCGTAAAAAAGTTCGATGTCAAATTTAAAAAATCTACGATCAAAGAGCTTAATAAAAAATTGATCGATAGTGTAACCTCTATTCTTCCCAAAAGAGCAGAATATTACACCGAAATTTTATGCGATCTGTATGGCAATTTCGATAAGAGGAAACTTCACATTATAAAGGCCGCAGAACTCTATGATAAAAATAATAGAGTGTCTATGGAAGCTGTAGCCGAACGTATGGAAACTATATTTAAGAAAAATGTAAAACCCAATTCTTACCTTAAAATAAAATCTGGTCTGTTTGGTACCAAGGTACAGGTAGATTCTTTGCTAGAAAATACAGAAGAAGCGTCGGTTGTTAAAGATGAAATAGATAATCAAAAGAAAAAAGACGACAAGAGTGAATTTTTAACACATCGAAAATCTGGATTAGAAAGTTTGATGTCGAGCCTTTTCTTTAACGAAGATGTGATGTCTAATTTTTTGAACAAATCAGGCAGATATAATTTTGAACTTATCGATTACACCTATATGGATGATAATAGTGTATATATTATTAATTTTTCACCAAAATGGAGAGCAGATTTTAAAGGTACATTATATGTTAACACTGAAGATTTTGCTATTGTTAGAGCCGATTATGAAAATGTAAAAAATCTTAAAAGTTTTAAACTTCTGGGAGTTATGTTTCAGGATAATTTATATCGTAATAAAGTGATTTTTTCTAAAGGACAAAACAACAAATACGACCTGAAATATCTTGAAATGCGTAGAGGAAATCGTTTTGGTTTTGACCGTCCTCTAAAAGTGATCGAGAAAAATAAACATGTAAAAGGAAGACGTAAACAAAATGAGCTGTCTCTGGCACTCGATGTGATCATGGCAAATGTAAGTAAGTTCGAGATTGTTGTTTTTGACTCTAGCCCATTATCCGAAGCTGATTACAAGGCCAGCACCGAAAACAAGGGTATTAAACCACAATACCTATCCAGGTACAATCCAGAATTCTGGAAAGGATACAACATCATAGAACCAAATTCTGCTATAAAACAATTTACAGTTGCTCCTGATGCCGATACAGAAGCTGGACAAGAATAATATATCATATAATATTGTATGTCATTCTAGCCCTTTAGACTTACCCCGTTAAAATTCCAGACCTCACAGGTCTTAGAGATCTGTGAAGTCTGATCAAAATAAAATATTTACTCAATTTTACCATCTAATAAATTGATGACTCGAGAACCATATGCCATATTTTTTTCTGAGTGAGTTACCTGTATAATCGTCACCCCATCTTTATTTAATTGCGTAAAAATTTCCATGATTTCTTCTCCTTGCTTAGAATTAAGATTCCCGGTAGGTTCATCGGCAAGGATTAGTTTTGGACTAGCAATAAGTGCTCTGGCAACACCTACCAATTGTTGTTGTCCTCCACTTAACTGAGATGGAAAAAGATCTTTCTTTCCCACAATATTAAAGCGATCCAACATATCTGCCACCAAAGATTTTCTTTCTGAAGCACTGTGTTTTTTATATAATAATGGCATCTCAAGATTTTCTTTTACTGTTAATTCATCGATCAGATGATAGGCCTGAAATACAAATCCTATATATTGCTTATACAGATTCGCGCGGTGTTTTTCTTTAAGTGAATGTACTTTTTCTTCCAGAAATGTATATTCTCCTTCATTAAAATCATCAAGCATCCCGATGATATTGAGCAAAGTAGATTTTCCTGAACCAGAAGGCCCCATAATTGAGATAAAATCTCCTTCGTTCACCCAAAAATTAATGTCTTTTAGTAAGAACACCTTTTGTCCTCCTGAGTGTACCCACTTTGATACATTTTTTAGTTGTAATAACATGTTTTATTTTTTTAGTTGTTTATGATATTTTAATCTGGATTTAAAATAGGGTATCTAAAAAGTCCTGCTTTTCGTTTCTACAAAGTACAAAGTAATCTGTGTTTTTTAAGAATCAGGCGTTAGAATACTTTGCGCTGTCTATCATTACGTTTTATTGTTCTTTTTAGATACCCAGGTTTTAATTAGATTTATTTTTTAATTTTTAAAATAGTCCTTGCTCTAGACCTCACAGGTCTTAGAGACCTGTGAGGTCTGAAATAATTTTATTCTGCCCTTAAATTTTTTACAGGATTTGTTGATGCTGCTTTAATGGTTTGAAAACTTACTGTTACTAATGTAATTACAAATGCGCTTATCGCTGCTACTATAAACACCCAACTATCTATTGGGGTTCTATACGCAAAATCTTTAAGCCACTCATCTACCAAAAAGTATGCGATAGGTGAAGCAAGAATAATAGAAATAAGAACCAGTTTTGTAAATTCTGAAGAGAACAAAAAAGCTAATTCTGATACCTTGGCACCCAGTACTTTTCTAATACTTAATTCTTTGATACGTTGCTCTGCCGTAAAAGCAGCCAGGCCAAACAACCCAAGACATGCTATAAGCAAAGCCATAATGGTAAATATACTAAGTATTACTCCCATTCTTTGTTCTGACACAAAAGTGTTTTCAAAATCCTGATCCATAAAACTATATTCAAACGGAACCGAAGGATCTATTTGTGCAATATCATTTTTAACTCTATCAATCAATGTTTGAAGTTCACCAGGGTTTTTAACCACTGCAGGATTAAGTTTCATCGAATAATAAGATAAACCTGCACCATAATCCCAAACCTTATCATTTTGATGATGAATGATGACCAATGGTGCTATTTCTTGTTGTACGCTATTAATATTAAAATCTTTAACTACGCCCATCACTTCAAATTCATCTTCACTTCCAGAGGCTAAAGCCAGTATTTTTCCTATAGGAGAATCTGCATTATAAGATTCTTGATTACCCCACCCCAGGGTTTTAACTGCTTTTTCATTTAATATCACTTTATATTTATCATTGGGTCTTGACGAATCAAAATTTCTTCCGGCAACAAATTCTACTCCCAATACATCAAGATAATCTTCTTCTGTTCTTACATTTCTAAGTTGAACCACCTGGTCATTAGCACCCAGTGTTTTGTATCGATCTCCAGACCATATATTTGGTGGTAGCCCAAATGATTTTCCAACTTTTGAGAAAGCAGGATTTGACGAAAGCTTTGTCTTAAGTGCTTCAGTATCAAAACCGATTTGCTCGATATTATGAATTTGTAGAATATTATCTTTTTCGAATCCTAGATCTAACGAAGAAGTATATACCAATTGCTTTTGTACAAATAAGGTACAAATTACCAGAGCAATAGAAATAGTAAACTGAAAGACAACTAATCCATTTCTAATTCCTTTTCCTTTAAATTTTGTGCTTATTTTTCCCTTAAGGGTTTCTATAGGTTGAAACATTGAAAGGTAAAACGCAGGGTAGCTTCCAGAAATTAAACCTAATCCTAATACAAATAATAGCACAATTGCTAGAAATATTGGGTTTCCTAAATATGGAATCAGTTCGAGCTTTACATCTGCAATTGTACTAAATATGCCCAAAGAAAGTTGTACGAATATCAAGGCAAAAACAGTACCTATCAAAACAAAGAGTGTAGATTCTATAACGAACTGTTTGATTAATGCTTTTCGTTTGGATCCCAAAACTTTCCTCACTCCTATTTCTTTTGCTCTCTTTGATGATCTTGCGGTAGAGAGGTTCATGAAATTGATACTGGATAATATAAGTACCAGTACACCTATTGCTCCGAATATTTTAACAAACATTGGATTTCCAGTTGGTCCAAAGGAGTGAATAGCAGGAGCTTCAGATAAGTATATTTCTCTAAGAGGTTGCAGGTATAGTGTCCAATCATGTCCTGCTGTAAATTCTTTAAATGTTTGATTAAAAATACGTTCTGTTGTAGGTGGCGCCCATTTTGGGGGAATAGCCTGAATTTTTTTGGTAAATGCTGCTATATCGGTTCCTTCTTTCACTAATCCATAGGTCGAAAATGCTGTCCAAATCCATTTCCAACCGTTTCTTTGCATCATTTCAGAATAACTTTTTAAGGAAACCAACATATCAAATTGAATATGTGATTTATAAGGAACATCGGCAAGTACTCCTTTTACTGTATAGGTTTTCCATGAGTTATCATAATCTTTTACTTCTACTGTTTTTCCTATTGGGTTTTCTGTACCAAAATAACGTTCTGCCGTTTTTTTTGTCATCACCATACTCATAGGTTCACTAAGTGCTGTATTAGAATCACCTTGTAAAAATTTAAAAGAAAACACGTCAAAAAAGTTTTCTTCGACAGCAAAATATTGCTCTTCGCTATATAAACTTGCCTCTTCGTTATGATTAGATTTTACAATCTGTGTACCGGTCCTTAAAAGTCTTGTTACTTCTTCAAACTCTGGGGCATCTTCTCGTAATGCAATAGCTACATTAGGTCCTGTATTAGAGGCTATTTCATTCCAATCGTCCCAAATATTAGGTTGATTAACTCTATAAATACGATCTGCCTTGTCATGAAAAGTATCATAAGTCATTTCACTATGGATATATAATCCAATAATAAAGCATGTTCCTATCCCAATACTAAGTCCAAGTATATTGAGAATAGTAAATTGTTTTTGTCGAAGAGCATTTCTCCATGCTATTTTGATATAATTTTTAAACATAACTTTTTGTTTTTTGATATTGTGATTCTCCTTATTCTTCTTTTAATCCATTTACAGGGTTTTTATTTGCCGCACCTATTGCTTGTGATCCAACAGTAAGCAAGGCAACAAATAAAGCCATACAACCAGCACCTATAAAATACCATCCTTTTAAAGGAATTCTATATGCAAAACCTGAAAGCCAATTACTCCCCAGTAGATATGCTACTGGGACTGCAATACCTATTGCTATCAAAACTAACTTTGTAAACTCCATAGATAACATCATAGTAATCTGGGAAGCGCTTTGTCCTAATACTTTTCTAATACTAATCTCTTTTCGTCTTCGCTCTGTCATATACCTAGCCAAACCAAACAGACCTAAACAGGAGATTAAAATGGCTAAACCAGCAAAATATTTTGATAAGGAAGCTACCCGTTGTTCTGCTGCATATTGCGCTTGAAAATCTGTATCTAAAAAATTATATTCAAATACATATCCAGGATTAAACTTAGCATAAGAATCTTTAAGTTTAGCTAAGGTTTCTTTTTCTGTTCCACCAGCAATTCGAACTACAAATTCTAAATTGGATCTATTATTATTTAATCTAAAAAACATAGGACGTACTACTTCTCGAAAAGATTGAAAGTGAAAATCATTTAAGATTCCAATAATACTATATTGTGTTGATCCGTAGCGTACCGTTTTTCCAATTGGATTTTTGATACCCATCATCTTTATGGCAGTTTCGTTAAATACTATTGCAGCACTGTCTGCGAGAAACTGTCTAGAAAATGATCTTCCTTCTTTAAGTTTCATATCCATTGTCTCTATAAAATCATGACCAATACGAAGTTCTTTAAAACGAGATCGACGCTCTTCTTCATTCCCTGTCCAAACTAATCCTCCGGTTGTATTAATATTTGTTCCTATGATATTTTGACTAGTCATGGCAGCATTGACTACGTTTGGGACCTCTTTTAATTCTTTTAAAAAAGCCTCTGCATTTTGTCTTAAATGGCCTTCTTGCTTAAAATAAACAACGTTATCCTTATCCATTCCTAGGTTTTTGGATTGTACATAAACCACTTGTTGAGAAACTAATAGGACTGCTATAATTAAAATAATCGATAATGAAAATTGAAATATCACTAAACCTTTTCTAACCCAAATTTCTCCCCATGAATTTTTTAATTGACCTCTTAAAATAGTTACTGGTTTAAAACGTGAAAGGTGTAATGCAGGATAACTTCCTGCCAATATTCCTGTAAAAAGAGCAATCAATAAGAATAAACCAAAAATCAAAGGGTCAAAACTTAAGGATAGTACTTTACCTGTAATTATATTAAATTGTGGGATAAAAAGAAATACTATTAAAAGTGCCAACAATAAAGAAATAAACGCAGTCATCACTGATTCTCCAAAATACTGTGTGATAAGTGTAGTTCTTTTGGACCCTAATGCCCTTTTAACTCCTATTTCTTTTAAACGCCTTGATGCATTTGACGTAGAAAGATTCATAAAATTGATACAGGCTATGATCAAAATAAATAATGCAATACATGAAAACAGGTATACATAATTCATCCGTCCAGAAACTTGCTGTCCATTTTCAAAATTACCGTAGAGATAATTAGATGAATATTTGGTCATTATAAGGTCTGCTGTAACATCTTCGTCCTGTAGCTTCGAGAAGTTTTCTATTTTAGCAGCAAATTCTTCTACATTTGTTTCTTCATTTAATAAAATATACGTTATCGGATTATTATTAACCCAATCATTTTTTCCGCCATTATGTATAATTCCTTTTTTATATGTAGCTAAGGGTAATATAAAATCGAACTGAGTTGTTGAATTAGCAGGGATATCTTTAAAAACACCGCTCACTTGATGTTTTTCTAACA
This sequence comes from Aquimarina megaterium XH134, assembly GCF_000520975.1. Taxonomy (GTDB): domain Bacteria; phylum Bacteroidota; class Bacteroidia; order Flavobacteriales; family Flavobacteriaceae; genus Aquimarina; species Aquimarina megaterium. Next base: position 19,276 of record NZ_JACB01000016.1, read on the forward strand.
TGCCCATTGCATCCCATTCGATTACTTTTCCCACAACTCCATTTAGTGAACCAAAAAGTTGATTCGCCAGAGATTCTGAAATCACAATCGAATTCATCCCTTCAAGTACCTGATCTTTATCTCCTTCTATCAAATGATAGGAAAATATATTGAAGTAGTCTTTGCCTGCAAATACACCATCAGTCTTTATAACTTTGTTATTTACATGAAGTGGTACTTTAGCAAATTGTGCAGGTATTGTTTGAGATACTGCATATTTTACCTCGGGTAATTTATCAGCCATTGTTTCTGCCAAAATACTTGGAGTCCAATTAAGAACTCTAGGACCTTCTTGGCTTTCAAACTTATTCCAAACCTGATACAGATACTCATCATTTTCATGAAATCTATCTACTTGAACCTCATCTAACACCCAAAGTGCAATCAAAAATACACAAGCCAATCCTGAAGACAATCCTATGATGTTAATCAAAAAAGTACTTTTATATTTTTTGATATTTCTAAGAAAGAGTATAAGGTTATGTCTTAACATAGTAGCTTTTTATTTATTCTGTTCTTAAACTTTTTATTGGATTAATTGATGCTGCTTTAATAATTTGAAAACTTACTGTTAATAAGGTTAATAGTAATGCTCCAATAATAGCAACACCATAAATCCACCATGAAATTTCCATTCGATAGTTATAATTTTGCAACCATTGTTCCATGAAATGATGGATAATAGGGATTCCTATCAAACAGGAAAGTAAAACAAGTACTATTGATCCGCTAGATAGGGTTTTCCAAATATTAAATTTAGAAGCACCTAATACTCTGCGAATACCTATTTGCTTAGTACGTCTTTCTACAGCAAAAGAAGTTAAACCAAATAAACCAAGGCAACTTATTAAAATAGCCAATAGTGTAAAAACACTAGCCAGGTTTCCTAAACGTTGTTCAGATCTAAACTTGAGGTTATAATCTTGATTCACAAAACGGTAATCAAAATTTGCAGAAGGGATTACTTTTGCAAACACTCTTTTAGTCTCAGTAATAGCAGTATTTATATCAATATCAGATTTTAATTTTATATGCATAAAATTGACATTGCTATAACTAATGTAATAAATAGCAGGACTAGTAGATTTATAAGGTGATTCCATAACCATATTTTTGGCAACTGCTATGATTTTTAGAGGTTCACTTTTCCCATAGGTAATATAGGTTCCTACGGGCTTCTTCAATTTCATATATTTTACAGCTGCTTCATTAACAATAAGGGCTGACGAATCAGTAGGCATTTCTCTAGAGAAATCCCTTCCTTCTATTAACTTCCATCCTACGGTTTTTCCATAATCATGGGTTATGGCCATAAGACCAAACTCGTCTTCCATTTCTGGATCTTTGCCTGGCCAATTAAACCCTCCGCCTCTATTATATATAGCAGTCTGAGGAGAAAAAGATTGAGCGATTTCCTCAACTACTCCAGCATTTTTTAACTCATCACGAAGTAAATTATATTTTCCAAAATAATCAGGATTGTTCATATTTAAGTATATAAGATCATTCCCATCATACCCAATAGGCCTGTCTTTGGTAAACTGGATCTGTTCAAATACAATAAAAGTACCTACAGCAAGCATAATCGATATACTGAACTGGAATATTACCAAAACTTTTCTAGGAGTTTCTGCATACTTACCTATTCTAAAGGTTCCCTTGATTACTTTTATAGGGTTAAAAGAAGAAAGAATAAAAGCTGGGTAGATTCCAGAAAAAAGACCTGTAAACACTGTAAAAAACAATACGACACTCCAAAACAGCGCATTACCCCAAGGTATACTCATGTCTTTTTGAGAAAGCTCATTGAACCATGGTAACGAAACCGATATCAATATTAACGCAAATAATAGTGCAATAAAAGATACTATAAGGGACTCAATCAAAAATTGATAGACAAGCTGGTTTTTCTTGGATCCCATTGTTTTTCGTACGCCTACTTCTTTAGCTCTCTTATCTGAACGAGCTGTACTAAGGCTTATAAAGTTAATACAGGCAAGTAATAAGACAAATATTGCGATATAAATAAAAAGCCAGACAAAAGTAATACGCCCTTTTGCAGGTATACCTTGCTCAAATTCTGAATACAAATGCCATTTATTCATTGGGTATACAAATGGATAAAGGTTAGATTCTTTATAACTATCTACTAAATCATGCGGCCCATATTGGATATAAAAATTCTGTAAGCTTTTATTTACTTCTTCAATATCAACATCTGGCTTTAATTCTACATACATATTAAAATACCAACCATCCCATACATCTTTTACCCATTCAAATAATTTATCATTTGCTTCAAACAAATTCCAATTTGCAAAAAATTGTACATGACGAAATCTTGTGTTTTTTGGTAAATCTTCAAAGACACCTTTAACAACAGCATCCATCTCATTATTAATCTTTATACTTTTTCCTATAGGATTTTCTTGACCAAAAATGGCTAATGCAGCAGATTCTGACAAAACAATGGCATTCAATTCATCCAAGCTAGCATTCGTTCCCTTTATCATCTGTAATGAAAACATTTCTATAGCGCCACTCTCAATAAATGTTCCTGTTTTTGTAGAAATTTTTCCATCGTTAGAAAGGGTATGATCTTTGACCCAATCTGACCTTAAAACGTATTTGAAATATTCTGGGTATTTTTCTTTTAAGACACTCCCAAATGTATATAACACAGAAGGATCAGTATTAATTTCATTAGTTTCAAAATTCGTCGTGTTATGATAAATCTGTCCTATCCGATCATAATTTTTATGATACTGATTAAAAGTAAAATCATCCAATACCCATAAACCAATTATAATAACGACTGTCATTCCTAAAGCTAGTCCACCAATATTTATGAAAGAAAACCATCCGTTTCTTTTTAGATTTCTCCACGTAATTTTGATATAGTTTCTAATCATGATTTTACTTTTTATATTATCCCTACTAGTTTTTAAAGACCCATAAGGACTTAAATCATTCTGTTCTTAAGCTTTTTATAGGATTCATTGACGCTGCTCTGAAACTTTTCCAACCTATAGTCATAAATGCAACTAATAGAGTTATACAACCGGCCAGAATAAATACCCACCACTGTATTTGTATACGGTAAGCAAAATCTTGAAGCCATGTATTCATGAGATAAAATCCAAGAGGAAATGCTATCAAAAAAGAAATACATACCAGTTTCATAAAATCAAATGAGAGCATAGTGATAATTTGAGGTATTGTAGATCCTAATACTTTACGAATTCCTATTTCCTTAAATCGTTGCTCTGCTGTAAAAGTTACCAGGCCAAATAATCCCAGGCATGCCACAAAAATGGTGAGCAAAGCAAATATTCTAAGGATAGTTCCCATTTTTTGCTCTTTCAGATAGGTTTGATTGTACAACTCATCGAGCAAGGCATAGTTAAAGGGTTCATTTACTTTAAAGTCGTTCCATATATTTTCTGCTGTGGCAATTAACCCTTTCATGTCAGAAGTTTTTGCTCTTACAATAAGCCCCGAACTTGGTTCATTAATCATTATTAGAGGATCTATAGTTTGATGTAATGATTTGAAATGAAAATCTTTTACCACTCCGATCACAGAATATTGTCTTGTACCTCCTTCATTATCTATAGACATTGTTACTGCCTGACCAATTGCATTATCGGTAAATCCTAAAATCCTGGCAGATGTTTCGTTAATAATCAAATTTGTGGTCTCTGATCCTTCGCCTATGGTAAAATTTCTTCCTGCAATCAATTCCATTCCCATCGTTGGGATATAGTGTTCATCAATATTGTATACAACGGTTCTTCTAATAGCATCAGAATCCTGATCTGGATAAATACTCGACATATGATTATAAGATGGTCCTGCAGGAATATGGCCAGACATTGTAATGTTGGATACTCTTGGGTCTTTAAATAACTGTTCCTTAAAAACTTCTTCATTGTTCTTTAACATCCATGAATCCCTTAATACCAGTATTTGATCTTTTTCATAACCTATATCTTTATTTTGAATGAAAGACATCTGTTGATCTACTACTATAGTTGCCAGAATAAGACCTACCGATATCGCAAATTGAAAAATCACCAATCCACTTCTTAATCCCTTACTATTACCTGTGTTGGTAAATTTGTTTTTAAGTGCAGTGATGGGGGCAAATGATGAAAGAAAAAAAGCAGGGTAACCCCCGGCCAAAAAACTAATAATGATTCCTAATATTAATAAATACATTAGTACCTGGGGACGAAGAATATAAGTTATATCTAATGCTTTTGCAGACAGGTCATTAAATAATGGTAATGAAATCATAACCAGAATTAAAGCCAAAACCATAGCTACCATAGTTGCAATAAAAGATTCTATCAAAAATTGTTTAATTAATTGACTTTTTGGTGATCCCAATACCTTTTTTACTCCTACTTCTTTAGCCCTTTTTGATGCTGCTGCTGTAGAAAGGTTCATAAAATTGATACAGGCAATAATTAAGATAAATATGGCTATTGCTCCAAAAATGTATACTGTTTTTATCTCACCACCAGGCTCTAGATTGGTAGCATCTGCAAAATCTGAGTGAAGATGAATATCGGTCAAAGGTTGTAGAAATAATCCAATGTCATTTCCTTTTCCATTAAACTCTTCAAAAGTCATCCCCATAGATTTTTTTATCTGCGGCCCCATATACTTACGCACAATTTTTGGTAGTTTTTCTTCTACATTTTTATAATCTATACGCTTATCAAGAACAAGATAACTATGGTAACCAGATTCTATCCATTTGTGTTCTTTTGCAGCTGCAAATCCTTCCATAGACCCAAAAGCATCAAAATGAAAGTGAGAATTTGCAGGCACATCGTTAATTACTCCTGTAACCGTATAGCGTTGATTCCATTCTTTAAACTCCAAAACTTTTCCCAGAGGGTTTTCATTTCCAAAATACTTTGATGCTAATTTTTGAGTAATAACGACAGTATTAGGTTCTTGTAATGCTGTTACAAGATCTCCTTTAATGAGTGGCAACGTAAATACCTGAAAAAAATTAGGGTCTACATATGCAAACTTTTGATCTCTAAATGTGTTGTTTTTATAGGTAATTTGGGGTGTTCCGCTTGATTTAATACGAGTTGCCTGTAAAACCTCTGGAAACTCTTCTTGTAATGTATATGCAACAGGGCCTGGTGTAACAGCTTCTTTTATTAGTTCGCCATTCATCTTTCCTTTTAGCACTACTCTAACAATTTGATCTGCTTTTTTATAGTGGCGATCATAACTTAATTCGTCTACCACAAAAAGAAATATAACAAGAGCAGTAGCAATCCCTATGGCAAGACCCAGAATATTAATGGTAAACAAACCTTTGTGTTTCAAAAGGGTTCTCCAGGCTACTTTGATATGGTTTTTTAACATAATGGTTGTTTCTTAATTGATTTAAAATCACATATTATTCATCTCTTAGCACATCAACGGGGTTTCCGTTGGCTGCCATAAAACTCTGCCAACTTACCGTAAGCAATGTAATACCAAGTGCCATTATACCTGCAAGTACAAATATCCACCAGCTAAGATTTGTTTTTAATGCAAAGTTTTCTAACCACGAATTCATCGTATACCAGGCCACAGGAATCGCAATTATAAATGCAATCCCAACCCATTTGATAAAATCAATGTTTAATAATTTCAGAATCTTAAAAATACTTGCTCCATTTACTTTTCTAATCCCTATTTCTTTTTTACGTTGTACGCAGGTATACGATGTTAACCCAAACAAGCCTAATGCTGCGATAAATATTGCCAGAAGCGTAAACATCCTGAAAGCAGCACTAAACTCTTTATCATCATTATATTGTGCTTCAAACTTTTTATCTAAAAATGTATAGCCAAAAGTACGTTGTGGTAGTATTTGTTTCCATTTTTCTTCTATCTGGGTAATCGCTTTATTGTATCCCAAAGTAGAAGCAACAGTGTCATCAAATTTTACTAATAAATTATTACTGCTATTACCGTGTAAAATAATCATAGGATGTATTCCTTTTTTTAATCCAAAATGATGGTAATTTTCAATAACCCCAGAAATTACCCATTCTCTTCCAAAAAAGCTTACCGTTTTATTGATTGCATCATCTGGATTAAAAATTTCCATTTCGCGCATACAAGCTTCATTAATTATAACCGTATTGCTATTTCCTTTGGGATTGTTTATAAAGTTATTTCCGGCAAGAAATTGAATATCTAATACATCAAGATAATTACTATCTGCTGTATAATTATAAAATATTTTTTTGCTATCCTCTGTTCCGTTGGGGTATTTCATTCCTATGAATGATGATAAATTATCATAACCATCCCCAGGATAGGTTTGAGTTCTTGCTGTACCGTATACAAAAGGAAATTTTTGTAGCTCTGTTTCAAGAATTTTACATTTTCTTCTAGCCAGAGAATCTGTCATATTGTTTAAAAATTCACCATGAAAAGAAATAGTTTGATTTAATTCTGCGCCAATCGGTTGCTTTTGCATAAAATCTATTTGTTTAGTAATAACTAACGTACCAATAAGCAAAACGATAGTGGCTAGAAATTGCAAAACAATCAATCCTTTTCTAATGTTTAATCCACTGGCAGAAGTGCGTATTTTTCCTTTTAATGCTTTTGAAGGTGAATATCCGCTTAATAAAATAGCTGGATATAGCCCTGCCAGAACTACCCCTATTACAATAAAACCAATGATAGGTAATAACTGAGTAATAGTTGAAGTCTGTATTACCAGTTCTTTTCCTGTAATATTATTATATAACGAAAGCATACTTATAGTAAGTAAAATGGCGATCACAATAGCAATACCATTTAGAACAATCGATTCTGTTAACGATTGTAAGATAAGTTGTAAGCGTTGTGCCCCAGCCACTTTACGAACACCTACTTCTTTGGCACGCTCTAGAGATTTGGTTGTAGATAAGTTAATATAGTTAAGCCATGATAATAACAATACTATAAAAGCGATTGCTGTTAAGAATTTTACTCTGCTGATACTTCCATTGGCTTCAGCTTCATAAGGTTTATTAGAATATAGGTGAATATCTTCTAGAGGTTCTATATTATACCTTTCATCTTCATCATCTTCAAAATCACTAGCAATCACTTTACTTTTCAGAAGGGCTTTATCAGCATTTTTATCAATTTTTAAGTAGGTGAAAAAATTACAATGTCCCCAGTTTAATTCTTTTTCTGCATCTGATGCAAACCAGGTTGCATAAGTATTTAAAGAAATCAGGAAATTGGTTTTCATATGGGTATTTTCGGGAATATCTTTTAAGACCCCGGTTACCGTTAATAGCACTTCTTCACCCGCATAAAATCCTGATAACGTATTTTTTATAGGGTTTTGTGTTCCAAATATTTTTTTAGCAAAAGACTCTGTAAGTACAATGGTATTAGGTTCTTTTAATACATTTTGTTTATCTCCTTTTAAAAGTGGGTAATTAAATACTTCAAAGTAGGTTTCATCTGCCATGGCACCTTTGGATTCTTCAATGATTTTTTCTTCATATTTAAAAGTCACTTTATCAAAACGGTAGAGACGTACCTGCTCTATCACTTCAGGAAATTCTTGTTTTAATGTAGGACCAATAAGATTAGCAGTTTGTGCATCAGATACTTCAAAAACATCACCTTTAAGAGCATCCATATATACACGGTATACATTCTCTGATCCCTCAAAAGTATCATAGCTACGTTCGTAATTCACATAAACCATGATCAAAATAAAAGAAGCGATTCCTATGGCTAATCCCAAAATATTAATAAAAGAATAGAGCTTATTCTTTAACAGATATCTAATTGCTATTTTAAAATATAAGGTGCGCATAATATCGTGATATTTAAGCCTCACAGGTTTTAAAAACCTGTGAGGTCTGTGATGTTTTTATTATTCTGTTCGTAAACTTTTTAAAGGTTTAATAAATACTGCTCCGATAGATTGGTAGCTTATGGTTAAAATAGCTACTACTATTGCCAGAGTTCCTGCTATCAAAAATATTCCCCAACCCATGTTAATACGATATGCAAAATCTTCTAGCCATCGGCTCATCAAATACCAACCAATAGGAATGGCAATACCTATTGAAATTATAATCAGTTTTAAAAAATCTAATGTCAATAACTTATATATACTCTTAAAAGGGGCTCCCAAAACCAGGCGGATACTAATCTCCTTTTTACGTTGCTCTACCATAAAGGCAGAAAGAGCAAATAAACCAAGGCATGCCACAAGGATTGCAAACAAAGCAAAGCTGACAAAGATTTTGCCCATACGTTGTACATCTTCGTGCATTTTAGAAAAATCCTGATTTAGAAAACTGTATCTAAAGGATTGGTTAGGAACATTTGTATCCCAAATTGTAGCAATTGATTTTAATACTTCATTTATATGATCTGTTCTTAAACGTACAGAAATCATCCCTGGACTATTATTTACTGCCATTGCCAATGGCTCAATGTCATTTTTTAAGGTTTCGAAATGAAAATCTTCTACCACACCAATTATGGTCCAGGAGTGTCTTCCATTAGTTATTTTTTTTCCTAAAGGATTCTCAAAACCAAAACTCTTAGCCATGACCTCATTAATGACCATAGCGTCGGTAGAGTCTGAAGCTAATTCTCTTGAAAAATCTCGTCCTTTTTTTATACGTATACCCAAGGTATTAATGTAGTCGTGATCTACTTCCCATCTTTGTGCAGGAACAGCTATACCATCATTTTCTTTCCCTTTTTCTTTAAAAGTATTTCCGTTTCTTTTGGTTCCTTCGATAGGTAAATAATCACTAACAGAAACTTGTTTTACTTCGGGTAATTTTAAGAGTTGATCCTTAAAGTTTTGTGTCTTATTTTCCAAACTTTCTGTGCCTTGAATAACCAGAACTTGTTCTTTATCATAACCCAGTTTTTTGTTCATAATATAATTCATCTGTTGGTATATGATTAATGTGCCGATGATAAGAACAATGGATGTAGTAAATTGAAAAATAACCAGGCTACTTCTTAGTTTACCACTTTTACTACCTGTACTTAAACTTCCTTTCAATACATTTACTGGTCTAAAAGCAGAGAGGTAAAAAGCAGGATATAATCCGGCCAAAATCCCAATGCATAATGCCGAAAACAGTAATACGGATAAAAACCACCATTGACCCCATGGTACAATCAAAGTTTTTGAGGCAATCGTATTAAAATACGGCAGTAATACCCATGCCAGTAATACTCCCAAAACAAATGAAATGATACTAAACAAGACTGACTCGGTGATGAACTGAGAAATTAAATTTCTCCTAAAAGCTCCTACCGTTTTTCGCAGCCCTACTTCTTTAGCACGATTTGCTGATTTGGCTGTAGATAGGTTGATAAAGTTAATACATGCCAATAGCAGAATAAATATTGCAATGGCACCAAACAACCATACAAAACGAATATCACCATGTTTTAGCCCATCACTAATATCTGTTGATTTTAGGTGGATATCGCTCACAGGTTGTAGCTTGAATTGATAGCTTTTTAGAAAATCAATTTTATCAAACCTGTTAGATTCTCTAGCTGTAGGAATCATATAATCTTCAACAATAGAGAACATTTTTTGTTCTAATTCTTGTATATTGGTATTATCATTCACCAAAACATAAGTGTGATAATTCTGCGCACCCCAATTATGTTTTTCATAAGGATAAAAATCCCTGCCCACCATTGTCATCAGAAAGTTGTACTTAAAATGGGTGTTTTCTGGTGAATCTTTCATTACACCAGTGATTTTATAAGGTTTCTCTGTATTATTATCTAAAATCAATGTTTTGCCAATAGCATCTCCGTTAGGGAAATATTTATCAGCTTTTGCTTGAGAGATTACTATAGTTCCTGGTTGGGATAAAACACTCTTGGTACTTCCTTGTGCAAGTGGTATTTCTAAGATTTCTAATAACTCCTGATCGGCAAAAATAAATCCATTTTCAAAAATGTTTTCTGTTTCTCCTTCTATTCGAAGCTCTTTGTTTCCGGTACCAAAAAGTTCGCTTGTAAGAAACCTCCCTGACTTTTCTATTTCAGGAAAGTCCTTTTTTAGTGCTTTAGCAAAAGGTGCAGGATAATGGGTCCATTTAATAAGTTCACCCTTATGTATTACTTCTGTATACACCCTGAAAATTTGTTTTTCAGAAACATAATGCTTGTCATAGCTCAATTCATCTTTGATAAAAAGTGCGATCAATACACACGCCATTATCCCAACAGCAAAACCTCCTATTTTGATGAACGTAAACATCTTGTCTTTTAAGATACTTCTCCAGGCTATTTTTAAATGATTTTTTAACATAACTGTTGTTTTTAAATGATGATTTATTCTTTTCGTAAGCTTTTTATGGGATTCTGTAATACAGCAGAAACTATTTTGCTGCTCACCGAAAAAAGCACTACAAATAAGGCTAGTAATCCTGCCATAATTAGATAGACGAATTTGACACCTTCATGATATACAAAAACATGTATTATTTTATTTGCTATGAAATAAACCGTAATAAGCCCTAATGTTGCGGCAATACAGAATAATATCATGTACTCTCTAAGTAGTATTAGAAAAATACTTTTCGCATTGGCTCCCAGTACTTTTCGTATTGCTATCATTTTTTGTTGAGTTTTTAACGAAAAGGATACCAGACTATATAACCCAAGTACTGCCAATAGTATAGCTAACACCGAGAAAAAAATGAAAATATTGATTGTACCTTTTAATGAGTTCAAATAACTGCTGTCAAGATTGTCATCCAAAAAGCTGAACTCAATGGGGTTTTCTGGAAAATTATTGTTAAAAAGTGTATTGACCAATGTTTGGGCTTCTGCCCTTTTATTTGAAGCTACTTTTATGGTTACATACGAACTACCCGAGCCTTGATCCATAAAAAGAATCATAGGTGGAATTTTCTTGAATGCAGTATAATCATTAAAATCTTTTACTACACCAATCACTTTTAAACGACCATTATCGATTTTCTTACCCAGGGCATTATTCCAGCCAAACAATTCTAATGCAGTTTGGTTTATGATACATGCACTTTGGATATCTGTAGCATAATCTTCAGAAAAATCTCTTCCTTCTATTAGCTTCATTTGGTAGGTTTTCAAGAAATTGTAATCCACACTGTGTGACCTAATCACAGCCTTTTCATTAGTTTCATTATCCTCCCAATCCATACTTTGTTGCCTTCCGCCACCAAATGGACCCGAATCTGATATAGAATAATTAAGAATATTAGGGTCTTGTAATAATCGTTCTCCTATTGTTTTAAGTACCTCTCTGTCTTCTTTATTGGTAACATCTATAAATGATACTAATAAATCTTCTTTTACAAATCCAATATATCGTTGTTCTATATATTTAAACTGCTCTATAATAAGTATTGAAATAAATACCAGTGGTATCACTAATACTAATTGAAAAACAACCAGAGCTTTTCTTAAACCAGCACGGCGTTTAATAGACGAATTACCTTGAAGAAAAGAAGAAATCTTTAAGGATGTAAGAAAGAAAACAGGATATAAACCAGCCAAAATACCTGCCAGAAGTGAGCCAAGCATAGCATATACAAAAAATGGCCAATCCTGACTAAAAACAATAGATAAATTCTTTCCGACAATCTTATTAAACAGTGGAAGAAACAATAGCACCAAACCTATAGCAATAATAAAAGAAATAGATACCATAACCAATGACTCGGTAATAAACTGATATCTTAAATGGCTCTTTGTACTGCCCATAACCTTTTTGATTCCTATTTCTAATTCTCTCTTCATAACCTGGGCAGTGGATGAATTTATATAATTTAACAAGCTGATTAAAGCAGTAAAAATTACAACTGCAAGAAAAAGATACAGTGTAGTAATCTCACTCCTATTTCCTCCTCCTCCTCTTACCTTAGACGTTTTCATATAAATATCTCTAATAGGTCTAAGACTAAGTAGTTCTTGAATTCCATCTTCCAGCTTAAGATGATTTGTTAAAAACCCTCTTATTTTTTCCGATACCTTGCCGATTTCTGCATTATTCCTTAGCTGAACATAAGTAGATGCATTATTTGCACCCCACCCCGCATCGAGTGTATTTCTTGTAATGGTTTCATATGAGCTAAAAGATAGTAGGTAATCAATCTTTAAATGAGAATTATCGGGATAATCAGCAAATACACCAGTAACTACACAGTCATGTTTTTTATCGATACGTATTGTTTTTCCGATAATATTACTTTCTGGGGAGAGTTTTTTGGCTAATGATTCTGAAAGTACTATGCTCATTGGGTTTTCTAAAGAGCTGTTCTGGTCACCTTCTACAAATTTTAAAGTAAATAGTTTTAAAAATTCATTATCTGCAAACAATCCATTCTTTTCATGATACATTGCATCATTAACGCCCAGGTAGTTAGCAGTAATTCTTATACTGGTAGCATTAGTAATTTCAGGAATAGAGCTTTGCAATTCATCTGATAATATATAAGGTGTACTATCCCAAATATCACTTTGAATACTACTTACATATGTTCTTTCTATTCTAAAAAGTCTATCATAATCGGTATGAAATACATCATAACTATTCTCATGATTTATATAAAAAAGCATAAAAATCACCGCCGATAAACCTATGGTGAGTCCACCAATATTTACCACCGAATACCCTTTGTTTCTTTTTAGGTTTCGCCAAGCGATTTTGATATAGTTTTTAAACATAACTGTTGTTTTTTGATATTGATTAGCACCTTTAGCACTAGATGATGATTTATTCTGTTCGCAAGCTTTTTACCGGATTGGCAGTTGCTGCTTTAAATGCCTGTACACAGACAGTTAATATTGTAATACCCATAGTAATAGCACCTGCTAAGGCAAAAATCCACCAGCTAATCGAAATTCTATATGCAAAACCTTGTAACCAGTCTTCCATATAATAATATGCAAGAGGAGTAGCTATGAGTAATGCTATAAGTACCAGTTGTACAAAATCTTTAGTAAGCATATTAATCACATTCCCTACGCTCGCACCTAATACTTTTCGAATTCCTATTTCTTTTTTCTTCTGCTCTGCCATAAAGGAAATCAGTCCAAATAAACCTAAACAACTGATTAAAATAGCCAAACAGGTAAATACAATTGATATTTGACTTAGTCGTTTTTCTTCAACAAATAATTTTCCGACTTCCTTATCAACAAAGGTGTACACAAAGGGTGTACTAGGATTTATCGATGTCCAGCTACGATCTAGATTAGCTAACAAGGTTTTAAAATCTGTAGTTTCTGTTTTAACGATAAGCCATCCTGGTTCACTATCATTGAAAAGTAAGATCGGAGCTATTGATTCTTTTAACGAGGCAAAATGATAATCGGCTACAACCCCTACAATTTCAAACACAGAAGTTTCTCCTTCATATGTTTGTATCAATTTAGAAGTTAATGCGTTATCGATATCGATATCAAATGCATCAATAGTAGCTTTATTAACGATAACCTGAGTACTATCATTAGCCCGTAAATCACGACCAACAAGCAGAGGTGTTCCTACGGTTTTAAAATAATTATCACTAACGCCATTGTATTTAACCAATGTTTGATTTGCAGGATTTTCTCCTGGAAGGTGCAATCCCAAATCGTTCATTATATATTCTGATGGATAGTGATTACTCCCCGCAACATCGGTAACTCCTGATACTGTTGATATTTGAGATCGCAGTGCATCAAATTTTCCTATCGCCTCATCAGTTCCTAAACGAATTGCAATAAGGTTTTCTTTGTCAAACCCCATATCTTTAGTTTGTGAATACTCTACTTGCTTATTCACTATTATTACTGCAGCTATCAAGGCAATTGATACAATAAATTGAAAGACAACTAATGCCTTACGGAAGTTCCCGCTACCTGTTGATACATTAATGGTTCCTTTAAGTACCTTAACTGGTTTAATGGCCGATAGAATCAAAGCTGGATATGCTCCGGCAAATAACCCACTAAATATGCTTAATGCCAGTAAAGGCATTAAAATTTTCAAATCAAACAAAGCAGTGTAGTGTATGTTTCCCTTGGTAAGTATATTAACAAAAGGTAATACTAAGGCTGTTATAGGAATACTTATCACTAAAGCAAATAGAGATAGTACTATTGATTCTCCTAAAAATTGACGTATTAAGGATCCTCTATTTGCACCTACCGCTTTTCTTACTCCAATTTCTTTGGCACGTTTATTTGCCCGTGCCGTACTTAGATTAATAAAGTTAATACATGCTACTATCTGGATAAATAGAGCAAGAATAAGTAGTAAGTATAAATATTGAATATTCGAGACGGTATCAATCTGATTAGAAATTCCCTTAGAGTAAAGGTGAATGTCTTTAACTTTTTGTAATAATAACGCTTTATCAAAGCCTACCGCTGCCAAATTTTGTGCTCCACGATTTTGCAAAAATGCAGGTAATTTTGCTTGCAGTTGCTTCTCATTAGACCCAGGCAACAATTTTACATAACTATGCACAAAATTCTGAGTTGCAAAGTTTTGTTCATTTCTTACAAACTCTCCCAACCCAGGAGAATTCATACTTAAAATATAATTTGGATTAAGATGAGATTTTGTGATGTTATCTTCAAAAACCCCTGTAATGGTCAAAATTGATTCATCCTCACCACTGCCTAAAACCAAATTTTTGTGTAACGCTTGCTCAGCACCAAATAATTTTTTAGCTAATGTAGCAGAAAGGACAACAGTATTAGGATTTACCAGTGCACCAGTAGCGTTACCTTCTTTAAAAGAATAACTGAATAGATTAAAAAACGTTGGATCTGCCAAATACCCACGAGATTCATAATAGCTTTCTTTACTATCCTGAACTCGCAATAACGCATCATTACCTTCACCAAAATATACAATACGACAAGCTTCTTGTACTTCTGGAAAATCTTCCTTTAAAGCAAAAGCTATAGGAGGAGAACTTGTAGCTGCATTAAAATCTGCACCACCATTACCATTACCCGTAATTACAGTTCTTATTCTATAAAGAGATTCGGCATTTTCATGATGTGTATCATAACCCAATTGAGCAAATACATATACTATGATACTTAGACAGCAAACGGTACCTACAGTAAGGCCTAGTAGGTTTATACTTGTCTGAAGTTTATTTTTTGTAAGACTTCTCCAGGCTATTTTTAAGTGATTTTTTAGCATAACTATCGTTTTTTGATGATGATTTATTCTGTACGCAAGCTTTTTACTGGATTTGCAATTGCTGCTTTAATGCTTTGATAGCTTACAGTCAATATCGAAATCCCAACAGCGAGAAAAGCCGCCATGACTAATACCCACCCACTAATCTCTATTCGGTATGAAAAATCTTCTAGCCACTTACTCATAGCAAACCATCCTAACGGTAGTGATACCAATATTGCTATTCCAACAAGTTTAAGAAAATCAATAGTAAGTCTATACGTAATCTGACTTACACTAGCCCCCATCACTTTTCTAACCCCAATCTCTTTGGTTCGTTTTTCTGCATTAAATGCAGCCAGACCAAATAGCCCAAGGCAAGCAATTAGGATGGATAGAATGGTAAATATGATAAAGATCCTACCCAATCGTTGTTCTGCCTGATAGGTCGTATTGAAAGATTCATCCATGAAATAATAATCAAAAGGCTGACCTGGAGATATTTTGTTCCAGATAGTTTCAATTTGCGCTATGGTATTAGAGAAATCTCCTGCATTAAGTTTTACTGCCATTGATCCAGGACTATTATTCAGCGAAAGGCTCAACGCATCAATATCCCTTCTTAAAGATTCATAATGAAAATCCTTAACTACTCCTACTACGGTTCTAAATATAACTTCATCTTCTTCATAATCCGATGATAATCGCATCCCAAGTGCTTCTTCTGGTGTAACTCCTAAAACAGCTACGGCCGATTCATTAAGAATTATAGCTGTAGAATCTGTACTAAATTGTCGATTAAAGTCTCGTCCTGCAATAATTTCTAAGTTTAGAGTTGATACATAATCAAAATCAACATTCCAATCATTCATATTGATTGCTTTTTCATGATCATCTTTGAGCCCTTCTCTATAAAATGTACTATTGCTTCGAAATGAAGGTGTTGGTAAAAAACCACTTACCGATGTGCTTTTTACCTGACTTAATTGCTGTACTTCTTCTTTAAAAGAAGCTATTTTGTTTTCCGCAGCATATACATCATCTATAATTAAAACCTGATCTTTTGTAAATCCTAAATCCTTATTTTGGATAAATTGTAATTGTTGAAAAACAACCAGAGTACTTATAATCAAAAACACAGAAATGGCAAACTGAAAAACAACCAGAGAATTTCTGATTTTTCCTCCTCCTATACCATTTTCGGTTATACCTTTTAATGCCTGGATAGGTTTAAATTTTGACATAAAGAATGCTGGATAACTCCCTGAAAAAAGGCTTAATATTATTACTGAAGCCAACAAAATCATCCAGAAAAATGGGTTGGCAAATGGTATAGAAATCTCTTTTCCTGAAAGCTCATTAAAAAAAGGAACCGAAATTGAAGCCATTGTAATGGCTAATACTAATGACATAAAAGAAATCACTCCAGATTCTACCAAAAACTGTCTGATAAGCTCTGATTTATTAGAACCTAATGTTTTACGAACTCCTACCTCTTTTGCTCTCTTAAGGGAATGAGCAGTAGATAGATTCATGAAATTAACACTTGCCAGAATAATCAAAAATAATGCGATAAAAGAAAGAATATAAACGTTTTGAATATCGCCATTAGCACTTAATTCTGGATATCTACCAGAATGTAGATGAATATCTGTTAAGGCTATGGTGCTAAAATTAAGATAATTTCCTGAAGCCAAAAATTGCTCTTCTGTTATCCCTGGCGCATATTTTTGTACTCCGGGAATTACATAGTCTCTTAATGCAGATTCTAAAAAAGTATCAAAATCTTTGATATCTGCGCCCGGTTTCAACTTAATAAAAGTTGGATAATTATGGTTTCCCCATTCGGTAGAGGCAGCATCTTCATTTCCGGCCATCGCAATAAAAATAGTATGGTTTCTAATGAAAGAGTTCTCTGGCATATCATCTATCACACCCACCACTGTATATGTATTGCTATTATCTAATATCATATTTTGTCCCAAAGCCTGGTTCATCCCAAAATGTTTTTCTGCAGCAGTTTTGGTTAGGATCAAAGTATTAGGTTCTTTTAGAGCTGTCTTCGGATTTCCTATCAACAAATCAAGGCCGAACATTTCGAAAAAAGTGGTATCTACATAAGTAGCTCCTACTTCTTTTATATTTAACTCGGTATCACTTTTTCTGATAAACACACTCCCCAGATTCCTAAATCGTGTGGCCAGTTCTATCTGTGGATAATCTCTTTTCATGGCTTCGGCCATAGGAGCCGATACTTCGGCATATTCTTCGGCATTTCCTCCAAATTTTACATCTACATTTATCCTATAGATACGATCAGCATCTGCAAACATTTTATCAAAACTCAATTCATCGTAGATATACAATGAAATCAATAGTCCTCCTACCATACCAATAGCAAGACCAAATGTATTTAGGAAAGTAAAAAAGGGTTGCTTTTTAAGACTTCTCCAGGCTATTTTTAAATGATTTTTTAGCATAACTGTCGTTTTTTGATGATGATTTATTCTGTTCTCAAGCTTTTGATTGGGTTTGTTCTAGCTGCTTTAATAGCGTGAAAACTAACTGTTAGTAATGCTATTGTTAAAGCCAGAAATCCTGCTAAGGCAAAAACCCACCAATTTACTTCAACTCTATAAGCATACACATTAAGCCATTTATTCATCGCATACCAGGAAAAAGGTGTAGCAATAACAATTGCAATACCTACCAATTTTATAAAGTCTTTAGATAAAAGCGTTACTATACTTGTAACTTCTGCACCTAATACTTTTCGAACGCCTATTTCTTTAGTTCTTTGCATAGCACTATAAATGGCTAAGCCTAATAATCCTAAACAAGCTATTAGAATAGCTAGAAATGAAAATATGGTAAATAGTTTCTTAAACTTAAAATCAGCTTCATACTGTGCATTAAAAGAGTCATCTAAAAAACTATATAAGAACGGACGATGAGGAACTAAGGCAGACCATTTATCTTCTATATCTTTAATAGTTGCCTGAAGATTTTGAGATTTTATTTGTAAAGAAAAATACCTACTACTACCGGGTTCTAATCGTAATGCTAAGGGGGCTACTTCTTGGTGTAAGGATAAATAATTAAAATCTTTTACTACCCCTATGATTGTACCTTCTTTACCCCATTGTTCAAAACGTTTTCCTATAATTTCTAATGGATCTGCATATCCAAAACTTTTAGCTGCTGCTTCATTAATAATCATAGAAGAAACAGTATCTGTTGCGAAGTCTCTAGAATAAGCTCTACCGGCAACTACTTCAATATCATAATGAGGTATAAAATCAACATCAACTTCATATAAAAAAGGGCTAAAAGATTTCATTGGACCCTCTTTTGTTTCTATATCGGTTCCTGCTGCTGGGAAATGACCTCCAGGGACTGTTCTTGAAGCTGAAACTGAACTAATATCTGGATGATTTAAAAATTCACTTTTAATGGTTTCTATGTTATCACGTACTTGACCATCCCAATTGAAATCAATAACCAACTGTTGCTCTCTATCAAAACCCAGATTCTTATTTAGCATATAATCCAATTGAGAATATACTATTACGGTACTAGCTATTAAAGCAATAGAAAGGCTAAATTGAAATACTACAAGCCCTTTTCTTAGGTTAACTCCTTTTTTTGAAGTTCTAAAAACCCCTTTAAGTACACTTGATGGTTTAAAATTAGATAATATAAAAGCGGGGTAACTTCCTGCTAATATTCCTGTAACCAATGCCGTTCCAAAATACAGTGAAAGTGTAATACCATTAAAAATATCGTTGACTAAAAATTGCTTTCCTGTTATAGTATTCATCCATGGAAGACATATAATAACCAATACCAAACCAATTATTGCAGATAAAAAAACCATAAGCAATGACTCTCCTAAAAACTGATAAATCAAGCTTTTTTTATCTGCTCCTATTACTTTTCTTACTCCAACTTCTTTTGCGCGTTCTAGCGAACGGGCTGTAGCTAGGTTCATAAAATTAATACAAGCAATTATAAGTATGAAAAATCCAATAATCACAAAAATGTAAATATTTGATAAATTACCTGTTATCCCTGGTTGACGAGCAGCTTCAGAATTTAAATATGTATCTTTTAAGGGTTCGAATGAAATGTTATAGTAATATTCGGCTTGTTCAGAAGGTCTGTTTTTTTTCAAAAAGCCAGGTATCTTGGCTTGAAACGCTGCTTGATCAAAATTATCAGCTACCAAAAAATAGGTGTAAAAATCTACATATCCCCAAGCATCAAAAACATCGGGTCTAGTTTGATGAAAAGAACTCATAGACATGAGTATATCAAAAGAAAAATGTGAATTGGAAGGCACATCTTTCATTATACCAGTAACTGTGTAGATACCATCACTAGCTCTACCACCAAAGCCATTAATGCTTTTACCCATCGGATCCTCATTACCAAAGTATTTTTTTGCTATACTTTCGGTTAACACTATAGAATGTGGTGCCTTTAAAGCTGTCTTTGGGTTTCCTGAAACTAAAGGCCAACTAAATACATCAAATACTGTTGGATCTACATAAAAACAGTTAGCTTCTTGAAAAGAACGTTCGTTATAATTTAATAAAACATCAGACCTTCCTGAAAACTGAACTTTTTCAACAACTTCTGAAAAATCATTTTTTAATGCTGGCCCAACTGGTGCATTCCCCCATATCCATCTATCTTCTATATTATCTTTACTACTATGGTGAACTACTCTATATATATTATCTGCATTTTCATGATAGCTATCATAGGAAAGTTCGTTCCTTATAAACAACGTTATAAGCAAAAAGCAAGTCATTCCTATAGCGAGACCTCCAATATTTATAGCAGAATATCCCTTGTTTTTTAATAGGTTTCTCCAAGCAATTTTTAAATAATTCTTTAACATAATATATCATCTATTTTCAAAAACTGTCGGGTACAAAAAACCAAACAGGTTATTAATTGTTTATTCTATTCGTAAACTTTTTATAGGGTTAACAGTAGCAGCTTTTATGGCTTGATAGCTAATAGTAACCATAGTAATTGTAGCAATTGCTCCTATGGCCAGTGCAAAAACCCACCAATCAATTGTTATTCTATATTTATAATTTTCAAGCCAATTATTCATAACATACCAAGCAAGCGGCGATGCTACTATGCCTGCAATAAAAATTAGTTTTAAGAAGTCCTGTGTGAACAATAATAAAATGTCTCCAACTTTACCTCCAAGGACTTTTCTAATTCCAATTTCTTTCCTTCTTTGAGCTACAAAAAAAGAAATCAACCCATAAAGTCCCAGGCAACTAATAAAGATAGCTAATCCTGAAAATAATTTTGACATTAGTAAAAAGCGTTGTTCATTTTCATATTGCCGAGCTACATGCTCATCCAAAAAACTAAATTCATATATATATTTAGGAAATATTTCTTTCCAACGCTGTTCTATCTCGGCCAATAATACATCTGTATTTTGGCTGTCAATTTTAATTGCTATTTCGTTAAAAGCATTTGATTGGGGAGCTATAAAAACTGGACTAATATCTTTATGAAAGTTTTGATCATGAAAATTCGCTAGCACTCCAACTATCGTAGCTTTAATATTTCCTCCATTAAGTTCGACCTGTTTACCGATAAGTTCTTCTGATGACGCAAGACCTAATTTTTGCGCAACCATTTCATTTACTACTACCTCGGTAATAGAATCATGAACATAAAAATTGCGACCTCTTACCAATTTAAGGCCAAAAGTGTTTATATAATTTTCATCAGCCAGTTTTGCAGAAATATAAAATTCTTCATACTCTGCTCTGTTGTTGTATCGAATACCTGTAGTCCAATTACTATCTGTTCCTCCCGGGCTTGTTAAACACGCAGTGCTACCTTTAACCCCAGAGATTTTTCCAATACGTTCCATCAAACCTTCTAATTTGATAGTTTCTATCTTTTCTGGGATATCTACCATAACAATAGCGTCTTTATCAAAACCTAAATCTGCATTGATGGCGTAGCTAATCTGCTTTCCTATAATAATAGTTGACACAATTAATACTATAGAAATCGAAAATTGCATGGTTACCAAAACTTTACGAGTCAGTTTACCTCCAGTATCTTTTTGAGTCAGTTTTCCTTTAAGTGCTAATGTTGGTAGAATACGTGCCAGTAAAATACCTGGGTAGCTTCCTGCAAAAAGAGAGACAAAAATCAGTAGTACTAACACAAAACCAATAACCTTAATATCGAGTAATGATGTTATAGAAAGGTTAAGCATAAAAAGCTCATTAAAAGATGGTAACACTGCTATCGCAATCGCTAAGCTAACTATGAGCGCAAACAGACTGATAATAAATGTTTCTGAAATGAATTGCCAAAAAAGATGTTGCTTAAAACTTCCTAGTACTTTTCTAATTCCTATTTCCTTAGAACGAGTAAATGCCTGAGCTGCAGAAATATTAATAAAGTTAATACATGCTATTGTAATAATAAAAAATCCTATTAATGCAAAAGTCCAGAGTAGACTTACATTAACACCTCCATATCTATTATCAAAATGAATATTATCTAGTGATTGAAGCTTATAGCGATGTACATTTTTGCTTGTTGGGCGATGTTTTGTGACCAGTTGAATTAAGCTTTTTTCGATCTGGGCTATATTCTGGTTTGGATGAAGTAAAGCAAAACACATCAGGCTACCACTAATTCCTCCCCAGGATTCACTATAAATAAAATTATCATAGTGTTTTAGTGTTTTATACGAGAGGAATATTTCTCCCTGAATCACCGTATTTTTTGGTAAATTTTTAAGTATACCTATGACCTGAATAGTTTCTTTATTTTTTACTACTAATGTTTTTCCCAGTGCATTTTCATCGCCAAACATTTTTTTTGAAAAGCTTTCTGTAATGTATGCTGTATTTGGTTGATTCAAGGTCTGATCTCCGAGTTTTTCAAGTAATGGAAAATTTAAAATCTCAAAAAAATCAGGTTCTGCGAAAACAACATTTTCTCGAAACCGTAATGATTTTTTATTAGCTGTACCGTTAATCTGCCAATCTTCTCTGGTATAAATATTTGCAACTTTATCAGCATAGTCATAATCGGCTTTAAAACCCTTTGCAAATCCTGGTGGTACACTTGATTCATAATCAACATCATCTCGATGTTCTTCAGTTACTATTCTGTAAATTCGATCTGAATTTTTGTGAAAATTATCAAACTGCAAATGATAATTTACAAATAGAAAAATCAAAATAACACAGCTAAAACCAAGGGATAATCCCAAAATATTGATACTAGCAAAGATTTTTCGCTTTTTAAGGTTTCTCCAAGCAATTTTTAAATAATTCTTTAACATAACTGTTGTTTTCTGATGTCAGGTTTTGATTGATCTGATGTTTAATTTATTTTATGAATAGTTGCTTCACCTAAAATTATTCCTTTATTTATAGAAGGGTTCCCATTATAAGCCACAGTTGCCTCTCCGTATGCAGTAACTTTTAAATGATCTGAGACTCTTACTCTAAAATTACTTTCGCCATATGCTGTGATCTTAGTATTTTCGTTAATCATCCCTAAAGTGTTCACTTTTCCTTCTCCATACACTGTATATTTTTGATCGTTTACACTACCTTCTTTAATTTCCAGGTAACTTTCTCCGTAAATAGAAACACGTAATGAGTTTACTTTTAATGAATTCATCGTCATTTTAGATTCTCCATAGATTTTTAATCTGAAGTCATCTCTTTTTATTGGGCTTTTACATTCAATTATTTCTTCTCCTCTTATTGAAAGTTCTCTGAGTTGGGTATATGTTATGACAGCAGTTACCATGGTTCCCTTATAGATAGGTTTCTTTCTTTCCCAACCATTTTCGTTTGTTTTCACTGTTTTGGTTGTTGTTTTGGCTCCATCCAAATACATACGAAGTGTATTTCCAGCTACCTCGATATTAATTTTTTCCTGTGGTACCCGTGTGTTTTCGATCATAACACTTTCTTTTTCACCTTCAATAAAAGTCACCTGGATATGCGGACTTATAATTACTTTATCAAAATGTTGTACAGCTATTGCTTCTGATTGAGCCTGGCATAGATTGATACAAAAAAGTAATATTGCGATTGCTATGTGGTATAAATATTTTATCATGACTTTGGTTTTAATGGTTTATTTAATGAGTTACCCATTAACCTTAAAAGGTTTGTTTTGGCTTTCGGTTACAATTTGTCCATCAAACAGATTAATAACTCTATGCGCATAATGCGAATCTCTGTCTGAGTGCGTTACCATAACAATGGTAGTTCCTTCCTGATTAAGTTCGGTAAGCAAATTCATAACCTCGATACCATTTTTAGAATCAAGATTTCCTGTAGGTTCATCGGCCAGAATAAGCTTGGCATTAGTTACTACGGCTCTGGCTATAGCAACTCGTTGCTGCTGCCCTCCTGATAATTGCTGAGGGAAATGTTTTTCGCGATGCGCAATTTTCATTCGCTCTAGTACCTGTTTTACTTTTTGCTCTCGTTCGCTCTTTTTCATGTTAAGATAAATCAAAGGGAGCTCTACGTTTTCAAAAACGGTAAGTTCATCAATCAAATTAAAGCTCTGAAATACAAATCCAAGGTTTCCTTTTCTAATTTTGGTACGTTGATTTTCTTTCAATCCACCTACTTCCTCACCATTAAAGTGATAATACCCTTCATTAGGGTTATCCAACATACCAATGATGTTAAGTAAAGTAGATTTCCCGCAACCTGATGGTCCCATTATGGCTACAAATTCTCCTGCTTCAACTTTTAGATTTACATTATTTAATGCCAGAGTTTCGACTTCCTCGGTTCTAAAACTCTTTTTTATGTTCTCTATCTGTATCATTTTTTGATTGATTTTATTTTCTAAATGCTATTTATTTTAAAATTATTTTTTCGGCGTCTCCAAAACTATCATAGTTTGAAGTAATTACTTTTTCTCCTGCTTCTAGTCCTTCGAGTAATTCATAATATCTCGAGTTTTGTTTCCCTATACGTATGGCTCTTTTCCATGCTACTTCGCCCGAAGCATCCACAACAAAAATCCATTGCCCTCCGGTACTCTGGAAAAAACTTCCTCGAGGTAGTAAAAGTGCATCATTTGATGCTCCTAGTTGCAGTTTTATATTATAGCTCTGTCCAGTTCGTATAGTCTCGGGTTTTTGATCTGCAAAGACCAGGTCTACTTTAAATTTCCCGTTGCGTACCTCGGGATATACTTTACGAAGACGAAGTTGATATTCTTTACCATTACGATCTAACACTGCGGTTAAATCTCTTTTTACTCTATCTATATAATGCTCGTCTATTGTTGCTTCTATTTTATAATCTGTTAATACATTTATCTGCCCTATACGTTGTCCCTGTCTTATATTTTGACCTATTTCTGCATCTAAAAACCCTAATTGACCATCGGCAGGAGCTCTTACATTTAGATGATCCAAACGTTCATATACCATAGAAAGTGTTTTTTGCATACGCTCCAGATCGGTATCTAACCCTGATAAAGAAGTAGCTCGAAGAGATTTATCTTGTTCTGTTTGAATTTTAATTATTTCATATCGTTTTTTGGATAGCTCATAGTTTTCTTTTGAAATTAGATATTCTTCCCGAGAAATCAATTCATCATCAAACAAAGCCTTACTCTGTTCATAATTTCGCTTCAATTTTTGTAATTCATATTCTGAGCTTACCAGGTCTTTTTGGCCTTCTACTTGTCTAGAATCAAAAGTCAACTTTGTAGAACGTAGGTCATTCTGTTTTAATGCTAAATTACTTTCACTAGCCAAAATCTGTTCATAAAGAGCACTGTTTTCTAACTTTAATATAATATCTCCTTTTTTTACCATCGCTCCTTCTTCAATAAGCTTTTCTGTTACTCTACCTCCTTCATAAGCATCCATATAAATTGTACTTATTGGAGCTACCGCACCATTAATGGTAATATAATCATCAAATTTCCCAAAAGAAACTTCTGCTATCGACAATTTTTCTTTTTCTGTTCTAAATGTAGCTGCCGAGTTTCCGAATACCATTTTCCAACCTACAAAAAACAATACTATACCTATAGCAATGTATCCATAATGTTTAGGTCTTAATCCTTTTTTCTTTTCAATTTTTATATCCATTTTATTGTGCTCTATTTATATTAAAAACAGGTAATCCATTATAAAAATCCAATGTGCTTTCGTTTACTTTTAAACGTAATTGTACCTGTAGGTTTTCATTTTGTGAGTTCGCTAATAAGTTTTTAGATTGGTTGAGTTCTATAGCGCTTATCAATCCTTTTTCATATCTCTTTTGAGCTATCTTAAAAGTTAATACCTGTGCGTTCATTTTTTGCGAACTCTGTTGATATTCAAAACGTAGTGCATCTCCTTCCTGAACAAGTTGTTGTATTAGTTTAAACAGTTCTTGTTTTTGAATATCAAAATTATTGTCTGCTCTCATCATTTCCACCTTTTGCTGTTTTACACGTGACCGATTTGACCATCCATTACTGATAGGAATGTTAAGCGAAACTCCAACATATTTTGAGACATTATCTTTAATCTGATTTTTAAAAGAAATAACTCTTCCTGTATTGTCATTAACATTGGTTTCATAAAATCCTGTTTGATAACCTGCAAAAAAAGACAGAGAGGGGTACAAGCCCCCTCTGGCTATGGCTAATTGCTTTTTGGCTGCTTTTGCTTTTAACTCTTGTGCTTTTATGATAGGAACAAAAGTTGTCGCTTTACTGTAAATAGAATCTCTATTTGCTTTAAAAACATCCACATTATCATCGGCTTCTATAGGAGAAGATTGAATAGAAATAGTAGTAACATCTTCTAAGTTCATTTCTTGTATAAGTTTAAGTTTTGCAGCTGCTACATTATTCTCATTTTGAGTAACCAATAATTGATCGGCTAATAATGCAGATTCTGCTTCGTACAAATCAGCTTTTGCTTTTTGACCAAGTTCTACTTGTCTTTTTACAAGTGTATAATTAGTAGAGGATACTTCTTCTTGTTCTTTAGAAATGGTTAAAAGTCCCTCCATAAACTGAATATCATAAAAAGCAGACATTACTCTAAATGCCAGTAGATATTTTTGATGCAGTACTTCTTCATTTGCTGCTTTATTCAAAAATTTTGAAGCTTTGATTGTGTTTATTTTTTGAAAACCTCTAAACAAATCAATTTCTGCATTCAACCTATAATTATTAGAGAAAAAATCAGTGTTTACAATATTGTTATTATTGGGATCTACCGATCTTCCATATCGAATATTATAATCTGAAAATGCATTGATACTTGGCAATAAATTTCTTACCGATTGCCGATATGTTTCCTTGTTAGCATCCTGATTGTATTTAAAATCCTTGAGCTGTAGATTATGACCTATAGCATAGGTTACACAGTCATCTAATGACCATGATTCTTGAGAATACATCGTATTTGATATCAAGATCAAGAGAAAATATAAGATTTTGTTTTTAGATTTTATCATTTATAAACACTTAAATAACGTTTTGATGCCAAACCATAACCTAATGCCGTGCCAAAAACACAAATCACTCCATACCAGCGTATTAATACAAAAAACATTTATATTGAATTTTTAAAATGTAAAATTATTATACAAATAGTGTCAAATAATTTTACACCTCTATAGGAGTACTGTCTCAAATTTGTAGTTTTACTATGATAACTTAAATAATAAATAATGCAGGATGGAAAAATTTTAATCATTGATGATAATAAGAGTGTTTTAAGCGCATTAGAAATTTTATTGCAGTTTGAGTACAAACACATTAAAACAATTTCTAATCCCAATCAAATTTCCTCATTACACAATCTAAGTGATTATGATATTGTGGCATTAGATATGAATTTTTCTGCCGGTGTCAATACAGGAAATGAAGGTTTATTCTGGCTTAGAGAAATAAAGAAAAAAGCTCCTCATACTTCGGTAATTATGATGACGGCTTATGGTGCTGTCGATCTTGCTGTAAAAGCGTTAAAAGAAGGAGCTACCGATTTTATATTAAAACCCTGGAATAATGAAAAGCTATTGGCTACAATAAAGTCTGCTTTTCTACTTCGTAAATCCAGAAAAGAAGTACAAGAACTAAAGCAGAAAGAAAACCACCTAAAACAGGTTATCAATCAAGACAGCAACTATATTATTGGTAACTCTAAAGCACTAACTGCTGTCTTAAACCTAGTTAGAAAAGTGGCAAAAACAGATGTTAACGTTTTAATCACAGGTGAAAACGGAACAGGAAAAGAACTAATTGCCAGAGAATTACATAGAATGTCTCCCCGAAAAAACGAAGTTTTTATTGGAGTAGATATGGGCTCAATATCAGAAACATTATTTGAAAGTGAACTTTTTGGTCATACCAAAGGAGCTTTTACAGATGCAAAAGAAGATCGCGCAGGAAAGTTTGAAGCAGCAAACAACGGTTCTTTGTTTCTTGATGAAATCGGAAACTTATCACTACAAACACAAGCCAAACTATTATCTGCAATACAAAACAGAACAGTTGTAAGGGTTGGTTCTAATAAACCTATCCCCGTAAACATACGCCTGGTTTGTGCCACTAATTGCAACCTTAATCAAATGGTAGATGAAGGTATTTTTCGTGAAGATTTATTATATAGAATAAATACGATTCATATTGAAGTACCTCCATTGCGAGAACGAGATAATGATATCCTGATACTTGCAGATTTTTATTTAAAAAAATTCGCGACAAAATATGGCAAACCGTCGCTTCGAATAAATACTGCTGCCGAAGAAAAATTAATGGGATATCGTTGGCCAGGAAATGTAAGAGAGTTACAACACACAATAGAGAGAGCAGTAATTTTATGTGAAGGAAATGTATTGAAACCAACAGATTTTTTATTGAGTAACAGCCCGGGGATTTCTTTGGACAAAGGTCCTGAGACTCTTGATGAAATGGAACGACTCATGATTGCCAAAGCACTTGACAAACATAATGGAAACTATAGTGCTGCTGCAAATCAACTTGGTATTTCGAGACAGACTTTATATAACAAAATAAAAAAATCAGAAAACTAATGGTAAGCCAAAATCTCTATACAAAATTAATCCTAAGAGTAGTAATGCTTTCCTTAACTGCACTGATATTAGCCTTTGCGTTTTTTAAAGAATTGTATATTTTGTCTTTTTTTGTTCTATTATTACTTTCATTACAAACGATATTTTTAATCAAATATCTAAACCATAATAATAGAAAGATTGCCTACTTTTTTAATTCAATTAAAAATGAAGATTTCACACTTCGATTTCCCGAAAAAGGAGGCCCAAAATCATTTAACGAATTAAATCAGAGCCTTAATAGTCTTAATGATGTAATTCGAAAAGTACACTTAAAAAACCAGACACAGGAACAGTATTACCAAGAAATACTAAAGCAAGCAGAAATTGGTATTTTGACTTTTAATCATAAAGGGCATATTCTTTTTAACAATCCTAAAGTCGAAAAATTACTAAATTATACTCCTCTAAACCATATAAAACAGCTAGTGCAGGTTGATAAAAAATTGTATGACTTATTTAATAATATTAAACCATTCGAACGAAAACTCTTTCAACTTACCAACGAGCGAGAGACGATACAGTTGTCTATTAAATCTTCAGAAATAGTATTAAATAACGAAGTTTTAAGATTAATAACCATACAAGATATCCATAACGAATTAGACGAAAAAGAAACAGATTCGTGGATAAAACTCATTAGAGTTTTGACTCACGAAATTATGAACTCTGTTACTCCCATTACTTCAATATCAGAATCTATTTTGGGATATTATAAGGATAAAAGCGGGATCATACCGGTTACAGCAATTGATGAAAATAAAATTCATAATACTGCAAAAGGACTAGAAGTAATCAAAAATCAGGGAAATGATTTAATGAGTTTTGTACAGTCGTATCGTAGCTTCTTAAATGTACCTGTACCCGATAAGAAAATAATTAAAGTAGATGAATTATTAGAGAAGGTAAAAGTTTTGATGAGCCAGGAGATTGATTTTAATGTCATTTCTTTTGATATTCTTAACAATACAGAAGATCTCGAAATTTATGCAGACGAAAAGCTAATTACTCAGATATTGCTAAACCTTTGTAAAAATGCAATTCAAGCTTTAAAAGATACCGAAAAAGCAACTCTAATGTTTATTGTTGGAATTACTACTGAAGGAAAAAAATATATAACAGTTAAAGACAATGGTCCGGGCATACATCCCGATATCATGAGCCAGATATTTATACCTTTTTATACCACAAAAAACGAAGGTACAGGTATAGGCTTAAGTCTTTCTAAACAAATTATGCATCTGCATGGAGGTAGTCTAACGGTTCATTCTATACCTAATAAGGAGACATCTTTTTCATTACTTTTTGAGTAATATTATTTATTTTACGGTATCAAGTTTTAATGTTTTAAGTAAAGCATCAAAGTAGTAATCTTCCTGATCTGGTATGATTACTACTTTATACGCTGTGTTTTTTATAATATAATGTGAGGTGGTCTCGGGGTCTAATATTTTAGAATGACGATTAACAATCTTTTGAATAAAGTCATTAATCAAAAGTACC
Organism: Aquimarina megaterium XH134; assembly: GCF_000520975.1. Lineage (GTDB taxonomy): Bacteria > Bacteroidota > Bacteroidia > Flavobacteriales > Flavobacteriaceae > Aquimarina > Aquimarina megaterium. The sequence continues at coordinate 49,150 of NZ_JACB01000016.1, forward strand.
TCATCGTAACTTATCTCTCTGCGATATGTAGGTTTATCGCTTTTATAAACTAGATAATCATTCCTAAAACTAAGAGATTTTTTATCGCCAGTATGGCTGTTAAACTCAAAAGTAAAATCTTTAGACGTAAATATTTTATTAATATTTTCTACCGTTGGCTCTACACTACGAGCACAACTCACAATGAAAATAATAACAAAAACTATCTTTATTCTATGTATCATCTTTAGAAATGAAGCAAGATAAAAGATATATTACTATCTCCTTATCTTATTTTGAAGCAAATCGCTTTATAGAACTTTCAAAATCAATATCCTCCAGGTTACTAATCAACAATCCAATTCCTCCGGATTTTGAAGCAACAATATATTCTGTCTGGAATTTTCTATCTTTTTTATAAGCTTTTAAATATTTAAGCTTAACTACTTTTGATGTTGGAGTAAAGAAAAAACGACCATGAATTCTTTTATATTTTACTTCCTGAATATTAGATTCATCTTGCAATTGATCATTAAGTGCGGCAACAACTCTAGCGGCTCTATGCTCATCAAACTGATAGAAATCACAAGTATAGATAAATACATAGTTTTCTACATTATTTTCATCTACGAATAGTTCGAAATCTACTTTTTTATCTTCTATTTTTTTTAATTCATGTAAAGCAACCTTTTTAAATTTTGGTTTATTTTCTAATGAATCTAATCTGCTTTTAAATTCTTCGGGAGATGTTTTAGAATAGGCACTGGTAAGCACAATAGTATTGTTTCTAAATTCGATTGTGTTTTTCGAAAATTTAGAAAACTTAGATTCTTTGGGTAAAAATTCGCATCCTACAATAAGGATTACGATTAGCAATAGTAGAATTTTTTTCATAAGGCATTTGTGTTAATTAATATAACATTATATAGATAAGCCCTAAATGATTGTCTTGCAAGTTAATAAAAAAAAACCACATAATTGTCATTCAGCCGAATTTTTAAACACTTTAACCGGTTTTTACTCTCTATTTTAAGTTTTAAGTAAGTATTATATGGCATTACACCATGTGATAAAACGGCCAATTATCATACTCTATAGTCTAAATTGGAAATAAAATTTTCTACATTAAAATTAAGATCTTCTTTCTCTTATTGATCAAGAAAAAATGCTTTTACTACAGTAAACTCAAGTTATAAAGGTATTATATCCAATCTACAGGGTTTGTTAATACTTCTACTAATCGCGCTTCTTCACTACCCGTTTCTGGGTGGTAATCATATCGCCATTGTACATGAGGAGGAAGACTCATTAAAATACTTTCTATTCTTCCATTAGTTTTTAGCCCAAATAGAGTTCCTTTATCATGTACCAGATTAAATTCTACATAACGTCCACGTCGAATTTCCTGCCAATCTCTATGTGTTTCTGTATATGGAAGCTCTTTTCTTTTTTCTACAATTGGAGTATACGCTTCTAAAAAACTATTCCCTACTTCGGTTACAAAATCATACCAGTTTGGCATCGACATCGCATCATTTGCTTTACAATAATCAAAAAATAAACCTCCTACTCCACGGCCTTCTCCTCGATGTGCATTATAGAAATACTCGTCACATTTCTTTTTGTAGGTAATATAAAAATCTGGATCATGTTTATCACAAGAATCTTTACATACCTTGTGAAAATGCCTTGCATCCTCATCAAACAAATAGTACGGTGTTAAATCCTGTCCTCCTCCAAACCAGCTATCTACAATTGTTCCGTTTTTATCATACATTTCAAAATAACGCCAATTAGCATGTACCGTTGGTACCATTGGATTTTTGGGATGTAGTACTAATGACAAACCACAGGCAAAAAAGTCAACCTCGCCTACTTTAAAATAGCTTTGCATAGCTTTGGGAAGTGCCCCATGAACTCCAGAAATATTCACACCTCCTTTTTCGAATACATTTCCATTTTCGATCACACGGGTTCTTCCTCCACCTCCTTCAGAACGCTTCCATAGATCTTCCTCGAATTTAGCTTTACCATCTATTTCTTCCAATTTTGAGGTTATGGTATCTTGTAAGTCTTGTATGTATTGATAAAACTTATCTTTCATTATAATTATATAATTTTTTTATCAGATCTTAAAAATCCAATTGAATTTAGCTATGGTATTATGCTTCAATTTTGGAAATCTCCTCAGATGTACTTTTTAGTTCAATTAATCCTTTTTCTTTCAAAATTTTTACCGTTTCTGTAGAGGCTGCAACTACAGATATAGGTAGTGTGATAACAAATCCTATAACAGGTATAAAGAGCATCAATACAAATACAACTCCATTACCAATAGCAGTCCCTCTATTTTTTCTTACAAACTGGATACTTTCTTTATAATTAAAATGACGTTCCATAGTATAGTCCATATTACCAAAACCTACATAATATGCTTGTATCAGAAAAATTAATATTGTTGCTACAATACCAATAACCGGAATAAAACTTAAAATAATTAGCGGAATCATAAATAATAATTCTCTAAATAGATTTCGTATGTTAATACGGATACCTCTAGATAATTGTTGACTAAATGATGTATTACGGTGCGAATGATTTGTTTCTCCCAGAAGATGTGTTTCTACTTTTTCTGAAACCGGACTCATAAATGGAGCAGACAATGCCATTACAATGTGTTTATATAGTATTAATCCTATTACTAGGATTAATAACCCCCCGATATATGTGCTAATGGTCGCAAATGTTTCTGATCCCCATTCCCAAACCCAAATCCGAGAAATTAAAGCTCCCAAGTTATCTGAAAAGAAATATACTAATGCTACAAAAGATAATCCTGTGATTACGCTTATCAAAATAGGAATCGCAAAAAATTTCCATAATCCTAGTTTTGAAATAAGTTTAAAGGTTCCGAAATAAGCTTTGATCCCGTTAATGATATTTTTAAGCATTGGTCACTGTTTTTTTGATTGATTTACTCTCTTATATAAGTAGTCTTTTTATCATTTTTGTTTCAATTTTGGAAATATTTCATGATCAAGTATCGATTTCCAAAAGATAAACCAATTTATCTTTATGATCCAGTATTTCTTTAATATCTATTACTTTCTTAGCTTTTTGAGTATTATCCTTTAAAAAAGTGATTATTTCTTCTTCAAAAGAAGTAGTTAGTTCCAAAAAATGTTTTCTGCCAATTTCGTTGTTATGTAAATCCATTGCAGTTTCTAATGGTTTATTTGGAGCTAGTTTTTCATGTAAATCGGTTATTTTTTGTGCCCAGTTTACAGATTTTTCTTTGTTTTTGGTTATTCTAAAAGTAGTTTGACAAATCAATATATTCCATAACGCATGTCGAAAAGCATTAGCTTTTCCGTTTTTATGATGTGCTTTTCCATAATGCAAATCACAAATGATCATGGTTCTCCTTGTAGCTTTTAATGTTGGATAGATTAGTAAAGGATTCTGAAGCATTACCCCTGCTACCTTAAGGATTTGCCTAAAACTTAATCGTTTTAACAGATTCCCTATACTCATTCTTATGCTTGATATTCTTTTACTGCATCTACAAAGGCTTGAGCATTCTCTACAGGAATATTAGGTAAAATCCCATGTCCTAAATTAGCGATATAACGATCTTTACCAAAAGCGTCTATCATTTGTTTAACCATTTTTTTGATTTCTGCTGGTGGAGATAATAATCTCGAAGGATCAAAATTACCTTGTAGTGTTATATTTCCTCCGGTAAGATAACGAGCATTACGCGCAGAACATGTCCAATCTACTCCAAGAGCAGCAGCTCCCGATTGTGCCATTTCTTGTAATGCAAACCAGCATCCTTTTCCGAAAACGATCACTTCGGTTTCTTCTTTTAATGCATCTACAATTTGCTGGATATATTTCCATGAGAATTCCTGGTAATCTACTGGTGATAACATCCCTCCCCAGCTATCAAATACCTGAATTGCATTAACTCCTGCTGCAACTTTTGCTTTAAGATAAGTAATAGTAGTATCGGTAATCTTTTGCAATAATTGGTGTGCTGCTTCTGGTTGTGTAAAACACAATTCTTTGGCCTTATCAAAGTTTTTAGATCCTTGCCCCTGTACAGCATAACATAAAATTGTCCATGGTGAACCGGCAAAACCAATTAAAGGAACACGATTATCCAAACGTTCTTTGGTTAGTTTTATCGCATCCATTACATATCCTAATTCTTCGTAGACATCGGGAACAATTACTTGTTCTACATCTGCCAAAGATCGAATTGGATTAGGAAGCCAGGGACCAATTCCGTCTTTCATTTCGACCTCGATATTCATAGCCTGTGGGATCACCAAAATATCACTAAACAAAATTGCTGCATCGGGACCAATGATATCTATAGGCTGTACGGTTATCTCCGCAGCCAATTCTGGTGTTCTACAACGTGTAAAAAAATCATATTTTGCTTTTAGTGCACGAAATTCTGGTAAGTATCGCCCTGCCTGACGCATCATCCATACTGGTGGGCGTTCTACAGTTTCCCCTTTTAATGCTCTAAGAAATAAGTCGTTTTTAAGTTGTGTCATAGCTATTGTGAATTTTCGACTTTGCAAAAATTGCTTTATTATTTATTTTTTAGTAAAATGTTTTACGGCTTGAACAATTACGTTTTCTACCGTAGGTTTATTTGCAACAATAATATTATTTGTATGTTTTTTAGCTTCAGAAGCAGTTGTGTTTCCTATACAAAACGAAATACTTTCTCCTATTTTATTTTCTGAAGTATAGCTTTGAATTCCGGATGGACTAAAAAACAATATTCCATCAAACGAACGGATAAATTTATTCGATTTTAACTGTGTTTTATATACAATCTGCTCTTTTACCTCAACATTATTTTGTTTCAAAAGATCTGGTAATTCATCTCTTCTTAAGTTTCCGCAAAAAAACAAAAAAGAGTGATTTTTGTGTTTTTTTATAATGATTTTAGCTAAATCTGATGCATTTTGAGCAGTTTCTACCACATTGAAGTCATTTTCCTCTAAAAGCTTTTTAGTATTATCTCCTACACAAAAACAGTTTGAAATGACCATTCCAGAGTTTTTAATTGCTTTCACAGCGTTCTTGCTTGTAAAAATTGCATTCTGGATTGTATGCTTATTTGTAATTTCTAAAAGTTCAATAGTTATGGCTTCATACTCGACAAATCCAAGACCAGTATTTAGCAACAACTCTTTTTGAGCTGTAGAAAGTTTTTTGGTTGAGAGTATTGTTGGTGAAGTATCCAATCTATCCGATTTCTGCTTTTATCTCTTTCATCAATTCATGTCCTCCGTTATTCAATATTTCCTGAGCACATATCGTTCCCAGGTTTTCTACATTACCTATTTTTATTTCTTTATTGACTTCAATCTTATCATTTCCGTCAAGACTAAACAAAGCTCCGGTAAAGTAGATAATATCTTCTTTAATTTCTGCTAGTGCTCCTATTGGTGCTGTACAACCTCCTTCTAATTCTCGTAAAAACTCGCGTTCGATATGTACACATATTTCAGATGGGCTATCATTTAAATTTGATAATGCCTTTCTGCAATACTCATCTTCTTCTTTTGCAACAACTAACATTGCTCCTTGTGCTGGTGCAGGAATCATCCAATCCAGATCAATATAATTATCAGGTTTTAGATCAATGCGTTCTAATCCGGCAGCTGCAAATATGGCACCATTCCAATCATTCTCGGTTAGTTTTTGCATACGTGTATTTACATTACCTCGCAGATCAACTACTGTATGCGTTGGGTATTTATGTAACCATTGTGCTTTTCTTCGAAGACTTCCGGTAGCAATTGTTCCTTCATTTTCTAAAAAACCCAACCCTTTATGAACCAGAATATCATTTACATTAGCGCGTTTTAAAATGGCTGCTTCTATAATTCCTTTTGGTAGAATCGTCGGAACATCCTTCATCGAATGTACTGCAATATCTATATCGCCTTGTAACATCGCTATATCCAATGTTTTAGTAAAAATCCCGGTAATCCCTAACTCATACAATGGTTTATCCAATATAATATCCCCAGTTGATTTAACTGGGATCAAGTGAGTTTTATATCCTAGTTCTTCTAATTTTTTTTGTACGGTATTTGCTTGCCAAAGTGCTAATTCACTATCTCTGGTACCTATGCGAATCGTTTTTGCCAAAGCTATTTGTTTTGTAATTGAAATACTTTCTGAATCAATTCTATGCTTTCATCTGCCGAAGTGTTATCATCCTTAAGATGATTGGCAAAATGATTCGTGATTTTCTGAATGATTCGGCTACTAATAATATCTGCCTGTTCTTCATCAAAATCTGCATACTTTTTTCGTTGTAGATTAATTTCTGCATCTTTTAATGTAGATAATTTATTTTTAAGTGCCTTAATAGTGGGAGCAAACTTTCTGGTTTCTAACCAACTATCAAATTCTGTTTTTACTTCTTCTATAATAATCTCGGCTTGCGGGATGTATTGTTTTCTCCTTTGTAATGTATCATCTGTCATTTTTGACAAATGATCCAGGTGTACCAAAGTTACATTGGGTAACTCAACTACATCATCTGATACATTTTTTGGAATAGACAGATCTAAAATCAATAATGGCTTTTGCGAATGAATTAGTTGTTTAGAAATAGTAGGATTCTGCGCTCCCGTAGCCACAATAAGAATATCTGTATTTGTTATTTCTGACTGAATATTAGCATAATCTTTTACAATAAGATTAAATTTTCCTGCTACTCTTTCTGCTTTATCTTTTGTTCGGTTAATTAGTGTGATATGATCGTTCTTGGTATGTTTTATTAAATTTTCACAGGTGTTTCTACCTATTTTACCAGTTCCGAAAAGCACAATTTTTTTATCCGAAATATGTTCCACATTCCTAAGAATGTATTGAACCGATGCAAAAGAAACTGAAGTTGCTCCAGAAGAAATCTCAGTCTCATTCTTGATACGTTTGCTTGCCTGGATTACCGCATTTATAAGTCTTTCTAAAAAAGGATTGGTAACTTCTGCTTTTTTGGAAGCTTTAAAACTTTGTTTTAGTTGACTTATAATTTCAAAATCCCCTAATATCTGACTGTCCAGACCTGTACCTACTTTAAATAAATGTGATACTGCTTTACTATTTTTATGTACATATGCTACTTTTTCGAACTCTTCTATGGTTCCGTGAGTATGCTCGCAAAGTAATTTGATTAATTGAAATGGATGTTGAGCAAAACCATGTAATTCGGTTCGATTACAGGTAGAAGTAACTAGTAAGGCTTCAATGCCTTCTTTTTTTGCCTGTTGTAGTATTCCTTCTTTGGCTTCTTCGTTTACACTAAAATGACCTCTGATCTCTGCATCAGCTTTTTTATAACTAAGTCCAATAGTGTAAAAATTTGTTCCTTTTGCTCTTGAGTGAGACTCCATGCAGTCAATTCTATTATATTCCATAACAAAAGTATTTTAGATATATCAGAAAAAATAACGCCAGAAGAATTTTAAGTGTCGAAAAACGTTGTTTAAGATATTTTTTGTAAAAAAATGGGTAAAAACCCTTATTTTTGTATAGGTACCAGAGATTCTTACATCGACAGTTTAGACTCATTCTAAATAAATAAAATTTTACAACTATGGAAATTGAACTAAAAAATAACGCTCCAGGGATTCTAGAAGAAACCCAAATCGAAGATGGTTTTCATATCCTAAAATTTCAAAACGAAACCAATGAAAATCAACGAGTTGTAAGAGATATCGACAGTAGTCTTATCCAGTTTCATTTCTGTATTAAGGGGGGGATTAAATTTAACTTTAATAACGGAAGCTATGCTATAAACCTTTCTGAAGAAAATTCGCTTCTTCTCTATAATCCACAACGCGATCTTCCAATGAATCTCGAAATGAAAAAGGATTCCTGGTTGATCACTATCCTTATTTCTATAAAAAAGTTTCACTCTTTATTTTCTAAAGAAGCAGATTATATTCCTTTTCTCGGAGAAGGAAACCGTGATAAAAAATATTATACCGATGCCAAAATTTCTCCTTCAATGGCTGTGGTACTAAATCAAATTATGAACTACAACCTTCATCAATCGATTAAACTGTTATACTTTAAAGGAAAAGCATATGAATTATTAAGTCTCTATTTTAATAGACCTGGGGACGCAGATGTAGAGCAATGTCCGTTTTTGGTAGATGAAGAAAATGTATTAAAAATCCGAAAAGCTAAAGAAATTATTATCGCCCGTATGGCAGAACCTCCTACACTTCAGGAGCTATCTAATGAGATTGGATTGCCTCTTAAAAAACTTAAAGACGGATTTAAACAAATTTATGGTGAACCGGTATATACATTCTTGTTTGATTACAAAATGGAGGTAGCCCGACAACTATTAGCTTCAGGAAGTCATAATGTAAATGAAGTAGGTTTAAAAGTTGGATATAGCACTGCTAGCCATTTTATAGCTGCATTTAAAAAGAAATTTGGCACTACTCCAAAAAAATATGTGATGAGCTTAAACTAAAACTCATTTAATCGAATGATTCCCCTCTGGGAATACCTACTCCTTTTTGTAAGGATACTATCGAATCATACATTCCTTGATCCTCATCAGAAGCATCTGCCAAAACAGATACAAAATCAAACTGTTCTAACAACTCCAGAATAAAGGGTAGTTTATCTTTTTCGACATCTACAATTATACGTTTCATCTTTGCTTTTTTTAATCACCTAAAAATACTAAAATAAAACTACCCAACTTTCGGTTTGCCAGAATTTAACGTATTTTAAGTTCTGTTTGGTTTTTAATAGGATTATGCACTAATTCTACAATACCACTATCAAAAAGTCTTATCACTTTTAGTATCATTACTCTTTATAGTTTGTATTTTTGTGTGTGCAAAAAGAAAATTATGAGTAAAGGAGTTCTCCTTGTTAATCTTGGATCACCAGATAGTACTGATCCAAAGGATGTAAAAAAATATCTTGGTGAATTTTTGATGGACCCCAGAGTAATCGATGTTCCGTTATGGGCGCGAACATTACTGGTAAAAGGGATTATCTTAAATACCCGACCAAAAAAATCGGCTGAAGCTTATAAAAAAATCTGGTGGGACGAAGGTTCTCCTCTAATTGTACTATCAGAAAGATTACAGAAAAAAGTAGCAGATCGCACTTCGATCCCTATTGGTTTAGCAATGCGCTATGGTTCGATGAATATCAAAAAAGGATTGCAGGAATTACACGACAAAGGCGTAAATGAGGTCATGATTATTCCGCTTTACCCTCAATTTGCTATGGCAACTACCGAAACTATTTTAGTTCTTGCCGAAAAATTGCAAAAAGAACATTTCCCAAATATGAAACTTGTTGATGTTCCTGCTTTTTATAATAAATCCGAGTATATTGAAATCTTATCCAAAAGTATAACCGAAAAACTAGAAGGTATCGAATATGAATATCTTTTATTTAGTTACCATGGGGTACCCGAGAGGCATATTAGAAAAAGTGACATTAGCAATGGAAATTGTAAAATGGATGGCAAATGTTGCTTTAAAAAAGGATCAGAACAACATAAGTTTTGCTATCGTCATCAATGTGAAATGACAACTGTACAAGTAGCAAAAAAACTTGGGCTTAAAAATGGAACTTACTCTACTTCCTATCAATCCCGCTTAGGCTTTGATCCATGGTTAAAGCCTTATACCGATCGTACTATAGAACGTATGGGAAAAGAAGGAATAAAAAAAATGGCTATCGTAACTCCCGCATTTGTATCAGATTGTCTGGAAACTTTAGAAGAAATAGCCATGGAAGGGGAAGAAATTTTTCACGAAGTTGGGGGCAAAGAATTCACAACCATTCCTTGTCTTAATGATCGTGATGATTGGGCAGATCTACTTGCAAATTGGGTAAATGAATGGGTTACTGTTAAAACCCAAACGGTATAATGGCAAAAATAACTTCTGAAGCTCTGGGGATAGAGCCTATTGGGAAATTACTAATAAAACAAGCAGTCCCAGCATCTATTGGGATATTGGTGATGTCACTTAATATTCTAATAGATTCGATCTTTGTTGGTAATTGGATCGGTTCTATCGCCATTGCAGCTATTAATGTAGTACTTCCCGTATCCTTTTTTATTGCTGCATTAGGGATGTCTATAGGTGTAGGAGGTTCTAGTATAATTTCTAGAGCATTAGGCGCTAATAATAAAGAAAAAGCGCTCAAAACCTTTGGAAACCAGATTACTCTTTCCCTGCTTTTTATGGTTTCTTTGGTTGTCTTAGGTTTGGTTTTTGTCGATGATATTATTCCAAAATTTGGTGGTAAAGGAGATATTTTTGAACCCGCAAAAATCTACTATACTATTATTTTATATGGTGTACCCATCCTCGGTTTTGCTATGATGGGTAATACGGTGATCAGAGCAGAAGGAAAGCCCAAATTTGCTATGACGGCTATGATCATCCCTACAGTTGGTAATCTGTTTATGGACTATCTTTTTATTAACGTAATGGATATGGGAATGCACGGTGCTGCATGGGCGACAACAGGCTCATATCTTGCTTGTTTTTTATATATTTTTTGGTTTTTCAGTTCTAAAAACTCTGAATTAAAGATTAGTCTTCGTCATCTTGGTCTACAAAAAGAGATCGTTTCAGAAATTGCTTCACTTGGTGGAGTAACCCTGGCCAGGCAAGCCGTAGTAAGCATTACCTATTTATTAATGAACAATATTTTATTCGACCTCGGGCAAGAAGGCTTGGTAGCTGTATATGCTATTATTGGTCGAATGCTAATGTTTGCTTTGTTTCCTGTATTTGGAGTTACACAAGGGTTTTTACCCATTGCTGGATATAATTATGGTGCGCAACATTATCCTCGTGTTAGAGAATCTATTAATACCGCAATCAAATATGCTGCGATTTTGGCATCATTAGTTTTTATTGGGTTAATGATTTTCCCGGCAGAAATAACAACTTTATTTCTGAGTAACAACCCTAATCTAGCTCCCAAAGAATTAGCTCTAAATCAATATGTATTATCTCATACTGCAGAACCTATGCGATGGGTGTTTGCAGCTACTCCTATTATTGCGCTTCAGCTTATAGGAGCAGCCTATTTTCAGGCTGTAGGAAAAGCAATTCCTGCTTTATTACTTACCTTATCAAGACAAGGGTTCTTTTTTATTCCTTTGATTTTGATTCTTCCTAAGTTTTATGGTGAATTAGGAGTTTGGATTTCTTTCCCGATTGCAGACATATTAGCAACCATTGTTACTGGGTATTTCCTGAACCGGGAAGTGAGAACTAAACTTATTACAAAAAGTAATTAGTTATTTTTACTTTTTGGTTGTAGCAGCTTTGCTAATAATTTTCCACTCTCCATCAATCTTTTTCAGAAGAAAAATATCGATATATCGTACATCTTTACCTTCTATTAAAATTTCAGCTTTTGCCATAGCAATATCATTTTCTCTGTCTACAGATAATATTTTACCTGTTCTGCCATTAAATTTTCCTTGCTCCCTTTTTTCAAACCATGAAGCATATTCTTTAATGGGTACAATCCATAATTTTTTCTCTTTATGAGTAAGAAACAAATTCGCTTCATCATAAAAAGCTTCTTTAATCACTTCTGGTTGGCTGTATGAGGTTCCCTTCAGATATTTATTAATCGAAGAGCGTATATTATCATCTTCTGATTGTGCAATGGAGATGTTACAACTAACTAAAAATAGGGTTATCCAAAAATAGGTTTTCATGTGTTTTTGTTTATTTATATTAAGGTTATTGATTATTTTTTATTCTTAAGATTTTTCCATTAGATTCATCGGTTAGCAAATAAAGTTTTCCTTCTGGGCTTTGCGCTATTTTTCTGGATCGTATTCTATCGTTAGTAAATAATTCTTCGGTACTTTTTATAGTTTTATTTTCAATTCTAAATCTCCACATACTTCCTCTACTCAACCCAGGAACCAGTAAATCATTTTTCCATTCGGGAAATTCATCACCTGTATAAAATAGGAGTCCAGTAGGTGCAACAGTATGCTGCCAATACCAAATGGGATCAATAAATACAGCTCCTTCAATTTTAGGAGGATAATACTCTTTACTTCGATAGCCTCCTGTAGTTATAATAGGCCAGCCATAATTAGCTCCAGGTTTTAGCATATTAATCTCGTCCCCTTGTCGGGTGCCATGCTCGCTAAACCATATTTCACCTGTTTCTGGATGTGTTGTTATCCCTTGTGCAGCTCTAATTCCGATTGCATAAACTCCAGGAACCGCGGTTGTACCAAAATCAGGGTTATCATCAGGTATACTTCCATCAGGGTTTATTCGATAGATTTTCCCTCGTTTATCGGTTATATCTTGAGCAATAGGCATTTCGGGCTCATCAATTTCTTTATATAACCGTTCCCCTATGGTAATGTATAATTTACCATCAGGTCCAAAAGTCATCCCTCCTCCATAATGAAAATATTCTCTTGTAAAAGGTCCCGCTTCGAGCAATGTTTTTATAGTAACTAAGGAATCATTTTTTAGTACTGCACGCACTACTTTTGTGGCACTTCCTTCTCCTTTTCTTTTTGCAGCATACGAAAGATATACGTATTTATTGTTGTTGAAATCGGGATCCAACAATACTTCAAAAATACCAGAATTATCGCCTCCTGTAATGACTCTAATACTATCAGTAAGGTCACGTGGAAACCCTTTAATACTTCTTTTTTCTTTTGAAATAAGGTTTACTTTAACCAAATCTCCATCCTTTTCAGATATCAGAACTTCATCTTCTGATAAAAAAGCTATACTCCAGGGATGCTTAAGGCTATCTATTATGATTTCTTTTGTTGGATGTGTTTTTGTTTGTAAAACTTCTGAAGGTTTTTCAATTTTAGTGCAAGCTATCACAATCAAAAACAGTAAGAATATTGATTTATTCATTGATGTCATTTTAAATTTTTCTGAACGCAAAATCCAAAAGACTAGATCAAAATCCTTTAAAAAACACGATCTTTAAAACGAAAAAATCAATTAAGCAGCACTATATTGAGTTCTATACTGTGAAGGTGTAAGCTTAGTTTCAGCCTTAAAAGCAAGATTAAAAGATGTAACATTACCAAAACCGCAATCATAAGCTATGGTTGCAATTTTTTCTAATGCATACTCAGAATCTACCAGCAATTTTTTGGCTTTTGTTATTCGAAAATGATTTACAAACTCAGAGAAATTCTTTTGCTCATTCTCATTAATCACCTGAGATAGTTCTCTAGAGGGAACTGATAATTTTTCTGCTATAGTCTTTAACGAAATACTACTATCTAAATAAATCTTCTCATTCTCAAATAGTTCCTTTACCCGATGAAGTAATTCTTTAGAGGTTTCTCGATCAATTTTAGAGTTGCTATATTTTTCTAAAGCAAAAACATGTCTTTTTAAAAGCAAGTAAGAAAACATATATATTAAAAATGAAAAAGAAATAGCACCTAAAATATAAAATGGAATAAGCCTTAGGAAAATACCTACATACAGTGCCCAAATCAAGCTAACTCCAACCACAATATTTCTATACCATTTTAAAAGTTGAGGATTTGCGCCGTTTGTGATTTTTAAAATAGTTTTCCAGCAAATGAATAGATAGATACCAAAATGAAGGAGAACCAAAGAGTACGCAACAAATGAGAGCACATCCCCATTATTAGGAATAAAAGGACTACACAAAACAAATAATCCAAAAGGCAGTAAATGAATATAATGTTGGTTCGAAAATATTTGTTGTTTCTCAAAAAGAGCTTTTCCATAAAACCAAAGAAAAGGACCTACTGCCAATATAGTCGAAATCGCTAGATTCCTTAATCTGGGATCAACATCTATATAATTATGAAAAACAGATTTCCCTATTCTTATTGTTAATCCTAAGAGCACCAAAGCCAAAAATATATTCGCTTTTCTATTTCCTTTTTTAAGCGTAAAAAGATAAAAACATAAGAAAAGAGCCTGGATAACTCCCAAACAACTTAAGACAAGTATAAAACCTTCTATAACCATGCTTCAAAATTAGAAATGATCTCAATAGCTAAGGTTAAAATTACGTGAAAATCTTTTGGAATAATTTTTAATTCCTGACTTTAGTATCCCATCAAATCTATTTTATCTATAATTTCTCTGAAAATGCAAAGCTTTTAAATTAAATCTCAGCTAACTATGTATTCACAATTCGGTAGAGTTATTCTCATGCTCTTTTTTGCTTTCTCAAGTATTTTCACATCCAACTCTCAAACATATAATAAGGAACTTTATGACGCTCTAGAATATAGACTTATTGGACCGTTTCGTGGCGGTCGAAGTGCTGCGGTAACCGGAGTACCGGGAAAACCTAATCTATTTTATTTTGGAGCTACTGGTGGCGGAGTATGGAAAACTACAGACGGAGGACGTACCTGGAAAAATATCTCTGATGGTTTCTTTGGAGGATCAATTGGTGCTATTGCCATATCTAAAAGTGATCCTAATGTAATCTATGTCGGTGGTGGAGAAAAAACATTGCGAGGAAATGTATCTTCGGGTTATGGTATCTGGAAAAGTGTTGATGCTGGTAAAACGTGGATACAAGCTGGTCTTCCTAAAAGCAGACATATCCCGAGAATAACTATTCACCCTACTAATCCTGATATTGTATATGCTGCAGTCTTGGGTAATATATATAAACCTACTCAAGATCGTGGTGTATATAAAAGTATTGATGGAGGAACAACATGGAATAAAGTACTGTTTGCAAATCAGGATGCTGGAGCAGTAGATCTAACTTTAGACCCTAATAATCCTCGAATTTTGTATGCTTCAACATGGAATGCAAGAAGAACACCATATAGCCTTAGTTCTGGAGGAAAAGGTTCTGCTCTTTGGAAAAGTACAGATAGTGGACAAACATGGAATGAGATTTCGCAACACAAAGGATTCGCCAAAGATACTTTAGGAATAATGGGAGTAACTGTTTCTCCTGTAAATAGTGAACGGGTGTGGGCTATTGTAGAAAATAAAGAAAAAGGCGGGGTATATCGCAGCGATGATGGAGGAGACACCTGGAGCCAATTAAACAGCAGCAGAAGCTTACGTCAACGTGCATGGTATTATAGTCGTATTTATGCCGATCCTCAAGATATCGATGTTGTCTATGTCGTTAATGTATCTTATCATAAAAGTAAAGACGGGGGTAAAAATTTTAGCAGTTATCGCGCTCCGCATGGGGATCATCACGATCTATGGATTGCTCCAGAAAATCCAAAACGTATGGTAATTGGCGATGATGGTGGTGCACAAGTTACATACGATGGTGGCGAAACCTGGAGTACGTACCACAATCAACCCACTTCACAGTTTTACAGAGTGACTACCGATAATAGCTTTCCATATAGAATCTATGCAGCTCAGCAAGATAATTCTACTATACGTATCAATCATAGAAGTACAGGATGGAGTATTTCTGAAAATGATTGGGAAAGTACTGCCGGAGGGGAATCTGCCCATATTGCTGTCGATCCTAAAGATAACGATATTGTTTACGGAGGAAGTTATGATGGCTTTCTTACCCGGGTAAATCATAAAACAGAAACCGTACGCTCTATTAGTGTATGGCCAGATAATCCTATGGGCCATGGAGCAGAGGATATGAAATATCGTTTTCAATGGAATTTCCCAATACTATTCTCTAAACATAATCCAAACAGACTATATACATTCTCTAATCATGTTCATGTCACCGAAAATGAAGGACAAAGCTGGAAAGTGATTAGTCCCGATTTAACCAGAAATGACCCTGATAAACAAAAATCTTCTGGAGGTCCTATTACACAAGATAACACATCTGTAGAATATTATTGTACTATTTTCGCAGCAGCAGAAAGTCCTGTCAAAGAAGGTTTACTTTGGGTAGGAAGTGATGATGGTCTTGTGCATGTAAGTCAGGATGGAGGAAAATCCTGGAACAATGTAACGCCAAAAGGCATGCCAGAATGGATGATGATCAATAGTATCGAACCCAGTGCTTTTGCAGAAGGTACATGTTATATCGCCGGTACGAAATATAAATCAGGGGATTTTGCTCCTTATCTATATAAGACTACCGATTATGGTAAATCATGGACAAAAATTACAAACGGAATCAAAAACGAACATTTTACACGGGTGCTTCGTGAGGATCTCAATCAAAAAGGATTATTATATGCAGGCACAGAAACAGGTATGTATATCTCTTTTAATGATGGAGCAAACTGGGAATCTTTTCAATTGAATTTACCTATTGTACCTATTACAGATCTAACCATTAAGGATAATAATTTGATTGTTGCTACGCAAGGAAGAAGTCTCTGGATAATTGATGATTTAACAGTCTTACATCAGTTAAACAATACTATGAAAACTCAAAATCATATTCTATATAAACCTAAGAATTCGTATCGTATGGGTGGAGGAAGTGTTAAAGATTCTAAGACAGCAGGAACTAATCATCCCGCTGGTGTTATGACATATTTCTATCTCAAAAATTATGATACAGCAAAAGATACAGTTTCTTTAACCTATTTTAATACTAAAAATGATACCCTAAAATCATTTAGTACCAAAGCAAAAGAGAAAAAAGATCAATTAAAAATAGAGAAAAAAGGAGCACAACTATTTACCTGGAATATGAGAGGTGATGGAGCAGAAAAATTAGATGGTATGATTCTCTGGTGGGCAAATCTTAATGGTCCAAAAGCTGTCCCTGGCAACTATAATGTAAGCCTTGCAGTAAATGGAAAAGAAGTATCTAAACAACCTTTTATTATTGTTTCCGATCCCAGGACAGAAGCATCACCACAACAAATGAAATCACAATTTGATTTTATTACCAGTATTAATAAAACAGTCGACAGAGCGCATAAATCCATAAAGAAAATCAGAAAAATTAATGCTCAACTTAAAGCATTTTCAACACAGTACAAAGACAACTCTGCAACTGAAGATCTAGTTAAAAAAGCTTCAGATTTGCAAAAACAATTTGGAGAAATCGAAAAGGCATTATATCAAACCAAAAATAAAAGTAACCAGGATCCTTTAAACTTTCCTATTAAACTTACCAATAAACTAGGGCATCTAAATTCTTTGGTAGGGATGGGAGATTTTGGTCCTACAGAACAAGATATTGCTGTAAAAAATGAACTCACTAAAAAGATCAATGATCAATTAGTCAATTTTGACAAATTAATTACCGAAGAAATTAAACGTTTTAACACAGAGTTCAATACCTTGCAGCTTAATTATCTTTTTGTAGAAAAATAAATGCTCGAATATTATAATTATATAAAATCCCTGCACCTGATCTTTGTGATCACATGGTTTGCCGGGCTATTTTATATTCCCCGACTATTTATCTATCAAATAGAAGCTTCTCAAAAGCCTCTACCCGATCGAGACATACTAGGCAAACAACTTAAATTAATGGCTAAACGTCTTTGGTTTATTATCACCTGGCCTTCTGCTATATTAGCAACTTTATTTGCAATTTGGTTACTTATTTTAATGCCTGCTTGGCTACAACAACCTTGGATGCATGTTAAGCTTGGATTTGTAGTGTTACTTATTATGTATCATCTTAAGTGCCATCATATCTATAAACAACTGCAGCTTGATATAGTAAAATGGTCATCTGGGCAAATGCGAATGTGGAATGAAGGTTCAACAATTATTCTCTTTTCGGTCATTTTTCTGGTTATCGTTCGAGATGCAGTGAACTGGATATATGGAGTTGTAGGCATACTATCACTTGCAATTATACTTATGATGGGCATTAAACTTTATAAAAGAATTCGGGATAAGAATCCTGACGCATAATATCGATTGAACTTTATCTCGAAAACATATCATACCAAATTAGGAAAACCTCTTTTAATTAGAGAAGCAACCTCGGCAGATGCCAAGCAATTATTAGCATTAAAACTAGAGTATCTTAAAGATTCTAATACTATTCCTTTGTTTGATTACGAATACTCTAATACGATAAAAGAAGAAAGTGAGCTTATTCAAAACCTTCATCAACAATCCAATAGTTTATTATTAGTGGCCGAAAGTGACGGTGATATTATTGGAAACATAGACCTTACAGGTAGTTGGCGTAAAAAAATGCAACACACTGCCATGATTGGAATGGGAATTCATACCCAATGGCAAAACCAGGGCATAGGTACTCTTTTGATTCAAAATGTATTAGAATGGTCAAAAGAAAATGAAATATTAAAAGCACTATGGTTAGAAGTTTATGCCACCAATCTTCCTGGTATTAGTTTATATAAAAAAATGGGATTCAAAGAATCCGGAAATATTGAGAATTTTTTTCTAGAAGAGGAAAAATATATAGATAAAATCACGATGATTATTAATCTTTGAGATTACTTTTTCTCGAAGTTTGGTAGTAACACAAAAATAAAAAGACTGTCCAAAATATTTTTTTCAGACAGTCTCTTAATTTATTAGTGTATTCGATTAGTTACACAATCTGTTATTTCTATTGCTGTACATTCGTCTTACAGCTCTTATGTCAAAATTCGAAACATTATTAGCATTAAATACCACATTCGGGTTTGATCCAGAAGTCATAATCGAATTAGGATCTACATTAGGTGTTCCTGGTATTTGTGTGCCAAAAAATCCTTGTTCTGCATGAAGAAACCCAATATTATGCCCAATTTCATGAGCTAATATGTTCCCCCATTCTCTAGCCGTTACCGCATCCCCATCTATACTAGGTTCATTAAGGTTTAATATAATCAAACCTCCTTCTACTCCATTAGTAGGGAATTCTCCAAGACCCCAGCCTCCTATTTCACCAGGATTCGACAAACGAACCAAAATATCGGGATTGTTATTTACAGGTATCAAACGTAAAGTTGTTCTATTAACTCTATTCCATAAGTCAATACCTCTTTGAAACCCTCTTCCGGCGGCATTATTACCTAAAGCATTCTGAATACGAATATTACCCGCCCTGTTGCAATCAACAATGGTATAAAAAGCTTGTTTTTGAAAGTTATTTTCTTTCAATGTTTCTTCGGTGATAAAAATATCTCCGTCTACAATATATCCTCCTTTAGCGGATGCAACGGATGTTTTATCCGTGTCAAACCCCATACGCTGTAATTTTGATAAAATTTCGGGAGAGATATCCTCTTGTGTAATTGTAGTGTCTTGTTGAATATCATTTTCAACGTCACTGGAACATCTTGTCATACCGATAGCAATAACTACCAGCATAGCTAATTTAATAGTTTTCATAATGAGTATATTTAAGTTGAACCCTAAAACTATTAAAACACTAATTATAAAACAAATAAATTGTTACATATTTAACTTTTTTGGGTTATTTGTATATTTTTAAACACTTCGTTTTTAGCTAATCAAAAAAATAAAGACAACGGTCATGGATTATCAAACTTGGTTTTATGAGTTAAGATGCCGTTGTTAAGACTTTTCATTATCTTCGTGCAACTTTTAGCATAATTCTATGATCAAATCTATGACAGGCTTCGGGAAGTCTATCCTTCAGCTACCTACAAAAAAAATAACGATTGAGGTTAAATCACTTAATAGTAAAAACTTAGATCTTAATGCAAGAATCCCTTCACAATACCGCGAAAAGGAGCTTGAAATGCGAAATACTATTGCAAAAAAACTAGCAAGAGGTAAGGTTGATTTTGGATTATATGTTGAAGCGACAGGAGAAGAAACATCAAACAAGGTTAATGAAGCTATTGTAAAAGAATACATTAGGCAATTATCAAATGTACACGAAGGTGATACTATAGAGTTATTAAAAATGGCCGTTCGTATGCCTGATGCTTTAAAAACAGAACGTGAACAAATCGATGAGCAAGAATTTAATGCGATAAAAGATGAGCTTACCAAAGCGTTAACAGCGATAGAGAATTATAGAATCGATGAAGGAAAAGCATTAGAAAAAGATTTCAATATTCGTGTTAAAAATATAAGCGAACTTCTTGATAGAGTTATACAAATGGATCCCGAACGTATGGAAGCGGTTAGAGAACGACTACACAAAGCTGTATCTGATTTAAAAGAAGAGGTCGATCAAAATCGTTTTGAACAGGAGTTGATTTATTATCTTGAGAAATTTGATATTACAGAAGAAAAAGTTCGATTGGCAAATCATTTAGAGTATTTTACTACTACGTTAAATTCTTCGGATTCTAATGGAAAGAAGCTTGGTTTTATCACTCAGGAAATAGGTCGTGAAATTAATACTATTGGCAGTAAATCTAATTATGCTCCTATGCAACAACTAGTAGTTCAGATGAAAGATGAACTCGAAAAAATTAAAGAACAATTACTAAACGTGTTGTAAATGAACCAAGGTAAACTTATTGTACTTTCGGCACCTTCTGGAAGTGGAAAAACTACTTTAGTTAAATACTTGCTTAATCAAGAAGAATTAAATCTCGGATTTTCTATTTCTGCAGCTTCTCGACAGCCTCGCGGAGGAGAAGTTCATGGAAAAGATTATTACTTTTTATCATTAAGAGAGTTTAAAGACAAGATTAAAGCCGAAGAATTTCTAGAATGGGAAGAGGTATATCGGGATAATTTTTATGGAACATTAAAAACCGAAGTACAACGGCTTTGGGATAACGGCAAACATGTGATTTTTGATATCGATGTTGTGGGTGGTTTAGATATTAAAAGCATATATCCAGATCGTACGTTGGCAATTTTTGTAAAACCACCTAGTATTGAAGAACTCAAAATTCGTTTGAAGAAACGTAAAACTGAATCCGAAGATAAAATCAATATGAGAGTTGCCAAAGCCTCTACCGAAATGGCTACTGCTCCTCAGTTTGACGCTATCATAACGAATGATGATCTAGAAAAAGCTAAAAACGAAGTATATCAACTGGTTAAAAAGTTTCTTTTCAAATAGGTTTCCAGACGTAGGAGTTCTTGTTTTACAGGAATAAAAAAATGATTGTTTTCTATGAAAAAAATCGGATTGTATTTTGGGACGTTTAATCCCATTCACATCGGTCATTTAGCAATCGCCAATCATATGGCTGAGTTCTCTGATCTTGATGAGTTATGGATGGTGGTAACTCCTCATAATCCTCATAAGAAGAAAAGTTCGCTACTAGATAATCATCATCGCTATGAGATGGTATATCGAGCAACACAATCGTATCCAAAATTAAAACCTAGTGATGTAGAATTTAAACTACCACAACCTAATTATACCGTGCATACACTTGCACACTTACAGGAAAAATACCCGAAGGATCAATTTCATCTTATTATGGGAGAGGATAACCTAAAGAGTTTTCATAAATGGAAAAATCATGAAGTTATTCTCGAAAACCATAACATCTATGTATATCCAAGAATTGCTGAAGGAATTGTAGCATCTCAATTTACAGATCATCCCAAAATACATCGAATTGATGCTCCTATTATGGAAATCTCCTCGACATTTATTCGAAAAGCTATTTCTACAAATAAAAATGTAAGACCTTTACTTCCACATCCTGTATGGGAATATATTGATGAGATGAATTTCTACAGGTAGGAGAATATATTAATTAGGTAAAAAAAAGACCTCATGATTATATACTTATGAAGTCTTTATCCTTTTTATTCATCTAATTTATTTTCCTGGGAAATCAGCTCTACGTTTCTCTAAAAACGCTGTAGTTCCTTCTTTAAAATCTTCGGTACCAAAACAGTTTCCGAATTGTTGAATCTCTGTTTCATATCCATTTACACCATCTTCATACCCAGAATTTATAGCTTTAATGGCTGCACCAATTGCTACAGATGAGTTTCTCATAATTTTTCCTGCTAACTTTTCTGCTAATGGTATTAATTCATCCAGAGCGGTTACATAATTTACCAACCCGTATTGCAATGCATGATTAGCATCGATCATTCCTGCAGTCATTATCATCTCCATAGCTCTGCCTTTACCAACTAACTGTGGCAAACGCTGTGTGCCACCATAACCAGGTATTACTCCTAAAGAAACTTCTGGTAATCCCATTTTTGCATTATCACTAGCAATTCTAAAGTGCGCCGCCATAGCTAATTCTAAACCACCACCCAGTGCAAATCCATTTACAGCAGCAATTACTGGTGTAGAAAGATTGGCAACAAAATCAAAAAGTAACTCTTGTCCTTTTGTGGCCAGGTTCCCTCCTTCTGATACCGAAAAATCTGCAAATTCACTAATATCTGCACCTGCAACAAATGCTTTTTCACCACTTCCGGTAATGATAATAACTTTAGTATCTGTATCGAGATTGGCAACTCTAAAAGCAGCATGCAATTCCTGAATAGTTTCTTTATTAAGAGCATTTAATTTTGATGGACGATTGATCGTAATCTTAGTAACCCCGTTATCCTGAGATGTTAGAATATTATTATACATTGTAATTTATGTTGTTTATTATATGTTGTTTATTGTTTTATAAATCTCTTTCAAAATACAGGCAAAAATACATCCATATTCCAAAATCTTCTGTATCAGTAGATGATAACATTTGTATTAGAAATCATCGAAGTAAGGTATTATTCTTTTGGAAATCTAACTTTAAAAACAGTGCCTTTTCCTTCTTTTGATGTAAAGGTAATACTTCCATTATAGGTTTCCACAATATTTTTCACCATTCCTAATCCAAGTCCCATACCGCTGGTTTTGGTTGTGAATTTAGGTTCGAAAACCTTCTTCGTATTTTCTTCGGTTATCCCAATTCCATTATCAGCGACTGTAATAAGAACTTCTCCATTCTCTGAGAATACATCCACAATAATTTTGGGGATACGATCCTCGGGAATTGCCTGTATACCGTTTTTTACTAAATTGGTGACTACTCTTATCAATTGTGTTCTATCAAACTTAGCAATGATTTTTTCTTTTTCTGAAGGAAAAATAATATAGTCTTCGTTAAAAATATCCAATGCCAGCCCTATAATCTTTACCACATCTAGGGTCTCACTTTTTTGTGCAGGCATCTGTGCAAAATTAGAAAATGCAGAAGCGATAGAACTCATCGTATCGATCTGCTGGATCAAAGTATCGCTATATTCCTGAACTTTTTGTTGAATTTTAGGATCATTGGGATCAAATTTACGTTGAAAACTCTGCACTGTTAATCGCATTGGTGTTAAAGGATTTTTAATTTCGTGCGCTACCTGTTTTGCCATTTCTCTCCATGCTGCTTCTCTCTCGCTTTTGGCAAGCATTGCAGCACTTTGTTCAAGTTCATCGATCATACTATTATAGGCATTTACCAGTGAATAAATTTCTTCACTTGCATCACCAATATCTATTCGTTTATTTCGCTTATCTAATCGGGTCTGGTCTATAGTTTCGGAAATTGTCTTTAAGGATCTCGTAATGTACTTTGACAAAAAATAAGCCAGAACAATTGCCACTAAAAGCATTAGTAAATACACCTGCCCCAGACGTTGCAAAAACTCTAACAATTCTCTTGTGATTAAATCATCATCTTCAAGATATGGTAAATGTAGAATCCCTAAAGGTTTTGATTTAACATCTGTAATATAGGTATAGGATGTTAAAAATCGTTCTCCATTTTTTTCAGATTTTACCAAATACTTCTTATTATAAAGCGAAGCCAATGTATCTAAAATAATAGGGTTGATTTGGATATCGGTAGTATCTTTTGCAAATCCACCTTCTGATTTAACCAATAATTTTCCCGTAAGCCCATAAATATTAATAGGCATAGAATGTTCTTCAGAAATTTGATAAATACGATCTTTTTCTCTAAAAATTAATGCTATATTTTCCTTATTTACAGGATAAGTTGTCCTTTTTAATACATTATTAATTGTGATCTGAATTCGTTCTTCTTTTCTTTCTAATCGTCCCTGATGATATTCTTCTGCCTCTTCTTTATATTGATAGATCGTAACGGCAGCAATCAAAATTGAAGCTAGTAATACCAAGATAGTCATGGAAATAAAAATTCGTGTACGAAGAGAAAGTTTTAGTAGCCTCATAATATATTTTGACAGGTAAAGATAACAAATATCACACCAAAATAGTTGCAAAAAGAAATCTGTGAAAGCGTTGAATTTCCTAAATTTACCTAACGTTTAAGTTATGGATAATACTACACTGCTTTCTGTACAAAATCTTTGTGTCTCTTTTTTATCTGAAGAAAAAGAAAATCAAGTACTCTACGACATCTCTTTCGACATTCATAAAAATGAAATATTAGGAGTTGTAGGTGAATCTGGAAGCGGAAAATCTGTAGCTTCATTAGCCATCCTGGGGCTACTACCTAATAAAATTTCTAAAATCACTAAAGGGAATATTATCTATGATGGTATCTCTTTATTAAGTTTTAATGAAAAAGAATATAGGGCGATTCGTGGTAATGAGATCGCTATGATTTTTCAAGAACCTATGAGTTCTTTAAACCCTTCTATGAAATGCGGAAAGCAAGTTGCAGAAATCTTATTTCAGCACACATCACTGTCTAAAGCAGAAATAAAAACAGAAGTACTTTCTTTATTCGAAAAAGTAAAACTTCCTGAACCTGATCGGGCATACAAATCATATCCTCATCAATTAAGCGGAGGTCAAAAACAACGCATCATGATTGCTATGGCTATTGCTTGTAAACCAAAGCTTCTTATTGCAGATGAACCTACAACGGCACTTGATGTAACAGTACAAAAAGAAATTATCGGCTTATTAAAAAGCCTGCAGGAAGAATATAAAATGAGTATTTTATTTATTTCTCATGATCTCTCACTAGTTTCAGAAGTTGCAGATCATGTTTTGGTTATGTATCAAGGAAAGATGATAGAATACGGAACAACCGATACTATTTTTCACACTCCTCAAAAAGAATACACCAAAGCATTAATTAATGCAAGGCCCCCAATGAATGTTAGATATCAAAAACTACCAACTATTGCGGATTTTTTTGAGGATACAGATCAAAAAAAGGAAATCATTACTAAAGAACAGCGACAACAGCATCATCAAAACTTGTATAGTCAACCACCCCTACTAGAAGTTATAAATGTAGAAAAAAGTTATTTTTCTAAGGTTGGTTTATTTGGAAAAGCAGAATTTAAAGCTGTAGATGATGTGAGTTTTAAGCTCTATGAAGGTGAGACTTTGGGACTCGTAGGAGAATCTGGTTGTGGTAAATCCACTTTAGGAAATACCATTTTACAATTAGATAAAGCCAATAGAGGTCAGGTTATATACAAAGGGCAAGATATCACACAATTATCATCTTCTGAGATACGAAGTCTTCGAAAAGAAATTCAGTTAATATTTCAAGATCCTTTTGCATCGCTCAATCCAAGATTAACTGTTGGAAAAGCAATTATGGAACCTATGCAGGCACATAATTTATACGACAATGACAAAGAACGAAAGCAAAAAGTAATAGAATTGCTAGAACGAGTAAGCTTAACCGAGGAACATTTTAATCGTTACCCGCATGAGTTTAGTGGTGGACAACGACAACGCATCGGTATTGCACGTACAATAGCTTTACAGCCAAAACTTATTATCTGCGATGAGTCTGTAAGCGCGTTAGATATCTCTGTACAAGCACAAGTACTTAACTTACTAAATGAATTAAAAAGTAATTTTGGTTTTACCTACATCTTCATATCACATGATCTGGCTGTAGTAAAATATATGTCTGATCAGTTATTGGTCATGAATAAAGGTAAAATAGAGGAACAAGGAGATGCAGATTTGATTTATGAAAGCCCAAAAAGAGACTATACCAAAAAACTAATACATGCGATCCCGCAGGGAAAATAAGGCGTGAGTCCCCACAATTATTCAAGAAACGAAACGCCGTATATAAAAAAAACCTGTTAAACTTATACAGGCTAACAGGTTTCATTCATCGCGACTTGGGGAGGTTGCGATTAATTAACAACAAAAAATCACATCAACAAAAATACTTTTTTCGCCACATAAACACAGTTTGAAATCAATTCCATTGTAGGTTTGATCGATTTCTGTAGACGATTTATACGTTTTTTCATAATAGGGGAAACTTGTGTGGGTTAATAATTTTTTTAATCCTTATAAAAAATAATGTTTATAGGGGGCATTATTTTTTATCGGGACACTAATATGCAAAATATTTTCAACAATAACGTTTAAATACACAAAAAAATCGATAAAATACACTAAATTTTAACATTTAAATGCGTATTGTTAGTTTTTAAGGCTTAAAGCAAAGGTTTAAGGGTATACGAATCCACTTGAAAGTGTAGTATTTTTCTTTCAAAAACAAGATAATAGGATCCTGTTATACTTAAACGACTCTTTTATTAATTTATTATTCGTAGAGACTTAATTATTATTCGTTACCATATTCCTAGAATTAGATTTAAATCAATCTAATATCATTTCAGGAATATCCCCTTCAATTATGAGGTTTCCTTCTGTGGCATTCTTAATTTCTTCTACAGATACTCCAGGGGCTCTTTCTAAAAGTTTAAAACCTTTATCGGTGATTTCTAGAAAAGCCAGGTTTGTAACTATTTTTTTTACACAACTAACTCCTGTAAGCGGAAGTGAACATTTTTTTAGCAATTTAGACGCCCCTGCTTTATTGGTATGCATCATGGCCACAATAATATTCTCTGCACTTGCTACTAGATCCATTGCTCCTCCCATTCCTTTTACCATTTTACCTGGGATCTTCCAGTTTGCTATATCTCCTTCTTCAGAAACTTCCATCGCTCCTAAAATTGTTAAATCAACGTGTTGTCCTCGAATCATCCCAAAACTCATTGCAGAATCAAAAAATGATGCTCCCGGCATTGTGGTAATAGTTTGTTTTCCTGCATTTATAATATCGGCATCTTCTTCTCCTTCAAAAGGAAAAGGTCCCATTCCTAGGACTCCGTTTTCACTTTGAAACTCTACTTCTATACCTTGAGGGATATAATTGGCAACCAATGTAGGTATACCTATTCCCAGGTTTACAAAATATCCGTCCTGTAGTTCTTTAGCAATACGCTTCGCAATTCCGTTTTTATCTAACATAATTATTTTCTTCTAATCTTATATGAATTAAAATGATTGGTTGACTTACTTTCCTGAATCCATATTAATAATGGTATAGAGATCACAGCCAAGGCCATAAGACCATAAAAACTTAAAAGAACAATAGCTACTACTCCACTTATTATAAGTGCAAAGAGTATTTTTCTATTATCAACAACCGCATCTATTCTATTAATATGTTTTTTATCTTCTTTATTACAATACTTGCATGTAACCTGTACTTCATCACCAATTTTCATTTGTAATTCACCTCTGGTTGCTGTTACTGGTTTAAATTTATTTTGAATCTTACATTGAGAGCATGTAAATTCTAATTTCATCTGTTTATATATTTATTGTTTTTTAATGGTCAGATGGAATCGCCATAGAATCATTTCGGTTGGGTATCAACCTAATTGTTATGGCTTATTTCATACTTACTAATTTAAATTGGGCTGAGGCGTCATCCTTAAATAAGGTTTTATCTCTTTATGCCCTTTGGGGAATAATTCAGCTATTTCTTCATTAAGTACAGAGGGCACAATAACGCAATCTTCTCCAGGGTTCCAATTTGCTGGTGTAGCTACTTTATGATATGCCGTTAACTGAAGCGAATCAATAACGCGTAATAACTCATCAAAATTTCTTCCGGTAGAAGCTGGATATGTTATTGTAAGTTTGATCTTTTTATCTGGTGCTATCACAAAAACAGAACGTACTGTTAGTTGACTATCTGCATTAGGATGAATCATATCATATAATTCTGATACTTTTCTATCCTCATCGGCGATGATAGGAAAATTAACTGTTGTGTCTTGTGTTTCATTAATATCTTTAATCCACCCATGATGAGATTCTAAGCCATCTACACTCAATGCAGCAACTTTTACATTGCGTTTATTAAATTCATTTGTGTATTTTGATACTGTCCCTAATTCTGTAGTACAAACAGGAGTATAATCCGCCGGATGCGAAAATAGAATTCCCCAGTCTTCTCCCAACCAATTATGAAAATCTATTTCTCCTTCTGTAGTTTGCGCAATGAAGTTTGGTGCTTCATCTCCTAATCGTAATGCAGCCATGATTTGTGTGTGTTTAAGGTTTTAAAAACAAATACTATTATTTTGAAGTGGTTACTCTTTTTTCAATAGACGATAAAAATAATTTTACATCTATCAAAAAAGATTAAACTTCTTCTTTTTTACGAACGGTACGTTGCTCGATTCTTTTTTCATAATCTTGTCCTTGAAAAATTCGTTGAACGAATATACCTGGAATATGTATATGGTCTGGATTTAAGGTTCCTGCTGGAACTAATTCTTCTACCTCGGCCACTGTTATTTTTGCAGCACCGCACATACAAGGATTAAAGTTTCTTGCCGTTCCTTTAAAGATCAAATTCCCAGCTTCATCGCCTTTCCAGGCTTTTACAAATGCAAAATCGGCTTTAAATGCGTGTTCTAACACATACATTTTGCCATTAAACTCTCGAGTTTCTTTTCCTTCGGCTACTTCGGTGCCGTAACCTGCTGGGGTATAAATTGCAGGAAAACCTCCCTGAGCTGCACGACATCTTTCTGCCAACGTTCCTTGTGGGATAAGTTCTACATCCAATTCGCCACTAAGCATCTGACGCTCGAATTCATCATTTTCTCCTACATAAGAAGAGATCATTTTTTTGATTTGTTTCTTTTGAAGTAGAAGCCCCAATCCAAAATCATCAACCCCTGCATTATTGGATATACAGGTAAGACCTTTGACATTTGATTTTACAAGCTCTGTAATAGTATTTTCAGGAATACCGCATAGGCCAAACCCTCCAAGCATAAAGGTCATATCATCTTTGATACCAACCAAAGCTTCGGTAACATTGGATACCGTTTTACGAATCATAGTGTTCTAATTTTAGCAGACTAAAAGTACTAAAAAAAACAGTATCTCATCTTTTGAAATTAGATAGTTTTAAGATTTTTTTAATTAACAGACAAAGCTCTTTTAAAGACTAAATTCTTCTATGTTCTCGCCTTGTACATTATTCCTCTTAAAAGCTTTACAATCTACTTCGATAGTTAAGTTTTCTGGTTTAGGAAAAGCTTTTGTAGAAATTTTTAATGTTTTATCTCCATAGCATTTTTTCATGAATAACGCCCAGACCGGCAATGCCATTGTAGCTCCCTGCCCAAAGGTAGTTGTTCTAAAATGTGTAGCTCTATCATCTCCTCCGACCCAAACTCCTGTACAAAGGTTAGGAACAATGCCCATAAACCAACCATCACTTTGATTTTGTGTTGTTCCTGTTTTACCCGCTATAGGGTTTGTAAATTTATATGGGTGACCAGTAACTACATTTTTTATATCATATCTAGATGAAGGTCCTGTACGTAAGCGTACTCCAGAACCAGATTGAGTAACACCCTCCATTAGATTAATGGTAACATAGGCCGCTTCTTTACTAATCACATCACGTGTTTCGGGAACAAATTGATATAAAACAGTTCCATTTTTATCTTCAATACTAGTAATGGTTACCGGTTTGGTATATATCCCCTGATTAGCAAATGTACTATACGCTCCTACCATTTCTGACAATTTCAAATCTACAGATCCTAATGCTATAGAAGCTACTTCAAGAATATCTGATTCTACTCCCATTTTCTTTGCAAGACGAACAATAGGCTCTGGCCCGATTCTATCCATTAAACGTGCAGAAACAGTATTCACCGATTTGGCTAACGCTTCTTTAAGACTCATATACCCTGTATAGTCGGCATCACTATTTTTTGGTGTCCATCCCTTATCAATGACACCATGAGAACCTGGAGGAATTGTTATTTGCGATTTTGGTATGGTATCACAAGGCGAAAGTTTAAGTTGATCGATTGCAGTTGCATACACAAAAGGTTTAAACGTAGATCCTACTTGTCGTGCTCCTTGATATACATGATCATATTGAAAATGCTTATAATTAACTCCTCCGACCCAAGCTTTGACATGCCCTGTTTGTGGTTCCATAGACATTAGTCCCGAGCGTAAAAACTTTTTATAATATAAGATAGAATCTTTAGGAGTCATTATTGTATCTATTGCTCCTTTCCAACTAAATATGCTCATCTCTGCCTTTTCATCAAAAGATTTTCTTATTTCTTTTTCACTTTTGCCCTGACTAAGCATCTTTTTCCATCTGGCAGACGATTTAATACTTCGATTCAGTATTCTTTCTACTTCAACTTCTGTTAAATCTCTAAAAGGGGTGGTTTTATTATCCTTTTCTTGTTTATCAAATTCTTTCTGAAGATTCGCCATATGTTCTTGCACCGCTTCCTCGGCATATTTTTGCATACGAGAATCTATAGTTACATTAATTCGTAATCCGTCTCTATAGATATCAAAATATTCGGGATCGCCCTCAGCATTTTCCCCTTTAGGGTTCTCTTTTACCCATTTTGACATCCAACTTCTTACATATTCTCTAAAGTAAGTTGCAGTCCCATCATTATGGCCTTCTGGAGAGTAATCCAGTTTAAGTGGTAACTGTTTTAAACTATCTCTTTGTTTTTCTGTAATGTACTCATATTTCTCCATCTGATTTAGAACCACATCTCTTCTTGTTTTTACCATTTCTGGTCTACGAAGCGGATTATATAGTGATGAATTTTTTAACATCCCTACCAATACAGCTGCTTCTTCTACATTAAGGTCTTTAGGGTTTTTTCCGAAATAAATTCTCGATGCAGAACTTATCCCAATTGCCTGATTAAGAAAATCATATTTATTAAGATACATCGTTACAATTTCTTTCTTGGTATATTGTCTTTCTAAACGAGTTGCAATTACCCATTCCTGTATTTTTTGCAAATATCGCTCGATCTTATTCTTTGATCCTCCAGTAAATAATTGCTTTGCCAGCTGTTGTGATATTGTACTTGCTCCACCCTTGGTTCCTAAAAAAACAAATGCTCTTAATGTTCCTCTGGCATCTATTCCGGAGTGATCATAATATCTTGCATCTTCTGTTGCCACCAAGGCATCAACCAAATGTTGTGGTAGATCTTCATAATTTACAGGAGTACGGTTTTCTTTAAAAAAGGTTCCTATTTGCACCCCATCTGAAGAGATAATCTGGGTTGCCAAGTCATTCTGTGGATTTTCTAATTCTTCAAATTTAGGCATTTCTCCATAAACTCCCCAACTAGCCAGGAGAAAGAGTAAGGCTATTAAAAACAATCCTGATCCAAATAGTATCCAAAATGCTTTTATGTATTTTATGGTATTACTCGCAGGAGTTTTTGCTCTTTTTTTTGTTGATTTGGGTTTTGCCTTTGCCATATCTCAGCTATTTAAATCTATTTTTTAAAAGATCAGAAGAGGTTTTTTCCCTTTTTGTTGATGTCCTCCTTATCTGGTCTTTCTCTAAAAGTATTTTAACGATATTTTTTTGTCTATCTACGATAGAAGATAGATTCTATCTTTTATAATTTATTAAGGATTTTGAGCATTTTCTATTCTAAATCCTATATCTGTAATCCCTTCTAATGACGATATCCCATTTACATCACCATTCTTTCTCATGGCATGCTCTATAGTTATCTTATAATTTCCTTTTTCTTTAAAACTTACATTTTCTTTATACCACAATTTATTTTCTTTAAGATCAGAAAAACCTGTTCCTAGCCATTTCCCATCAGGAGCTGCAAGACGATACTCTAATGTATCGGTGAGTATTTTACCATTTGGAAATTTCATTTCACTAATTAAAAACAAATTGCTGTATTTATATTCATTATTGTTACGAATATTTATAAATAAATTATAGGATTGTGTTGTGTCGAGTTCTGGAAGTGTAAAACTCACTTTCTCATCCATTTCCCATGCATTAGCTACTGTATGATAAGTATCGAAAACCTGTTTATCATCGCAGGAGATCATACCAATTACAATACATACTATTAAAAAAAACCTAAGTTTTATCATTATTCCTATTACGAGACCTACGTTTTTTATTACCTCGATTATTTGATTTATTTGTTTTATCAGAATTCCCTTCTTTTGATTTGTTTGAAACTGCCACTTGTTTCTCTGAAGATCTCTTGTTTTTATTTTTTCTTTTGTTACGATTTCTTCTTTTACTACGTTTGGGCTGATCAAATCGCGTTAAGCTATCTTGTCCTACAACGTTCTCAAAATCTGTTTTAGTATCTTCTATTAATTCTGAAGCAAAATCTTCTAAGCTTGCTACTTTTTCATTGTTCTTATTTGCCGCAATAATTTCATTAACATCTTCGGTAGATATTCTGTGCCAATTCATCCATTCGCCTTCATAGGCATACCACAATAATCCTTTAAAAATATCTATTTTTTGACACACAGCAGTCCCTTTATCTGTTCGAAGCTTTATATCTGTTTTAGGAAAATTATTAAGTGCATCAATATATGCATCTAATTCATAATTAAGACAACATTTTAGTTTTCCGCATTGACCGGCTAGTTTTTGCGGATTTAAAGATAATTGTTGATACCTAGCTGCACTAGTATTTACCGATCTAAAATCGGTAAGCCAGGTAGAACAACATAGTTCCCGCCCACAGGACCCTATACCTCCTAACCGTGCGGCTTCTTGCCTAAAACCTACTTGTCGCATTTCTATACGAGTATTAAACTCGTGTGCAAATTCTTTTATTAACTGCCTAAAATCCACTCGCTCTTCTGCTGTGTAATAAAAAGTAGCTTTAGATCCATCTCCCTGAAATTCGATATCAGAAATTTTCATTTGCAGCTCTAATCTAATTGCGATTTCACGAGCACGAACCTTCATAGCTTCTTCTCTGTCGCGAGCTTTCTGCCATATATCAATATCTTTTTGAGATGCTTTCCGATATACTTTTTTTATGTCTTCACTATCAAGTTCTACTTTCTTTTTTTTCATCTGGATACGAACTAACTCTCCAGTAAGAGTAACAATTCCTACATCATGACCAGGAGAGGACTCTGTTGCAACAATATCCCCAATGCTTAAAGAAAGATTTTCTGTATTTTTAAAGAAGTTTTTTCTACCATTCTTAAATCGTATTTCAACATAAGAAAAAGGTAATGATCCACTAGGAAGTGACATATTGGATAACCAATCGAAAACTGTTAATTTATTGCAACCATCTGTACCACAGGTACCATTATTCTTACAACCCTTGGGTTGCCCGTCTTTTGCGGAGGAACAACTGTTACACCCCATATTTTTTATCTATATTGAAATTTGTCTGCGATCATAATCGCAACAAATATGGTTCTTACTAAAGTTAGAAATATATCATTTCTAACGTATCAATCGTTAAAGATACTATGAAATGAGGATAAAAAAAACTATCTGCTATAGTATCTTCACCTTTTTAGGTGTTACTTTTTATATTTTAATGCTTCAGAACGACCTTTTTTAAAGATTTTATTACTATTTCCTTTTCCTTTTCGCAGTGCTTTTTGTTCTTCAAATGATAGTCTATTAACTTCCATACATTCTTTCGAACAACAGTTTTCTAGCTCTGCCGCGCAATTTTCACATTGTATAAACAATAGATGACATGCTTCATTTTCGCAATTCACATGGGTATCACACGGGGCACCACATTGATGACAACTAGCTATTACATCTTCAGAAATACGCTCTGCTCTTCTATGATCAAATACAAAGTTTTTACCCAAAAATTTATTTTCTAAACCCTGAGCTTCGACTTGTCTTGCATATTCTATAATACCTCCTTCTAATTGAAATACATTTTTAAATCCTTTATGCTTATAATATGCACTGGCTTTCTCACAGCGTATACCTCCGGTGCAGTACATTACAAGTTTTTTATCTTCTTTATGATCTTTAAGATCTTCTTCGATAATATCCAAAGAGTCTCTAAACGTATCTACATCTGGTGTAACAGCTCCTTTAAAATGGCCTATTTCACTTTCGTAATGATTACGCATATCGACCAGTACCGTATCAGGATCTTCGATAAGTTCATTAAATGCAGAAGCATCAACATGTACTCCTTTGTTGGTAACATCAAATGTGTTATCATTTAATCCATCGGCTACAATCTTTTTACGAACTTTTACTTTTAGCTTCAAAAAGGATTTTGCGTCTTGCTCTCTTGCGATATTAAGGCGTACGTTTTCTAGAAAAGAAATACTATCCAGGTGTTTTTTAAAAGCCTCAAAATTAGGTGCTGGGACAGATAATTGCCCATTTATACCTTCTTTGGCCACATAAATACGACCCAAAACCTCGAGTTCGTTCCAATGAATAAAAAGATGATTTCTAAAAATTTGTGGATTACCAATATGTGCATATGCGTAGAAAGATAGCGTAAGTCGGTCTGTACCGGCTTCATCGATAAGAGCTGCTCTTTCTTTTGCACTTAATTTGTTGTACAGTTGCATGCTATACTTACGTTTTAAGTTAGCCCCAAACAATATATATATGGGGTAAAAGAAATTTTTTGGCAAAAATACAAATCATAAAGTAATATCCAAAAACTGCTTATTTGAGTTTGTGAATGGTCAAACTCTAATCTTATTTTTTTGTTAAAAAAATCTCAGTCCTGAAAAATGGAACTCGCAACCTATACTTTTATCTGAAGTAATTCATCTTTTCGCGAAAGATTGACACAAACCTTGAGTGTCATTAAATGTTCAGGGAACATAAATTCTTTAAAAGAAATTATAATGAAAAGCTTAAAAAACCTAATGGGCGCAAAAGTGCTTAACAAAAGACAACAACAAATCATTAGTGGTGGGTATATTACGGGAAGCGGTAATTGTGACGATTATTCTGCAATTCCATTATGCAAACCTAGAGACACAGATAATTCAGATAATGCAAATCAATAAATTCTAATTTCTGAATATAAAAAATGCCTTGAAACTTATTCCAAGGCATTTTTTTTGGGCTAATTCGTTATTAAATAATTTAACGATTAAAAAATATAATAACGAAGCTAGCCACCTTCTACTATACAATTACTGATTTTAGTAATTGTGCAGCCATCAAGATTATGTCTTACGACCTTTTTAAGAAATTTCATCTCTCTCTTTCCTTCTGCTTTTGTTCATGTTTGCTTTTTATGTAGATGCTATAAAAACAAAAGGGTTGCGCTATACTCTTGAAAAAAAATGTAATCGATGTCTAGTACAGGTTTAAAAACTCCAAATCTTAAGATAAAATACAGGTAATTGTTGTTAATAACGATTTTAGAATCCATATCCCAACTACAAAAAGAAATAGTACTTTAGCAAAAAGTTTATTACCAATGTCAAATCCCGATATATTTGAACAACAAATGAGTACAGAGAAAGACGCAAAATTAAAAGCATTAAAACTTACCCTTGATAAATTAGATAAAGCCTACGGAAAAGGAACTGTAATGAAGATGAGTGACAGTTCTGTACAAGAAGTAGACGTAATCCCTACAGGCTCTCTTGGTTTAGACCTTGCATTAGGTGTTGGTGGGTATCCTAGAGGAAGAGTCGTTGAAATCTACGGACCAGAATCTTCTGGTAAAACAACACTTACTTTACATGCCATTGCACAGGCACAAAAGGCTGGAGGTATTGCAGCATTTATTGATGCAGAGCATGCTTTTGATCGTTTTTATGCAGAAAAATTAGGTGTTGATATAGATAATTTAATTATTTCTCAACCAGATCATGGGGAACAGGCTTTAGAAATTGCTGATAACCTGATCAGGTCTGGAGCTATCGATATTATCGTTATTGATTCTGTGGCAGCACTTACTCCTAAAAGTGAAATTGAAGGTGAAATGGGAGATTCTAAAATGGGACTTCATGCACGATTAATGTCTCAGGCACTTCGAAAATTAACCAGTTCAATTAGCAAAACCAATTGTACCGTAATTTTTATTAATCAGCTTCGTGAAAAAATCGGAGTAATGTTTGGAAATCCTGAAACGACGACTGGTGGTAACGCTCTAAAATTTTATGCTTCGGTACGTTTAGATATTCGTCGTTCTACACAAATCAAAAATAGTAATAGTGAGGTACAAGGAAACAAAACACGGGTTAAAGTAGTAAAAAACAAAGTAGCACCGCCTTTTAGAACTGCAGAATTTGATATCATGTATGGAGAGGGTATTTCTAAAAACGGAGAAATTATTGATATTGGTGTAGACTACGAGATTATCAAGAAAAGTGGTTCCTGGTTTAGCTATCAAGACACCAAATTAGGACAAGGACGAGATGCAGTGAAATCTTTACTTAATGATAATCCAGAGCTTATGGAAGAACTTGAACAAAAAATCAAGGAAGCCATAAAAATTGCAAAAGAATAAAACTTTCTTAATAAAAATATTAAAATCCCGAAGCTTCGGGATTTTTTTATACCTTAAAAGCAACCTTATCTACATTAGAGCATCTACCTAATGGATAGGTTATACGATCTCTCAAAACCCCAAGAAAATGAGAAGGATAAAAATAGTTTTAACATTTTTTCTTGTAGTTATCTTAACTGGATGTTCTGATGACGACAATGGAACAAGTTTCTTTTATGAATTAGCTACTGTACAGGAAGTTTCACTGCCCGATCAGTTTAATCGAGAAGAAGTATACACAATTACTGTATCTTACTACAGACCAACTGATTGTCATTCTTTTGCAGGATTTGATTATGACAGACTAGGAAATGAACGAACGGTATCTGTAGTTAATTTGGTAGTTAATAGAGGTAATTGTAACGATTTAGAAACAACAGATCTAGTCGAAGTGTCTTTTGATTTTTTGGTAGGAAATGAAGATTCTTACATCTTTAGATTCTGGCAAGGAAGAAACGAAAATGGAGATAATCAATTTTTAACTGTAGAAGTACCTGTATTATAAATTATACCCATTTTCTAATGCATAAAAATGGGTAAACTAAAAATAGTTGTTAGTGGGTTTAGACCAACTCATAAAAAGATGTAAGAAAAAAAATGCTCAGGCGCAAGAACAATTGTATAGATTATACAGCAGTAAATTGTTTTCGATTTGCTTAAAATATTCTAGTGATGCTTCGAGTGCAGAAGACACCTTGCAAGATGCTTTTATAACCATTTTTGATAAAATCGGTCAATATAAAAACCAAGGCTCTTTTGAAGGGTGGATAAAACGAGTAACTATTAATACAGCATTACAGAAATATCGAAAACAAAAAGTTTTTGATATCATTAATGAAGAACAGATTGAAGAAGTTGAAGTTGAAGTAGATGAAGAAGAGATCTCGCTGGATTATCTTTTAGAGATTATACAGCAACTACCCGATCGATATCGATTAGTATTTAATCTTTATGTGTTAGACGGTTATTCTCACAAAGAAGTTGCAGAGATGTTAGAGATATCTGTAGGAACTTCTAAATCTAATCTGGCGAGAGCAAGAAATATTTTAAAAGAAAAATTACAAACCAACCAAGAGCTTTATGTTCGACCAATTGAAGAACGAAGATGAGTGATAAAAAAAATATAGATCGTTTATTTCAGGAAAAATTCAAGGATTTTGAAGTCATTCCCGATGAAATAGTTTGGGAAAAAATAAAGGCACGCCAAAATAAAAACAAAAAAAGAATTTTTCTGATACCATTTTGGTATAGAGTTGCGGGTGTTGCAGCATTAATTGCACTTATATTTGGCATAAGCTCCCTACCGTTTAATACTAATGATCTACAACAAAATGATACCATCACCGATTCTGATACTCAAAACATAATTGAACATACAAAAACGACACCTAACAAGCAGGTCAAACCTCTTATAGAAGATGTTATAGTCACTTCAGAAGAAAAAGAAACCAATCCCGCTAATCAAAAAACAGAAAATACTAATCTTGATCAAGACAATGATGCTGGTCAACATAATTATTTTGAGCCATCTGCTACAAAAGAAAATGCGGTTGCTAAAACTCTGGAGCAAGTACCTTCTCAACCCAAAAATGATGATGAATTGGACCCTACCTTCCATTCTGCCACTAAGAATCCAATAGTGAGTCATCCTGCAACAAATAATAACAATACAGCACAAATCTCTTCTAAGCAAAAAGAAGACCCTATTGTTACGCAAGAGAACACAATCGAGAAAACTACTATTGCTAATCAACAGGATAAAAAGTCTATTTCAGAAAAAGAACATCCTCTTTTTACAGCACCTAATGAGAAAAGTAACACAAACACTCAAAGTTTGGCAGAAAAGAGCGTTGATAATGATATAAAAAACAAAACTCCCGAAGAAGATGTTGAGAACACAAATGACAATGGTAAGAAATCTATCTTTGATGTTATAAATAAAGACGAGGAAGAAGAAATAGCTGAAGAATCCACATCAACCAAAAAATGGAATGTTGCGCCTAATGTCGCCCCTGTATATTATAGTTCTATCGGAAGCGGATCTTCGATCGATGCTCAATTTGCAGATAATAATAAAAACGGACAAGTAAATATGAGTTATGGTGTGCATGTTTCTTATGCCATAAACAAAAGATTTAGTGTGCGTTCTGGAGTAAACAAAGTAGATCTTAGTTATAATACCGAAGGTGTTGGTTTTTCTCCATCGGCAGTTGGGCAAAACCTAGAAAATGTAAGCTATAATTCTACCGCTGGAGCAATTTTGATTTCTGACATCGGAAACGTAAGAAACACAGATCTCGGATCTGAATTTTCGGATCTTAATAGAAATGCGATAGAACAAAAACAAAATGT
Source organism: Aquimarina megaterium XH134 (assembly GCF_000520975.1). GTDB lineage: Bacteria > Bacteroidota > Bacteroidia > Flavobacteriales > Flavobacteriaceae > Aquimarina > Aquimarina megaterium. Next base: position 87,957 of record NZ_JACB01000016.1, read on the forward strand.
AGGATTACTTAACCAAAGTATTGCCTATCTAGAAGTCCCTGTTGAAATGAAATATGCTTTGGTTGATAAAAAAATTGGAGTAAATATGATTGGAGGTATAAGTACATTATTCTTACAGGACAACGAAATTTCTATAGAGGCTGGTGATTTTGAAACTCCTATAGGAGAGGCCAACAATCTTAACGATGTAAGTTTTAGTGGTAATATAGGGGTGGGTGTCGATTATAAAATATCAGATCAATTTGAGATTAATCTTGAGCCAATTTTTAAATATCAGTTTAATGCCTTTAATGATAATGCCAATAATTTTAAACCATACTATTTTGGGGTATACACTGGAGTAAGTATCAAATTTTAAGAACTATAAAGATTTTTTAGTTGGTTAGGTAGTTATTGCTTTAAAAGCAATGATGAACAAAGCCGTTTCTGGGGAGAAACGGCTTTCTATTTTTTAATAATGCATCATTTAATTCAATGAATTTATCTCATAAAACGTTTTTTGCTTACTTTAATATTAATCAACCTGCCTAATTAATTTATAAGAAAACCCCTTGTCATCATTTCCTAAAACTGATACGAATAGTTCATTTTTATTAAGGGTTTTATATCTAATTTTTTTCGGAAAATCATGCTTCATATTCTCGAAAGAAAATAAGTTGTCTTCTGGTTGTTTTAATGTAAAAGAAATCCCTTTTCCTTCATTTTGATTCAAAACAGTTGCAATGTAAACTATATGAGCATCCACCAGTTTTATTTCTAATTTTTCAGAAATATGTTTTTGTTTGTTTGAGATTTTAAATGCTTCTCCTACTAATTGATTGTCAGTTTTTTTCCAAATTTCATAGTTTTCTTTTCCTTCCATTTTCCAGGTTCCTATTAAGAAATCAACTTTATGTAAATTAACTTTTTGGCCATGAGCATTATGAAAGATCAATATCATCAAAACGACACTTAGCTTTACCACCCTCATTACTTTTAATTTTATGTTTTCCATTTTTTAAAAGTAGTTTCTAAAAATTCATAACGATTGTAAAAAACCGACATTTTATTTTTTCAAAAATAAATTTGCCATATTTTTTTCAGAAAACTTGTATTTATTTGGTTCTTCTCCTGTAAACTCTTTAAAATTTTTAATAAAGTGAGATTGATCATAAAACCCAGATAGGAAAGCTACTTCTGCCCAATCTATACAACCCTTCTGAGTCAATTGAAAAATATATGAAAACCTGATAATCCTGATATAAAACTTTGGAGATAAACCTATATACATCTCAAAATAACGTTCTAAACTTCTTTCACTAATCCCAACTTTATTTTGAATCTCTTTTAGACTAAGTCTTCCTTTGTTTTTAATAATCAGTTCTACAGCATTTCTACCATTAAATCGTTTTATATTTTGTCTAGAAATAAACTTTAGGAACCAATTTTCGATGTGTTTTATTTTTTCATCAAAAGAAAGAGAACTCATAGCTACTTCTTTAATCGGTTGTAGTGTTACTAAAAGTTTTTGAGGAATCTCAATTACCTTATCTGTTAGCGTTTTCATTTTGATATCTAATAATTCAGTGAGCGCCCAAGGTTGAAACTTGATCGCAAACATTTTTGATTTTCCTGTATTTTCAAGAAAAAAACAATTTTTGATTTGGCCTGCAATTAAATATTGGCTTTGTTGCTGCCATACTCCGTTTATATTTATTTTATAAGGATCCCCCAGATGAAAAATAAGTTCAGGGTAGCCGTCAGGAATTATCTTTTCTTTCCTCAAAGCTATATCTTCCTGATAATCAACAAGCCAAAAACTTTTTATAATCCTTAATAGTTTTGGCGATGCTTTCTTTAGGGTGTAGATTTTATCCATAATTGCTACTAAACAATTAGATAGCTTCGACTAGGAGGTTTTATTTTCAAGGTCGACTTCTAATGTCTTTAAAATAAGATCTCTTGTGTTTTCTTTCAACTCTTTTTTATGATCTTGTGTTAATCCTTGGGTGGGAACCTCTTTAAGAACACGAGCTCTCATAATTCCGGGGCTTCCGCTAAAAAAAGTATATGAAAATCGCTTTTTATTATCTAGAAACGCTAATGGTACTATAGGAATTTGGTGATCTATTGCTAATCTGAAGGCTCCATCTTTAAATTCATCCAAAATCACAGATTCATCATCGGGAACCCCTCCTTCTGGAAAAATACAAATACTTGTACCATCATGTAACCTTGCCTGTGCACGATCAAATACTTCTTTCCTGCTTCGTTGGCTATTTCGATCTACTAATATACAGGTGCGTTTATAGAAAAATCCAAAGATCGGGATTTTTGCCAGTTCTTTTTTCCCTACAAATACAAAAGGATTTTTTATAGCATATAGCATTAACATAATGTCGGTCATCGAAGTATGATTAGCAACAAACATGTAACTTTTTTTACGATCTGGTTCTGCTTCTTTGATAACTTTGGGTAAAAAACCTGATCCGTACAACACAATTTTTGCCCATAACCTAGCAACTACAAAAAATTGCGAATACCATTCTTCTCTCGACGAAAGCACTAATAACACAGGAAACATAATAAGTATAGGAATACCCATAACGATATAAAACCAGATACGCCATAGCAGGATAAGTATGTTTCTTAGTATATGCATCTCCCCAAAAATACACAATTGGTTTGAGCTATGTGAACAAAAAAATTACCTTTGCCGAAAATAGTATAGTTATATACTCGAAGTATAAGTAGGCAGAATCTCGTTTATGACACTAAAATCTGTAAACTAAATACTTCATTAAATTTTAGAAATTAATAAGATACTTAACCAGGGTTTAAAACTTAAAACCGTAATAAAAGATAATATATCACCATGTCCAGAATTCTAACAGGAATACAGAGTACAGGCACTCCGCATTTAGGAAACCTCTTAGGAGCTATCATTCCGGCAATCCAAATGGCCAATGAGCCAGAAAACGATTCGTTTTTATTTATTGCCAATATGCACTCGCTTACACAAATCAAGGATGCCAAGACATTACGAGAGAACACCTACTCTACTGCTGCTGCCTGGTTGGCTTGTGGGCTGGATATAGAAAAAACAGTTTTTTATCGGCAAAGTGATATCCCGCAGGTGACAGAATTATCTTGGTATCTAAGCTGCTTTTTTCCTTATCAGCGACTAACACTTGCACATTCATTTAAGGATAAAGCGGATCGTCTAGAGGATGTAAATGCTGGATTGTTTACATACCCTATGCTAATGGCTGCGGATATCCTACTCTATGATGCAGAAATTATACCTGTAGGAAAAGATCAACTACAACATCTTGAAATGACTCGTGATGTAGCTTCGCGAATGCACAACCAAATGGGTGAAATGTTTGTAATACCCGAAGCCCAGGTACAAAAAGAAACTATGTATGTGCCAGGAACAGATGGTAGCAAGATGAGTAAATCAAAAGGAAATATCATTAACCTGTTTTTGCCAGATAAGAAACTACGTAAACAGATTATGTCTATCGAGACCGATAGTACTCCGCTAGAAGAACCAAAAGATCCTGATACCTGTAACTTATTTGCTCTATATAAGCTTATCGCTACTGTAGAACAACAAGAAGAAATGCGTAAGAATTATCAGGGAGGAAACTACGGATATGGACATGCGAAGCAAGCTTTTTATGAATTATTGATTGAAAAATTTGCTTCTGAACGTGAGCGCTATGCCTATTATATGGATAATCTTAATGAAATAGACGAAGCCCTTGCTATCGGAGCTCAAAAAGCTACTGCTATTGCCGATACTGTATTGGCAAGAGTTAGAGAAAAGGTTGGATACTAGATGTAAGAAGTTATCATGGAATTTCTATTCGAAATTACGTATGACTTTTTAAAATTTTTTGAAAAGCTTACTGGTTTTTCTTAATTCCTTTTACCTGGATGTTTTTATTAGATAAGATCACAGAAAAAAACTATTTCAAAATTGGATTTTTCGCAATTGTTCTCATTATACTAATAACGATTCCTGATTTTGAGAATTTTGCCAATTGGTCATTTAATAGTTCTGTTGATTTTTTAAATCTTTTCAATAATATTGGTAGTAATTACAAGACTTCTTCTGTTGTGATTTGTTTATTAATTCCATTGTTAATCTACGGTTTACTCATTAGAAAGGCATATTTCAAAAAAAGATAATCACTTTTACCTTATTATTTCATATGATAAAAAATCAATTCAGGCCCATCAAAGAAGCGTTGGGAGTACTAACTTCGACAAACCTGACTTGACAATCATATAATGGAGATTATATGATCTGTTAAAATAAGTTGATCATTTTACCTTTAGGATTACATTATATGTCTTATTCTTTTTATTAAAAATAACAGGGTATTTTCCTTCTTTTATCAAATTACCCTTAAGTCCTAGCTTTTTAGCATAAGATGTGTCCAAAGTCAAATTGTTTTTAAGATAAAATATATTGGTTTCTGGCTCTGGATCACTATATTTTATTGACATCAAATCATTTTCACCATAAAACTGCAATCCAAGGATACTTTCGTTCATAGCAAACGGCATGGCTTCCATATTGGATTTGATATCCAATTTAAATGCATCTTTAATAGAATCTAATACTCTGGGATCAATCTTATAGACTAGGATCCAAGGATCATTATAATCCCAACCACAAGGTATTATTTTACAAGGATTCAAAATGTCTAGTGGAGGAGTAATTGCGAGTCCAGGGTTTGTTTCACATTTCCATTCTACACATGTGCTATCGGGATCAAATTCGCAACTTTTCTCACCGGTGAAAGAATTTATAACTTCTTTAGCATTAAATTGAAAATGAGTTATACAAATCTCTCCCCAACCCTTTGCATTGATCTGAATATCTTGATCAATTACAGTTTGTTCTTCTATACTGTTTTCTTGCTCGCAAGCCCATAGGGTAATAAGCAATACAGCCATAATATTTAATGTTACTTTTTTCATGATTAATACGGTTTTAATAAGAGTTATTTCTTTGTTTGGCCGAACGTTTTATAATCAATTGATCGAATACCATAAAGTTATAAAGCATTATATCTGGATAGTATCATAGATGTAACCAATCCTAAAAAATATGTAACATTGAAATAAAGGGGGATTTACCCCCTATTTTTGAAGGGGTTACAACTAGTTTTAGTCATTATTTTAAATAAATAATAGTTAAAATGTATAGTTCATATAAAAAAAATTAATACATCTCATACGGGTTCCCGTAAGAAGTGTAAGAGTTTTCGTCGTAATTTAAGATCAGGGAAAATTCTTAAGAACATGTTTAGAAATTATATACATCGAAAATTGGTAGTTTTCAGAAAATACACTTTTTAAACAGTTTCTTAAGCGGGATCAATACCTATACCTAGAATAAAGTATATGTCTATAGGTTAGGTTTTTAACAATTTTTAATACTACAAACAGAGATATAACTATTCGTATATCCTATCGTTAGTATTTGAATTTAAAAAAGTCAGAGAGAGGATACTCTAATGTATTGCAGAGCAACCTGATTACTTCGACAGAAGGTCTGGTGTCTGCTTTTTCGATATCAATAATAGTTCGGTAACTTACTCCGGATTTTTCGGCTAATTCTACCAATGTCAACCCAGCGTCTAGCCGTAAACTTCGCAGTCGATTGCCTAATGCTTCTTTGAATTTATCATCTTTAGCCATCCTCAAAAATGACTAATTTCCTGTTAGCAAAAATACAGCAGGCACCCTTATTTTATTAATCACTTGATTATCTGTTATAAATATGCATTATATTGCATATTATAAAATAAAAAGATATCTCAAGTTATGACCAAAGAAGAGTTGTATCACTATATGTTGGCGTACCAAAAAGAACATCTATTTAGTGAAAAAGACCAAAGCAATTTTATTGCATTATTAAAAACTTTAAAACCAGACAGCAATCCTAAAGAAGAATTATATCACTATATGTTAGCATATCAAAAAGAACATCTGTTTAGTGAAAAAGACCAAAGCAATTTTATTAAAATATTAAAAACCTTAAAACCAGATAACAATTCAAAAGAAGAAGAAATATGAAAATATAAATTAAAAATCAATAGTCATGACAGAGAAAAAATTATACGAGAGGTTAATGCGTTACAAAAAAAAATATGGTGTAACCCAGGAAATGTTACAACATTATAAGTGGGCTGTAGAGCTACTTAAACAAAGGCAACTTACAGTTAATGGTAATAACCCAGAAGAAAGTATTTAAGCAAAATCATAGTAGTAACAGAATATTACTTTGTAGCTATAAAAGGTTACTAACGTATTTGTACTATATGGAAACGATTTTTCATTACTGAAGTACATATCAAACAAAAAAAACAGATATTTTGTTTTTTTAGCTACAAAGTAATTCTATACATTAGTCAATCTAAATAAAGAAAATTAAACCGCTATGATTCTGAAAAGAGGTCATTCTTTGGCGCCGATTTATAAAACATATGATTTTAATGATTTTTTAATCGGCACCAGTAATTATCAAAATCCTATTGAAACCGGTGTTTGGCATTCTCATGAAAAACCAGTTATCAGTCTTGTTCTTTATGGAACAAATACAGAATACCGCAAAGGTAAAGAGATAGAAAGAACCAGTGGATCTATAAACTACTATAATTCGTATGAATTACATAGAAATATCTACACTACTTTTCCTTCTAAACATATCAATTTGGAAATAGATGATACTTTTTTAAAAAAATATGGTTTTACTGAAGAATCAATTGAGTTGGCTGTGGCAAAAAATTATTATGCCCGTTTCACTTTTATAAAATTAATGAATGAAGCAGAAATTAATGACTTACAATCTTATAACGCTATAGAGATGTTATTTGTCGCTTTCATAGAAAACTCTCTCAATTCTAAGGATGAAATATTATTTCCAAAATGGATGTTATCTGTTAGAGATCTTTTAAATGACCGATGGGATGAGAATATTTCTCTAAAAGAAATTGCCAACAAAGTTAATGTGCATCCTACAACCATCTCTAAGAATTTTAGAACCTATTTCCAATGTACATTGGGTGAATATTCACGTAAATTAAAAATAGATCGATCACTTGATTTGTTAAAATCAAAACAATACTCTCTTACCGAAATAGCATACATATGTGGTTTTTCTGACCAAAGCCATTTTACTCGTGTTTTTAAATCTATTTCTGGTTATCTACCAAAAGAATACGTCAAAGTCTAGCTTAAGGCAAATTCTGTTCTATTTTTTTAAATAGCCCTACCTTTTATTTGTATGATCATTTCTTAATTAATGTTATAGATATCTTATAGTGTTAAGCAAAACAACTTATAATCAAATACATTATGATAATAAAAGGTTTATCAATCATCACTTGTTTATTTGGGTTATTTTTTTTTTCGAGTTATTCTCAATCTAAAGCAGATTCATCTATTTATGAACATCCTTTACTAATAGACAAAATTGAATCTTATGTAAAGGAGCAGGGAAACAAAGGGTTTAAAGGAACGGTATTAGTTGCCAAGAATAATGAAATCATCATAAACAAAGCTATAGGCGATTCGAATCTAACAACTAACTCTGTCTTTTATATTGCTTCGGTAACCAAACAATTTACAGCAACAGCCATTCTTAAACTTCAGGAACAAGGTAAACTATTAGTTAATGATCCAATAGCCAAATTTATCGATGAAGTTCCTTTGGATAAAAAAGGAATCACTATTCATCATCTTCTCACTCATACTTCTGGTCTCGCGAATAATTATGTCACAGATGGTATTAAAAACAGGCAAGAAGCAATCAATGTGATTTTATCTTCTCATTTAGATTATAACGTTGGTGAAAAATATAGCTACTCTGCAGAAGGATACAATCTTTTAGCTATTATAATTGAACTTGTTTCGGGAGAGACTTATGAAAACTACATATCACAAAATCTACTAGCTCCATCAAATCTAAATCATACTGGTTTTTGGGGATATGAAGGTAATAATACCTCGAGTATAGCCTCATTTAATAATCTAAAAACAGTAAAATCATTATCCAGAAAAGTTTATCACAAAGGTGTTAGTATTGCGAATTACGGCTACAAAGGAGGGACCGGGATTTTTAGTACATCGCAAGATTTGTATAAATGGATAAATACCATTAAATATAGTGATTTTCTGAGTCCAAAAAGTATACAACAACTATTCAAACCATATAAAAATCTAAAAGGGAATATCATAAATGGTGTTTCTTATGCTTATGGATGGCGTGTTGAGTATAAAAATGGTGAATTAACACAAATCAGACATGGAGGTTTAGAAGATGGTATACACGACGTTTATGTTCGTAGCTATACTAATGGTGAGATTATTATCGTTTTTTCAAATTCCGGAGTATATAAAGGAAAAGGGAAATTTAATGGCAAAGAATGTTGGAGTATTGTTTTGAGCATGGGTTTACAAGATATTCTTGAGAAGAACAAAATAAAAGTTACTGCTAAAAAATAAGAAATCTATTAAAAGATATATCGAAAGCTGACATACAGTTGTCACTACCCTATTTTAATTTTGTTTCAAATTAATTTACTATTTACAATGGCAGAATTATTGAAGCATATTTACACTCATGAGTTTTTTGAAAAATTTACAACGGCTCTTCAAAAAGTTGTTCTGGATTTTGATACTTCATCTTTTTTTAATCAAATTTTTGATTCCGAATGGCAACACAGAGAACTGAAACAACGAATGCGTCATATTACTATCACATTGCAATATCATTTATCGCATGATTATACCAAAAACATAGATGTTCTATTACAGGTTATCAAACAGCTTCAAAAAGAAGGAATTAAAGAGAATAGTTTAGAGTATATGTTTCTGCCGGATTTTGTAGAGTGTTATGGAATGGATCATTATGATACTTCTATGCTTGCAATCGAAAAAATTACCCAATTTACAAGTTGTGAATTTGCTATTCGCCCTTTTCTCATAAGACACCCTAAAACAGGAGTTTTACAAATGAAGAAATGGTCAAAGCATAAACACCCTATGGTAAGAAGATTATCATCTGAAGGTTGCAGACCTCGTTTGCCCTGGGCTATGGCACTTCCATTCTTAAAAACCGATCCAACATCTATCCTTCCTATTCTCGAACATTTAAAAAATGACACCTCAGAAACTGTACGAAGAAGTGTCGCCAATAATCTAAACGATATTGCAAAGGACAACCCCGATATTGTTATTGGCCTCACAAAAGAATGGTACAAAAATTCAAAAGAAACTGATTGGTTAGTAAAACACGGGTGTAGAACCCTTTTGAAGCAAGGAAATACAGAAATCATGAAATTGTTTGGCTTTGGTAATATTCAACATATCAAAATTGATGAATTACAGATTCTTACACCAAAAGTTAAGATTGGAGATGTGTTAGAGTTTACGTTTCAACTTAATAACACCAGCAATTCTACATCTAAGCTACGATTAGAATACGGGCTTTATTACCAGAAAGCTAATGGAAGCTTGTCTAAAAAAGTTTTCAAAATAAGTGAAAAAATATATCCCGAGAAATCCATAACGATTATTAACAGAAAGCAGCCTTTTAAAATAATTACCACCAGGAAATTTCATACAGGATTACATCAATTGTCAATCATTATTAATGGGAATGAGTTTGAAAAATACAATTTTGAACTTATCACCTAAATAGGTTTTTCTTTAGTATTTTTATACATAGATAACATCTTGCAATTCTTAAAATGAAGCGATATGTGGACAGAACGGTTAGCATTTTATGACAAGCTTATAGCTACCAATCCAAATTTCGAAAGAAAAGGAAAAACAATGCCGTATACATCTGTTAATGGCCATATGTTTTCACAATTAAATAAAGCGGGTGAAATAGGTCTTCGATTGTCTAAAGAACAAGGAATACTATTTATGCAAGAACATCAAACTACCGTGTTCAAATCCTATGGTGCAGTGATGAAAGGATATGTATTAGTTCCCAAAAAATTGATGGAAGATTTTGAATTACTTTCTTCCTATCTTAATGATAGTTTTACCTACGCAAAATCATTAAAACCTAAAGGTGCTAAGCAATAAATACGAATTCTGCGTATAATATGCAGTTCTTCATTTTATTCTATTTTAAATTTCCATTTTTTTAAACCACCAATTAGAAATAGTAGACCAATAATTACTGCTATGATAGATTGAATGGTTTCGGATATTGTAGTAGTCTGTTGACTTATATTATACAATTGTTCTGCAATCCCACGAAAAAGATATATCGAAGCAATTGCATAGATTCCAAATTTTAAGAAAGGAAGCTTTTTAATTTTTTCGCCTGCCGAAAGCCCATAAAGCCCAAAAATTAAAAAGATTAGTGCAACAAAAACCGTTAACAGGTATGGAAGAGAAAAATGAATTTGCGCCAGTGTTTTCATTCCTTCTAATGCACCAGTTTTTTCAAACATTTGTTCTGGCCAAATGAGTCCTACTAAATGACCTATGCCAATTAATATATTTATATATCCGCCGATTTTAAGCATTAGTCTTTGATTTTTTAGTTCCAATAATTCCTAATATCCCAATAGGGAGAAGTAAAACCCATTGAGAGGCTAATACTGATTTATATACACTTGAAAAGATAAAAACAAATGAAAAAGCGATGTATAAATAGCTTATGAAAGAAACTAATTCTATGTTCGCTTTCTTTGCTGTATTAAAGCCATATTTAAAATAGAGTATTGAAGAAGCAAATAAGACACAAGTAATCACGTGCCAAACCCCTAGTAGTTCAGTTTTTATTTGTAGATCAATGCTGCTTTCCATCAAAGGATTAATTAAATCTATTTGACCTCCGATTAGATGCAGGATTGCCGTAAAAATGTTAATTATCCCTGCAATTATCCAGTATTTATTTTTCTTCATTATTTAGTTTATTTGATGTATTATTAATTTTGTTACTAGTGTAAAGCATATAAATTGCATGTGGTAGCATTAACAAAGTCATGCCAGAAAAAGGAATCATGTACACCCCAATACTCACGATTATAAGATATATCCACATGAAGTTTTTGGGAATTTGTCTATTCGTTTTCTCTACATGATTTACTAGAATCCCAATAGGAATAAGTAAAAGCCCGAAATAGAAAAACCAAAATGCCGCGAAATTTTCATAGTTCATTTGTCCATTGAGTAAAGGAAATTCAAAAAGACCTTCGCTTATTTTGAAAAAGAACTTGTCTGCAAATACTGCAAACTGTTTCCAAAATGCCCATGGCGAAATCCCTAATAGTGAATGAATAATTCCAAAGAATATTAATATTTTTCCGTGTACTATCTTCATATTGTTATAAAGTGTTTTAACTCTTTCTTTACTTCTATGAGGTAATCTTTAGATTGTTTTTTGTTTTTTATCATTTCGTGATACCCAATTAAGTATTTATAAAAAATACTCGCTTTTATAGCAGCATCTTTCTTAGAATATCCGATTTCCTCAAACAACTGAGTTGTAAATTCTAATCTTCTAGTATCAATTTCATCTATGATAGCTTGCACTTCCTTATTCTTTATGGCATAGCGTTTTAAGAAAAAAATGAATTCTAAATAAGGGTCATTTTTAAAAGTGATTTTCAAAAATTGTTCAATTTTTTCTTCCGAAGATTTTGCTTTTTCGGCCTGCTGTATAATTTGATCTGTTTCTGAAGTGATCCAAAAGCTTATAAGCTCACTGATGAATTTCTTCTTGGATTTAAAATGCCAATAAAAACTTGATTTATTGCATTCTAACTTTTTGGCCATCTTTTCAATGACAATACCAGAAATTCCTTCCTCAGAAAAGAGTTTGTATCCCAGTTTTATCCAATCATTTCTTTGTGCTATTACTTTTGGCATTATTAGACGGTTTCGTTTAAAAAACAAATATACAACAAAATCTTTATTAGACGTTATCGTTTAATAAAGATTTTATATTTAATAATTAATTGAAGATAAAATAAGCTGGATTAAATTGATCTATGGCTTTCTTAAGAGCAAAATTTTACAAAAACGTCGAACTACTGTATTTAAAATCATATAGAGAATAATACAAGGATATGTATTAGTATTCAAAAATATAAATACGAGTTTTGTCTATAAAATCTGGTAATAAAGCTTAAGGAAATTTAGGTCATAAAGACTTAGTCAAAGTCTTTGGTAAAGAAATCTTTCGGAGATATTTCAAAATACTGACAGATTTTAAAAAGAGTAGAAAAAGAAATATCTCGTTTACCTTGTTCAATTCTTCCGAAGTGAATTCCGGTATCATTAAGCGCGTCTTCTTGGGTCACATCTTTTTTTGACCTCAATTCTTTTACACGTTTAGCTAATATATTAAGTAGCTCTTTTTTGTCATATTCTTCCACAATGGAAAATTCAGCTTAATAAAACACAAATTCAATTACCGATCGGTAATTTTTTATTACATTTGTTACATCAGATGATTATGTATGACCCAAGAAGAGTTATATCAATATATGTTAGCCTATCAAGAGGAGCATCAGTTTTGTAAAAAAGAACAAAGCTATTTTATTGCTATGCTAGAAGCACTTAAGCCTGACAACACTGATACAACATCATCAGAGCTTTCGGGTTCGTAAGCCTGTGCATTTCTATGGATGTATAAAAGATACTAATATCAATATAGTTTTTAACCAAAATCAATATGTATGACAGAGAAAAAACTTTATGAACGCCTTATGCTTCACAAAAGTAAGCATGGTGTCACCCAGGAAACACAACAACATTATTTATGGGCATTAGAAACTTTACAAAAAACCAATGCGGCCCGAGAATCTCATCCGAAATTTTAGCCTACAAAGAGCCCGTATATTAAATACGGGTTCTTTTACTTTGGTAAGTAACTAGTTTCCTGATGTTTTTTTGAATAAATAAATTTAAGAGTAGTTTCATACCCTAAATCAGGGTCATCATATTCAATGGTAACTACCAGATCTCCATTTTTGACAGTCACATAAGATTTATTAAATAATAAGATTTCGCTCTTATCATACATAAAATAAAAATTACCATCTGATTCTTTTTCCCAACTTCCATGGGTATCTTCAGTATCCTTTATACATTCTCCTCCTGTTCCAAAATTATCATAAAAATTTTTCTCAATAAATCTACCATTCTTTAACACTTCCAGAGTTGTCATTTTTTCACAAGAGGAAAGCGGGAATTCTTCTAATGGCGCATTCTCTTCTTCATTACTAAATTCTTGCTTCAATTGCCATATGCCAACTATCATAATATTAGAAGCATTAGAATCACCTTTTCCGCAAGAATATATTCCAAAAAGTGTCAAGACCAAAAACGTAGCATAAGCCGGTAAAAGTCTCTTCATATGTTGTATTTCCAATTACAGCTACAAAAATCAGAAAAATACTTCTTATTAACAAATAATTAACGTTAAAATGTGTATTTTATCGATTATAATAGCATTTTATCGATACGTATTAGTCTTCTTTACTAATCATAACTTACAACTGAAGTTTAAATTAAATCGTTATTTATAAGAAACCATATTAAAAAAGAACGATCGCTAAAAATTGGGCAGCATAGATCTAGTACAATACATATCTATCTAGGGAAGAATAGACAGTAGTATCAATGTTCAATGTAATTACTGTAACTAAAAATTAAGATACTTGGAAACCTTTAGAGGTATTAAGGTACTATTACTGTGCAAAAAAGAAGATTATCCTGCAGTAGGAAATCATTCTAATTTACATCCCTGATATATTGAAGGTGGTATAAATGGCATTATTTTACCAATACTCCCAATTGATCCATTACTGGCAAATTCTGAAAAGCGTTTTCATTTATAGTATGTTTTCTAAACACATACTTTTTATCATACATTTTACTTTCTGCAAAGAAAGTGACAACAAATTCATTATTCATTCCCAGTAATTCTTCCTGAAGCATTTCGATTTTGGCAGAAGATTTTGCTTCCATTGTCCCTATACCATGACGTAGCAATGAAGTTTTCCGATCCCCATCGTATCCTTTGGTTACCACTAGAACCGTTTCTATTTCGGTCTCACGATCATTAATAATATAGGAGTTCCAATGTTGAGCAAGAAATTCTTCATCCCATTCTTTGATCACTGCAATATAAACACCTTCTACAATAGGTATTTCAATATCTTTCTTCATGTTGTGCTCTATAGTGAAGATTTAAATTGTTCTAGGAAACGTACATCATTTTCGCTAAGCATTCGAATATCAGACACGCCATATAATAAAAGAGCAATACGATCGATTCCCATCCCAAATGCAAAACCACTATATTCCTGAGGGTCTATATTACAATTTTTAAGCACATTAGGATCCACCATTCCACAGCCCATAATTTCTAACCAACCTGTTCCTTTGGTCATTTTATAATCGGTCTCTGTTTCTAATCCCCAGTATACATCTACCTCTGCACTAGGTTCGGTAAACGGAAAATACGATGGGCGTAATCTAATTCTTGATTTACCAAACATCTCTGTAGTAAAGTATTGAAGTGTTTGTTTTAAATCGGCAAACGACACATCTTTATCAATATACAATCCTTCTACCTGGTGAAAAAAGCAATGTGATCGTGCAGAAATAGCTTCATTACGATATACTCTTCCTGGAGAAATTGTACGAATTGGCGGTTTATTATTCTCCATATATCGTACTTGAACCGACGAGGTGTGAGTACGTAACAAAATATCTGGGTCTGTTTGAATAAAAAACGTATCCTGCATATCTCGTGCCGGGTGATATTCTGGTAAATTAAGTGCTGTAAAGTTATGCCAATCATCTTCTATCTCTGGACCTTCACTTACATTAAATCCTATACGTGAGAAAATATCGATAATTTGATTTTTCACCAAAGAAATAGGATGCCTGGATCCCAAAGCAATAGGTTCTGCCGGTCTTGTAAGATCACCATAAAGTCCTTTTTCTTCGTCTTTGGATTCTAATTCATCTTTTAAAGATTTTACCTTTCCTTCTGCTGCTACTTTAAGAGCATTAATAGCTTGTCCAAATTCTTTTTTCTGGTCATTAGCTACATTTCTGAACTCTGCAAAGAATTCGTTAATCAATCCTTTTTTACCCGAAAACTTAATTCGAAATGCCTCAACATCTTCTTTAGTTTTAGCTTTAAAACTATCAACTTCTTCTATATACTCTTTAATCTTATCAATCATCACTATTTTCTTAATAGAACGGCAAATTTACGCAATTTAGGTTAATAGAATAGTACATTTATATTCTTAATTCCATTTCGTACTGATCAATTATGTTTTCGACATGTATCGAATTCAAATAGTTTATTTTCTCGACAAGTCTTGTATCAATATTATTAATTTTTATAGTCTCACAGATACTTTTAATCCCTAAAAACAGACGATGCCATCCTAATTCATTTTTATTCAAAAGATCAAATTGAGCTACATATCCATTTACTGGATTTATAACAAAATAAGATTCGGGAATTTGATCTTTTAAAACTTGAAAATATCTATAATTTCCATCTTTGATTGAGTTTTTGTGATTGTCCCAAGAGTAGTATTCCTGATTGGGTAAATTTATCGCATCAAATTGATTAAAATCAATTTCATTTAACTCAACAACCTTCTCATTCTCAATTTGTATTTTACCTTTAAAGCACTTATAATTTTTACATTTCTTAAAACCAACATTTTCATAGGATTTAATAGCAATTGTATTTTCTTTTATTACTTCTAAAGAACATTGAGTAACACCATTTTGTTTTAAATCTTTAAGCGCATACTCATAGATAGATTGTACTATCTTCTTTCCTCTATATTCAGGAATCACACCCGTTCCTGTGTTAAATGCTATTAAATTTCCGTTTCTTTTGTCAATTCCATTTATAATAAACCCTACAAGTTTTTCATCATCAAACATCCCATAGGATAGATCAAACCGAACTTTGGCATTATCCCACCTTTCTTTGTAATACTCTAAATCTGTTGGCATTTCTACAAAGTAGTTTTTAAATGAAATTAGAAAGCAATCTATTATCGATTTAAATGTAACTTCTTCTAGGGTTCTAACTACCATACTATAAATCTATCTGTATTTTATCATTATTAAATAAGCACTCTAAATATAATGAACTTCATAATCATCATACGATAATGCTTTCATAAATATGAATTAATTACAGTCCTAGTTGTGATTCTAAAATTGAATAAGGTAACATTCCGTTTTTTAAAATGTTTTTGTGAAATTCTTTAAGGTTAAAGTTTTGATTTTTTTCGAGTTGTGATTTCCATTGAAGTATTTTATTGGATCCATATTTATACGTGATAACTTGTACTGGCCATCTTTTCATTCTAGCTATTTCACGAAAAGCAATATCATCTTGTCCTTTGATATATTGTTGCCAAAATTTTAACGCTTTTTGGTCACTCCAGCCATAATAATTAAGCCCCACATCTAATGCTACTCGTACAGAACGAATAATATCCCATTCCCATTTTCCTAATTCATCATATATATTTTGATATGCTCCTATTTCCTCTCCTATTTCTTCTACATATGCAGCCCATCCTTCTGCAACTCCTCTATATCTAAACATTTTTTGAATATCAGAACGATGCAATAACGTTTCAACCATTGCCTGATAATGATGTCCTGGCATTCCTTCATGAACGTATAACCAACCTACTTGTCGCTTATTAAAAGGTGTATTGAAATAATTATAATAAAAGGTACCATTTGTATAAAACCCAGGAACTTGAGACAAATTTTTATTCGTTCCTTGTTTAATTTTTACTTCTGGAATTCTATCTGTAAACGGAAATATTTCTGGTAATTTATTAGCTACAGTTTCTCTGATTTGTAAAAAACGCTTTTGAACCATTTCAACATTGAAATAAAAAAACACAGAATCCTTAATATGTCTGTTAAAATCCAAACTATCCATCCCGGATTTGATCTGCATTTCTTTGATTTTTGAAGTTACCTTTTCTATTTCTTTTACTCCCAAAGCATATATCTGGTCTGGTGTTGCTTCTTTATCTACCCACTTTTTTAAGAAATATGCATACCAATCTTTTCCGTTTGGCACATCAAATATTTTAGTGGTTGGGATACTATCTCTAATTGCATTTAACCATTTTTTTTCGATAATAATTCTCTCCCGATTAAGTTCACATTCATAAAGCAGCACTTCATAATCCAATTTATCACGATTAGATAATTGATTTTTGTCTATTTTTTGTAATGCATTTTCTAAAGAGATAAATACTTCTTCCTGGTTTTGAACAGATTTCTTGTCCCTAATGTTCTTAAGGTTTTCTACAAAAGAAAGTTCTAATCCTTGAATATCTAGTTTTTTATAGTTCTTTATAAATTCTTTGGTTATAGTTTCCCATTCAATAGATTGGCTTTCGGTTTTGTTTTGGCAACTAAATAGAACGAACATAAATATCTGTACTATAATTCTAATATCTCTACTTACCATATTAATTTGATTTTTAAAATCTGTTTTAATACAATGATACTATAGAAATCTCACTATAATTTGTGCAATCTTGCTATTTTATATAGAATTGAGAATAGTTTAAATCACTTCATATTGTGAAGGCGGTATTTTGTAATATTTTTTAAATCTTTTAGAAAACGAAGCTAAATCTGCATACCCTAATTGATATGCTATCGAAGTTAAAGAAATCTTACCACTATGTAATAGTTCTCTGGCTTTTTCCATTCGCAACTGTTCCTGCATTTGTAACGGAGTCATTTTAAAACAAATTTTAAACACTCTGGCAAAATGATACTTAGAGATGCCTGATATACTGGCAAGGATACTTAGCGAAATTTTATGTGCATAATATAAATGAATATATTCTCTTGCTTCAAAAAGTTTTGAAACAAGAAGTTTTTGTGTGTAACTCCTTTTGGTTATGTTTTGTAAACCATTTCCGATTATGGTCAGATCATTTTGAAAGCAGAGTAAATCGTCTTTAAGCTTAGTAATAATCTCTAAAGGTTTTTGCGCAAATTTAGTCTTCGTACTGGTGTTAGTAAAATCGTATAAAGATTTCCCTAATGAAGTAGATAAAATTCCTGAAAATGGTTGATTAAATAATAAATCATTTTTCAAAAAATCTGATATCTCTATATCTAATAATTCTGGATTGATATCTAGACAGAAACCTTTGGTACTTATATTTTTAGAATACACTTGGTAGTCAATACTTTCTCTCAGGATAATAAATTGATTCTTATATACATTTAATCGATTTATATTCGTTTCATAATGTTCTTTTCCTTCTATCACATATTTTAAAGCAATACCTGTTGTTTTACCATTGTAAATTGTTGGCATATTACTTTGAGAGAAATTTATTTTCCCAAAATCGCGATGTTGATATCTTGTTTTATTCTCGATACTGTAATTATACGATATACCTACTTACCAAAAAATAACTTACAATAGCTTCTTTCATCAAAACAGATTGTTCACCTGCTTTAAGACTAGGTAATTGTTCTTTAATCTTATAATGTGGCCAACCGTCATCATCATAATAGTCAAATTCATAATATCCATAAGGCTCTAAGAGCCGACATATGGCAATATGCATTAAATCTAATTTTTCGTCTTTTTTAAACTTACGGTGTAATTGACCCAATTCTTGTACTCCTATTAGATATATAATCCCGTCGAGGTCTAAATCTTCTCCATCTGCAAATTGATTCGACAGTTTTTTTACCAGGATCTCCCAGCGTTCTTTTAATTTTTCGTCTCTTGCCATTCTCCTTACTCAATTATTGTTGTCAAATGTACTTTAGATATTTAAAAAAATCACTTTTAAGCAAGATGAATTAGATTAATAGTTCGAATACTCTCAATCATAATTTTACCTGCTGGATTTTATTAAAAAGTTAAGCGCTACAAAAGTAACGCTTAACCTAAAAAACTAACAATAAATAAAAGGGAATATCTTATAATTCCCATAGAACACCTATTCCTGCATATTGATTTCTATAATTTCTGAAAGAACGGGCATCTATATCTGTATAATTTGTACTTCTCACTCTAGAATATAATGTTGCGATTAATGAAAACCCATTTCCTATTTTATGTGAAGCATTTAGATTAAAATTTGCATATTGATATTTCAAATTTTCTCCTATTGCCATTTCGGTATTTCTGGCTTCAATTTCTTTGTATTTTCTGGTAATAAAAGACAGAGAGGTTCGCACTTTGGTTGTTTTATTTTTATATCTCATATTGATTCCCGGACCAAACTGATTAAATCCAGAACGCCCGGTAGAGTTATCGATCCTTGTGTAGTACACAAAATTGGGCTTTATTTTAAATTTCTCGCTAAACGGTAATTCATAAAACAAACCTCCTTTTATGTAGTCCCAATCTCTTTCACCGTCTGTATCTATTTCGCTAGCATTAAAAGTATCATACTTTCTTTTTTTGAAATATGTATTCACCCCTAGCTTGTGTTCTAATCGATTTACAGTAAAGGATTGCACACTGGAGAATTGAACTCCAAACTCATCAAATTGTAGATCTCTTACTCCAAAAGCATCAAAATTTTTGAAGTTATAAAACCCTTCTAATGTCATCTCATTAGCATTAAAAGGCATGAGTTTTATTCCTGCAGTAGCACCATAGTTTGTATATCCTAATGGATTAATCAATACATCTTGATCTCCGCCCAAACCTTCTCTATTCATTCTTCTAAATCTAACTTCGGTCAAAAAAATAGTTTTTTTAGTAAATCTATGATCATATTTTGCTCTTGTATCCAAGCTCCAATAACTATCATCAAAATTCTCATAGAATAGTCTTGAAAAAGGATTTAAAGACAACCTTATTCTGTTTTTTTTCCATTTATAGCGGTACTTATAATTGATTGAGATATCCTGATAGATGCTACTTGATATCAAATCCTCTTTTGAAAGTACACTATCATTCACTCTTACTTCTTTAGGGCTTTTAAAATAGTTGTATTCATACCCTCCCTGTGTTTCGATATCGAAAGTGTTTTTACTCTGCGAAAAGCCTACAGCGTATATAAAAAGGATGAGTACAGCAAGTATTATATTTCTGTTTTCCATTACAATTTTTCTTCTTTTGTTTAATGCGTTATTTAAATAGCTTCTTTTATTACTTCTTTTAATCCGGTTTTATTTACTAGCTGAATCCCAAGGCCAGGTCGAACATTGATTTCCATAATTTGCGGGCCTTTATTTTTATCGATCACAATATCAATCCCCAGATAGTTTAATGGAAATGCCTTAGCCGTTGCTATAGATATTTCCAAAATTTCTTTCCAGTATGGTATGGGGGTACCATTAACCAAAAATGTACTATCTGGGTGATGATTGCTATATTCTTTGCCATCATATACTTCTAATAATCTTCCTTCTTTCATGTCGATACCTATACCTACTCCATTTTGATGAAGATTGGCTTTACCATCAGACCTATCTGTGGGCATTCTTAACATTCCCATTAATGGTATTTTATTAAGTGTTATGATTCTAAAGTCAGGTACTCCCTGTGGATATATCTCATAAAAAAAAGGATGTGGCTCTATGCATTCTTCGATAAGTACCCTGTCGTGAGAACCTAACGAAAAAAATCCCATAATTATAGATGCCATATGTTGAAAAACTTCTCGATCGGTAATCATTTCACCGTTGCATATCCAATTATCTTTCTTGTCCTTTTTAAGAATTTTAATTCCGCCACCACCACAACCATTTGCTGGTTTTATTGCTACAGAAGGATAGTGTTTGCAGGATTCCCATGCTTCTTTAATATCACTATTATATTCGATTACTGCATAGGTTTCTGCGCAAGGGATATGGTATTGATGCAATATTTCTTTGGTAAGTACTTTATCATCGGCTAAGGGATAATGCCTTTTAGGGTTATTGGGATAAATAAGCTTTATGTTTCTTTCATTCAAACCAATTACGCCAGATGCTGCAGTTGATTTTTTATTGAAAATTATTGAGAACATATTTGTGTCTTTTAGTATTATCTTATTTGTTTGCTATAGAAACAGGTGAGTGTTTATATACCCTACCTAAAAAAGGCAGTTTTTTATTTTTCTGCTTTCAAAAGAGGCTTGAACCTAAATAATTCTACCCATCGTATCCCGATATATCTCCCTAACGATGTGGACAATGCTATTATTAAAAGAGCTACCTCAGGAAATAAAACCAGTACAGATGGCAACCATGACCATGATAGTATGAGATAAGAAATTGATGTAGCTATTAATGTTTGAAACAATTTATCTATAGCTTTTATGTATCCGTCTTCAAGAGTAGAGCGTGAGAAGCGTTCTGCCGAAATGGTAAGGATAATAATAGGGAAGAATGTTAACTTAGTAAGCCACTCTATGTTATTCTTAACTCCAAAATGTGTTGCCAAAAGGATCACAGATACCATTGTAGTAAGTGAGATCACCACTTTTGGAGTGTATAATAACCCTAGTTTATCAAAAGGATATGATATTAATCCAATAAACATAATAAGTCCCACAAAAATTGCAATTCCAGAGATAAAACCTGTATGCAATAAAGAAAAGGCTATCAACACTGGTAGGAATACTCCAAAAGTTTTTAATCCAACAATATTTCTTAAAAAAGCAACCAAAAATCCCCCAATAGGCAGTAATAATAAAAGATGTAAAGCTCCCGTTGGTATTACATTTTTATCGATCAGGTGCCAAAGAGAAAAACCTGGTAGGTTACCAATTTCTTCAGAATTCATTTTTAAGAAAGAAATATGATGTACCTGTTCCATCTTATAGGTATAATCAAACTGAATGCCCGCAGTATGAGTAATCAAAGATTTATCTCCTCGATAAAGTTCTAAGTAATTGGCAGGTAAAAACCCAAAATGATTATTTAATGCATCAAAAGGAACCCATGTTTCATTAATCAATACTTCTACCCAGGCATGGGATGTTCTTTTATCTGTATTTTCTACAATAATTCCACCTTTTATTCTTGCTGGATATCCCAAATTTCTACTTAGCGCTACAAATAATCTGCTTTTTCCATTACAAGAAGCCCTATTCTGTTCGATTGTAGTTACAGCATCTGTGAGTGTAATGATTGGTGCCGAAGGAATAGCATATACATACTCAAAAACATTTTTGATTACTTCTCTGTCATTTTTAGTATTTTGTCCGAGTTGAGTCGCTAATTCATTGATAATTTCATTATCAGATTGTATATTTTCTGTAGGTTTAAGATATTTTCTATACTTGCCTGATGCAACATTAAAGACTTTTGGGATTCTAAAACTTCTATCTTTTCCTTCGAAAACAAATTCATAATCTACAGAATGATATGTATTTCTCTCACTGGTGTTCCAAATTGCTCTTATATTTTCGCCAATTTCTTCTTTCTTAACAAAAGACAGAGTACTGTCATTTTTGATATTTTCATTAGAAATTCTTTGTCTGGAGTTGCTACTGGGGATATATGTTTTTAATGAAGTGTTTTTATCTCCTGATTTAAAAAAAAACCTGTAGCTTACTTTATAAACTTTTTCAGGATTAAAATTGTCATAATTATTGAGAATTGGTTTTATTTTAAATCCTATTGCGATTATGGCAATTATTGAAATTATAGTTAATGCGATTTTAAGATTTGTTTTCGAATTCATAATCAGCTATTTTTGGATTAATAACAGGTAGGAACTGTTTCACCCTACCTCAAATCGAAAAAAATTCTTTTTTTATGACCCAATCCTCAAAATCTGTTTGTGAACAACCCGTATTCACCAAGCTATTCGAGACACATGCTGAGGATATAAGAAATTTTATTTACTACAAATGTGGGGATAAGGAACAAGCAGAAGATGTAATGCAAGAGGCATTTATAAAACTTTGGGATAACTGTAAAAAGGTAATCTTTGAGAGAACTAAAGGTTTTTTGTGTACCGTTGCTAATAACTTGTTCTTAAATCAAGTTGCTCATAAGAAGGTAAGACTAGAATATGCAAAAATACCTCGTAGCACCAAAAATATAGAGTCTCCGGATTATGTGATGGAAGAAAAGGAGTTCATGGATAAGCTTCAGAATGCCATTTCCGAACTTTCTGATGGCCAAAGAGAGGTTTTTCTACTCAATAGAATTGATAAAAAGACATATAATGAAATTGCCGAAATGCTAGACATTTCGGTAAAAGCAGTAGAAAAAAGAATGCATAATGCATTAAAGCAATTAAGAAAATTGGTTAAAAATATATAAAAGACGGTAGGGTATTTTACACCTTAGCTGTTATTCTCCTGATACAAGGTAGAAATTATGCTCGACGAAAAGGAAAATACATATCTGGCAAAGTGGTTAAATAACGATCTTAGCCCCGAAGAATTAGAAGAGTTAAAAAAGCTTCCCGAATATGACGATTATAAAAAAATCGTAGAAGGGCTAGCCTATTTTAAAGCTCCTTCTTTTGATCTACAACCGTCATTAGCAACAACTTTAGGCAAAATTTATCGGCCCAAAAAAGCAAAGGTAATTAACCTAAAGCCAATCGTATATACTTTTACAGCAGCAGCCTCTATAGTATTAATTATTGGACTTTTCTTTAATACGGTGAGTTATACAGCAGATCCCGGACAACAATTGGCTGTTGTTTTACCCGATGGAAGCTCTGTCGATCTTAACGCTGCATCAACGCTTACTCATAGACGCTTTTTCTGGTCACAAAATCGAAAAATCACTTTAGAAGGAGAAGCATATTTTAAAGTAACTTCTGGTTCTAATTTTACGGTAGCCACCAAATTAGGAAAAATCGAAGTTTTAGGAACTCAGTTTAATGTAAAGAGTAGAGCTACCGAATTTAGTGTAGCTTGCTATGAAGGAAAAGTTCGGGTATCGACACAAGATAACCAACAAAAGATATTACAAAAAGGGAATGGTGTTTCGTTAAAAGACAAAAAACTTATAGACGAAACCATAACAGATCAGGAGCCTTTGTGGAAAAAAGGAGAGAGCATTTTTAATAGTGTTCCATTAATACATGTATTGGATGAATTAGAGAGGCAATATGATATAACTTTTAGACGTGATAAAATTAATCAGAATCAGTTGTTTACAGGTGGGTTTAATTATAATGATCTAAGTATTGCCCTAGAATCAGTATTAGTTCCTATGGGGATAGAATATGTAGTTAACGGGACTACTGTTTTACTATCGGTACCCTAGTTTCAGAAATCAATCAATTCGCACATTAATTATTTAAGAATCTTAACGTTTTAGAATTCTCTAAAACCCAACCATACAATGAAAAAAACTCTGCTACTCTTACTTTTTTGCACATGTTCTATACAAGCACAAATCACCAAAAGCTACAATGAGGCACCTTTACAACAGGTGCTTAACGAGTTATCAGAATCGTATGATCTCATTTTTTCATTCAGTAATGAAACCGTAAAAAACAAGGTCATTACATTGGCTATTAACAATACTCCGTTGGACGAGGTTTTGATTACTTTAAAAACACTAACACATCTTAATTTTAAAAAAATATCAGATAGACAGGTGGTTGTTAGTTCTCCCAGCAATAAAGTTGAAGTTTGTGGATATCTCTTCGACGAAA
Organism: Aquimarina megaterium XH134; assembly: GCF_000520975.1. Classification (GTDB taxonomy): domain Bacteria; phylum Bacteroidota; class Bacteroidia; order Flavobacteriales; family Flavobacteriaceae; genus Aquimarina; species Aquimarina megaterium. The sequence goes on from NZ_JACB01000016.1 coordinate 112,606, forward strand.
CTACCAACGAACCTCTCTCCTATGCCTCTATAAGTATTGAAAGTACTAAAACAGGTACAATTGCTAATGATGATGGTTTTTTTCAATTAGGAACTATCGATCAGAACGAATCGATCACCATACAGTATGTTGGTTATAAAGACAAAGTGATGAAGGCTTCTTCTTTTAAAGCTTCAAGTTGTCCCAGAATTCCACTTTTTATCGAAAGCACCTCTTTGGCAGAAGTGCTTATTGTAGAATACATTACTACCGGAATTGACAAAAACATTGACGGCTCATTTAGAATTTCGAATGAAGAAATTGGTATTCTTCCCGGTCAAAGCGAACCTGATATTTTTCAAAGTATCCAACTTATTCCTGGAATAAACAGTCCCGACGAAACCGCAACAGGAATACAAATTCGAGGTGGATCACCAGATCAGAATCTGGTACTTTGGGATGATATAAAAATGTATAACACCGGTCATTTCTTCGGAATGTTTTCTGCTTTTAACCCTAATGTAGTTAATAGTGCCAAAATATTTAAAGGAGGTGCAGATCCAAAATATGGCGATAGAGTATCGGGTGTTATTGATATTTCTAGTGATAAAAAGATACCAAAAAAGTTTAGTGGTGGTGCAGGAGTCAATGGTACTCATGCCGATATTTTTATGAAAGTTCCTGTGACAAAACCTGTAGGTTTGATACTTTCTGCTAGACGATCTTATACCGATATTTTTGAAACACCAACCTATAATGCACTTTCTGAAAAAGTATTTCAGAATACAAAAATAGTCGAGAACCCCAATCAAACACCTGTAACAGGTGAAGAAGAGGATGACGATGAAGAAGAACGCGAAGAAGCAATTGCCGAAAATAACTTTTTCTTTTATGATGCCAGTGCAAAACTCATTATTGACGCTTCAGAAAATGACAAAATTTTAGCAAGTACCATTTATACCAACAATGATCTTGCTTTCGAAATTAACGATGAAGAAGATTTGATTACCGATGATCTTGAAATTCAAAATAAAGGAGCTAGTCTTTCCTGGGAAGGCGATAAACTAGAGCATTTTCATCATAGTTTAAAAGCATATTATTCTAAGTATGATTCTGATTACCTGTTTACCGAAAGGCAAGAATTACAAATAGAAAGACAATCGGTTAGAAAAAATACCGTAAAAGATGTTGGATTAGATTTTAATATCACATATGACCTTAACCCCAAAAATTCACTCATGCTGGGATACCAATTTTCTAATAGTGAAGTGTCTTATGCAATCACAAGAGAAGCTGAATTTGAAACACCGATAAATGAGTCAGGCAGCGTAAAAAACAATGCAAATACTATATATGCAAGCTATAAGTTTTTACCAAAAAACAAGAGTTTTATCAATCTTGGAATAAGAACATCCCATTATTCAATAATCGATCAATTGTATATTGAGCCCAGAGTAAATATTGAGTATCCTATTACTAATCTTTTAAGAATAAAAGCAACGGGAGAACTTAGATATCAACCAATAAGTCAATTAATCGAGTTTGAAGACACCCAGCTTCGCCTGGAAAATAATTTATGGATACATGCCAATCAAGAAGTTCCTGTATTAAAAAGTACTCAGTTTTCTACAGGGCTATTATTCTCTAAAAAAGGTTGGAATTTTGAGGTTGATGGTTATTATAAAAATATTGATGGTCTAACATCGGTCACCAACGGATTTAATACAATTAATAGTGATTTATCTACAGGAGAAAGTATAATTTATGGAATCGATGTATTATTAAAAAAGAAGTTCGAAAATTTTCGAACCTGGATAGGATATACTTTTAACGATATCAAATATACTTTTCCTGAAATACAGGAAACCTCTTTCTCTGGGAATAACGACATCACTCATAATTTTAGAATTTCTAATACATATGAAATTAATGATTGGGAATTTTCTTTGGGTTGGTTATGGCGATCTGGAGCTCCTTTTACCGATGCTGATCTTGTAAACGACGAGATTGAATATGGAGCTGCGAATGCAAAGCGTTTACCAGAATATCATAGGTTAGATATCTCTGCCATTTATCGATTTGATTTCAACAAAACTAGTAATTGGAAAGGGCAAATAGGAGCTTCAATACAAAATATATATAATAGACAAGTGCCTATCTCTATAAGCTATAGGGTAGATGATAATGCGACTACCGGAGAAATAGAATTGGATAGATTGCAGCAAGAATCCTTAGGAATTACTCCTAATGTAGTTTTAAGAATCTATTTTTAGGTGTTTTTAATGATTTGCAGAACCTCATCCCGATGTAATAATCGCATCAATGTTATTTCCTGTTCTGATGTTATAATTCCTACCAAATAGTAAAACCCTATGCCCATCTTGTATGCCTTATCATTACCACTTATTGCTTTGAAATGCGGTACATCATTTACATTTTTGGCAGTTTTTAATGATTCCAGAACATCTTTCACCTTATGCCGTAACGAAACATCTTTAACGCTTTTAAAATCTTTTGCAAATTGTGAAGAGGTTTTTAGTACCATGTCTGCTAGGAATTAAATAATTCTTCTTCACTTACTGTGACCTGTGCATTTGCCTGTTGCATCAAAAGCAATAACCCTAAGTCCTCCTTTTGATCCAAAGACAGTGAATCCATCTGTTCTTTTTGTTTTTGTTCTATATATTGGATGATGGCCTTTTCCATAATTTTTTTCACGCTAGATCCCTCTATTGCCGCTATAATCTTAAGTTTAGGGATTATTTGCTCATCAATATCTATTATTTTTCTCATAGTATATATTATATATATAATATGCTAAATATATAAAAAATTTAAAATATCATCTTTTTAGGAATATCATTTATCAAAACAAATTCTAGTAAGAGTATATCTCACAAAGCAAAATTGAATGTGTACTTATACACAGAAAGAATTATATTTGAGATTCAATAATCATTTATTAATGAATTACATCGATATTATTTTAGGAATTCTTTTGTTATGGGGGTTAATAAAAGGATTTAGTAAAGGATTGTTTTCCTCGTTAGCTTCTCTTGTTGCTCTTATAGTAGGTATCTATATTGCTGTTCACTTCTCGCATATTGTTGGGGGATATCTTCAACAATATGTAAATTGGCAAGAAGGAGCTATGAAATTAGTAGCTTTTGCAATAACTTTTATTGTAGTGGTTATCCTTGTTTCTTTGGCTGGTAAGATTCTTACCAAAATAGCAGATTATGCAGCACTTGGGATTTTAAATAAACTCTTGGGCGGTGCTTTTGGAGTGCTGAAAATGGCATTTATCGCCAGTGTTATTATTATTTTTATAGATGCCTTAAATAGAAATATTACAATCATCAAAGAAGAAACGCTTAATTCTTCTGTATTATACACTCCTGTTCGGAAGTTGGCACCAATGATATTGCCTGATATCCTGAAAAATGTTGACAAGAAAGAACAAGAGATTTAATAAAACAAGAAGATCCAGAAAAGCTTGATCTTCTTGTTTTATGTCTTAATAGTTTTTAATCTTCATCAAATGAAATACTCGACACTGTATCTTCTACGATATTTCCTAAATAGGCGATACAGGAATCAAAATCTTCAAATATGCAGGTTGAAGGAACCAAATCTGGAATGATATCAATTCGTTCCATCATATATCTTGGTTGATTTAGTAATCCTACAAAAAGAACTTTGATGTCCTTTTGCTGTAAATCCATAATCATTTCTTCCATTGCATATAGACCAGATTGATCCATATATTGCATACGATCTAAACGCATAATCACCACAGAAGAGGTGTCTGGGATCTGAGCGGCCAATTGCTGAAAATCACTCGTAGAACCAAAGAATAATGGGCCTTTAAGATGTTTGATAAATACTTCTTCTTTTAGTTTAGTAGGGAAACCTTTTTCATCTTTCCATGCTTCTTCTTTAAGTGATTTCACATCAGAACGCTCTGCGGTAAGATCCCCGATTTTTTTCATAAACATAAGTGATGCGATCACTAATCCGATTCCAACAGCGTAAACCAGGTTCCAGAAGGTAGACAATACCAACACGATTAACATAACCAACACTTCAGAACTTAACTTAACAGGCCCTACCTTGATATCTCTTGGTAAACTTGGTATTGCTTTTAACCCTTTATAATCCATTACACCAATCCCTACAGTAATCAATATTCCTGCAAGTACTGCAGCAGGTATTTTTGAAGCTACCGGAGCAAGTCCCATCATAACAATAAACAACACTAACCCTGCAATCATTCCTGACAATTTAGTTTTACCACCAGAATTAATATTTACCACTGTTCTGATAGTAGCACCAGCACCAGGAATACCTCCAAACAATGCTGCGATACTGTTTCCTATTCCCTGTCCTACTAATTCTTTATTAGGTTTATGTTTGGTTTTGGTCATATTATCTGCCACTACACTGGTCAATAACGAATCTATCGCTCCTAATAACGCCAATGTAAGTGCTGTAAAAATATATGGAGTAATACTAGCAAGACTAAATCCAGTAAATATCTCCCATTTAGGAATAGGTAATCCGCTTGGAATTTCTTCTATTGGTCTATAGTCTAACCCAAAACCATAAGCAATACCAGACATCACTATCAATGAAACCAGAGTACTTGGTACTGCCCTGGTAATACGTTTAAAGCCGTAGATAATGATAATAGTACCAATAGCCAGCAATAACTCTAACCAATTGATGTTTCTCATAACTCTTGGAAGGACTTTAATAGCTCCTAAAGCTCCTGAAGCTTCTTTTGCTGCCAGTGTTTGAGATTCTTGTAGGATATCATCCTGTGTAATTTTTTCTGCTCTTGAGATGGTTTCTTTAAAATCTTCGAGTACCAAAATATCTTCTGCAGCTTCTTCTTTAAGAATATTTTCGAGGATTACTTCTTCTGCTTCTGGTTTGAATTGAGCTACAAACTCTGCATCTTCTTTTGGGTAATAACCAAATGAAGGTAATATTTGCGTGAGCAAAATGATGACACCAATTGCTGTCATAAATCCAGAAACTACAGGATAAGGAATATATCTAATATATTTTCCTAAACCAATAGCTCCTAATCCTATTTGCATCAATCCACTCAACAAGAAAACTGTTAAGATTGCCGGAAGGGCTTTTTCAACACTACCATCATTGGCAGCAATAATTCCTGCAATAACCACCATACTTACAGCAGTCATAGGAGCAGTCGGACCTGAAATTTGCGTATTTGTACCACCAAAAAAAGCTGCAAAAAAACTAATAAAAATAGCACCATACAGTCCAGCTGTTGGCCCTAATCCCGATGACACTCCAAACGCCAAAGCCAACGGCAATGCAACGATACCTGCGGTTAATCCACCAAAGGTATCTCCTTTTAAATTACTGAAAAATCCTTTCATCGATATATTCTGGTTTTTGTTAAAACTTTCTAAAAAATACTAAAAAAATACCGACACTTAGAGGCATCGGTATTTTTTTAATAAAATTTTAGGAGTCCTATCCTTCAAAAAACTTGACACCTCCGTCACTAATATCATACATTCCACCAATAATCTTAATTTCATCATTCGCTTCCATCTCACGAAGCACTTCACTTTGGTTTCTTATATTATCGATGGTCATCTCTACATTTTTCATAGCTACTTCATTAACAAAATCAATATTTTTAGAAGTTCTTTCAGCAGGAGCGGCTGGTTCTGCAACCGCGGCAACTGCAGGCTTAATTTTACTTAATAAAGCAGTAAGATTTCCTAGTTTAGCATCATCACATGCTCCTTTTACGGCTCCACATGCAGTATGTCCTAATACCACAACTAGTTTTGTTCCTGCAAGCTTACAGGCAAACTCCATACTACCCAGAATATCTTCATTAACAAAATTACCAGCTACACGAGCACTGAAAATATCTCCAATCCCCTGATCAAAAATTAATTCTGAAGAAACTCTTGAATCTATACAACTAAGGATCGTAGCAAAAGGATATTGTCCTCCTTTAGTATCACTTACCTGATCTAAAAGGTTTCTATCTGCCATACGCTTATCCTGAAATCTCTGATTTCCTTCTTTAAGCATCTGTAGTGCAGTTTGCGGAGTAACTGCGGCCTGTGTTTCTTTAGTATGTGCTTTCATTTATTATATTTTTATTATTTATAATTGTGTGATGAAATTTACCATCTAATATTTCAGCTAATTTAACGTATCTATTGGTGGCTCATTTCTTTGTTTAAAAATTTATGCAGTTTTAGATCTAAGCTTAAAAAACTTAATGTAACTCTCTGGATTTTCGACAATACCTCTTTCTGAAATCAGATTAATATCAATATTTCTGTTTCTTGCTTTTTCAGAAAAATCCTCAAGAATTTCTACAATATCATAATCCAGAAAACGTGTTTTTCTAACATCCAAGGTAAGATAAGTATCTTCTGGCAAACTATCAAGTTCTTTTAAGATGGCTCCTTTATTGAAAAATGTTACCTCTTCTGCAAGAGTCATTTTTACCTTACGTTTTCCATCGCTTTCATCTTCTATATGTAAGAAATGTGAGTTTTGATAGCTCTTAAATAAAATTACCACAACTCCTACCATCAATCCTAGTCCGATTCCCCACAACAAATCGATAAAAACTATACCTAAAACAGTAACTATAAAAGGTACGAATTGTTTCCAACCAGATTTCCACATAGTGGCAAAAGTAGCAGGTTTAGCCAGCTTATATCCTACAATTAATAATATAGCTGCCAATACAGAAAGAGGAATGAAATTAAGTAATTTTGGAATAGCAATTACCGAAATTAATAGAAAGAACCCATGAACAATTGCAGAAAGTTTTGACTTACCTCCAGATTGGATATTTGCAGAACTACGAACAATTACCTGAGTAATAGGTAACCCACCTATAAGTCCCGAAATGATATTTCCTGTTCCTTGTGCCAATAACTCTCGATTTGTTGGAGTAACTCTTTTTTCTGGATCAATTTTATCTGTAGCTTCTACACAAAGTAACGTTTCTAAGCTTGCTACCAGAGCAATAGTAAAAGCAATTAACCACACATCTCCCTGCGTGATCACTTCGAAATTAGGAAAACTAAATTGCCCGAAGAAACTAGATATATCTGATGGGATTGGTACGTTTACCAAGCTTTTAGGGTTAATCCCTAAAGTTCCTGATGAGCCAAGTATTTTATAAAATACAATTCCTACAACAACGGCGACTAAAGGCCCTTGTATTAATTGGAATATTTTTGCTTTTTTAGTAAGTACATTACTCCAGAGAATTAGTATTCCCAAACCTATTAAGGCAATAAGGGTACTTCCTATACTTAAATCTATAAAAGAATTAAAAATCTGCTCAAAAGCACCTTCTCCTTTTCCCGGAATATATCCAAAGAAATATGGGATTTGTTTCAGGATAATGATAATTCCTATACCGGTGAGCATTCCTTTAATTACAGAAGAAGGAAAATAATATCCTATTATTCCTGCTTTTAATAATCCCAGTACTATTTGAATAGCTCCACCCAGAACAACGGCAACCAGAAAGTTTTCGAAACCTCCTAACGATCCGATCGAGGTTAATACAATAGCGGCCAGTCCAGCAGCTGGTCCACTCACTCCAATTTGAGAACCACTTAGGACTCCTACCACAATACCTCCAATGATTCCTGCAATCAATCCAGAGAACAAGGGAGCACCACTGGCTAAGGCAATACCTAAACATAACGGCAGTGCCACAAAAAATACGACAACACTTGCCGGTAAATCATTTTTTAATGTTTTAAAAAAACTCATAGCAATAATAATTCAATTTGTATTTAACATAAGTGTTAGTGTAATAAAAAAATTACCAAAAGAATGTACAGACCCTTTACTCATGTAAAGCATCAGTATTCAAAATTGGCGTCGATAATATACTTTATGAAACTTCTGGAGGAGGGGTTTTCTGTTCTAGATAAACCGAAGTATTATGCGCGTAAAAATAAGAGTACAAACTAATGTATAACTCAGCCAATCCGGCTTGGTTTACCGGATTTTCTTGGTAAATCTTATCTTTTTCTTTTTTATCCTCTTTTTCTGAGTTATCATTTTCTTTGGATTCAGATTTTTCTTCAGAGTCATCTAAACCCAAAATCATTGAAGTGTTTTCTTTATTATACATGTCAAATAGCTCTATCCCATAATTGGCTATACTTATAATAAAGCCAAAAAGAATTAGAAATTTTGCTATTTGAAGTTTGATAATCACTATAGGGTAATTTTAGAAAGCAAAAATAACAGTATTGCTTTCAAATGTTGTTAATGTATTGCAAATTTTATTGATCAATTATAACTCTCTTAAATCTGTTTTAGGAATCCAACCAATTTTGCCGTCAGCAAGTTTAATTTTTTTCCAATCATTTACGGTTTCTGTCACCTGTACTTTGGTTCCTTCATGAAGTTCGAAAACTTCTTCGCTTCTAAGGTTTGGTTCACTTTTTATGGTTGTTTCCTGAGCAAAAATGATTGCAAACTGGTTGTTCTTAATATAATTGTATTGTGAGAAAGCAAAGAATACTCCAAATAATCCCAAAATTAATATCGCCCATGACCCCACAAAGAATATTCTCTTTTTTGTAGAGCTATGTGCTATATAATATAAAATAAACAGGATAACAAATACAATAATACAGATCACCGAAAACCATGCCCAACTATCAAAATCCATCATATTCGTAAATTTCTTAAATGTTCTCGAAATAAAACCTTCTGGGATTACATCTATTGCATCTATTGTTGCTTTCTGGGCAAAAGCCAGGTTGTTTTTGATATCTTCATCATTAGGCAATAATGCTAACGCTTTTTCATAATAAAAAATACTAGGACCTATGTTACTTAATTTATAGTTTGCATTACCTAGATTATAGTATAGTGAAGCTGATTCCTGACCTGCATCCAAAATCGATTTGTATGCATCTATAGCTTCCTGATACTTTTCTTGATTATATAATGAGTTTCCTCTCTGAAATGCTTCTTGATTTTGAGAAAAACCCAATGCTATACTTAAAAAAATAAGTGTTTCAACTATTCTTTTCATACATTATAGTTGTTTATCTATTGAGGCAATTACTCTAGAGGCTTTATCATAATCTTGTTGCATTGCCGAGGTAGAAGATGGAGTATACCTTGCAAATTCACAACTCTCTAGCAATGCAATAAATTCTATAGATATTGCATCTTCAACATCACGCTCCTTTAATAATCTTTGGATACGTTCTTTACTCATATCGCTTGTCTGGATATGCAGTTTTGCTTTTAAATAATTATGCAATGCTCGTTCCATAGCAATATAGAATTCCTTTTGGTTTCCTAGATTTTTTTTAGCTTCAGAAAGGTATTTACGAGCCAGTTTATCTGCTTTACGAACTCTGTTCCCGCTTATATCACTTAGCCGTTCTTGCCTTTTTTTACCAAAGAAAAGGAATAGAGGAATTGCTAATAATGGTGCAGTTAATGATAACCAATATGCGGTAGACTTAAAAAAGTGTTCTTTTTGAATAGCCTGAAGTTCTGCATTTAGTTTTAAGAATCTAAATTGATTTCCAGCTTGAGTCACTAGCTTCTTATTTGTTCCTCCCGATTCTGATGTCACTACAGTATCTCCCCCATCAGGGCCATTTTTTACATTAATTACAATCTCGTCTGACGTAATTCTTTTATAGGTTTCTGTTTTTAAATCAAAATAAGAAAACGAAATAGATGGTATAGGATATTTACCTTTATATTGTGGTACTAAGGTGTAGGTATCAGATATGCTACCCCCCATACCTGTTAGGTTTGTTCGCACTCTTTCATTATGCTGCGGTTCATATTGTTCTAAACCATTAGGAACATTAAGCTTTGGTAAATCAAATAGCTTTAAATTACCATTACCTGTAACCAAAACCTTGGCATCTAAGGATTCTGTAGCATCCAACTCTGTTTTATTAGCGGTTACTTTAAAATCAAAATCTCCTACTGCGCCCGAAAAATCATCTGGTTTTCCTTGTATTGGTAAAGGTTTTGCTTCTATCACTCTATTACCTGCAGCAACAGTCTTATTAACTGTCGTATACAGTCTACCGCCAAAAATATCTCTTCTTTTTGTAGGAACATCTACAGAAACGGTTAACGTAAGAGGTTCTATATTTAATTTACCTGTCTTTTGTGGATATAGTACTGTTTTACGAAGTACTACATAACGATATGGTTCTCCTTTATATTCTCCATTTTCAATTTTGAGTTGTTTCATATCGATCGCCTGACTCCAAAAATCGCTATATTTTGGACTGTCTAGCTCTCTCCAGTTACTTACACTAATTCTCGGACTAACATACAGTTTATACACTACTGTAATTGCTTCATTTAAATAGGGGTTTGATTTAGAAACCTCTGCTATAAGATGAAGGTTTTCACTTGCCACAAAATCAGTATCATTACCATCTTTTGGTTTATCTACTGCACCTGTAACCTCAACTCTAATAGGTAATGTTTTATACGTCTGCCCATCAATCTCTATAGTTGCTTGCTTTATAGTAAATTGTCCTCTACGAGTAGGTTCAAGGAAATAACTAAATGTTTTGGCGTATGATCGTTTTCCATTAACCCAAGAATTACTAATAGATTGATTAGGTCCACCTACAACGGTAAACCCCGAAAAGGAAGGAGGTGTAAAATTGTCTCCATCTTTATTCATTTCAAAATCTACTCGTAATCTTTCATTTACACCTAACTTTTTCTTGCTTACTTTAGCCTCGAACCTCACCTGTGCCAATGCAAGCTGCATCGTGGCCAGAAATAGTGTTAGAAAAATTAGTTTTAGTTTCATTTTTTATGCTATTTAGACCATTAGATTCTTAAAACCTAACATGTCTTTTATCAAATTACCAGTCTTTATCTGTTTTAACTTTTGATCCCTGAGCTTTTTTGGCGTTAATCTTATCCTGAACTTTCTTTTCTTGATTATTCATAGCTTCGAGTAAGCTTTTAACCTGTTCTGGGGATAATTTACCCTGAACCTGTTGTTGTTGCTGTTGTTGATCTTTAGGTTCGCCTTCCTGTTCTTTTTGATCTTTTCCTTTATCCTTTTTCTCATCTTTAGGCTCACCCTTGTCATCCTTTTCTTTATCTCCCTCATCTTTTTTATCCTCTCCTTTATCTCCTTCTTTATCCTTTTGATCTTCTCCCTTTTCTTTTTCCTTATCTCCATCATCTCCCTTTTTATCTTCTTTATCGTCGCCCTCTTTCTTATCTTTATTATCTTCCTTCTGATCTTTGTTTTGGTCTTTATCCTTATTCTGATCATTTTGCTGTTGCTGTTGCTCTAGCATTTTCTTGGCCAATGCCAGATTATAACGCGTTTCATCATCTTTGGGATTATTTCTAAGCGCATTTTTATAAGCTTCAACAGCTTCTTTATATTTTTTTTGCTCCATATAGGTATTTCCCTGATTATGAAACGCCTTATGTTTTTCTGACTTAGCCGAAGCTACCTTAGCTGCTTCTGTATAACGATGGGTAGCTTCATCATATTTTTCAGAATTATAATATGCATTAGCCAAATTATACTTTGCTGTAGGGTTTACAGGATTTTTGGCAATTGCTTTTCTGTATTCTCCTTCTGCCTTAGGAAAATTACCATCTTTAACCAGAACTTTATTACCTGTAGCTATAAACTGATTTGCTTCGTTAATAATTTGATCACGATTCTCTTCCTGAGAACATATGATCCCTATCTGAAAACATAATATAACACATAAAATCTTTTTCATACCTCACTATTGTTCGTTAAACAGGTTTAATTTTTTTACCCAAGATGTTTTTCTTTCTAACAAGAAAATATCTAAAAATAATAATAACAGTCCGGCAAACAGAAACCACTGAAATTGATCTTTAAAATCTGCAAACTGCTTGGCTTCAAATTCTTTTTTATCCATATTTTGCAGTACAGTAGTCACTTCTTCTACAACTTTACTTGTATTTCTACCATCAATGTATGTGCCATTTGCTTCATTAGCAATTTCCTGTAAAGTTGTCGGGTTTAATTTGGTAATTACAGTACTTCCCTGACTATTTTTCTTGTACGTTTGTACAATTCCATTTCGCTTTATAGGTATAGGTGCTCCTTTTTCTAATCCTACACCTATTGTAAAAATCTTAATTCCTTCTTTGGCCGCTTCTTCTGCAATGGCTTTTACATTACCTTCATGATCTTCTCCATCACTTACAATAAATAAAACTCTATTGGTTTGTTCTTCATCATTATAATATGTTTTTGCTAATTCTATAGCTTCATAGATTGCAGTTCCTTGAGAAGATAGCATTTCTGTATTCATAGATTGTAGAAACATCTTTCCCGAAGCGTAATCTGTAGTAATTGGCAATTGAGGAAAAGCACTACCTGCATATGCAATGATCCCAATGCGATCACTTGCCAGATTATTGATAATCTGGGTAACTAACTGCTTTGATTTTTCTAATCTATTGGGTGCAATATCTTCTGCTAGCATACTTTTAGATACGTCTATTGCAAAAACAACATCTACTCCTTCTCGTTTTACGGTTTCGAGTTTTGTACCTACCTTAGGATTAACTAGGGCAATCACCAGGCAAGCCAGAGCTAAACTAATTATAATAATCTTTAATACTGATTTAAAGATAGATCGATTAGGGCTCAATTTTTTAAGAAGTGCTGCATCTGCAAACTTCTTTTGAGCTGCCTTTTGCCATACTAACACTCCTAAAAACAGCAGAATTAGTACTGGAATACCCAATAATAACCAGAAATATATTTTCTCTTCTAATACGTACATTTTCTACCTTATTCATTAAACCTCATTGATTTTCAAAGTCTATGAGGTTTATATTTTTTTAAATAAAACTTCTAAATATTGTATATCTAAACAAAAATTCTATAAAAATTAATAATCCTGCCAGCAGCACCAATGATCTAAATTTTTCTTCATAATTATAGAATTTAAATTCTTCGATATCTGTTCTTTCTAATTTATCAATTTCTTGATAAATCTGTTGTAATTTTTTGTTATTTGTTGCTCTAAAATATTTACCTCCGGTAACTTTAGCAATTTCTTTTAATAAATCTTCATCGATTTCTACCTGCACTCTACCATATTGAAAAGATCCGTTTGGTAATATAGCTACAGGAGCCAAAGCCATTCCGTTTGTACCAATACCAATTGTATAGGTTTTAATACCATATTCTACTGCTAGTTCTGAAGCAATCTTAGGATCGATAAAACCAGCATTATTAGAACCGTCTGTAAGTAAAATAATCACTTTACTCTTAGCTTTACTGTCTTTAAGTCGATTTACAGATGTTGCCAGTCCCATTCCTATAGCCGTACCATTCTCTAAGACATTATCATATTTTACATCTTTTAAACTACCTAACACAATTGATTTATCACTTGTAATTGGGGTTTTGGTAAAGCTTTCTCCCGCATATACGACTAAGCCAATACGATCATTAGGTCTATCCTTAATAAATTCTGCAGCTACTTCTTTTAATGCTTCTAACCTGTTTGGTCTAAGGTCTTTTGCCAACATACTGGCAGATACATCTATAGACATCACAATATCGATACCTTTGGTAGTCTTGGTTTTGGTAGATACATCTACTGTTCTAGGCCTCGCTAATGCAGTAATAATTAAAGATAACGCCATTAGACGTATGATAAACAACAATGGCTTTAATTTGGTGAGCCAACTTCCCGAAACTTTAAATCCTTTAACACTAGATATTTTTAAAGCAGCTTGCTGCTTATTTCGTTTCCATATATACCATCCTATTGCTAATGGAAGTAGTAAAAACAACCAAAAAAACTGTGGATTTTCAAATGTAAAATTTTCAAACATCGTTATTTGGTATTTCTAAGTTCTACAGAATTAATAATACGCTCGGCAACATCTTTTGCATAACGATCCTCAACATCATATACCAAAGTGATTTGTTGAAACCCTCCATTTTCTGCAAAATTCAACATCAAGTAACTGTTTTTTTGTTTCTTTTTGGTTACAGGATTCACTATTTCCAGATTTCCAAATACTTTAACTCCTTTTGCTCCGCCTAAAGTTTCATATTCTTCATCCTTTACAGAAATATTCTTCGCTCCCATAGATTCAAATTTTCCCACTACACCTTCTACTACTTTATTTAACTTTATTTCGGTAGGCTGTTTATATTGTACTGTAGTTACCACTACATAGAAATTTCCTGCCAGGCTTCCATATACAAAAGTTTCATTTCCTTTAAGAATCTGCTTTTGTTCTTCTGTCATTTGATACGCGTTACGAATCAATACTCTGGGAGTGGCAACAGTAACAGGAGGAGATCCATAAGCACTTGTAATCCATTCGGTTTCTGCCAACTCTTTTGTTGGATGCCCAAGTAGTGTGTCTTTTACAACATCATACCCTTTTACCAAAATAAAGATGAGTAATGTAATAGTAACTACTGCAATGGCTCCAATGCTACCAAAAATAATTTTCTTTCTGCGTTTTTTCTCGGCTACTGTTCTTCTATACTCTTCATCTGCCAATAATTCTTCTTCGGTTGGTTCTGGTATCGCACTTTTTGTCTTATGAATCACCTGTTCGATAACATTACGATCTGCTCTTGCTGTTATGATATCGGGTTTAGATTTGGCAAATTTGGCCATATCTGCAGTTTTCAACACATTCTTAAGTTCTTCAATAGTGGTTTTATCCAAATTAAGATTTCCTGATCTAATCTCTTCATCAAGTCTCGTAATTAACTCATCGGTTGTGCTCTCCATAGCATGATCATACACTTCTTCATCGATATATTTACGAGCGGTATCACTTAACTGCGAATAGTATTCTTTATGTGAATCTTTTTCTAATAAATGAGACTCATCAATTTTCTGAAGTGCTAATATTGCTCTTTCATAAGGAGGTAACTCATCTTCTTTATTTGCTTTTCGTTTTTTCCTTCTAAATATAAAAAAAGCGATTACTCCTAATATGAGTAGAGAAACACCAATCCATAAGAGCCATTTTTTCCAGTTAAAAGCAAATTTAGCATCTACATCAACCAGAGGTTTGATCTCATACATTTTTTGTTTAGTGGTATCGACCAAAACATCTTTGACCTCAACTTTAAGAGAATCGGTAAAAAAAACCTTATCACCGATCACTACTTTTTGCCTTGGTATGGTATAATGACCAGAATCAAATTGAGTTAATGCATACTCTTTGGTAAGATTAAAACGTTTTCCGTTTCTAGAGGTATCTATTTTTTGAGATTCGATTACTTCTAAAGGAGTAAATGTTTGTCCTTCAGGAAAAACAACTATTTGAGTCGAATCTGCTTCGACTTGCATTTTATATCGAATCTCATTTCCTATTTCTATTGTAGTAGAGTCGATTGTAGCCGAAACTTGGGCAAAAGCTCCAAGCCCACTAAAAACAAAGAATATCATCCAGGTAAAAAGCCTAAGGGCTCCCGGTTGTATAGTTCTTTTTTCAAATCGTAATTCGTAATTCGTCATTCTTAAATCTTCCTTATCCTCTTCTTTTAAAATAGCCTAACAATTTCTTCACATAACTCTCATCAATTCTACTACTCAAAGAACCCGCTCCACTGCGAGTAAAACTATCTTTAAAGTAATCTACTCTTTCATGATAATATTTACTATAATTGGTTCGTGTTTTTTTAGAACCTGTATTCACTAGCAAAAGTTCTCCTGTTTCTTCATCTTCCATTTGCACCATTCCCAGATTAGGGATTTCTTCTTCTCTTCGATCATACACTCTTATCCCAGTAACATCATGTTTTCCTCCTGCAATTTTTAATGTATGTTGGTAATCATCTGCAATAAAATCAGACAGTATAAAGACGATTGCTTTCTTTTTCATCACATTGGATAAAAACTTCAATGCTTCTGTAATATTCGTTTTTTTACTTTTAGGCTCAAATTCTAATAATTCTCTTATAATTCTTAGCACATGAGATCTTCCTTTTTTAGGCGGAATAAATAATTCTATTTCATCGGTAAATAAAATCAATCCGATCTTATCATTATTCTGAGTTGCAGAAAATGCTAAAGTTGCTGCGATTTCGGTAATGATTCCTTTTTTAAATTGTTCTTGAGTACCAAAAAGTTGTGATCCCGAAACATCTACCATCAACATCATAGTAAGTTCTCGCTCTTCTTCAAACACTTTTATATAAGGTTCATTATATCGAGCCGTTACATTCCAGTCTATATTACGAACATCATCACCAAATTGATATTGTCGTACTTCACTAAAAGTCATACCACGCCCTTTAAAAGTAGAGTGATACTCTCCTCCAAAGATGTGGTCACTCAAGCGACGCGTC
This sequence comes from Aquimarina megaterium XH134, assembly GCF_000520975.1. Taxonomy (GTDB): domain Bacteria; phylum Bacteroidota; class Bacteroidia; order Flavobacteriales; family Flavobacteriaceae; genus Aquimarina; species Aquimarina megaterium. Next base: position 128,975 of record NZ_JACB01000016.1, read on the forward strand.
TTAATTTCAATTTTTCGAACTTTTTTTAGTAACTCTTTAGTATCCATTATTATGATTTACGATTGATGAATCGGCGATTAACGATTTCGGATTCTCATATTAAAAATCCAAAATCGTAATTCTAAAATCCAAAATCTCTATGGTACTTCAATTTCGTTTACAATCTTGTTAATGATATCCTCTGAAGTTACGTTCTCTGCTTCGGCCTCGTAGGTAATCCCAATACGATGGCGAAGTACATCAAGAATTACTGCACGAACATCTTCTGGAATCACATATCCTCTTCGTTTAATAAAGGCATAACATTTTGCTGCAGTAGCCAAATTGATACTTCCACGAGGTGATGCTCCAAAGTTGATTAAAGGCTTAAGTTCTTCTAAACCATATTTTTCTGGATAACGTGTGGCAAAAATGATATCCAGGATGTATTTTTCGATCTTTTCATCCATATATACTTCTCTAACTGCTTTCTGAGCATTAATAATCTGCTCTACAGAAACAACAGGGTTTACCTTCTCAAAGGATCCTTTGAGGTTAGCACGAACAATTAGTTGTTCTTCGTCTAATTTTGGATAATCAATTACTGTTTTTAGCATAAAACGGTCAACTTGAGCTTCTGGCAAAGGATATGTTCCTTCCTGCTCAACCGGATTCTGTGTTGCCATTACCAAAAATGGTTTGTCTAATACAAAAGTCTCATCACCAATGGTAACTTGTTTCTCCTGCATAGCTTCTAGTAAAGCACTTTGCACTTTTGCCGGCGCACGGTTAATTTCATCTGCTAAGACAAAATTGGCAAAAATTGGTCCTTTCTTAATCGAGAAATCATTCTCTTTCATATTAAAAATAAGAGTTCCCACTACATCAGCTGGTAATAAATCTGGTGTAAACTGAATACGACTAAAACTACCTTGAACAGCTTTAGATAATGTATTAATAGCTAATGTTTTCGCCAAACCAGGAACCCCTTCTAGCAAAATATGACCTTGACCCAATAACCCAATGAGTAATCGTTCGACCATATGTTTTTGACCTACAATTACTTTGTTTATTTCTAGAGTTAGTAAATCTACAAATGCAGATTCTTTTTCTATTTTCTGATTGATTGAAGCAATATCAATAGCATTATTCTCTTCCATCTATTTTATTTTTTAAGGCGTGAATTTAACATTCATAATCCAACATTGCAAATTGTCGAATTAATTTTCATGCTCTTGTTAATTCTTGGTTAAATGTGCACTATAAAACCTGTTTTAGGCATAAATTTTACAGTATATTTAAACCACTTTTACAAAAAATTGGACATAAAGATTTTCATCGTTTTTACGATGATCTTATCAAAAGACGTATCTAATGTAAAGGTGTTGCATTTTTTTAAAATATTAAACTTACTTATGAAAACAGCATTAATCACAGGGGCCACTAGTGGGATTGGAAAATCTACCGCAATAGAGTTAGCAAAACATAATATAAATCTTATTCTTTGTGGGAGAAGACAAGACCGATTAGATACACTACAGAGTGAACTAAGTAAAAAAGTGCAAGTACACACACTTTGTTTTGATGTTAGAGATAAAGATAAGGTTCTTTCTATGATTGAAAATCTTCCTGCAGAGTTTAGTACAATTGATATTCTTATTAATAATGCTGGAAATGCACATGGCCTTGACCCTATTCAGACCGGAAACCTTGATGATTGGGATGCTATGATAGATATTAATGTTAAAGGATTACTGTATGTTTCTAAAGCGGTTATACCAAAAATGATTGCGCAACAATCTGGCCATATTATCAATATTGGCTCAATTGCAGGAAAAGAAGTCTATCCAAACGGAAACATATATTGTGCAAGTAAACATGCTGTAGATGCTATTAACAAGGGAATGCGTATGGATCTTAATTCATACGGCATTAGAGTAGGTGCTATTCATCCAGGATTAGTAGAAACTGAGTTTAGTAACGTTAGATTTAAAGGTGATGATCAAAAAGCAGATACTGTGTATAAAGGTTTTGATCCACTCACTCCAGAAGATATTGCAGATATTATAACTTTTGTGGTTACCCGGCCATATCATGTTAACATTGCAGATCTTATTGTATTCCCTACTGCGCAGGCGGGCAGTACAATAGTTAATAAAAGTTTATAATTTCTTTATTCTCATCGCATTGTTGACCCAATAAAAATGGCTAAGTTTATATTGGGAAAAGTTTCAATTGCTATTTGTAAACGGAATGATTAACAAACGCCTCCTTATTAAGAACCTACTGGCACATAATGACGAAAATAGTTTTTATGACAAGAAACGTAAACTTAATATTGGTGAGAAAGAGGGAAAAGCTAAATTCTTAAAGCATATTTGTGCACTGGCAAATTCTAATCCCAAAAATAATTCATATATCGTAATAGGGGTTGAAGATGAAGATAATCAAATTATAGGAGTTGATTTTTTTGACGATAGTAAAATCCAAAACCTGGTAAATGCATATTTAGACAACCCTCCTATTGTGTCATATGAAAATATTCCTTTTCCGCATTTGCCATCGGATAAAGTAGTAGGATTAGTAACCATTCGACCCCAAGGTGGACAACTCTGTTCTCTGCGCAAGAATATCTGGAAATATTATGGCGGTAGTGTCTTTTTTAGAGATGGTAGCATGAGTATGCCTAAAGTTTTTGATATTGAAATCAAAGATGTCAATTCAGAAATTGTAACTGCTATAGAAAGTCATGCCCAGAACAATATAGAACTTACTCTAGACGGAGTTTTTGATTTTATGAACTCTAGAACAGATTACAATCCGACGTATAAGGTTTTTAAAGAATATTTTGTGGTCTGCTGGGCAGCCAAAGAAAAACGGCAAAATGGAGAAGTATATTACTCCCGAGTAGATATCGAATTAATCAACGAACATGTAAAGTTATTTTATTCAGAATTAGACGAAGTGAGCATATCGTTAACCGATGATCAATTTAAAATTATAGAATATGTGCAATTAGGCTTACAGGATACTTTTAGCTATTATCCTCTAGAAGAAGTCGTAATTACCTTTAAGGACAACGCCAGTTATGATATCGAAAGTAAGCTTCTTTTTGAACCACCACAATTTGATCGTAAAACATTACATCATTTATATAATAGCAATAATGCATTAATCGAGAAATTAAAAAACAAAATTCCCCTATCAAAAAACGAAGAAAAAGATATTGTAAATCTTCCTGCTACGTATTTGATTTGTTATTTTAATGACCTTAGTGATGCAAAAGAAAAACTAGAAGAGGCAAAACCATATTTAAAACTCTATGACGATACTATATATTCTCTCTGTAAAGAAAGTATTCGGATTTTGAGAAAAGTTAGATATAGTTAATGTAATACATCAAAATGATCAATAATTAACCAACCATGGGAAGAATTTTAGTAATTGGAGATATTCACGGTGCACTAACCGCATTAGAGCAAATACTTGAAAGAGCAAAGGTAACTAGAGACGATACTCTTATATTTCTGGGAGATTATGTAGATGGTTGGAGCCATAGTGCCCCATTGGTTTCGTTCCTGATTAAGCTCAAAGCTTCTCACAATTGTATTTTTATTAAAGGAAATCATGATGAACTTTGTTATACCTGGCTCACACAACATACTCACAATCCCGAGTGGGTACAACACGGTGGCCAAGCGACTATGGATTCATATGCTAAACTATCACAAGAAGAAATCAATGCCCATCTTAGTTTTTATGAAACTCTTAATAATTATCATATAGATACTCACAATCGTTTGTTTCTTCATGCTGGGTTCACCAATCTTCATGGACCGCATCGAGAATATTTTAGTGAATTATTTTATTGGGATAGAACTTTATGGGAAACTGCGTTGGCTACAGATCCCAATCTAAAAAAGACAGATCCAAAATATCCTAAACGAATGTTACTTTTTGATGAGATATATATTGGCCACACTCCCGTTACACGAATCAATCAGACCACCCCAATACAAGCTATTTGCGTATGGAATATGGATACAGGAGCTGCATTTAAAGGGCCACTTACCATAATGGATATTAATACCAAAGAGTTCTGGCAAAGTGATCCCGTATACCAATTATATCCACATGAAAATGGTAGAAACTAAAAATTTATCGTAAATAAGGGGTAACAAAAATTTAAAGCTATTGATCTAAGGTTGTAAATGATAAAAAATCACATATCATGAAAACAACAATAAAATTTTTGGCGTATTTGTTAATAGCTTTTTCCTTACTATTTATCATTATAAAGGAAAAGATCAATTTAGTAGAAAAATCAATCCTAAATGCCGAGTCTAGCTAGGTAGATTTTGAGTACAATTACAACTCTTCTTTTTGTTCTATTCTTCAAAATGAAATAGGCTACATAACTAGCAGTATTTTTTTAAATACGAGTCTTAGGCCACACAAATTCAGGAAACAACCCTTATAAATATATGGTTTTACCCCACTTAAATTAAGGTTTTAACCTCTTGATAGCTTTTTAAGCACTCTTCATCTTTGTAGCATAAGGTTGTAATTGTGGAATCGATCACTAAAAACACTTCGCAAATAAACAATCGAATATTCACACAATTAATAATTAATAACATGAAAAGTATGGAAACAATAATGAAATTTTTTAAGTATGGCATTTTGGTACTAATCTTAGTTTTAAGTGCTTGCTCTGCAGAAGATGGAGTCGATGGTCAAATAGGACCACAAGGACCTGCAGGAGCTGATGGGGCAAATGGACAGGATGGAAACGCTAATGTAGTTTCTGTTTTATTCGAAAATCAAACGATATCTAACGGGGATAATGTTTTTGACATTCCCCAATTAACAAAGGAAATATTTGACACTGGTATTGTTTACGCCTATGTAACAGTAACAGGAAATAATTATTGGGAAGTATTACCGCTTAGTCTAGGACAGCAAATCATTCTTGAGATTGATAAGATTGAAGTTGGAAAAGCTACATTACGTGCTACTTTTAATCAATCTAATCTTAGACTTCGATTTGTACTGGTAGAAGGTAATGATGCCAGCGGCATTAATTTTGAAAACTACCTAGAAGTGCAATCATTCTATAATCTAACAGATTAGCTTCACTATGTAATAGTCAAACATACGTAGCAAAAAAAGTTTTTGACTATATAATAAACTACAAATAACCTTTACCTAATTAAATTGGGTAAAGGTTATTCTAATTATAGTGTTTCAAAACTAATTTATCTCTTTTTAGAAAAATATTTAATCCGCTTTATAGGTATTATATTGTTCTAGACCATTTGATGTGAGGTATGGAATAAGTAATCTATTTACATACTCTACATATTTGTTTTCCAGTTCTTTATCCAGAAAATTTTCTGAAGAAAGATTAAGAAAAAAGAATGTTCTAATAGCCCCGCTTAACTCCATTAAATAATCCAAATCTTTTGTACTCAATTCTGCCCGAATTATTCCTTGATCTTGCAATTGCTCTAAAATACTTTTATAGAACACTTTTCTAATATCATTGTTTTTTTCAAAGTTTATGAAAACAGTGCTGAAATTGCGTCTTATTTCAATATAATCAACATAAAAGAAAAGGTATTTCATAGAAATCTTAAACGTCTTTTTGGGGGCATCCAAGATTTCATAAAACAAATTAACATTACTAAAAAAGGTCGCTATTGCTTTTGTTTCGATCATCATATCATTATACAAAGCAGTTATCAGGTAATTTTTGGTTCTATAATGATATGTAATATTACCATAACTTTTATTCAATTCTTTTGCAACCTCTCTTAAGGTTACATTCATAACTCCTTTTGTATTAAAAAGTTCAAGGGCTTTTTCCTTAATTATATCCTTAATATTCATCAATATAAATTTAATTAGTCCAAATGGACTAATTTTTGGCAAAATAATATATTTTTGTTAAAAACAACACAATGGCAAACACAAGTATTTATAAAAATAAAAAAACGAAAGATGTTATAATGAAATTATATGATGAAAAACTACAATCATGTGAAATCGAATATGAAGATATTTATGTAAATACAAAAGCCGGTAAAACGCATATAATTACCACAGGAATGCCAGGAAATCCTCCTGTTATTATTTTACATGGCATAAATGCAGGTGCACCATTAGCTATCGAGCCTATAAAAAACCTAAGAGATAATTACCGAATTTATGCCATAGATACTATAGGTCAAACCACCAAAAGCACAGAAAACAGATTACCTATTAATGACAATTCTTATGGGGAATGGATTGCTGAAACCATGGATATTTTAAATATAGAGAAGGCTGCTATAATCGGTATCTCCTACGGAGCATTTTTATTACAAAAAATAATGTCCTACCAACCAGAGAAGGTACACAAAGGTATATTTGTTGTCCCCAGTGGTCTTGTAAATGGCTCTTTTGGCATATCAATGAAGCATTTAACCTTCCCCCTATTAAGTTTTCTATTTACTAAAAAAGAAAAATACCTTCTAAAATTCATGAACGCATTTTACACTACAATAGATCCGTATTCTATTGCTTTTCAAAAGAACGTTTTATTAGGTACAAAAATGGATTATCGAAGACCCCCTCTTTTACAAAAGAAAGATATAAATCATCTAAACGCCCCTGTTTATGCAATATTTGCTGATAATGATATCTTTTTTCCTGGTGAGAAAGCTCTAAAAAGATGTAAAGAAATATTTGACAATTTTCGGGACTCTATTTTCTTAAAAAACACAAAACATATTCCCGATCAAAAAACATATGCTCAGATCGAAAAACAAATTAGCGAATGGCTTATAGAATCATAAATCAACATAAAAAAAACATGTTATTTTACTATTATGTGATAAGCTCTAATCTAGAAATAGAAAATATTTCTAACACAATTTATATGAAGGACTGGGGTCTTACCTTCTATAAACGTTATATTAATAACAAACTCTCAACGATAAATAGCAATAGGGCATATGCTAAAAAAATTACTATATATAATTTCTGTTCTTATTGTATCGAATGTATATTGCTATAATCTCAATGCCCAAAATAATTTAGATAAAAGTATAACCCAAATTCCTTTTAAGGTATATAAAACTACTTATGATACACTATCGATTCATGGTATTATAAAATCTGATACTCTTTTTCGATCATCTAAATATTTTACTAAGAAAACCAGGCCTAAAGATATTTACTGGATAAAAATCGACCTCAATAAAGAATTAAAAAAAGATAGTCTCTGGTTCCTAAGATCTAGTAATTATGCACATGCATCTATATTTTGTGTCGAGAATAATACACTGATAGAAAAGAAATTTGGTTTATTTGACGGTTCAGAAAAAATGAATTCTATATCCTATATTAATAGGATACCTCTTAAATACAGCTCACTTATCAAAAACCGATTTATATATTTAAAAATAAGGCGTTTAAGATATTCAGATCGTGTTACTAATTGGAAATTTCACTATGCTTCACAAACCTTAAACCATACTACACAAAACCACTACCTCCATAATAATATTAAAAATCCAATACGTAAATATATTTTTACCGGAGTGTGTTTGGTTATGTTTATTCTCACTCTTGCATTCTTTATAACTTCGAGAAATTTTGAATTCTTATTTTACTCATTATACATTTTATGGTTATTTATATACCTAAATGGTCCTTTACTTATAGCAAACAACATCATTTTTGATAGCTATAGTATAGTGGTACATTGGTTTTTTCAGATTATACAGGTATTAATTAATTTATGTTATGTTTATTTTGTTTGCTTCTATCTAGCTACAAAAAAAGACTATCCTACCCTTAATCATATCATAAAATATATCATCTACGCACTTATTACCATTATCATTTTAGATAGTATCTTTTTGTATTTCAAATATTTCGAAGGAGCTATTTATATCATGAATATTCAGCGTTTAATAATGACTCTTTTTGGTGTTGGTGGGATGATTTATTTACTGCTAACTGCCAAAAACCGTTTGGCTTATTTTATAGTTGCTGGATCATTCTTATTCATGATAGGCACCCTGGGTTTCTTTTTTACCAAGGCATGTGATTATATGATGGCAGGAGCAACTCTAGAAATCATAATTTTTGCACTAGGTTTGGCGTATAAAATACATCAGGAACATAAAGAGAAACTCCTCTTCGAAAAAGAATCATTCATTAACAACTGTAAAGCACTACGAGCTCAGATAAATCCACACTTCATTTTTAATTCTTTAGGGTCGATTCAACATTTAATTGTATTCGAAAAAAAAGAAGCTGCTTTAAAATATCTTTCTAAGTTTAGTCATTTAATGCGAAACCTGCTTGAAAATTCTATAGAAACAAATATCGTATTATCTGATGAAATCAACTTATTACACCAATATCTAGAATTAGAAGCTTTACGTTTTGATGCCAGTTTTGAATATGCTATTCATATAGATGATTCGCTAAACGCAAATGCCGAAGAGGTACCTATGTTGATCATTCAACCATTTGTCGAAAATGCAATCCTGTATGGGTTATTAAATAAAAAAGGTGAGGATAAAAAACTAAATATTTGTTTCAGAAAAGAAAAAAATCATATTATTTGTGAAGTAGATGATAATGGTATAGGAAGAAGTGCTGCTAAAAACATAAATTCGTCTTATAAAAAACCTACAAAATCCAGAGGTCTAGAACTAACTGAAAAAAGATTACAACAATTTCATGAATCTGAGCAAAAAAATATAGAAATTATAGACAAAATTAATAACCATGGCAAACCCATAGGAACTAGGGTAATTATCAAAATTCAAACCGAATAAAATTTTCTAATTATGAGCTTAACAGCAATAATTGTAGATGACGAAAAACACAGTAGAGAGGCTTTAACAAAATTAATAGAAGAGTTTTGCTTAGAGACCACCGTTTTAACCACTGCAAATTCTGTAACAGAAGCCATTGATAAAATTAAGAGTAATAAACCTGATGTTGTTTTTTTGGATATAGAACTACAATCAGGAATAGGTTTTGATATATTAACCCAAATCGATACCATAAATTTTGAAGTAATTTTTACCACAGCTTACGAGCAATACGCCATACAGGCTATAAAATTTTCATCTTTAGATTATTTACTTAAGCCTTTAGGTATTGAAGAACTCAAAACTGCTGTAGAAAAAGCAAAGAAAAAGAAAGATCAAGAGGTATATAAAAAACAGTTAGAAACCCTAATAGATAATCTACAACAGCAGCCAAAATTTAATAAAATATGTCTTTCTACGGCAGATAGTGTAGAGTTTATTAATATCCAGGATATCATATACTGCAAGGCTAATGGAGCTTATACTTCATTTATTCTCAAAAATAATATATCTCTACTAGTAAGCAAACATCTTAAAGAATATGAAAATTTATTGATCGAACAACAATTTATGAGAACACATAATAGTTTTTTGATCAATTTAAAAGAAGTGAAAAAATTCGTGAAATCAGACGGAGGTTATATTATGATGAATAATAATGATATCATTAATATTTCAAAAAATAAAAAAGAGAAGTTTCTTATTGCCATGAGTCATATACAGTAATTGTGTCACTAAACTTATCTTCATCAATTCTATTTTCAAAAATAAAAACATACTGATTAATAGTACATCAATTGAAAAGCTATATCTATAAATTGAAACTAGATACCTATTAATTCTACCTGGTCATTATTTTCAGAAGTCTTTAAGTTTGATCTTAATCTTAAAACTTATAACCATGAAAAACAAAATCAAATTTAATTTAGCGAGGATCATTGTAATTTTTACTCTTTTCTTATGCTACTCTTGTAATTCTGAAGAAGATACTATCCCCGAAACTGAAGAATCGATAGAAGCACCTGTTTTAACAACTAAAACTTTGGCAACTATAAGTTTGCCTAGTAACACTATAGTTACTTTTAAAACAGAAGCCGATGGTATTGTCTTTGAAGCTTCTGGAGACTCTGATAATTTTGGCGAATTAGATGGGCTAGATGATTTAAGCTTATTAGATCGTTTTTTAACTTTAACCGACGAAAATGTTGCCGTACCTACAGATCTTATCAAATTAGAAGAAGATCAAAAAATCAAAGAAAAAGCACTACAACGAGGTACAATAGAAAAACATAGTACAAATATTCCTGTTTCTAAATCATTTTCAAACCATATTAAAGCCTTACCATTCCCTTCTTTGTGTAATGGGTGGAAAGAAAGGTACGTTGAAAACTTACTTTCTAAACCTGATCGTGTTACAATATCCTTCAAAAATTATAATACATATGATCTTTCCGGTAGTGAACTTCATAATAAAAAAAATAAATGTCGAAGAGTACAGTTTGGTTTAACCAATTGCGATTATAACAAAGAATTAAGAATCTATCACCAGTACGCTCCTAATAATGGTCCTGCAAAAACTTATGCCATTATCGATATTCCTCCACGGAAACATAAATATTACTCAAAATCATTTTTCACAAAGGGAAGACGATACATTTATATCTCAAGTATTAATGAGCAACGATATGGAGGAAAAGTACGTTTTTCAGGATACAAAGACCTTGTATTGGGATTAGATGGGATTTAAATAAGAACTAAATAATTATTTATCTATTTAACATAAAAAGTGTCTCAACTTAAACTCTTAGCATCTATAATGTTTGTTAGTAATGTTTAGTTAAGGAAAGGAGTACTCTCTAATCTCAAATTTGGGATTAGGGGGTTCTTCTTATTTTAACAACAACCAATTTGTTCGATGATCAATTAAAAAGCTATACTCATCTATTGAAACACTCCTTCTATCAATTACGCCTCACTGCTCTTAATTAATACTCTAAATTTACTCAAATATTGATATGATAGAGGTTAGAGTATAACACCTAAACTCTTGATATAAAACAGTATAATTATTTAAAAAATCATAATATTTCACATCATGCTAAACAACATTTTAAACTTAGAAAACGTCAAAAAAATTGACAAAAAACAGCAAAAAGGAATTGCTGGCGGAGGGTTATTCATTACTAGCAATTGCGGACAGTGTTGCCAGTACTGTAAAAGTCTTGGACATGACACAGGAGCTCTTCATAATGGAGATTGTTATTGCTCTAATTATAGACACTAAAAAAATATGTTTTTTTATGCCCACTCTAATTTTAATCTGATGGAGCATAAAGGCAATATCAATTCGTGACCCTTTTAATCACTCATTTCGGATATAGGTTTATACTATCCTGAGTATAACGTTTTACAAAAACACCTTGTCAAACATTGATAACATAGAGTTTTATAAGTAACCCAGAAGTAGTTTGTGTAGTATATTTTTTGAATTTAATATCACTATACCGTTTTAAATGTTTTCCAATCTTCTAAATCCCCCATCTGGGTTACTAAATATCCCCGCACTCTCTAGCTCTTGATCGAATTAGAGAGTGTTTTTATAGTATAATTGTACAATTTTGCAGTGCAGATTTACATTTACAACTTTTGTTACTTAAGTTGAGTTAAGTAAGGGTAGGAATTTTCCCTAATTACGCATTCGCAATTAGGGATTTCCTTATTTCAAAAGTATTAAAACACAACATAAAAAAACCGCCCAGAATACTTTCTTGACGGTCTTTTTTTATTTTGATATTCTGTTAATTTCGAATAACAGTTGTTCCTGGACAACCATAAGTATGACAGCCCGTTGTGTTTGCACAATCATCTGGATCATAACTTTTTATAAATGAGATAGAGATAATACCTCCTCCTCTCACGGCATCTAAACGATCAAATTTTGCAATTTTAAATTTTTTAAGTTCCAACTTTTTTGCTTCCTGTTTTTTCATGTTCCTTACTTTATAAATGTTTGTGTAATTTTCCTCAAATCTAGAATAAGCATTTTAAAATAAATTCTATAGTGTAACCTCATTTCAAGGATTTCATGAATTTCGAGAAATTATTCTATACTTAAAGCAGTTAGTTTTCTCATAAAATATGAAGGTTTCATCCCTGTATTTCTTTTAAAAGCCGATGAAAAAGATTCAGCACTATTAAAACCCATTTCCTCAGCTATACCTTGAATCGTATAATTTTTAAGAGAACTATTTTCTTTCAATTGATCAACACTATACTGTACTCTTAACTCATTTACATAATTGGTAAAACTCTTATGTTTATGATGATTAATTATCTTCGATAAATACTTGGTGTTTGTATTAATTTCTTTAGCCAAAGAAGAAATACTTATATTTTTTTTCAAGAATTTATGCCTCTCTTCAAAAAGAGCTAGTTTTTCAAGAATATCACTAACTATATCATCAGCAATACCGATATCACCTAACGGCTTTTTAGGTAATTCTTTAGTTCTCTTACCTTCATCAAGTAACTCCTTGAATTTGCGCTCATACTTCTTTCTTTTTATATATTGATAATACATAAACGTAATAGCCATTAAAAACAATACAATCAGAAATCCTACCCAAAAACTTAGTGTGTTGGTATTTTTTTCTAATTTCTTGATTAGTACTTTCTTTTCTTTAAGGAGTAATGGAGTGTCGAATTCTTTAAACAATTTTGTAGAAACAGATGTTCTCTGGCTATTTACAATACTATCAAACCGAAGTAACTTATTAATGTACACCAATTGTTTCTCTCTTTGTACTCTGAATTTGGATAAGCCGATTAAAAATTCATATCCTTTTCTGGTTTCAGAAAGGGTAATTCTTTCTTTTTGAACAATAGAGTCCATACTTAAAAACTCTTTTTCAGCTTTTATTGTATCTCTTCTTTTGAGATAAAGTTGGCCTAAATAGAAAGATCCCAGTACATAACTTTCCTTATCTTTTGAATTATACTTGTTTTGCAAAGCAATCCCTTTAATGATACTATCATATGCTTGATTATACTGTTTTTCAAAAAACAGATTGATCCCTTCGTTCAAAACCAATTTACCATAAAACTTACGCTTTAGTTTTTCCGTTTTCAAAGATTTAGATATCCCTATATAATTATAAAAAGATGCAGAATCGATTTGTTTATTATAGCGAAAAGATTCTGCCATGGGAATTAACGACTGTAAATAAGAAACCATATTCAACTCATCCCTGTCTCGTTCATAAACAAAATTTTCTTTAAAAAGTAACAAAGCTTCCTGATGCTTATCAATTTTTGTTTTAATACATGCAATATTATGATTTGTATATTGCACATATTCTTTGTTATTAACCTTTTCTGCAAGTGATAGTGCTTGTATATAATTATCTAGAGCAAGTTGATAATCACCTTTCATAAAGTAATATCCTCCCTTAAAAGAATACGCTTTAACAGGATATTTATCATGATTCTGTTTCTTACTTATATGTATAGCCAGGTCTAATAATGCAATTTTTTTAGATTCTTCTACCTCATAATATGATAAATGACTGTAAGCTTTAGCCATTTTTATGGTATCCTTTTCTGCAATTGCTTTATCCAAATATGCCAATAGATATAATCTAGATTTTATAGTATCACGACTAACGTTTCGATAGGAAGCATATAAACGATTATAACTAAGTTTTTGTAACGAATCTGAAGAAGCATCTATTTGTCCTTGTCCCAATACCATTTGCACGCCAAGAATTATCCAAATTAATAGTCTTACTAGACCATCTGGATCAAAAATGAAGTCTGTTTTTTTTGGTATCAAGAGCACTTATCTACTTTATAAAATCTTATGGTAAATATAATCTTTTGATCAAAAAATTTACTTCATAAAAACCCCCTAATTGGTATCAGAAAAAACTTACATTTTGCCATTTATTAGCTGAAGACATATCTATGAAGCTCTGAAAAAAAATACCTGAAAAAACAATATCGAAATTCGTGGAATTTCGACCTTGATTTCAGGAATTTCGATATAATCAATTTGTTTTCAATAAGATAGCGAATCTATATTTGCCTCAATCACAAATTAAAACAGTAGACTAATTAACATTAAAAAATTAAAACAAATGAAAAACTTATTGAAATTAAAAGCCAACATAACGGCAGTTATGTTATTTACATTTATCACATTCTTTTCATGCAATGTAGAAGAAGAAACCGAACCAGAAAATGAAGTTGGGTTAGATACAGAAGAAATCACATTAATACCCAAAACTTTAGCAACAATACAGCTCACCAATGATGTAGAAGTAGTTTTCAAAACTGAAAAGGATGGAGTTGTATTTGAGGCCACAGGAAATGTTAACAATTTTGACGGATTAGGAACATTAGAGAATGAGAGTATATTGAATCGTTTTTTGATACTAACCCAAGAAAACGTTCCTGTCCCTCAAGATTTGATAGACATAGAGGAGAATCAAGAATTAAAAAGCGAAGCTTTAAAAAGAGGAGCCATTAAGCAACATACTACCAAACTAAATTCTGAACTGGTATTATCGTATACCAAAGCACCTGCTAATTCTAATCACTGTTCTGGAACACCAGGGTATTATAATACCGATGCTTCTGGTCAGTTTTATCGTACCTATAAAAATTATTTGGCCGGAGGTGCCGGAACAACAATTTATAGTTCTTGGAAAAACAATGGTAACAAATGCAAAGCTGTAAAATTGTGGCTTTCAAATTGTAGTACCAGTAAAACTTTAAAAGCTCGAACGTATTACAAAAATGTATTTGGTAATTATAAACACCTTAATACAATTAATATTTCTCCCAATACTTCCAGATTTTGGTCTAAAACCTATGTGTCTCGTAGATATAGAAAAACATCTGTAGCAGCAACTGGTCAGGCTGGGCATCGATTTGGAGGATACTTACTATTTACAAATTATTAATCTAGGAAATTAAAAAACAGAATTATGAAAAATAAAATCATATCAACGCAAAGGATAACAGGCACTTCTATATTCATACTTATCATTGCTTTGTTTTTCCTTTATTCTTGTAGTAAAGAAGAAGAATCTATACCAGCATCAGAATTAGAAACTGTTAATGAAGAAATAACTCTGGTACCAAAAACACTAGCTACAATTAAATTATCTAACAATGTGGATTTAGTGTTTAGAAGCGAACTTGATGGTGTAGTCATGGAAGCTAAAGGAAGTACAGATAATTATAATGGCTTGGGAGACTTAAAAACATTAAGTTCATTAGAAATCTTTCTTGCATTAACCGATAATAATGTAGAAGTACCAGGTGACCTTCTACTTATAGAAGAAAACCAAAAAGTTAAAACCAGGGCTCAAGAAAGAAATATCATTGAAAAACATGATAAAATACTTGCCGCAAAAGATTCGCAAATATTTCAAAAATTTGAAGGAAGTTATTGTGTAGGATCTGCCAATTATAATACATACGATCAATCCGGAAAATATTATCGTATATATAATAACTATAATGCTGGTGCAGCAGGAACTACTTTTTATAGCTCAGGAAAACAAGGAGCAGATAAATGCAAAAGATTAGAATTAGAAATAACGAATTGTAATGCTAACAGTTCTATAAAAGTGAGAACTTACTATAAAAATGTATTTGGAAATTATAAAATAAAGAAAACTATTAATGTCTCTCCACATACTTGTTCTACATATAGAAAAACGTTTCCATCAAAAAGATATCGACGTACTTCAATTTCTTCATCAGGAAATTTAAACAATCATCGATTTGGCGGATACTTATTATATACCAGATATTAGCATACTTACATCATGTTAAAATGGGTGAAGCCAATAAGCTTCAAAGGAAGTATTTTCTTTGAAGCTTATTTTTTTTATCCTCTACTTTCTTTTCATTTATTCAAAATTAATTTTTCATCAACCATTCAATTTTGTAGCTTTAGAACACAAATTTAAAATCAACTCATCAATGGGAATTTTTGACGAAATAAAGAAAAAACTTAGCCACGAATTTATAGATATCATAGAATGGTTAGACCATACAGATGATACTATTGTACATCGGTTTGAACGATATCAAAATGAAATTAAAAATGAAGCAAAGCTTATTGTAAGAGAAGGGCAAACCGCAGTTTTCATTAATGAGGGACAACTGGCAGATGTGTTTACTCCCGGAACATATACTTTAAACACACAAAACCTTCCTATTTTGGCAACATTAAAAGGTTGGAAATATGGATTTAATAGCCCTTTTAAAGCCGAAGTATATTTTGTAAATACACATTTATTTACCGATGAAAAATGGGGGACCAAAAACCCGATTACCTTAAACGATGATCGTTTTGGGCTTGTAGAAATTCGTGCTTTCGGAACCTATGCGTTTAAGATTAATGATGCTGGTAAATTTGTCATTGATATTGTAGGAACAGATGCTAATTTTACCAATTTCGAGATTAATGAACATCTTAAAAGCTTAATCTCTACACGATTTACAGATACTGTTGGTGAAGCTAATTTACCTATCGAACTATATGCCGCTAATACTACAGAATTATCTGATACCTGTCTTGAGGTAATGCAACCCGAATTTAACGCTGTAGGTATTTCTCTGGAAAAATTCTTTATCGAGAATGTTTCTATGCCAGAGGAATTGAAAAAAGAAATATTTGAATACAGTAGAATTGATAAGCTTGATCTGGATAAATTAACCAAATTTAAAACTGCAAAAGCTATTGAAGCTGCAGCAGCCAATGAAGGAGGTACAGCAGGGGCTGGAATGGGAATGGGAATGGGATTTGTTCTAGCTCAACAAATGGGAGGCATGATGAACCCAATGACAGGACAACAACAAGTACAACCTCAACAAACTACTCCAGTGGCTCCACCACCAATGCCAGTGCAAGTACAGTATTTTTATGCTCAAAATGGGCAACAGGCAGGACCTGTATCCTTTGAGCAATTAAAAGCACTATTTGCCAATAGAACCATAAATAAAGATTCTTTGGTATGGAAACAAGGAATGGAAAGCTGGGTCGCATTAAAAGATGTAGAAGAGCTAAAATCTTTTCTAGGCGGAAGTACTCCTCCTCCATTACCAGGGAATTAAAAAATAAAAAAGCATCTCAAAATTAATTTTGAGATAGGACTTAACCTTCTCTCATATGGGAGAAGGAACTATTCTATATAACATCCAGTATTATTAGTTCCTAAATGGAAGAAGAAAAAAAAGCAGTTTCAGAACGTAAAAAATCCTGTACTAATTGTGGTGCAGAATTAAAATATAAACCTGGAACGACTGAGATTACTTGCGAGTATTGTGGTCATCACGAAACGATTATATCTGATCAAAATGGATTTCAAGAGTTAGAACTTAAACCCTATCTCGAAGAAATGGGTTCTCAATCACATTCTGAAGAAATCATGATGCTGCATTGCAAAAATTGCGGTGCAAACCAACATATCGAAGAAAACTACAAGTCTCTACATTGTGTGTATTGCACTATGCCTTTGATTATAGAAGATGCATATAAAGAGGATTGGATATTACCGGGAGCAGTTCTTCCTTTTCAATTTGATCAGAAGAAATCACATCAAATATTTTCAAAATGGGTAAAAGGGTTGTGGTTTGCCCCTAATAACTTAAAAAAAGCAGCACTAGATCCGCAAAACACCAAAGGTCTCTATTTACCCTACTGGACCTTTGATGCCCAATTGTATGCGAATTATACCGGACAACGCGGAGACTATTATTATGTTAGTGTTCCGTATACAACAACGGTAAATGGTAAATCTGTTACCAAAACCCGACAAGAACGTAGAACAAGATGGTCTCCGGCAAGCGGAAATGTAAATGGTTTTGTTGATGATACTTTAATCAAGGCATCACACCAAAATAAAAATCCGGTACCAAGAAAAATATCAAATTGGAATCTGGATGCTCTTTCACCTTTTAATACTAATTTTTTAGCGGGGTTTGTTACCGAAAAATACACGATTCCATTAAAAGATGGTCATTTAGCATCTACCAAAGAAGCCGAACGTATTGCTACTTCCTGGGCCAGACGTGATATAGGAGGAGATACCCAAAGAGTACACCATATAGATATGAGTTTAAGCGAAGAAACCTTTAAGCATATTCTACTTCCGGTATATATTAGTGCCTACCGATTTAATGGTAAAAAGTATAATTTCTTTATCAATGGTCAAACAGGGGCTA
This sequence comes from Aquimarina megaterium XH134, assembly GCF_000520975.1. Classification (GTDB taxonomy): domain Bacteria; phylum Bacteroidota; class Bacteroidia; order Flavobacteriales; family Flavobacteriaceae; genus Aquimarina; species Aquimarina megaterium. Next base: position 147,070 of record NZ_JACB01000016.1, read on the forward strand.
TTTCTGGAAAAAGGCCCTACTCTTTCTGGAAAATATTCTTCTTTGTATTGTTTATACTCATTATTATTGTAATAATCGTGTGGTTTGCCGAGCAATAATTTTACTTGCGAAAGAAAAATTAGTAGCCGTAAAATTTAATTTATAAAAAAGGAGACTGGTCAAAAACCAGTCTCCTTTTTTTAATATTGTTTTTCTAAAATAATGCTATTATAAAGCCAGAGTTTCTAATCCTTAGTTTTAAACCCAATAACCTCATAGACTGTCTTACTCATATCAGGACATAGGTTTTCTCTAATTTTAAAAGAAACTTCCTTGTTCTTAGGTATTAGTTGTTTTAGCGTATCAAAATCATTTGCTGGCGAGTTCATAAAACCAAAAGTAATCTCCTGTCCGGGAGAAATCATATTTGTAATACTCGAACCAGAATTTATAATGCGTTTCACTTTTACCGTAGTAGCCGTTTTAAAGCTTTTTTCACAAATAGATGCATTTTTAGTTACATCTTGTATTACAGCAATCAAATGCACGGTATTAGGATCGATCGTATTATCCTGAAGATCGCTAAACTTCGGTTTTTCTACTTTAGGTTTAGGTTTTATTTTTTCGGTTTCCTTTTCCTGGGCAATACTATTTGATTTGCAAGAAAATAAGCCAACTACTATTAATATATATAGTATTTTATCCATTGTATAAAAATAAAAAAAGGAGTTGAAAATTTCAACTCCTTTTAAGTTTATCACTATTGCAACTTATTTCTTAATAAGTTTAAGAGTACTTTGATTTCCATTTTCTGTAATTCTTGCGAAATACAAACCAGATCTTGCATTTGAAGCATCCCAGGTTGTATTATCACCAACATTACTATTTGAAAACAACTTATTACCCATAGAATCGAAGATCTCGATAGATCTAGAAGTATCTCCATTAGATTTTAATGCTGTATCTTTAAAATTAAAAGAGAACATCCCGTTAGATGGGTTTGGTGAAGCTGTAGTGTTTTTTGACACTTCTATTACAGCCAAAGGATCTACCGAAGTTTGAGGCTCACCTGCACCACCATCATCTACCATTCCATAAATCTGGAATACCTGATCAAGAGGATCTCTACCGAATGCAACCGAAACCGGTGTCCAATCTGTAGCTCCTGTACCAAATAAGTCTAAATTATCTTTAAAATGTGGCTCCTGACCAATTCCTCCATTTTGTGAAGACCAGAACCATTGTTGTTGCCCTGCACCAAAAGCTAAGTTAGCATAAACTGATAACCAATAGTTACCACTTTCTAATGTTACCGTTGCTGGAAGCACTAGGTTTAGGTTTGTATCTGTTGGGTTAGAGATTGGAGTTATCTCTCCGCTATTATAAACCTCATCGCCTGGAACTCCTGCATTATCACTATATATTACAACAGTTGCATTAGTTAACGCTGGTGAGTTATTAGCTCCTCCAAAAGCTACAATTCTCTCTAATGTCCATTCATTCCCTGCAGGAATAACGAAGTCATCTGCAGATTGTGCAAGACCACCAAAATCTACAAAGAATTGAGATGCCAATGATGATGTAGCACCTTCTATTTGCTCATAAATCGCAAGCTCTGTTACAGACACTGTAAATCCTTCTGCAACTTGCTCATCTCCAGAAGTAGCTATTAGACCAATTGTTGCCTTACCTAGGCTATCTGGTGCAAAAGAAAGAGTGATTGTATTTCCTTCTAATGTAGCTGTCACTAATTCTGGATTAGAATTCGTAAATTCTATATCTATTGCATTTCCGTTAGAGTGAACAAATAAATCTGTTACATCTATTTCTACATCTTCACTATTTTCTGCTACAAGAAGATCATCTAGTAAATAAGCAACACTTAATGAAGATTCTGGTAATTCATTAAATACTGGGAATCTTGCACTATACAACCCACTACCGTGTGCAGCTACAGCAATAAATCCATCTTTACGAGTTTTTACCTCATCGGTTACAGCATTACCAATAGCAAAAGGTTCTTTAATCCAACGGGTTCTTTCTCCATTTAATCTATTTGCATAGTATAATCCTGTACTTGTTGCTGCATATACTTTTTGTAATCTAGAACCAAAGAATCCTTGACTACTTCCTAAGAATGCAGTACTTCTTACAGATGGTCCATTTCCTGATCCATCAGCATTTTCTTCTAAATTACCACTAATATTTGTCCAGGTATCTCCTCCATCGGTCGTTAAGAATACACTTATTACTCTATAATTTGAAAAAGTAACAATTACTCTATCAGAATCTGAAGGGTCTACGTTAATATCGTTAACAAATCCTTCTGGTAATCCTTTCCCAGTAGAAATATCTACTACTTCCTGGTCATCAAGATTAGCATTATCCATTCTATAGATACCTCCTGTATTGGTACCATAATATAATCTATTTGCAACTGGATATTTAGAAACATCTAAAGATGATATTGAAGTTCCTGCCGGAGTATCGGTATTAGGAAGATCAACCCAGTTTACTGTTGCGAATGCATTTGAGAAAAGAGGGATTTCATCCAGATCGTTATTCCTCCAAATTCTATTACCTGCAGGTAAATACATAATGTTATCATTATTTGGATCCAGAATAAACGGTGTAATAAAAGCAAGGTTGTTAGCTCCTGCTGGTCTTACTCTGGTGAATGATTGAAATTCTCCAGCTTCATCAAAATTAAATCTATATACATTTCCTCTTTGTGAAGATACGTATCTTGTACTTCCGTTATCTGCAATTGCACTATAAGCACCATCACCTCCAAAATCTTCTATCCATGGCTCTATAGAGCTCGTAGAAGAAGTAAACCAGGTACCGTTATCCTGAAAACCAGCTAGTAGATCATCACTATTTGGTTCTGGATCAAAAGATACGTGGTATGGTTGTGTTGTTACATATCCATTATTTAAAGAAATCCAATCTACAGGTTCTGCAGCAGATGTAGAAGTAGTAACATCTTCGGTTACAAATACACCTCCATCATTACCAGATAATACTTTGTTAGGATTAGATGGATAAAAAAGTAATTCATGCTGATCAGGGTGTTGATCTGGATATACACTTACGTTGTTTAGAGGAGAATATCCTGCAATCCAGCTTTCTTGTCCTGCTGGAGTTGTAAATCCAGTTGTAGATCTGTATATGTTAGTTCCGCCTACAAACATTAAGTTAGGATCTGCCGGACTAACCTTAACGATCATATTATATCCACCCTGAAGATTTAAGTTTCCTACTCTTCCACCAATTGCGGTAGGTAGATTAGCACTTAAATCTGTCCAGGTTTCTTCTGGTGTAGCTGCGGCAGCATCGTATTTAAGTAAAAATGCTGGTCCACCTGCACTTAAATTCTGTGTAAAGAAATATACAATGTTTTCATTAGAAGGATCTATCCCCATAACTGTTCTACCATAATCTGCTGGTAAAACCTCTGGTGATATTTCTGTCCAGGTATCAACATCTCCGTTGGTAGATGTAAAATATCCATTATTAGGATTTCCTCCAGAATCGATAGTTGCATAGATCTGACCTGTACTTGTAACTGCAACTTCTGCAGTATTATCAAAATCGCCTGCTAATACTTCTTCAAATGATTTTCCACCATCTTTAGATTTGTGTACACCATTAAAAGTACCTACGAAAATATCTCCATTAGTTGGATTAATCACGATAGAATTAATCAAATCAAAAGGAGAGAATGTTCTTACGTCATTATCGTTGGTAGCTTCAAGAAGTCTCCAGGTTCTTCCACCATTGGTAGATTTATAAACTCCGGTTCCTTGAAAAAAGGCTCCTCCTGCTCCTGCAGAATTACCAAAACGTTCTCCTGATCCATAATACCATGTATTATGTTTACCAGGTCTAGGATCTTGTACAATACAAGTAATACTTGGTGATTGTCTACGAGACGTTACTTTTCTCCAGGACTCTCCACCATTAGTAGAGCGCCATAATCCTCCCGAAACTCCACCGGCCAGGATTACATTCTCGTTTGTACGATCAATAGCCAATGCTCTTGTTCTTCCTCCTACATTGTAAGGACCTCTGTTTTTCCAATACGAAAAACGACCGGCTTTTGAAGATTTTGCAGCATTGCTAATTGATTGTTTCGAATCATTTCCTTCTGAAATCTTACTAGAGAAGTTAACCTCTTTGTCTCTAATTCCGAAAGGAATTTCATTAGTGTTCGGGTCTTTGAGTCTTTCAAATTCCCACTTCATTCTTTCTAATGCTTTGTCACCAACTTTTTTTACATCAGACTTAGATCCATATTTACTATCGTAAATTTTAGATTGTTTGTAAAGTGAATGACCACCAGGTTTTTCCTGTTGATCTGCCTGTGTTTTAAGCTGTTGAGCATTTACTGAAGTAATGGTTCCCACAAGAGAAACCGCCCAAACGGAACGTTTGAGATAAAATAAAAGTGTTTTCATTTTAAGCTGATTTGTGAGTGATTTTTTCAAAACTAGCTTAAATTTTTGAATTTTTTTCTTAAATCTTCAGGAATTTTACGATTTTTTTACTTTTTCTCCAATAAAACCTCTAAACTCTCGGTAATTACATGACATATATCTTCTGTTACTATAATTGGATCACTAGTAATTGTTGTATAACCTGTTTTACTCACTGTAATCACATAAGTACCAGTACGTTCATGAGCTCCAACAAAAATAGTAGTCCCTGATATATTCTCTAATGTTTCTTTATATTCGTTATCTGTCGCTACTACGGTAATACCATCTACCAAAAATGTAGCATCCATAGTATCTTTAATCGTTACTTCTAAACCAGGTCTAGCCTCTAACGTACATAGAACAGGATCTTCTGTCTTATCGTCATCATTACATGCCACACAGAATATTAATAAAAGTAAAAAAACTTTTTTCATGTATTTTAAAACTTTATAAGTTATTACTTGTATATAAGATGCTTCTAAAAAGCTATGGTTGCGTTTTTTTAACACACTCTATACAATATTCATTACATATATAAACCGAAAAAGTTACATATTAGTACAACATTTAATAAAAAAAGCATCCCACGTTGGGATGCTTTTTTATTATTTATTACAAAATTATCTGGCTATAAATCGAATTTGATTCCTTGTGCCAATGGCAATTCTGTAGTATAATTTATGGTATTGGTTTGACGTCGCATATAAACTTTCCATGCATCTGATCCCGATTCGCGACCACCACCTGTTTCTTTTTCTCCTCCAAAAGCGCCACCAATCTCGGCACCAGAAGTTCCTATATTTACATTAGCAATCCCGCAATCAGATCCTGCATGAGATAGAAAACGTTCTGCTTCACGTAAATTATTGGTCATAATTGCAGAGGATAATCCTTGCGCTACTCCGTTTTGAGTTTCGATAGCATTTTCTACATCACCACTATACTTTAATAGATATAATACTGGTGCAAATGTTTCGTGCTGTACAATTTCAAACGAATTATCTGCTTCTGCAATAGCAGGTTTTACATAACATCCGCTTTCGTAACCTTCTCCAGAAAGCACAGCTCCGTCTACCACAATATTCCCTCCTTCTTCTACTACTTTTTGTAATGCATTTTGGTAACCTTTTACCGCATCTGTATCTATTAATGGTCCCACATGGTTATTTTCATCCAGAGGATTACCAATTCTCAACTGTCCATATGCAGCTACTACTGCATTTTTTACTTTATCATAAATAGATTCATGTATAATTAATCGGCGTGTAGAAGTACAACGTTGACCTGCTGTTCCTACTGCACCAAACACGGCTCCAATCACTGTCATTTTGATATCTGCATCGGGCGTAACAATAATTGCATTGTTTCCTCCTAGTTCTAAAAGTGATTTTCCTAAACGTTGTCCCACGGTTGCTCCTACAATTTTACCCATTCTAGTAGAACCTGTAGCAGAAATTAAAGGAATCCTTTTATCTGTTGTCATCATCTCTCCTACCTTATAATCTCCATTAATCAAGCAAGAAATTCCTTCTGGCAGGTTATTATCTTTTAAAACTTTGGCTATAATATTTTGACAAGCTATTCCGCAAAGTGGTGTTTTCTCACTAGGTTTCCACACACATACATCTCCACAAATCCATGCTAATGCAGTGTTCCAGGCCCATACTGCTACCGGAAAATTAAATGCAGAGATTATTCCCACAATCCCAAGTGGATGATACTGCTCATACATTCTATGACCAGGGCGCTCAGAATGCATTGTTAAACCATGCAATTGTCTGGATAATCCTACGGCAAAGTCACAGATATCGATCATCTCTTGTACTTCTCCTAAACCTTCTTGGTAAGATTTTCCCATTTCATAAGAAACCAATTTCCCAAGAGGCTCTTTTAATTCTCGTAATGCTTCTCCAAACTGTCTTACGATTTCTCCACGTTGTGGAGCCGGCATTATTTTCCAGGTTTTAAATGCTTCGGTTGCAGTTTGTATTACTTTTTCATAATCTTCTGCTGTTGTGACTTCTACTTTACCTATTAATTCTCCATCTACAGGTGAATATGATGAAATCATTTCTTTTGAAGAAAGCCAGTTTGAGCCTGTCGAAGTGCCTTTATTGTCCTCAGAAACGCTCAATTGCTGTAGCGCTTCCTGAATTCCGAAATCTAATATTGCTGTTGCCATGTATAAGTTACTTTTTGAAAAGGTAAAGATACTGTGTTTTGGAGATAAATTAAATTTTGGCACAATCTAACGTTAATTTTGAATGATTTTTCTAAAAATCAATTTCAAAAAAATCAATTTTACCATAAACGGAAGTTTAACAAACTAAATTGACTCACTCCTTTCAGTATACAAAACGTTTTTCTGTTATATTTTAAGAGTTATAAAAGTACAGAAATCTTTAAATAAATTAAAAGATTTCTTCGTTCAAAAAGATGGATTTAAATACTGTTATGTTTAATTTTATAACCCCTTTTCTTATTCAGAAATTTTTATACTAAAAAAAGAAATCGCTCAAACAAGATTTCTCTTGTAGAGCGATTCCCAACTAAATAACCAACCAAAAAGTTAATATTGTTTAAGTGCTACCTTACTTTTATTTTGAAAGCTTCATAAAATCAGCTTTTTTTATTCTTTTCTTTTCATTCTGAGTCGGTTTTCCTTTCTCAGAACTCTTAAATTGTATATGTCCTCTACCTACAAACTGGTACACTGTTTCTGAGCTTGGATGAAACAATTCTATTTTACTATCATTTATAACGGACAACTCGAAGAATTCATTGCCCAGATAATCGTAATCAAGTGTTAAAGTTTTCCTATCAAAAATGTTAACGATATCATTAACCTCATAATGCCCGGTATAATCATAAAAGATATCATTAATATGAATTCCGTTTTCATCTCGAGAGCTTTTAAAATTTTCTCCGGATCCAAAATATGAGAATTTCAAATAGTTTTCGTTATCAAACTCATTCAGTACCCCAAACTCACTGGTAAAGACTTTTTCCCAGGTTTCATACTCCTGCAGGAAATAATGAATATTATCATAAAATACCTGATCGTAATCAAAATTACTACGTTGGTACCCAACTAAGAAGTAGCTGGTATTCGTTACCCTATCATATACTTCTATCTGATTATCTGATAATTGAGTAATTACTAATTTATATGTACCATCGATATCATGACTAATATCCAGATCCATTCTAAAAGTATCATAGAAACCAACATCTAATCCATAACCGTTTCCATTACTTCCCATACCAACCAGATTATTATTGGCATAAAATGTTCCGTTTCGGAAAGAAACTGTAAACGCTTTTTGTAAAAACGGAATCTCACCATTACCTTTTGTGCGTTCGATATCTACATACCAGATCTCATAGGTATTCAATAATTCATTTAAAGTAATTGTTGGTTCCTCTATATAAACATCTTCTTCGATAACAACCTCTGCTACACAAGAAGTTAATAGTATTGAACCTAAAAAAATAACCGAAAGTAATTTTAGCGTTTTCATATGCTGTGTGTTTTCAATTTCATTAATTGAGAACCAAAACGCGTGCCAAAATTATAATAAACTGATTATCAGATCTTTATTTTGAATTGTATTTTTCCTATTTTTGAACCCACAATATTTTTTATGGAAAAAAATCCAAAATTTGCAGTACTGGGAGGTGGTAGTTGGGCAACTGCCATTGTAAAAATGCTTACCGAAAACCTAAATGAAGTTGGATGGTATATGCGAAGTACTTATGCTTTAGAGCATCTTAAAAGACAACAACACAATCCTAATTATTTAAGTTCTGTCGAATTTAAAGTTGAACAACTTAAACTCACTAATGATATAAACGAAGCTGTTGCCTATGCAGATTACCTGATTTTTGCTATTCCATCTGCTTTTCTACATAGTGAACTCAAAAAATTAACAATATCTTTAAAAGACAAGATTATTTTTTCGGCCATAAAAGGTATTGTTCCAGAGACAGGTCTTATTGTAGGAGAGCATTTTCATGACGAGTATAACATTCCTTTTAATAATATTGGGGTAATTACCGGGCCATGTCATGCAGAAGAGGTTGCGCTAGAACGATTATCATATCTTACTATTGCTTCTAATGATGAAGAAAAAGCCAAAATAATGGCGAATCATTTAAGTAGTGATTATATTAAATGTAAAACAAGCGATGACATTATCGGTACCGAATATGCTGCAGTACTCAAGAACATCTATTCTGTAGCGGCAGGGATTGCGCATGGTCTAGGGTATGGTGATAATTTTCAGAGTGTTCTTATGAGTAATGCTATTCGTGAAATGAAACGTTTTATTAAAAAAGTACATAAAATGAAACGTAACATTAACGATTCTGCCTATTTGGGGGATTTATTGGTTACCGGGTATTCTATTTTTTCTCGTAATCGAATGTTTGGTAATATGATCGGTAAAGGGTACACGGTAAAAAGCGCCCAGATGGAAATGAGTATGATTGCCGAAGGATATTATGCCGCAAAGACCGCATATGAACTCGATGCCACCAAAGCTGCTCGAACTCCTATTATTGACGCAGTACACGCTGTGTTATATGAAAATAAAAATCCGAAAAAAGTATTTAAGAAACTAACTGATAAGCTAGACTAATTATTCTTATCTTCATGCCTCTGATTATTTATACATCTTATGAAGAAGCTTATCGAAACATTTTATACCGGATTAAGCAATCTCGATGCCGAAACTATGATATCATGTTATCATGATGATGTGGTATTTGAAGATCCTGGTTTTGGAAAACTAAAAGGTAATCGTGCAAAAGGTATGTGGCGTATGCTATGTAAAAATGCAAGAAATTTTAGAGTAGAATTTTCACAAGTTGAAGCTAATGATCAAAATGGATCAGCGCATTGGGAGGCCTGGTACTCTTTCAGTAAAACAGGCAGATCGGTTCATAATAAGATCGATGCTCAATTCGAATTTAAAGATGGCAAAATCATAAAACACACAGATGATTTTAACCTACACCGTTGGGCTTCTCAGGCTATCGGATGGAAAGGTGCTTTGCTTGGTGGGACTAGTTTTTTTAAGAAAAAACTAATTCGGCAAACCAATAAAATGCTCGATAAATTTATGGCGTCCTGATTTTGATACCCTAACCTATGAATACACTACAAATCACACAACCCATTGTATCGGTAAACTGGCTTTCTAAGCATTTAGATCATCCTGATTTGGTCATTCTGGATGCTACAATCAAAAAAGTAACCGCACCAAATGAGTCAACAAATTCGAACCTAAAGATCAAAGGAGCTCGGTTTTTTGATATCAAAAATGTTTTTTCTGATACAACTACCGATATTCCTAATATGCTTCCTTCTGCAGAAGCTTTTTCAGAAGCTTGTAAAATATTAGGTATTAGTTCTCATCATACCATAGTGATCTATGACACCTTAGGAATCTACTCTAGTCCAAGAGTACGATGGATGTTTATTGCTATGGGGCATCAAAACGTTGCTGTATTAGATGGTGGCCTCCCCGCTTGGCAAAAAGCAGAACAACCTTGTGAAACTGAAGATACCATACCACAAAAATACAACCGTGGAAATTTTGAAGCCAATTACATCTCTAAGTTGGTTACCAATGCTAAAACGGTACTTACAGAAATGAATTCTGAAAGCACTCTAATACTAGATGCACGTTCACCAGGTAGATTTACTGCATCAGAACCCGAGCCCAGAGAAAGTCTTAAAGGAGGGCATATTCCAAATTCAATGAATCTGCATTATACAAAAGTACTTGATGATGGTAAAATGAGATCTACTGCCGAATTACAAGAAATTCTACAACATTTTAACATTGAAGACAAAAAACTGATCTTTACATGTGGATCAGGCATTACCGCGTGTATTATTATGCTTGCTGCAGAGTTGGCGGGATATCATGATGTATCTGTATATGATGGATCATGGAGCGAATGGGGACAATTAGATGAAGTTCCTATTCAGTGTTAAACACAAATCAAAATATCTACTTAATTATATTATATGAACTGTTTTTTTCGATTGATTTTTTGCATTGTCTTAGTATCGACCACCAGCTATGCACAAAAAGCACCAAAATTTAGCTTACAAGATTTTTATACCTATACTTCTGAATTAGAATATACTGTAGATTCTATTTTTAACACATTAAGCGACCGACAAAAGGTAGCCCAAATGATCATCACTTCTGGCGGAGAAATAGGTAAGCCAGCAGCTACCGTTCGTAAATTAGCCATGCAAAATGCAATTGGAGGTGTAGTCTATCTAAAAGGGCATAAACAAAAACATACCGAAGATATTAACGCAATTAATGCTATTACTACAAAAAATAAGACTGTTCCGCTTTTGTTTAGTATGGATGCCGAGCCTAGTTTATTCTCTAGTAGAATTAAAGGAGCCCGTAAAGTAGGTAAAACCATTGATATCAAAACCGAAGCACAATCCGATTCTGTAGTTAATATCATCAACCAGGAACTTAGAGATATTGGTGTGCATCATAACTATGCCCCTGTACTGGATATCAGCCCTAATAATGAGGCTATAAAATCCAGAAGTTACGGAGATAATAAAGAAGATGTTGTTCGTCTTGCCAATCAATTTATAAAATGTTCTCAGGAAAGTGGGATCATAGCCACCGCAAAACATTTTCCCGGTCATGGTCTTGTAAAAGGAGATACCCACAAGCAAAGTGTATACATAGATGGCCCTTTGCAAGAGGTAGATAACTATACAAAAATTATCGAAGATGGTGTACTCTCTATTATGGTTGCCCACATCACTATCAAAAATAATGAGGAGTATGATACCGATGGATTACCATCTAGCTGTTCTAAAAAAATTGTTACTGGCTTATTAAAAGAGAAAATGGATTTTAGAGGTATTATTATATCTGATGCACTTAATATTATGAAAGCTGTTACTATATTAGACAACGCCCCCCTACTTGCTTCTAAAGCAGGTTGTGATTTAATTCTGATGCCACAAAACGAAATAAAAACGATAAATGCTATCCTTGCCGAAATGAAAACTGATGCAGCCTATAAAAAACAGGTAATGCAATCGGTAAAGAAAATTTTACGATTAAAAGTATGTGCCGGGGTCATTAGATAGTTGATAGAAATACTCTCCATCATATATCCTAATGGGATCTGGAAAAGCAAAAATTCTCAATTCTAATTAAAATTGTAGTAAACAAATTATACAAATAAACATCTTGTTTTATTAACTGTGTCAATCAAGGAACTATTAAATACGACCGAACACCGACCCTGGAAAATCCCTGATAAAAACTGGAAATTCTACCAGGAATGGAACAATGCAATATTTCTTCATTGGGAGGTCGAAGTATCAGAATTACAAAAATTTGTTCCTAAAGAGCTAGAAATTGATCTTTTTGAAGGTAAACCCTGGGTTTCTTTGGTAGCTTTTACTATGGAAAAAATTCGACCTAAAAACCTACCACCATTTCCTCCGATCTCTAATTTTGATGAAATTAATATTAGAACGTATGTTAAGTCTAATACAAAAACGGGAGTCTATTTTCTAAGCATAGAAGGAGGAACAAGCTTATCCTGTAAAATAGCTAAGGCAATTTCTCAATTGCCATATCGGTATTCAAAAATAAAACGAAGTAAACACCAATATCAGTCAACAAATCCAGAGTTTAAAGACGAACTAGACATACAATTTTCTATTGGAGAAAAAATTACGGATAAAGGTGCTCTCGACACATGGCTTACAGAAAGATATGCTTTGTTTCAAGATACAGAGAAGTCAATTAATGAGTTTGAGATTCATCATATCGAATGGCCAATACAAAAAATCGAGCTTACTAAGCTAAAGGTAAACTACACAAGATTTGATAAACTAATCCAGGGTAAGCCAGATAAAATTCAATATTCAAAAGGGGTAAACGTAATTGCCTGGGGGAAGAACAAAAAAGAAAGAATCTTACCATTATGAATATTAGTTTTTGCGCACCATTATTACGAGTAATGCACTAGAAAAAATAGACGAAAACATAGTATGCTATTACAATAGAAAACAACATAATTTGTCCTAGATATATTTCAACAAAAAACAAGAAACAGATGGTATATTATTAGTAATCAAGTTTTTTTAATAAAAAAGATCAAACAAAAAGCTACCGAAACAAAATAAATAACACTACAAAAACCAGATTGTTTTCCTCAATTATATAGTTTTCTAAATAGCATCTTTATATGCATTATGTATACCATTTCTTATATAAAATTATTTGATGGCGAGGATTTTCAATCCGTGCATAAAAATCTGATGACGCGGATTTGTAATCCGTGTTTTTAAAACTTCAGAATACATGTAAAGAAACAACTTCTAATTCGTGACTAAACCTGCATGATTTATTGTAGAATCAAAAACATAATTCTCTGGGTTTAAAACGATCTTATTTACAGCTAACTTATTAATATTTTGGTTGTTTCACAGATTACAAATCTGTGCTATCGAATTTGCGCCTTAAATCAACACTATCGGGTTTTACACAAAAAAATTCCTAAATTTAGAGTATCTAAAGTAAGCAAGGTAAAAAGAAACAACCTTGTAAAGCTTAGCAATGATTAATATTAACCAACGGAAAGATTATGAAAACACTCACACAAAAAACCTTATGGTTACTCACACCGTAAGTATACAACTCTCAATTTCGCGATAACGAATTCTAATAGGTATCAAAGCTGTTTTATGATTCTTAAGTCTCATTGGCTGTGTAATCCAAAACCTCAGCCCCTTTATTAAAAACAAGAGGAAAAAGATAATGATGCCATTATAAGTAATAGCACACGGTGCATATTACAAAAGAGAAATTCAATTTCTTTAAGCTAATCTTAAGAAACAAAATAGGCTTCGCAATAACAAAAAATACTTCACTACCGCCAGGAGCTATTAATCACAAGGAGAAAAATGTGACCCGAACACTCCATAACAAAGTAGGGCAAAAATTAAAACTCAATAATATGAAAAAACTAAGTATTTTAAGTCTGTTGTTCGCTATCCTCCTAGGATGTTCTGAAGAAGATCCTCTGGTAGAAAACGAAAATTTATCACAAAACGATGCTGTACTCAAAACCTTAAAGAGCTGGGGGTTTTCTGATGATCTAATCGAAGACAAAGGAACCTATTATTTGGTAGATGGAGATATGGTTTTTTATAAAAACAAAAAATACCATGCTCCTAAAAAATCCAGCACTAAACAAAGAGAACATCCCAATGCTGTAACGATTAACAATATCAATGTGTTTATAAATCCCGGTATGAATGTAGATTGGAGAAACGCTTCTATAAACGCAATTGGTCGCTGGAACGCTACTAGTTCGGGTTTGTTTCTTAATATAACTGCTACGGCTGCCAATGCCCATATCCAGATCATGTATGACTCACAAGATCCTAGTATGAATTTAGCTGCCAATGTTTTCGGAAGAGGAACATTTCCTACAACCAACGGTTTGCCTGGAGTAAGAATCTGGGTAAATCCAGATTTTAATGCATGTAGTGGGGCCATTACGCAGAATATGAGAATTTCTAATGTACAACATGAACTGGGTCATAATCTGGGTATTATGCATACCAATCAAACTTCTGCAAGTCTTATCCCAGGTACACCAAGTACAGATGCGCAATCTGTAATGAACGGTGGTAAAGCATGCTCAATAAACAACTTTAGTGCCGGGGATTTTATAGCAATAAGACACTTATTTCCTCCGCTCACTTTAGTGGGATCATCGCTAATATGCAACACTTCTACTGTGACATATACTGCGAGTATTTCGACTATCCCAATAAACTGGACAACCTCTTCAAATCTTCAAATCGTATCCTCGACAAATACCAGTATTACGGTAAGACCTACAAATAGCGCGTTTAACGGGTCTGGATTTATTCAAGCTACTTTACCGTCACATACGGTCCGTAGAAATATTTGGATAGGAGAAGCTGTCGTAGATTTAAGTATGATCGAATTCGAAAATGGTATAGGTGAGATCGGTTATTTTTGTTCTAGTCACACAGGTAATACCTATAGCATTGCTCCGAGATTATCGGGTACAACACACCAAATAAGGCTACGTAGATATCCTAATCTATCTATTGTATACAGCCCATCGACTAATTACTCGGGAAATTCTGGAACCTTACATTATACTCCAACTCCTGGTTGGTATCTTTTTGAAGTAAGAAGAACCAACTCTTGTGGCACTACAGAATGGTCTGGCACAGAAGTCGAGTTTGTAGACTGCTCTAATGGCGGTGGTGGCGGTGAGGAATTTTAATTTCTCGATATTCTTAACTCAGATACAGAAACCACAACTATTGTTGCATAAGTTTTCTTAATAAAAATTCCCTAGAGGCAAGGTCTTGCTTCTGGGGGATTAACCAAATCAACTGTTATAGTGTATTCTCGACGGCATAAAGACCAGCATTAAAAACAGATTGTTTTCCTCAATTGTATAGTTTTATAAATTGAGGGTAAACAAATTTTTCTATCACATTACTTATTAAATTACCCTTGTTCGCTATGTAGCTTGATGCGTAATGCAATATAAAAATCAAAAGTAACGGCTCTGGTAACGGCGTGATCGTCTAGACAAATTTTTGCTGCATATAGATCTACAGTATCATGATACCACTCCCACAAAGCATCGGTTCGGGTTTTAAAGCCCATTAGTGATAAAATGGCCATCCCCAGTTCTACACTAAAAAAAGAAGTGTCGAAACCTACCGAGGCCAATTGATTGATAAACCGGGTTCCTACTAATTCGTTCTTAATAAGATATAAGATCAAATCCTGCTGTGTGGATAATTTAAATTGCGGAAAAATCTGAGTGTCTAGATCTATTTTCATCTGCTTATAGTTATGATTTCCTTTGATTTAGATAAAATTAGCGTAGTCTCCGGCCTTTGCTAAAACACACATTAGATAAATCAAATGCATGCCAAGTGCTATCTTCTCAAAAAAGAAGCGGATATAAGTGTACTCGACTTGTAAAGAGGTAAGTCCAAATTATACATTAGAAAATCTACTAAAGCTCTAATCACAATCCTGGTAAAAACGTATGATCTACCATACATTACTTTCTCTTTATAATTAACAGATTTACAGGATTGCCAGGTAGGATGTGCAATGTAGTCCCGAAAAAAGGAATACCTTAAATCTGTAAAAAAGGTATTGTATTTAATTTGTTGTGCATTTAAGATTTTTGAATCAAAAAAGCGTCAATTCGAGTGCTTCGATACACTCAGGATGACAAGGATTATTGGTTTAAAAAAGCTATTCTCGATAC
>NZ_JACB01000017.1 GCF_000520975.1 Aquimarina megaterium XH134
AGCTCTAATCACAATCCTGGTAAAAACGTATGATCTACCATACATTACTTTCTCTTTATAATTAACAGATTTACAGGATTGCCAGGTAGGATGTGCAATGTAGTCCCGAAAAAAGGAATACCTTAAATCTGTAAAAAAGGTATTGTATTTAATTTGTTGTGCATTTAAGATTTTTGAATCAAAAAAGCGTCAATTCGAGTGCTTCGATACACTCAGGATGACAAGGATTATTGGTTTAAAAAAGCTATTCTCGATACATTTTGTCTTCATGTCATCTCGAGCGTAGTCGAGAGATCGTTACGACAAAACACTCGAATTGACGCTTTTTTTTACCATATTTTTCCCAAAAGCACAATGGGTATTATTTTTTATTTTTTTAATGCTCTGCGATATTCTGCTTTTTCTTCTGCAACTTTAAGCAGTTCTTTAGAACAACCTATCTCATACATATGCTTTGCCAGTTGATCACTTGCATATTCGTCTTGTAATGCTTCTATACTTAGGTTAAAAACCTCTGCTAATCTAGAAAGTTTCTTTTTATCAAAATCGCGTATCCCATTCTCTATTCTACTTAGATTTGCAAAATCTATATCTAGCAGACCTGCCAGTTGGGTTAGCGTATACCCATTTGTTGTTCTAAGCATTTTGATATATTCTCCAAACGTTTCTTTCATTCATTTTGTCATTCTTTGACAAATTTACTATTTTTTTTAATCCCATCATAACAATAGAATTTATTTTTTGGGACACTGGTGTTAAGAAACCGATCGTATATGCTGTAGCTGTATACAATCTAACAATTTGTATACGGTTTTAAGATGCCCTATCGTTCTTTGGTCTGCACTATGTATTTCTACTTTACTTAATATCCCCAGAATCCCATCTTTATATACTTCTAGGTCTTTTTCTTCTGTAAGTGGGATCTTAATATAGGTCTGGCACTTTTTTTGGTTGTTATCTATCATTGCTTGCATATATTTATGTAGATTATATACACAATATTACCTAAAATCAGTATTATATCAAAATATTATACTTAAAATTATTATTTATGTACTCTTTTTTTATATTTATATACTGAAAATAATGACAATTGAACATGACAAAACTTGGAAAATATCTAGATAACAGATCGATAAACAAGGCTAGTGTCTCTAGGAAAACTGGTATTAACAAAAATCGATTAAGTGAGCTTTCTAACAATTTTTCTACAAAAATTAAAGCAGACGAATTGTATCTCATTGCTTTAGCCATAGAAGTAGATGCCTGCGAATTGCTAGAACATGTTTGTGGGGATTTACAATTAAAAAAAGAAAGTAAATAATCGTACTGTAGTATGATTATAGACAGTATGTTAAAAAATAAATATAGATGGAATAAAGGATATATATCTTTTATTCCGTTGTTGTATACAATAAAAACAAACATTAATGATTCCAGACTTTTTAAAGAAATTTGAATCAGATTTAAAAAAATATGAACGAGAGTTTATTCGAATAAAGGCGAAACCTAGAAAAGAAAAACTTCTTGAAGATAATTTAGAATTAACTGATAGTAAATTCTTAGGATTTCCTTTTTTCCCAAAAGAGAAAGAATATCCGAAAGATAAAAACGGAAAGTCAATGATAATGATTGCTCAACTGAATTTTGAACAAATCCCTAAACTTGAACATTTTCCTGAGAATGGAATTCTACAACTCTTTCTTTCACCAACGGACTGGTATGATGAAGATTCAAAAATCATTTATCACTCAAAAGAAGAATTAAGTAAACAAGCATTAGCTGACTTTTCATTTCTATCAATTAACGATTACGAAGAAATGCCAATATATAAACTTCATCAACTTTCTTTTGAAAAAGGGATTGATAAAGGAGGTTCTGAGGACTCTCAGTTTGACTATCTCTTTGATGAAACCGATTATTGGGAGTTCACAGAAAGCTTGAATGAAGAACAAGAAAAACAATTCGGAGAATACTTTGACTCTACGGGACATAAAATTGGTGGATATGCCGAATTTACTCAATCAGATCCAAGAGATTATAATGTGGAACAAAGAAATGATATTCAAGTTTTACAAATTGATATTGATGATCACATAATGTTTGGAGATAGCGGAATTGGGCACATTTTTATAAATAAAGAGAATCTAATTAAAGAAGACTTTTCTAAAGCTTATTTTTATTGGGATTGTTGTTAAAAAATTACTGTACACAACACGATGTATAAAACATAGCTAATAAGTGCCAAATCGAAAGGTTTCGTTTATTTGCAAAGACCACCAAATTTTAAAGCCTGTGCTGAGCTTGTCGAAGTATGGCTTTTAGAATATAAAAATTAAAAACAAAATATAAAAATTCGGCTTTGTGTTAATCCGAAAAGTTAGTGTCTTTTTATATGCTACGTTCCATACACAAGTCCGTTAGCTACAATGCTCTGAGTATAACACTTTATATGAAAAATTGGTTATTCTTCCTTTCACTTTTACTACTGTTCAATTCTGCATTTGGACAAAACAAAAGTATAATTGACAGCTTAAAAGTAGTTAAGGAAACGCCCTACAACACTATTAATACAAATACTCTTAACGAAATAGGTTTACAACATGAGTCCCAGGAAAAATACCATAAAGTTTTGGTGATGCTCGATTCTGCTTACACACTAGCCTCTTCTACTAATAACAAGCAACAGCTAATGATAATAATGACCAACCAAGGAATAGCTTATACCCGGTTAGAGCAGCATCAAAAGGCTAACGAATTGTTTAAAGGCGCCTATGAAATTGCAACAGAAATTGGTTCTCTCTATCACCAGATGGAATTGGCAGGAAAATTAGCCACTAACAACGAAAGAGTAAAGAATTTCAAAAAGGCGGCTTCATATTATAAAATCCAAACTAATCTAAAAGACACCATCTTCAAAAATGATATGAAAATGGCAATTGCAGAAAAACATACTACATATGAAACACAACGAATCTTGAATGAAAAACTAAGTGAAGAACGTAAAAATGCAGAATTGCAAAAAGAAAATGTGATTAAAGACTTAAAACTGTTAGAAGAAAGAGCTGCTAACAAAAACTTAGTGCTTTGGGGTGGATTAAGTTTAGGACTAGTGATATTACTAGGGTTGATTTATTATCTTAATACTCGAGTAAAAGAGGCCAAATCAAAACGTGACGAAGAAACTGTACACTATAGAGCTGTGTTTGAGGCAGAGGAGAAAGAGCGTTCTCGTATTGCAAAAGATCTTCACGATGGCTTAGGCCAGTTGCTTTCTACAGCAAAATTAAATATTGCAGGGCTAGAAGACGAAGTAAATGAAGAGGATAAGATATTAGTTCAAAATTCAATGAACTTGATAGATGAGGCTGTAAATGAAGTACGCACTATTTCACACAATATGATGCCAGCCGCACTTATGGAATACGGATTGGTTTCTGCCATTGAATCATTTGCCAATACAATAAATGAGTCTAAAGCACTTCATGTTAATTTTAGCCACAAAGGAATGGATAACCGATTAGAGGAAAGTAAAGAAATTGCATTATACAGAGTTGTTCAAGAAGTTCTAAACAACATGATTAAATATGCCAAAGCAGATAAAATTACTGTAACATTGAATCGAATAAACAATAAGGCACACCTTTTAATTTCGGATAATGGAAAAGGATTTGATATAAGTACCATTCACCAAAGTAAAGGTATTGGCTGGCAAAATGTTTTTTCTAGAATATCCATGATAAATGGTGAAGTTGATGTTATTTCTACCGAGGGAAAAGGAACAGATATCCGAATTGACGTAATTCTTTAAATATGGAAACACCTGTGAAAATAATGATTATAGACGACCATCAAATGTTTATTGATGGAATTAAATCATTACTTCGAAAAGAGGAATACTTACAAATTGTATCAGAATACCTTTGTGCCGAAGATGCATTAGAGCAGCTCGAAAAAGATACCGTTGATATTGTTATTACAGATATTAGTATGCCAGGAATGAGTGGTATAGAACTTATTAAAACAATAAAATCTACTTACTCTAACTTAAAAGTACTTGTGCTATCGATGCATAACGACAAAGAAGTTGTTAGCGAAATAATGATGAGTGAAGCCGATGGCTATATCCTCAAAAATACAGGAAAACAAGAGCTCATTGAAGCACTAACCAGAATTACAGACAATGGTACTTATTACAGCAAAGAAGTCTTGTCTGTTATGGTGAACAAGGTTAAAAAAGAACGGAAAATTGAAGCCGAAACAAATGAACTAACAGATAGGGAAGTAAAAGTTCTCGAATTAATTTGCCAAGAATATAGTAGTCAAGAAATTGCAGACAAACTTTTTATAGGAAGGCGAACAGTTGATACACACCGTCAAAATATTCTTCGAAAAACAAAAGTAAAAACCATTGTAGGTCTTATTAAATATGGTATAAGAAACGGGTTTACCTCAGATTTCTAGTAGCATTCAACCTTCTTCTCCTTTGCTCTTCTGTAATCCTACGGATATAAAATCAGTACGATTACCTATTTTATCAATTACATATAAGAGGTAATTTTGCTGTATAAAATATTAAACATAAAGAAATTAAAAACAATCCTCATTCTTACTTTTTTAATACTATCATATTCTGCCAGCGCTAAGCACTGGCCCAAAAACGGTTTGTGAAGAGGGATTTGTGTTTTTGATGCTACAAGAACAAGGAGAGAATCTAATGAATAAACTAAAAAAGTAGCTAACAAAACACTAAAATGAATATGCGAATTGAGTCGTTTAGAAGGGCATTGTAAATCACGAACATGATTACTTCTAGTAACTGCAGAAACATACTCATTTAGTTGGAGGTTGTAAACCATAACTCAAAAAAACATTATCTAATTATGAAAAATTTATTTGTTGCATTATTTTTATTATCTATCTACACAAAATGTTCAAGTCAAACTAAAGCAGAAGCGCTTCTATCTTTGGGTGAAAAAATAGATATGCATAAACTTTATGATAGCGAAAAAAATTATAACTATCTGCTAGAGGAGGTTGACTTTAATCATAACAAAACGATTAAATTTATACAATTCTGTACAGCTTTTAAACTTTGTTCAACAGCATATTACTTAACCGCAAAAGAGTATTTAGAAATAACAGTTAAGCAAAAAGCAGATAGTAAATACATTCAAATATTTTTCCCCAATAATTCTATAGAGACTAAAAAGATTAACATAAAAACTGAAGAACATTTCGATGGGGAAACCGCATCTAGTATAACAATTTTTCTGGAAAAAGATACACCGCAGTCTGAAGTGAATAAAATAAAAAACGGATTTGTTGATCTATTAAAAATGTATACTATTGAAAAAAAGGACATTTTGGACTAAAAGTCAATTGTCTATAATGTTTATCAAAACTGTTATGTAGATGGTCTTTATTCTGATGGGAAAAAGAAGTATTCAAGTGTGCTTACCCAAATGTGTCCCTACGGTTCACAACAGCATGTGTAATTTAAGCTCTGGAGTTGCTAGCTTACTCAATCCATTTTCTAAATTCGCTTGTTGCAGATGCGCTTGTAATTAAATGTTGTTTGTAGTTTTTGATTGAAATTGCCAATCTGTCTCCAAAGTAAGGCTCAATTTTTTCGATGAAATTGATATTTACAATTTCACCACGATTAATTTGAAAAAACTCTTTTGGGTTTAACTCCTTTATTAAATCAGATAACTTGTAGCGAAATTCATTTTCTTTTCCGTTTTCATCAATCCCGATGCATTTTCCCGAATTAGATAAAATTGCTCCAGTATTTTTGGTACTTAAAATTTTTATTTCTGTTTTGGTTTTTATGATGATGCGTTCTTTGTAATTGTTGTTTAATCTGTGAATGGTTTCTGATATTTTCTTCCAATCAACCTCTTTGTTTTGTAGGCTTTCAAACTTTTCCATTGCTTTACTAAACTTGTTATAGCTAATAGGTTTTAGTAAATAAGCTATTCCGTTTACATCAAAAGCATCTTGGTAAAAAGTGTTGTAGGCGGTTGTAAAAATAATTGGGGATTTTATAATATTGGTTTTCAATAGAGAAAATACATTTCCGTCTAACAATTCAATATCAGAAAACACTAGATCTACTTGTTCATTGGCTTGATACCATTTTTCAACTTCTTCTTTGCTTTGTAACGAAGCTACAATTTCGATGTTGCCATTGTATCGAAGAATATGGTCCGAAATGATTTCAATATTTATGGCTTCGTCTTCTATGATTAGTACTTTCATATTTCAGAAATTAGCGGGATTTTGGCAATAAATTCAGTATCAGTTTCTGTAAAAATAACGTCTTTGTTAAAATTGATTTGATATTGACGTTTGAGGTAATCATTTCCTGTTCCTGTTCCGAGTGTAAAATCTACTTTATTTAGTTTGTTTTTTATCACAATAGTATCCTCTTTCAATGAAAGCGAAATCAACAGCGGGTTTTCTTCACTTCCTTTATTGTGTTTTATTGCATTTTCTACGCATAGTTGCAACGAACACGGAATGATAAAACCATCTGCATTTTCGATACTATTTTCAATTTGATACGTATTTCCAAAGCGTTTTTCCATTAAATTCATATAACTTATTAAGAATGATAGTTCATCTTTCAACTCGACCAATTGCTTTTTTCCGTGTTTTAAATAGTAACGATATACATCAGAAAAATCATCGATAAAACCTTCCATTTGCTCCGGTTGCTTTCTTGCTAATCCTGATAAAACACTCAAATTATTGAATAAAAAATGAGGTTCTAAATTCTTTTGCAGCATTTGCGATTGTAATGTTGCTTTTTCTTTTTCGGTTTGCTCCAATTCTAATGTGGTTTTTTGAGATTGTCTGAAATATAAAAATGCAGAAGTAAGCGCAAAAATATCAACAAGTATAAAAGCAACAGACATCGTGTTTATAAATCTAATCATAAAATCATATTCATTATTGTTCATTATAATACCCAAAAGAACATAATCAATAATAACACCTGCGATAACAAATAATAAAAAAGACAAAATATAAACCTTTACAAATTTTAGAATTGTATTTGTCATGTCTATTCTATTAATGACTTTCCAAGAAACTAGTACTGATATTACCGAAACTGCAGAGAATAGAAAAACAGAAACGTGGTCGAAATAACTATAAAAATCAATATCACTTTTAGTTCGTACGTTATGTAAAAGATAAATTTTACCAGCATTACCTAGTATTAATAGTGCAATGACTATTAAAACTTGTTTTAGATTTATTTTTTGATTGAAAACCTTCACTGCTTTGTAATTTTAGATGTACAAAATATATTTTTAATTTAAAACAAAGCCGTTTAAAGTATCTAATTCTTTAAAACCTGAGTTCGATCTAAGAAAATCACGTCAATTCGAGTGATCTGATACTTCGACATAGCTTAGTACAGGCTAGAAGATTGTATCGAGAATAGTGATTTTCTATTTAAAAAAAGCTATTCTCGATAGTCCTACTGAGCTTGCCGAAGTACAGTTTTTCTCCACGTCACCTCGAGCGTAATCGAGAGGTCATTCTGAAAAACCACTCGAATTGACGCTTTTTATAACATTTTAGCTTAGGTCGAACTCAGGTTTAAACAGCTTTATTTTCGATTAATTAGTTTTTGCTCTGTTTTGCTCTTCTTCGTTTCCAGAATTACGTTGCTTAACTTTTATCTTTTTGTTACCAAAGCTATAGTTTAGACCAATCTTCACACCTCGGGTATCGAAATAATTATAGTATGTTTGGTCTATTCCGTTAGTTTTGGTGTTTACACTCGTTGCCTTACGCTTTAAAATATCGTTTACGGCTACTGTACAATTTAGTTTTTTGTCTAGTAACGAAAATTTTAATCCCAGGTCTAGACTCACCATTTCAGATATTGAAAAATACATCAATTTTTGTGGCGAGGCATAAATAAGCGTGGTTTCTGCTTGTATTGTTTTTGCTTCGTTTAAATGGAATGTATTTCGGTTATACAATTGAAAATTCCATCTGCTTACTAATTCAGCGTCTAAATTAAATCCGTCTTTGTATTGTGTGTCCATTTTTGATACCGTTGCTTGGGTTGTCGTATTCCACCATTTTGTTGGGTTGTATATAAAAGTTTCAGTTAACCCATAATTATAAGCTGTATAAAAATTGTCAAATGTTACTACTATTCGTTGTTGTGCTCCATCTTCTGCTTTAATAATGTTGAAATATCCATTATCTACATAACTTACAAATGCTTTACTTATCAGTTTTCCTTTGTAAATGTGCTTTAATTCTAAATTCTCAGAAATTTGTGGTTTTAAAAACGGGTTTCCTTCTTGATACGAAATAGGATTAATATAAAATCGAAACGGATTTAAACGCTCAAAACTAGGACGTTGAATTCTTCTGCTATAACTTAAATTAAACATATTTTTTCTACTAGGAGTATACCCTAAAAATACAGATGGAAATAGTTTGTTATACGAATTGATATCGGTTTGATTGTTTGTTTCTGAAACTCCTTTTGTTCGAGTGTTTTCAAAACGAAGTCCGATTTTTGCTTGCCATTTTTCACCTAATGGTTTAGACATATCTGCATATATTGCATTAATATTTTCAGAATACATAAACTCATTACTTTGTGTTGGGTCAAAAATTGGTGTACCTGTAGTGGTATTGTAAAATGCTACATCACTATCTGTTTTTGTAATTGTGGTTTTAACTCCGTAAGAAAAATTAGCCCATTTGCCTGGGTGTTCCATATCTATTCTTCCGCTATAATTTTTAATGTTTTGATTGGTGCTATTTTTCGCCTCAAAATAGCTTTGGTTTGTAACAAATTGTTCGCTGCTAAAACCTCTATTAGAAGAATTATTAAAATTAAAGTAATCAACATCAATAGATAATTTTCTACCAAGCGTATCTAATTTTTGAATGTAATGAGCATTTATTGAGTGGTTTTTGTTTGTTGTCTCGGCGTTACCTTCATTAATAGTGTACGTTCCATTACCGTCATTTGTAAGTGTTCTTCCACCATCGGTTATACCTTTATCGTCAAACGAACCTGAGTATAAAACCCCGACAGTAGCGTTATTTGTTACATTGTAATCTAAACCCAGCCTGCCAGAAATCATACTTTCTTTATTTTTCATATCAAGATTTGATACGGTTGAAGCCGATGGATAAATAATATCAAATTGATTAAATTGTGCTGTATATCCTTTAGTTCCATTTAACGAAGCAATTAAACTTACTTTGTTTTTATTATAGTTAAATGTGTTTCCAAAATTAAATAATGGATATGTTGCTTGGGTGTAAGAAGTTCTTATTTGATTATTCCAGCTATTTTCTTTTGATTTTTTTAGAACAATATTAATAAGTCCACTATTACCTTCAGCATCATATTTCGATGGTGGTGTGGTAATAACTTCAATATCTTTAATATCATCGGATGCAATGCTGTTTAAATAAGCCGTTAATTCATTACCTGATAATTGTACAATTCTATCATTAACCATTACTCGTACATTTCCTTTCCCTACAATGGCTAATTTATCAGTATCTACATTTACACTTGGTGTAGCTTTTAGTGCATCAAGTGCGGTTCCACCAGTGCCAGCAACGGTATTTTCTACGTTAAAAACTAATCTATCTACTTTTTGTTGAATGAGTTTTTTACGTGCTGTAATTACGACTTCTTGTAGTTGTTGTCCTTCTTCTTCTAAAACGATTGTTCCGATATTAGATTGAGTAGGGTTTATTTTTTGGGTAGTAAATCCAACAAAACTAATTTCTATATATATATTTTCTTTCTTTGGCTCGATAGAAAACGCTCCGTTTTCATCAGAAATCACCCCATTAATTAGTGCATTATCAGTTGCGCTTTTTGCAACCACATTGGCAAATAGAATAGGTTGGTTTTGTTTATCGATTATTTTTCCTGTAAAAGTCTGTCCAAAACTAATTGAACAAATAAAAGCGATTAAAAATGTAGTTATGATTTTCATAGTGTATAATATTTCAAGATTAATGACACCTCAAAAGTATCTTGAGAGTGCAATTTTTGAAATAGCTGTACAATGAATTGAGGAAAAAATGAAATGAATTAGGGGAAATAAAAAAGGCGTTCAACAAAATTGTTAACCCCCTTTTTAATATTGCTAAACATAAACATAGATAGAATAAAGGATACCTATCATTTATTTCGTTGTTATGCTTAATACGAGAAAAAAATCAGGCAACCATTTTATCAGAATTTACGTCTATTAATTGAAGAACTTTAAAATCAATCAATAATGAACAAAAAACAATTCTGGAATCAACTTACAATATTTGTAATTGTACTTTTACTGATTTTATTAACAAGAGAATATTTTTCACAACAACTAATAGAAAACGGAATTGAGTCATATCAAACTCATACTTTCCTAAAAATTGGTGCAAACTTGATTTTGATCGTAGTTTCGTTTTTCTTCATTAAAAACAATGGACTCTTTAAAGTTGCTGGAATTAAAGGGACAAATCTAGAAAAATGGCACTTATTATTATTTCCGCTTATTTATTTAGTATTGCTTAACGCAATGATAATGGACGATATTGATACCAACATTCTATTTCCCAATATCGCTTTATTTTTAATCTATTCGATATCAATTGGATTTGCTGAAGAATTGAGTGTTAGAGGTTTTTTGCAATCACACTTGATAAACTACTTAGGAAATACAAAAAAGAATTTTATTTTATCTGTTTTTGTGTCTGCTTTATTTTTTGGGCTTATCCATATATTGAATTTTGACAAAGGAATTTATGGAGAATTATCCCAAGTTTGCTATGCTACTTTTATTGGGGTAATGTTTGGTGTTTTATTGGTGATTACAAAAAGAATTTATCCATTAATAATGGTGCATGCAATAATTGATTTTGTTGGTGACTTAGACTCAGCAGGATTTCCAATTAAAGAAAAAATAAGCGACCCAACATCAATCGAAAATGCTGTTATTATTACATTACTTGCTTTGCCTTGCTTATTGTATGGAATATTTCTAATGAAAAAGTATGAATTGATTGAACCAATAGAAAAGCATTAAGGGCTCCCGCTAGTATCTCACTAGTAGCATTACTACCCAGGTAACTCAAATAGATACTCATCGCTATCTATTTCTAAAATAGTATGTTAAAAAATAAACATAGGTGGAATAATATATATATTTTATTACATTGTTCCCCAATATTAATAAATGACATCCGGAATTCAAATAACTGAATCTGAATTGGAATTTCACGAATTCCCTGCAAAGGAAATTGGACTTGCCAAATTTTGCAAATCTTTTAAAATCCAACTGGACGAAATTAAATCTATTGCAATTAGTCCAAGATTGGCTTTGGATGACCAATCAATTTTTATTCTGATAATAGATAAAAGTAATAGAATTTATCCGATACCAGATCACGTGATGAGAACTCCAGGTTTATTGGATTTTGAAGAATATTTTGGACTAAATTCTATCTCTGATGAATGGCAAAAATTTGAATATGACGATCACTATGGGAAATTTGATAAAATAATTTATCCGAAAGAAAAATATTGGACAGACTTATTTAAAAATAACTGGAAACTGACAATAAGGAGGTTATATAGCTGGGCGCAACCAAAATCTTTTTATGGAACACTAAATAAAGAAAACATTGGGTAACACCATATATGTGATACATTCCAAAAAGCTAAATAAATGAGCAAAATAGGACTTGATACTTATAAATTATACTGTAAATATGGTATAGCTCAATGGGAAGAAGATCGAACAGGAAAGCCCAAAGATGTTCCTGAAAATATTGGAAAGGATTTTGAGACAATCGCAACTATATCCAATAATCTTTATATGATTAAGTCAGGTTTTTATAGTAGTAAACTTGAGGAAGAAATGAAAAAGGAAATTCTGGAATTGAAAATAAAAATAACAGACAAGGTATATGAGTATATCGAACGAGATGAAAAAATATTTCCAGAAAGAAAGCTGAATTTTTTACAACGTATTTTGAACAAAATTTAAAACGATATCACAACACCATATATGTGATCATAGCAGCTAAGTGATCAATCGATTGGTTAGTTTATTTTGATGTGGTGCAATGTTAGTAGGAAACAAAAGTTAGAGTAACCGATGTATAAAAAAAATTGAAAAGCAGG
The DNA here is from genome assembly GCF_000520975.1 of Aquimarina megaterium XH134. GTDB lineage: Bacteria > Bacteroidota > Bacteroidia > Flavobacteriales > Flavobacteriaceae > Aquimarina > Aquimarina megaterium. Next base: position 12,185 of record NZ_JACB01000017.1, read on the forward strand.
GTAACATTTTGCTCTGCTACGACACATAATTAAACATTAGCAACAAGCCGAAAATAAAATGGAAGGAATAAAAAGCATAATTGATCATTTCCAAAATAGAGATTATTTTGACGAACATTATGAATGGGTGAATGAGCATATTGAAAAACACTTCCCTGATGCCGAAGTAAAAGTCTTTCACGAGATAATGACTTTTGACTTTAAAGTGCACGTACATTTAATAAAAGCAAAGTCTTCTAAGTTCGATATTTTGATTACATCAGGAATGAGTTCTTTAGAAATGAAAATTCCTCAAGAAGCCGAAAACCCCAAAGATCTAAGATTTGCTGAAATGATGATGTTAATTCCAAAAGGAATGGAATTTAAAAATGTTTATACCGGTGACAAAAAAAATGATTACATAATTTCAATGTTAAAGCGAACTGCTAAATTCCCTCATCAGGAAGGCAGCTGGATAGGAATTGGACATTCCATAGTTTCCGACGCCGACTTTGAACCCTATGGAAATGATACGGAATTTGTAGGTGGAGTAATTTTACCTTCAGTAACTTTTGACGAAAATTTCACAAAAATTAAAAAGGACGGAAGGATTATAAATATTTACAGTTTTTTTCCTCTTTATAAAAATGAAGTTGAGTATAAAATTAATAATGGCTACAATGCCTTATTAGACAAAATAATAGAAGCTGATTCGAAAGAGATATTAAATCCTAAAAGAAAAAACTTAATAAAAAAAGAATCTTTTATCAGTAAATTTTTAAAATAGGAAGTTGGACGATTTTTAGAAAACTAGTCATTGAAAAAGAAAAAAGAAGACATAAGGAATCAAATTCTAAAAAAGGTAAAGTACTATCGAAATAGTAGAGGAATAATATTTTTTGACAATCCAAATAATCAATTTAAAGAAAATATAGTTTTAGATAATAACGAATTAGAAGTTCTTTTAATCAAACTTAAAAGGTCAAGAAAAATTATTGTGACAACAAAACATATCTACTCTATTGACAAAAACTTAACCACTAAAATTTTAGCACAAGACATTGATAGATTTGATTATATGGAGTTTATTAATGGAGAAAAAATCATTGAAGGAGGATCTAAAATTAAAATAATGTTACTTCGATTTAAAATGAATTTTCGAATAGGAAATTATAGAATTGTTCAACGGAATGGTTCTTTCACCGAATTAATAATTTGGAGGACACGATTTGCTGACTGCTTGAATGGTTGTATTAAGAAATTAAAGTTTGTTGGAAATAAATATGACGCAATATAAAAAAACCAGTGCCTAACAATTTGTATATTACATATGCCGCCTTCGGCAAGCAAACACAACATACAAGAAACGTTGTAGCACATTAAAAATAAATGAGGAATAAACGGAATTTAAAAATCATTGGGCTTTATCTAATTAGCATGTTCTGTATTATAAGCTATTTATTACTGGAGAGCTCTGATTCAATAACGGAATTTAATCAAAAAGCGGATAATTTTCGGACTGACACTGGTTTCTTTGTCTTCATCACAACAGGGTTATTCAAGTATGGGTTGCTGCTAATTGGAACTAGTGTTTTTACAGTCCTTACTTTCTTATTGTTTAAAGAAAAAAGTACAACGAACGAATAAAAGCTAACTTGGTAATATCATATACAACTCGTGAAACTATATAACCCGCTTTTTTCAATAATTGTAATAATTGTTCAATTGATATTATCTCTAAAAGATCATTATCAGTTTCTAGAGACGAAAAACGCAAATCCTGAACTTTTCGAATTAATAAATTATCGTATTACTTATGATACTCTTTTCCTATTTGTCTTGATTATTGGATTTTATGAAATGCTGACTAAACCAGGTTGGTTTAAAACAATAATTCGAATATTTTTAGTGTGTATTGTTTTGGCAACGCAGCTTTCTGGGTTTATTCCGATTGAGGATTTTTACTATGGTGTTTATAATACTGCTTGGTTTTCTTCTGTTGTTGTTTTTATATTAGCTTTATGGAAAATCATGAAAAAAGCCAGCAGGTAACATCATATATGAAATCAGAGCAAAGTTTAGTGCTAAATCGAAAAGTCATTTCCTTTTGCAGTAGCCTCGCTCCCGCTAGCGTCTCGCAAGTAGCATTACTGTATAGATAATCCAAATAGCTAAAACTATCATTAACTATTTTAAAATAGTACGATTACACCACAGTATGTTAAAAAATAAGGAACACCTTACAGAGGTTTTTTACCCTCAATAATAATAGGTACATTTAGCAAGTAAACACAATCCCATACTTCAACTCTAATGAGTTGAAGTATGGGATTGTTTGTTAAAAACAAATAGTGATTGTGGTTTTCCACAATTATCTTATCAATGAATCGCTGATATTGTATCACATAATAAGGGTTTGATATGGGATTAAATTTAAAAATAACCATACATGAGATATAAAGAACATACACTTAGTGTTACCTGCAAGCTGAAAAAAACAAACTGAATGACAGAAGAATTAAGACTAGATTATGATGCTTTTTTAAGGTCTTTTAAAAGAAATACTGATGTTCCTCATTCAATCTTGTTAGGAGCTGGTGCTTCAATAAGTTCAGGAATTCAATCTGCATATGACTGTATTTGGGAATGGAAAAAAGACATTTATCTCTCTAAGAATATAAACGCATCTGATTATTATAAAAATTATAAAGAGGATTCTGTTAGAAAAAGCATACAAAAATGGCTGGATAGTCAAGGAGAATATCCTGAATTAGACTCTAATGAAGAATATTCCTTTTTTGCAGAAAAGGCATATCCAATTAGTGATGATAGAAGAAAATACTTTTTAAGTCTAATAGAAAATAAAGAGCCATATATTGGATATAAACTATTATGCTTACTTGCAGAGCATAATATCATCAAATCTGTTTGGACTACTAATTTTGACGGACTTATTGTTCGTTCAGCTCATCAGAACAAACTGACACCAATAGAAATAAATCTAGATAATGTAGACAGAATCTATCGGAATCAAAGCAACAAAGAACTTCTTGCAATCGCTCTTCACGGTGATTATAAATTCAGTTCATTAAAAAACACAGTAGAAGAGTTAGATTCTCAAAATGAAGTGTTTATTGAAAATCTTTCTAATTATCATCTAGATAAAAACTTGATAATTACTGGTTATAGTGGAAGAGATAAATCTTTAATGGACGCATTAACAAAAGCTTTCACTCGAAAAGGGGCTGGAAGATTGTATTGGTGTGGTTATGGAAGTAAAATATCGGACGAAGTAGCTAAGTTGCTTAGGACTGTTCGAGATTCTGGAAGAGAAGCCCATTACGTAACAACAGACGGATTTGATAAGACTATAATTCATTTAGCTAAATCAGCATTTGAGGATAATGATTCTCTTTCACAAGAAATTCAAAATGCACTTGAAAGCTCAGAAAATGAAGAGTATTTAAAAACAGAGTTTCATTTAAATTTTTCAAATACAGGAAAATATATTAAAAGTAATTTACACCCTGTTGTTTTCCCAAAAGAGGTATTTCAATTTGAAATTGACTATAAGGATGAAAAACCTTGGAGTTTTTTAAAAACCATTTGCCAAACAAATAATATTTGTGCAGTCCCCTTTAAAAGAAAAGTATTTGCCATAGGAACACTAACCGATATTTCAAAGGCATTTTATGGTCTTTTAAAAAGTGATATTAAAAGAGAATCTATAAGTAAGTTTGATGTCGAAAATGTATCAGCTTTCAAATCTTTAATGCTGCAAGCAATTTTGAAACATTTTGCCAATGACAAAAGAATTTCCACCAATAATAAAAATAAAATATGGTTGACTTCCAATGAAAGTGAATATAAAAGCATCAAAATTCATAAAGCCCTATTTCTTTCATTTTACTTTGATAAAAACAAAAGCTTTGGTTACTTAACTTTTACACCAACAATCAATTTAACCTCTGACCAAGAAATTTCAAAAACAGAAAAACTAACTATTAGTAAATACAACTTAGAGAAATTATATAACAATAAGTATGACGAAATATTAGAAAACTGGAATAAGCTTTTATTTAATAAACCTAGAATAAAATTTGAATATCCTCTTCAATCTGGTAGTGCTCTTGAATTTCAAATATCTTCAAGTACAGCGTTTGGAGAAATAAATGTTCTAGACCCTAAATTTAGAGGTTACGCACCAAAAGAATACGATAATAGACAAACTCAATTTAAAGGTGTTCAATTTTTAGAACCACAACTTGTTTTTCGTAACATTTCATCAGATATCGAATTCAAAGATTATCATCCAATGAGAGGTTTAGTAAACAACCGTCCTTATGATGTTAATCTAAATGGAGTAATATTATCTAATGAAATAAACTTATCTGTTATTTGTGGAGGGAAATACTCAAATAGATTTTATGATTTTCTTTCCAAACTGCAAACAAAACACTCAACTGACAATATAAACCCTGATTACTTAATAGATTACCCAGGATTTTCATCAATTTATAATATTCCGTTAAACATTCCATACTTTGAGAATGATGGAAGTTGGTTGGATATTGATTTTAGAGGCGAAAATGAACTTGAAGCACACGAAAATGCAATTAAACTTGCTAGACTTATAACTTCTAAAATTGAACAAATAGCAAATACCCAAAGTCAAAGTACAATCGTAATTTTTATTCCAAACGAATGGCAAAATTTTGAAAACTTTGTAAATGAAGAGGAAAGTTTTGACTTACACGATTATGTAAAAGCATTTGCTGCTTCAAAAGGAATTGCAACACAATTAATTAGAGAAAAAACACTAGAAGATAGTTTAACTTGTCAAATTAATTGGTGGTTATCATTATCGTTTTATGTAAAATCTTTAAGAACACCTTGGATTCTAAATAATCAAGAAAAAAACACAGCATATGCTGGAATTGGGTATAGTATTTCTAAAATAAAAGAGAAATCAGAAATTGTTATTGGTTGTAGTCACATTTATGATTCAAACGGACAGGGTTTAAAATATAAATTATCTAAAATAGACAACTATTTCCTTGATAAACAAAACAATCCTTTTTTATCATTTAAAGATGCTTTTCAATTTGGGGTTTCAATTAGAGAACTCTTTTATGAATCACTAGACAAACTCCCTGAAAGAGTAGTTATACACAAAAGAACAAAGTTTACACAAGATGAAATAGACGGAATTAAAGCTAGTTTACACAAAGCTGGAATCAAAAAAATAGACCTTATTGAAATCAGTTTTGAACCTGATGCACGTTTTGTAGCAATGAGCGTTTATAACAAAGAATTACAAGTAGATAAGTTTCCTATTTCAAGAGGAACCTGTATTGTTACGAATAAACATACAGCCCTATTATGGACTCACGGAATTGTACCTTCTGTTCGACAACCTAATTATAAATTTTACTTAGGTGGTAGAAGCATTCCTGCACCAGTAAAAATAACCAAGCATTACGGAGAATCTAATATTGATCTAATTTCAACAGAAATTTTAAGTTTAACAAAAATGAATTGGAACTCATTAGATTTATATTCAAAGCTCCCTTCAACTATCGATTCATCAAACAAAATAGCGAGAATTGGAAAATTACTTTCGAGATTTGAAGGCAGAACATATGACTATAGACTGTTTATATAAAATACAAACTTAGGATGGCTATATCTCATTCAGGTTTTGTTAGATATAAGATTAAAAAGGAATATAAAGGATATATATTCTTTACTCTATTGTTACCAATAATTTGAAAACCAAATGATATACGGAATAATAATCGTACCGATTGCAATTGCGTATTATTACGATTATAAAAGTGACCCTAAAGAGTTTGATTTTTCAATAAAAACTATAGGAAAAGGAATATCAAAAGGACTTTTATATCTTGTTCTTTTAGCAGGCGCTAATGCAATTTATAAATCTGTAGTGCCTATTAATAAGAACCACGGAATTGAATTTAATTCAGAACGAGAAAAACTTGGGCTTCCAAAACTCGAAAAAAATTGGACAATTAGTGATTGGGAATCGGAACAATTCGTAACCTATTGGTGGAAACCTGAACCAAAAAATGGGCATTTTAAGAAAATATTAGAATATGGATTTCTGGGTCTGAAAACAGAAACTGATTATTATCACAACGAAAAGCAAAAAGGAACATTTGCTTGGTCTAAATACGATTTCGGAAATAATACGTTCGAATATTTTTTAGAGAAACCTAATGACCAGACAATTTCTGTAACTAAAAATGGGAATTTAAAATTTGAAAAGCCAACTCAAATTCTAAATATCAAAAAAGCGGAATTTGAAAAATATATCTCAGAATAAAAGTACTATTGGTAGCAATAGCTATAATTAATACGGGTTTTAGTGTTTAACTCAACAATTGTAACCTCAACTCAGGATTACCTATAGACTAAGATCCATTTTAGTATAGTATTTCTAATTAATGTATCCATTCTTCACCAAAATAACAAATCAACGCTCCCGCGCACTATTTTTATCGACCATCGGTATAGGTATAGCTTTCAGCGCATATAGATGCCTCTTCCTCGCACTATTGATATCGACCATCGGCATACCGGTTGCTTCCCCCGCAAGGGTAAAACTAACCCCCGCAATAAGGTGAGTCTCCCTCGTTGCGCGGAGACCTCTACTCTATGCGGGGGCCAGTAATAGCAACCGATTATCGACGTTTATATCGACTAACATATCCCTTATAACGCTCGGGATCTTTTCTAAATGCATATTTACCCGTTGCGCGAAGCTCATCTATAGCTTCCTTAAGATGGGTATAGGCACGATCCCGTATTTCTTTGGCTTTAGAGTTATCTAAGGTCGCCCCATTGGCTTTGGCCAGTAATTCTGCCAGGGCATCCGATTGTTGTGCTGCAATATCAAAGTTGCTAAGATCATACTTTGCTTTTTCTAGCTCTGCTATATTGGCTTTACCCAATACACTAATATCCATCAAATCCTGGATCATATCGGCATCGCCTTCTCCATCGGCAATAGCACGTACACGGGCTAGCAAATCCATTCGTTTGCGAAACGCAAACCGCAAATCGGCCAACAGGTCGTTTCTAAATTCGTAGGCTTTGGGAGACTCTTCTCTCCAGGCCTTGGCTGCTTCTTCCTGGCTATACCGCTCTTTCATCCAAACGGCCTGGGCATATCTACACGCCCCGGTTCGGGTTGGTAAATCTTCGGCATACATCTGCCAATCTAATCCTTTGGCAACTAAGGTTTCTTTGTCCTCTTCTGCCCATACAAATAAGTTTTCGGCTTCTTGCATAAATACATCAACAGGAATTGTTGGTGATTTTACCGCTTCTTGTGGTAATGCTTCTAGCACCACCAACTTGGTGTCATAATTTTCTTTAGACATCGTATAACATGTTTTAAAAATCTATTGCTTGTTTTAAAAATTGCAATAGATCGTAGTTAATAAATACTTGATATACAATGATACAGCACGCCAGTTTCATTTTTCGGAACTCGAAAAAAATAGTAATGATTAATTTGATGAGACCTCACAGGTTTTAAAAACCTGTGAGGTCTATATTTTTATATTTGTATGTGAGAAATTGTAAAAAATTAAAACGTCTTAAGGAGTTTTTTATACTCAATCCTAATAATTACATTTATCACGTAAACATAACTATACATAGAATATAAAGGACGTATATTCTTTATTTTATTGTTACCAGCAATTAGAAAAAAATGAATATTAAAAATCTAGGCATAAATCCATACTCTTTAAGTGAAAAAGTTATTGAAAATGGAAATAAACCTTTCAAATTATGGCTTGAATTTGAGATATCAACTCCTTGGGATGATCTTGAAAATGATTTTGCAAATATAATAGTTGATACTTTAGATGGTAGAAGTTATGGAATAAATGTTTGGACGTATAAATTCCTTGACACTGCTATTAATGAAAATAAAGAAAATGGTGAAAACCTAAATGGACTCTATCTAGTACCACCAGACTTATTTGTAAAAGAATTATCCAGAAATTGTATCGAAAAAACAATCGCTAACTTATTGAAAAATGGAAATTTAGAAGATACACTAAATAACACAACTTTTGAATTGAAGTTTTTAGAACCTTATTGGGATGTAGTTGAAATGGAAGAGAAAAATATTCAAGAGTTGATGAACGAACTCAAACTTGAATTATCTGATGACCATCTGTTACGTAATGAGAACGCTGAACTAATTGCTAGAAAGACAAATAATGATGATATTGTATTAGAACTAGAAGATGAAAGAATTGCTGTTGTTCATCTAACATGGAAATCGAAAAAGGAAACTAATGGTTACCCGATAACAAGAATCTATAAAGACAAAGTGGATTTTTGGAATAAAGAAATGAAACAAGATATACTTGAATTCAAAGAATAAAAAAAGCTGGTAACAAGGTGTATAAATCATAATGGCTGAACGCCATAACAATTCATACACTAAACATTGGCAAACATTAAACATAATAATGACAAAACACATCATGAAAAAGCTGATTAAATTAACCTTATTTTTATCAATACTAATTACTCCTTTAATTTCAGCAAGCCCCCAAGAAGCAAAAAAATCTGTTCCTGTTTTTGAAAACGGAGAGGCCCAAATTGTCGCTGCATTTGAAGATCCAGAAAAATGGATTAGACATGATCTATGGGTTGAAACAGAATTTGATACTGATGGTGATGGAAAATTAGATAGAATGCACGTGGCAGTTACCAGACCTCAACAAACCGATACAGACGGGCTTAAATTGCCTGTTATATATGTATCCAGTCCTTATTTTGCTGGCGTTGCACCAAATGTTACAGGATTATTTTGGGATGTCAAGCATGAACTCGGAACAGCTGCAAAAGAACGTATACATCCAGAGGTTGTTCGAACAGGAGAGAGACCAATTATTTCAAATTCTCATATTAAAACCTGGGTACCAAGAGGATACATAGTAGTGCACTCCTCATCTCCAGGAACAGGACTTTCTCAAGGATCGCCAACGGTTGGAGGTGACAATGAATCATTGGCTCCTAAGGCTGTAATTGATTGGCTATGTGGCCGTATACCAGGTTACACTTCTCTCGATGGTAAAAAAGAAGTGCAAGCATTTTGGTCAACCGGTAAAATAGGAATGACCGGGACATCTTATAATGGAACCATTCCTTTGGCCGCAGCAACAACTGGTGTAGATGGGCTTGAAGCAATTATCCCAATTGCTCCTAATACATCGTATTATCATTATTATCGATCAAATGGATTAGTGAGATCTCCAGGAGGATATTTGGGTGAAGATATCGATGTACTTTATGATTTTATTCATAGTGGCGATGAATCAAAACGAGCTTATAATAATACAACAGTAAGAGACACAGAACTAAAGAATGGTATGGATAGAATTACAGGTGATTATAATGACTTCTGGGCTGGACGAGATTATTTAAATGATATGAAACCCATGAAAGCAGCTTTACTGATGTCGCATGGGTTTAATGATTGGAATGTAATGCCAGAACATAGCTATAGAATTTATAAAGCTGCAAAAGCTAAAGGATTACCTTCTCAAATATATTATCATCAAGATGGACATGGTGGTCCTCCTCCAATGAAAATGATGAACAGATGGTTTACTCGTTATCTACACGGTGTAGAAAACGGTGTAGAAAATGATGCTCGAGCTTGGATTGTGCGTGAAAATGACACAAGAGAAAACCCTACTCCATATAAAGAGTATCCCAACCCTGAAGCATCAGATGTAACTCTTTATCTAACTCCTGGGGCTCCAGCTAAAGGAACCTTAAGTCACAAAAAAACCAAGAATCAAGGAATGGAAAAAATTGTTGATAATTATTCCTTTTCTGGTAGAGCACTGGCACAGTCTGAAATTAGTAATCACAGATTGATATATGTAACACCAACATTATCAAAAGATATTCACTTATCTGGTACAGCAAAAGTGACTGTTACTCTATCAAGCAGCAAAGCCGCTGCAAATCTATCGGTTTGGTTGGTTTCTCTGCCTTGGAATAAAGGAAGTCGAACTAAGATAACAGATAACATAATAACTCGTGGCTGGGCTGATCCACAAAATCACAACTCGATACGAAAAAGCGAACCCTTAAAAAAAGGTAATTTCTATAAGGTGTCTTTTGATTTAATGCCAGATGATCAAATTATTAAAAAAGGTCAACAAATAGGACTAATGATTTTTTCAAGCGACAAAGAGTTCACATTACACCCAGAACCCGGAACCGAATTAACTATTGATTTAAGTGCAACAACTATCACCTTACCAATTGTAGGAGGTATTGAAGCATTTACCCATACAGCAAAAGAAAATTAAATATAATCTATCATTAATAAAACGTTTGCCAACAAAGGCTATAATCCATTGGCTAAATAACTTCGATTAATGATTGTTAACACTTATTGCTAACCTATGCTTACCAATATTTTTGCTTTCTTTCTTAAAATTTCTCCACGACTAAAGCGAGCGGTCTGGAAAAAGCTATATGAGTATTTGTCAAAGAAGTATCCAACAGCAGAGTGGACTTATATGAACTACGGATATGAATCTTGCAATGAACCTATTGCAATCCCACTGAATGAGGAGGAAGAGAACGACCGGTATATGATTCAGCTATACCACTATGTGGCAACAGCTGTAGACCTTGTGGGTAAAGACGTAGTAGAAGTTGGTAGTGGACGCGGAGGAGGTTCGTCGTACATTAAACGATATCTTAAACCAAAGACGATGATTGGAATTGATTACTCTAAAAACGCAATCAAATTTAGTAATAAACATCATTCGGTAGAAGGATTAACCTTTATTCATGGTGATGCAGAAAACCTACCATTGGGGAATGAAAGTGCAGATGCAATTGTGAATGTAGAATCATCACATTGCTACGGGTCTATGAAAAAGTTTGTAAAGCAAGTCAACAGAGTGCTTCGTCCTGGCGGGTATTTTTTGTTTGCCGACCTACGTCCCTCAGAAAAGATCGAAGAGCTTGATACGATTTTCAATGATGCAGGATTTGAAGTCCTCAAAAAGGAATTGATTTCGAAGGAAGTGGTCAATGCAATGGATGCATTTCACGAATTCAAGTTAGCATTCTTTCAAAAGATGGTAAAGGGCTGGTTAAAAAAGCCACTGAATGATTTTGCAGGAGTTAAGGGTTCGAACATCCATAAGGAATTGAGTAATGGTAAGATAGTTTATTATCATTATGTATTAAGAAAATGAGAAACCTCTGCTTCCTCACTCCTGCTTATGTCTCGCTGGTCGCATTACTGTTTAGATAATCCAAATAGATACCCATTACTATATTATTTTTAGAATAGCATGGTTATACAGCAGCATATTAAAAAATAACCATATATAGAAAATAAAGGATATATATTCTTTATTTTGTTGTTGTAGCCAATTCAAAATAATTTAATGGCAATTAATCAGTTTCCAATATTTATACTTCCGAAAAAAACGATTGAACAAAAGTTTGATCGGTTACCTGCACAGTTAGAGATAAAGCATTCTGAATGGAAAAAATTCTGGGAAAATTATAACGGAGAAGATGACCCTAAATTTGAAGACGCTAGAACCACAAAATGGTGGAAAGAAATAAAAGTTGACATTTTAAATTTAGAAAAGGAAATAGACAAAATCATAACTCGCGCAAGTTGGACTGACGGCTTGAATTGGAAAAGTGAAAAATCGGAATTTGATCATGATGCTTATATCGATATCAACGAAAAAGGTGATTTCATAGATGAGTTTCAATTCAGAACAGATCTGACGGACAAAACTCTAACTTTTTTAAACGGAATGCTAAATTTATGTCGAAAAAACGATTGGATATTAATGGATGTCCAAGGAAACTTATGTAATCCAAGCATTGAAGAATTATTAAATTTAACGAAGAAGTCAAATACACACAGGTTTTTGACAAACCCCATTAAGTTTTTTGATGAGTTATCTGATGAAAAATAAACTGGCTACAACACTATATATGTGATCATAACAGTTAAGTGATGAATCAAATGGTTGTTGTATTTTTGGTAAAGCGCAATGTTTGGAAAAAGCTAGGTAACATTTTGCCCTGCTACGACACATATATTAAACGTTGTGGAACATATGAGAACAGCATCATTATTTATATTATTAACAATGATTTTTAATTCAGTAGATGGGCAAGATTTGAATGGAAAATGGATACTAAAAGACATTGATTCTGGAAATGAAAAAAAGGGTTATCCTGGATTTCAACTTCTTGAAATTAACAATGACAATGTTGACATTTATACTGATTTTTCACTCAAAGAAAAAGCATCAACATTGAAAATGAACAATGGAGGTTTAATGAACTTTAATAACGAGAAAACCTCTAAATACAAAATCGTTAATGAGAATCATATAAAATGGTTTATCAACGGAAAGTCAAATGGCAAAGACGCTGTTTTTGAATGTGACTTCTATCGACTCGAACCGACAATTACAACACTCAAAAAAGAAGATATTGAAAAAATGACTTTCGTGCTGACTGAAAACGGAAGAGAGTCGGAATTTGAATTTAACAAAGAACTTTGGGATAAAGAAACTTTAGAACTGCTTAAGAGAAAAGCGGGCGAAAAGAAAATAATTGAACAAATTGATTCGACCTTTTTTGTTTCAATGTACTATGACGGAAAAAGAAATGGTTCAATACCAATTAAAGAGGTTACTACTGAATTTTTAAAACTTTATGCAATTCCGACTGGACCAATGGAAATGATTGCATATCGAAAAAAATAAAATACATGCTCCAACAACGTGTATAGCTAATTGCTTGGTCAGTGCGTACTCTGAAAATCCTACGGATTTTCTTCTGGTTTGTTTTCTTTTGCTAACTTAGTTATAACCAACGCAACTAACCATGTATCAACATGTTGAGATAAATTAACCCAAATATTATGAAATACAAATTATTGCTAATTACAATTGGACTTTTCTTCTTCAATTGTTCTGACAATGACAAGCAAAAGATTAAAAATGATACTCCAATAACAATAGTAAATGAATTTGATTATAAAGAGGTAAGTTGGTTTAAGACCAAAGGAAATAGTAAGATAAAAGGAGTTGCTAAATTTAAATCAAAAAATGGAGATATACGCTTTGGTGAAGAATTTAGAATAGAATTAATGCCTAATTGTCGCTATACCGAGGAAAGATTAAATAAAATATATAATAATAAAAATTCAGGTTATGTTCATATTGAAGATGGAATTCCTAAATTTATTCCTGACCCAGAAGGATATCACGATACAATAAAAACTATGTGCAATAAAGATGGAGAATTTGAATTTAATAATCTTCCATCTGGTGATTATTACATTATAGCTTTTATGTTGTGGGAAAAAACCGGAGGAGGAATAATGCAACATGTTATTCTTTCTGATAATGAATCAAAAGTTATTGAAATGGTTAATTTTTAAACCATTAGTTATAATTTCCCCGCTCTCACTAGTGGTATTACTGTTTAGATAATCCAAATAGATACCCATTATATTATTTTTAGAATGGTATGATTATACAGCAGCGTATTAAAAAATAACTATATATAGAAAATAAAGGATATATATTCTTTATTTTGTTGTTGTAAAACATTTAAAAACCGATAATGGGATTAGATTCAGTCGAATTAGTGATGTCAATTGAGGACAAATTTGGAATACGAATTGAGGATTCTGAAGCGGAAAAAATTTATACGGTTCAGGATTTCGCGGATATTGTTTTTAGCAGAATTATTGCAAATCCGACAGATAAGTGTCTGACTCAAATAGTATTTTATCGAATCAGAAAAGCGCTAAGAATTTTGACTTCAACCGAAAAGGAAATAAGACCTGATATGAAAATATCGGAATTATTCACTCAAACGGAGCTGAAAGAAAAGTGGAGTCAATTAAAAACAGAACTTGGACTTGAATTACCGGATTTAGTTGCATTAGATTTCAATCCGGAATTAGGTTCTCACGTCAAAATTTTCGGAATAAAAACCATTAAACGGACAACACCTGTTTCAAAAGGGACAATTAGACAATTAGTGGATTGGACAATATCTCTAAACCGAGATAAACTAATCGACATTGAAAAAATATCGAGCAAATATGAAGTTGAGCGAATTATTTGTGGAATTACAGAAGATAGAATTGGTCTCCCAATAAGCGAAATTGAGTTACATCATTCATTCACAAATGATTTAGGAATTGACTAAAAACGTTTTACAACAATTTGTATATTGCATATGCCGCCTTCGGCAGGCAAACGCAACATACATGAGACGTTATGTGTAATTGTAAATAAATCAAAAATGAAGCGAATTTGTCTGATTACTCACTGTGAAGCCACACATTCTGTAAACGGAAGAGTTGGCGGATGGTTCGACTCAGATTTAACAGTAAAAGGAAAACAGCAAGCATCTCAATTATCAAGTAAGATTAGAGAATTGGGTTTTGATATTCAAAATTTAACTGTTTACAGTTCTGACCTAAAAAGAGCTGCCCAAACAGCTCAGATTTTGACAAACGGTACAAATACACCACTAATTCTCGATCAAAGACTCAGAGAAATGTCTTTTGGAACACATGGAGGAATGATACAAAGTGAACATAATAAAATCATGATACCTATAAGTCCCAATGGAAACAGATTAGATCATCGAATATGTAAAGGAGCAGAAACCAGAAGAAATGTAGCAGAACGAATATGCCAATTTGTTGATGAGATAATAGAATTGGAAAAAGATACAATAGTTGTAACACATGGATTTGCAGCGACTTTTTTTATCGCAGCTTTTCAAAAAATTGATATCTCATCGATGGGCTATATCAATTACAGACTTAATCCTGGTAGTATTTCAATACTCGAAGAAGATAATATATTTAGAAGTAGAGTTATCAAGCTTTTAAATGGATAAATACACATAACAATATATATCAAATCATAGCTCCCATTTTGTTGCTACACTTCATATACATACCCTGTAACTCATTAGAAATAACCTTGCGAACTGAATGAAATTATTTCCGACAAAATACTATTCAATAGAATTATTAAATGATAGTTCAATCGCATTGACTGAACTAAAAAATCATACTTTATCTGATGAACAATTTGTTGCTGATTGGAATAATCAAGTTTTTATTGGGAAAATTTATGATAACGAATTTGAAATAAAATTATCGAAAAATCTTTATGGAGCTTTCTGTGTTCTAAATGGGAAATTAGAAAAGCGATGTGGAACTTTGGAAATTCGAGTTGGTAAAACGTTTAAAATATTATTTTTGATTATTGTTTTATTTGCCATAAGCGTATTAGTTATCTCCACTATTCAAAATAGACTTGATACTTTATTCCAATCGGTAATAGCAATTATAAGTTTAAGATTTATTTTTATTGAATTTGGTTTTAGAATCATTTCAAAAACTGGATTGGATAAATTAACTAGAATAATCGGAATAATTGAACTGAAAAAAAACGAGGCGTAACAATTCGTATAATACATATGCTCCTTTCAGGAAGCAAACGCATTATACAAGAGACGTTAGTACAAATATTGAAAAAATGAAAAAACGTTATTCTTTTAGTTCATCGCTTATAGCAATAATTGTAATGACATATATAGTAGTATCCCAAATTTGGGAAGGATTAAAAATTAATTTTGAGCACTTTCTTCCTTTAATTGCATTAGCATCTGTTTATTCAAATCTTAAAAAGTTTAATAGCAAAAAAAGAGGTTCCTCTAACTCAATAACGTTTAAAACAAAAAATGACCATTACTATAAGTTTTTAAATTATTTTTTGGGTTTTGGAATTCTTATAAGTATTGTTATTTGGTATTTCTATTTTGAGTGGACCATATTAACATTACTTTCTTTATTAATAATTGGGATATTATTGATCATAAGAGGAATTCAAAATAGCCCAAGCGGAAACATCAAAGTAGATAGTGAAGAATTAAGTTTTGGGAATAATGATAAATACCAATACATAGCTTTAAATAAACTAAACTCTATTAAAATAATAGACGAATCAATAATTGTTAAGGACTTAGACGAGAAAAAATACTCAATTAATCATTTGGACTTAAATTCTAATACTATTGAAAAATTAAAATCTTTTTTAAACTCCAAATTAGAAGGTGTAATAATTGAAAAATAAAAAAGTGATAACATCATATATGTGATCATAGCTGTTAAGTGATACCCCAATGGTTATTGTATTTTTGGTGAAGCGAAATGCTTTCAAAAAGTAAAAGTTAGTAACCAATGTGCATAAAAATCAAAAAGCAAGGTAACATTTTGCCCTCTACGAGACATATATTTAGCATTAATTGCAATTCAAAAAATAAAAATGATCCAAGATTCGATTTTAATAAAAAACAGACATAAAAGATTTATAAAAACAGTTTGTAACTCCGAAATTGTCTGGGGACTTAAAAATCATGAAGGATTTGCAAGCTCCAGATCTGTTCATTATGAAGACGATGATGGAGAACCTATCGGAATTATTTGTTTTTGGGCCGAAAAGGCTTTAGCAAAATCTTGTATCAAAGATAGATGGACAAAATATAAGGTTACACTAATCTCGTTATCAGACTTTATGGAAAATTGGTGCATTGGAATGGGAAATGACGGACTTCTCGTCGGAACGGAATTTGACCAGAATCTGTTTGGTTTTGAAGCAGACCCTTATGAATTAGTATTAGACTTATCTACTGAATTAAAATTCATTGGAAAAGATTTAGATTTTCAAAAATTCCAAGGAGTGAATGATTTAGAAAATCAAGTAAAAGAGGCTTTCGAATAAAAAAACAACTAACAATATGTTTTAGATAACCCAAATAGAGGTCCATTACTATATTATTTTTAGAATAGTATGATTATACAACAGCATATTAAAAATAACCATATATAAAAAATAAAGGATGTATATGGTTAGCACAAATATTGAAAAAATGACGACAGAAGAATTTGTAAAAGCCTTTCATGACGAGAAACAAGATTTTCTAAAAGAGTATCTTTCTGAGAATTCTGAAACAGAAGTTGGACAGTTAATTAAATCACTTAAGCTGACTGATGAACAAAATGGAATAATGAAAAAAGTATTGGATTCGTCATTCAAGGATATTTTTTACAGTATTCTTTTAGGATTAGATGGTAGTGCATCAATTGGTGGAATTCAAGAAATGTATGATCTGAAAGATGAAAACGGAAATCAGTTAAGCGGCAATATAGAAAGCTATGCTTTTAAATACTTTCAAGAAAAATTACAGAGGAGGAATTAAAAAATATAGAAAATAGGTGCAATAAAGCGACTAAGAGACCTTGGAAATCAATGGTTGAAGGAAGACTTCCTCGTCCAGTTGAGGATTTAGAACAATGGAATGAAGAGTAAAAACACTCTACAACACCATGTAAAAATGGGTTAAAACGCATTTTACACGAACACGTTGGCAGTAACTCTCAAAAAAAAGGTGAGAAAACAAAAACTTAATAAAACAATAAACAAACTCCTACATCCAAATTTTGGAACATTGGTTGTGTTTTGTGTTGTACTTTATGGGTTGGCAATTTTTCAAGATTACGTTTTCTCCAAAATTAAACCTACGGGTTTTTATTGGGCAGATACTATGCTTTATAATATATATTGGCTTTTATTTATTCCATTTATAAAAATTGCAAATTCCTTTTACAATAAAGTTCAATTCAAATCACTAACGGGCAAAGTACTTTATGCTTTAAGTACAGGGTTTATATTTAGTGTACTGCATATATTTATTTTTACTTCAATTTTTATCTTAGGTAGTAATCTTATCTATTCTATACCTCATCGTTTTTTAACAATGCTTAAAAATGCAGTCTCAAATCAATTACATATAACAATTATGGTCTATTTATTTAGTCCTTTTGTTTTTGACTATCTTAAAAGAAAAAAGCAGTTAAATAAACACTTCCAAAATCAAAAGACCAATAAGACCATTACGGTTAAAAATGGTATTCGTAGGATAAAGATTGATACGCTTACAATCCTATTTATCGAGACCGACAGACCCTATACAATGGTACATACAACCAGTCAGAAAATTTTGCATGATGAGAGTTTAAAAAAACTTGGTGACTTATTAGACCCTCAAACCTTTTTAAGGGTTCATCGTTCGGTAATTGTTAATAAAGACTACGTAGCAGAATTAAAATCAAGAAAGAATGGCGATTATGATGGCATCTTATCCAATGGTCAATCCATAAGGTTCAGCAGACATTATCGTCAAAATTGGAGTACCCTATTAAACCACTAAGTTCTAAAACCACTCCGGTAAGCTAATTCTTGTATCGTTTCCTTTTCAACACTTAAGATTTATTGGACTTTTGAGACTTCCTTTAAATTTTATACTAATGAAAAAAATACTGAACTTCGGACTCTTATTTCTATTCCTGATATCATTGGCAAGTTGTAATGGTCAGACAAAAAATGAACAAATACCTAAAAGAAATAACAAAAACAAAATTGTTGGTGGTGGCTGCGATGGTTGTGAATTAATGTATATCGGAATGCCAAAAAACATTCAGCCTATTGACACAAGTTCTGCCTGGAACGGGAAAGGGCAAAAACTATTGGTTACAGGAAAAATACTGAAATTAGACGGAGTTACGCCTGCGCCCAACGTAATCGTTTATTATTGGCAAACAGACCACAATGGATATTATGCTAACGGAGAAGGCAAATCTCAAAAACACGGTCGTATTCGTGGCTGGGTAAAATCTGATGAGCAAGGGAATTACTCGATGTATACAATTAGACCAACACCTTATCCAAATCGTGATATACCTGCACACATTCATTTATCTATTAAAGAACCTGAAATTGATGATGAGTATTATATCCATAATTTAGAATTTGCTGATGATATATTATTGACAAGTAAAAAAAGAAAAGCGCTTAAAAATCGTGGTGGTAGCGGTATCTTAAGGGTACTGATTGATAAAGAAATACAAATTGCTGAGCATAATATTGTTTTAGGACTTAATATCCCTAATTATCCTATAACAATAGATCATACAATTAAATCTGGTCTAGAAATTGGAGAAGACAATCCTTCTTTTACACCATTTCATGCCTGGGGACCAGACAAAGGCACAAGAACTTGCCCAGTATGTAAATATGGACGATTTCACGGAATTGTTTACTTTGTGGGTAGCCAACCAAACTGGTCCGAAATAAAAGAATGGCTAACATTTTTGGAGCGAGAAAGTGTTAACCGAGAAAAATATTTAAAAGTCTACTTTGTTTATGGTAATAAGAAAGGCTACAGCAAATCGAATCGACAAATAGAATTAGAGCAACTTGGAAAAGAATTGAACTTAGAAAATATTGCATTGACTTTTGTTCCATCATTTACCGATATGCAATCAGAAGTCCATTTAAATAAGATAAACCCTAAAGCAAAGAACACAATAATCATTTACAGACATCGAAATATAATTGGAAAATTTGTTAACCTGAAACCAACAAAAGAAAACCAAAATGAAGTATCAAAAATGCTAGATAAAACTGTAAGCAAATACTTAGAATTACCAGAACCTAAGCATAATTAAACAAGAGTATACTGCCAATATCGTGTATAAAAAATCAACGCTTCCTCTCATAGTTACTCTTAGGGATTACAAGGTATGCTATATTTATCGTTGCCATAATTGAAAAAAACAGAACGCTTTTAAAATAGTATCTCACTTTACCAAATAATTAATATACTAACCAATGATCTAATCTGGTAGAATCGGTTAAAAATCTTGTTATCGGTCGTTTTATTATTTAGCAAAAGTTAAATGGGAGTATTTTTAGGTATCTACAAATAGATGTATTTAACCTAAAAAAACAATGAGAAAATTTAAGCAGATAGCACTTGTAATTCTTGCAATTCTAATTTGGACAGCCTTTATCGGTTATGGATTTATAGATGGTTTTTTATTACGACCCATTACTTCTAAACATACTTCTGAGGCATTTATCGAGGCAACCAAAGAAAAAATAGAAAATGAGTTCGTTGGTAATTATGCAATGACATTGATAGAGAATGGAAACGTTTCAAAAAATTTCTTTTACGCTATTGATCAACCTGTAGATGAAAACACGGTTTTCCCAGTCGCTTCGATTAGCAAATGGGTTACATCTTTTGGGGTTTTAAAATTAGTAGAGCAAGGAAAACTGGATTTAGACAAACCTGTTGATGATTACCTTACAAGATGGCATCTACCCCAAAGTGAATTTGACAATAAAAAAGTAACTACTAGAAGGTTATTATCACATTCGTCTGGCTTAATCGACGACCTTGGTTATGCAGGTTTTGCAGAAAATGAGACTGTACAAACCATCGAAGAATCCTTGACCAAAGCCGCAGATACCGAATACTCAGAAGGTATAGCGATAGTTGGTTACGAACCTGGGAGCAAGTATATGTACTCGGGGGCTGGCTATACCATACTGCAATTACTGATTGAAGAAATTAGCGGTCAATCTTTTAAAGACTATATGAAAAAAGAGGTTTTTGAACCTTTAAATATGAAGCATTCTACTTTTGAATATCAAGATACATCTAATCTGCAATTGGCAAAAGTTTATAAAGTCGATGGTACAACCAGGAAAATGAATAAGTTCACTGCCCTTGCGGCAGCAGGATTGTATACCACTACGGCAGATATATCAAAATTTCTAAAAGCTAATGTAGCAGAGAATAATGTTCTTTCTAAAGAGACCATGCTAACCATGAATACAGCCGAAACATTTATTAATACCATTGGAGTCTATGGATTAGGTCCTCATTTATACAGCCAAAACGACACAAAATCAACTATTATAGGTCACGATGGAAGCGGAAATAATGCGATCAATACTGCTGCGCGAATTGACCTAAAATCTAAATCTGGAATAATCATTTTAGAAACCGGAAACTGGAATATAGCATCCTCAATCGCAGATGAATGGATTTTTTGGAAAACCGGAATTGCTGACTACGTTGTAATGCAGCGTAATACATCATACATATTAACTTTGTTGATAGTTGGATACGTAGTTATCATTTTTTTATCCCTAATGATGATCAGAAAAAAGAATAAGAATAGAAAAACAACTACAGGTAATAACGTGTCCTATGTATAACCATTTCCCAGATCTTAGATTAAAAACACAATATGGTAGTATTTTAATAAACTCATACTAATGATTTTATGTTATTGTCCCCAATTCTAACATCAAAATCGAGCGGGTTTTTTATACTCAATAATAGTAATTACATTTATCAAGTAAACATAACCGCATTCTTTATTATATTGTTGTAGTTAATTGAATACCCAGTATTTTAATACGTGAAAAATGAAATTTAAAAACCATTATGGCAATAATTGATAAACTACAAATTGGTCATGGTTATAATAAAGTAGAACTATCAGATCTTATAAACGAACCTAAGGCTGCGGCATTACAGGTTGGGTTACTTTACTGCGATAATCGAAATACGACAATTCTTTTTGTTACTTTGGATAAGAAGAAAAAGGAAAAACAACTTCATTACAACGATTTTTTTGACGACGACTATTTTGAATGGGATAGCCAAAACAAGCAATCATTTGAAAGCGATAGGATCCAAGCAATATATAACCAAAAAGTAGATGTGCACCTAATGGCAAGAGTTTCAGACAAACTCAAAGGAAAAACCCAACCTTTCATTTATTGCGGTGAATTGAAATACTTCAGTCATGATGAAACCTCTAGTTATCCTGTGCACATAACTTTCCAGAGCACAGATTTCCAATATGAAACCCAAAATGAAAGCTTAAAAGAACTGTACAACTGGAAACCAGGAGATGTTGGAAGAAGGGGTGCATTTAAAACCAATTATAAAAAACCAATTAGTGAAAAACTAAAGACCAAATTTAAGAAGCCAAATAAAACCGAGAGAAAAGGGTTAGTTATATCTCGAGTTGGACAGGGATACTATAGACAACAAGTGCTAGAAAAATGGAATTATGAATGTGCCGTAACAGGTTCGAATATCACAAAAATCTTAATTGCTTCACACATAGTTTCTTGGAAAGAATCAACTAAAGAGGAAAGATTAGATCCCGAGAACGGGATTTTACTAAGTCCAAATTATGACGCCTTGTTTGATAAGCACTTAATTTCTTTTTCTGATGACGGAGCCCTGATTATTTCTAAATCAATCGAGTTAGAGGATCTTGCTAGATTAGGAATTGAAGCAAGTGCAAAAATTACTGTTAATGAGGAAATGAAACCTTTTCTAAAAAGACATAGAAAGATACTGATATAATATGCTTGAGGTAGTTTGCGGAATTATACATAAAGATCATAAAGTTTTTATTGCTAGAAAAAAGCAAGGCAAAGCTCTTGCAGGGTATTGGGAATTTCCTGGAGGTAAAATAGAATTAGGTGAAGACCCAGAAGATGCACTTGCACGTGAACTTAGAGAAGAACTAGGAATGATCGTATTGGTCCAAAAATTTGTTGGTTATAATACACATGTGTACCCCAATGTAACAATTAAGTTGCTAGCCTTCAATTGTGTTTTCAAAGAAGCTTCTTTAACGCTAATTGATCATGATAAATACAAGTGGGTTAATCCTGAAGAACTAATAAACTTCAAGATGGCGCCTGCCGATGTACCTTTAATAAAATTAATCACAAAAAACTAGCTACAACATTGGAATAAATCACATATTTAAATCAAAACTATATTCTATTGGAGACTAAAAAAGAAGAATTTGAATTTGTTTATGTAGAAAATAATGGAACAGTTCGCGAATTGGATACTGAGGAAATTGAATACTTACAAACGGAATTCCAACCAGGAGATGGGGCCAGACCATACATAAAAAGTAGCTATAGCCAACGTACACCTGACAATAAAATTTCTGGATTCATATTAAGAAATGAAGTTCCTGAAAATATTGAGATAATAAGAACCGATCTAAGATATTTAGAAATTCGATTCCCAATTAATATTTACGATTCGGGTAAAGCAATAGAATTACCATTAGGAATATATAGTGTAAAAGTTATTGGTGGTTGGGATGTCTCGATTGGTAATTTTACATTCACATTAAAAAATATGGAGAATGGAAAAATCATTAATCCAGAAGTAACAAATTGGAGATTTCAATCTTATGAATCAGGTCAAAGAGCCAAAAAAATAATGGTTTTAGATATTTCTGAAAGGGGAAATTATATTATCGAATTTAAAAATCAGAAGAGTTTAAAAGTAAGACCATCAAACTTGATAATTACAAGGTTATTCGAAAAACAAATCCCAAATAGGGAATTACGAATTTGGATTGGTTAAAAACAAAAATATAACACAACACCATTCATGAACTCATAGCTACTCGATAGTTAAACAGATTATCTTCTTATTTTTGGTAAGGCGCAATACTTGCAAAAGGCAAAAGTTAGCCAACAATACGCAGAAAAATCGAAAAACAAAGTAACGTTTTGCCCTGCCACAACACATATATTAACCATTAGCCCACATTAGATGAAACTCAAACTCTGGAATGTAACTTTGATAATTACATTATTCTTTGGTTGTCAAAATGAGCAAAAACTCGATGGAAATTATTCTATGTGTAATAATGGTAAATACTCAGAGATTTATTTCAAAAAAGACTCGATGAGAGTTGCATCGAAAAACGAATGGGTCAAATTATCTGAGTGGAGAAAAATTGAAATCACAAATAATACTCTATACTTCGAATCGTTCGGAGAATGGAAGGACAATTGGAAAGCAGAAATAAAATTTATTGATAAGAACAAAACCGAATTGCATAATCTAATAACTGGTGTAAAATTGAATTTGGAACGAATTAATAAAAATCTGAATTTTAAAAACCAGAAAGAATTCTGGGAAAAATTTAGAGATCGACAAAATTCTGGAAATTGTAAATAAAAATGTAAACTAACATCACATGTGTCATCATTGCTGTTAAGTGATACTCTAATGGTTCTTGTATATTTGGTACGGCGTAAAGATTTTAGAATGTAAAAGGTATAAAATCTACGCAGATTTGTCAATGGCTTGGTAACGTTTTGCCCTGCCACAACACATATATTTAGCGTTGTGCTTCATTTTAACCAACCCATAATAAATAAAATCTTTAGAAAAATTCATATAATCAATCTTAGTCATGAAACAATCATTTCAATTATTCTTACCCTTATTTATTCTTATCCTATTTACCTCTTCTTTGTCTGCACAAAAAACAGAGAAAAATTCTAAGGAATCCGCTTTAGAAATAGATTTATCCGACCGTCAAGCTATAATTAAGACAATTAAGAATTTTTATATCGGTGACCATACAGGAAGTATCAAACATAAAAAACTCTCGATGCACGAAAAGGGTGCTTACAGATATGTCAACAAAGATGGAGAATATTCAGAAAGTATTTTTCGATTGGATTCTGATAACGCAGATCCTAATTATAAAGAGGAATTATTGAGTATTGAAATTTATGATAAGCTTGCGTTAGCTCGACTTCGATTAGACCAATTTCGAACCAAGCTTCCGGAATATAAATTGATGACGCTACATAAGGCTAATGGTAAATGGAAAATCACTAGTATTACCTGGGGCTTCGGAATTACGCAATAAAAATCTAAAAACAAAGTAACATTTTGCCTTGCTACCATACCTATAGTAATCATTGGGATACATTTTTAACAGAAATTACTATAGAGAATGAGACAGAACCTATTATTGACTATACTACTATTAACAAGTAATTTGATAGTATTTGCACAAAAAAATAATATACTAAACAGCTACAAGCATCATTCGGTAATAACAGAAAATGATACTATAAACTACCATACATACAGTAAACAAAACATTGATTCTATCAATACTTTGTTTATATATCTTCAGGGCTCAAGGGCAAAGTCCTTGTATCAAATACAAAAAAGAGAAGGAAGTATGTCTATTAGAACAACTGTGCCCTTTGATTTTGCCACAATCCCGGATCATTATTTATTTGTGGTGATCTCGCGTAAAGGATTTCCGTTTGTAACCGAAAAAGACAAACCTTTTCCTGTTCCCAAATCATACTTTGAAAATCAAACTCTTACCTATAGAGCAAATCAAGCAGATGTAGTGATTAACGACTTATATGATAAATACAACGAACAAATTGATAAAATAATCGTACTCGGACATTCTGAAGGGAGTGATGTTGCCGCAAAACTCGGAACCATAAATAAAAAAATAACGCATTTCGGATATTGGTCTGGTGGAGGAAATACACAATTTATTGATTTTGTAACTTTTATTAGAAAAGATGTGGATAAAGGAAATTTGACAGAGCAGCAAGCTCAAGTAAAAATAGATTCCTTATTTAACGACTTAAGAAATATCATGTCTAACCCCAATGCAACCGATAAATTTTGGCAAGGAGATGATAATAGTTATAAACGATGGAGTCATTTTTCTGAACCGCCCGTTGAAAATTTATTACAAATTAACAAACCGATATATGCTGCCATCGGGACAAAAGACCAAGCTGTCGCTTTAGAATCGGCTTACTTAATACCAATCGAATTTATAAGGCAGCAAAAAGACAACCTTACTTTTAAAGTGTATCCCGATTTAGATCACGGATTTGGAAAAGAAATAGAAAACGGAAAGTTTGAAGAACATTGGAATGATGTTTTCCTGGATTTTCTAAATTGGGTTGATAAAACAGAATAAAAAACGTATACTAGCAATGGCGACAAAACCTTTTTAATGAACAAGGAAGAAATCATAAACATAATTTGTGAGAAGTATGCTTTTTTAAATGATGAATGCAAATTGGAGTTCTCTAAATATTCTAAAGTATTAGTATTAGAAAAAGGAGAAATATTAGTTAAAGAAGGGCAATATTCTGATAAGGCTTATTTCATTGTTAAAGGATGCTCCAGAGCTTTCTACTTAAATAACGGAAAAGATATTACCGATTGGTTTGCATTTGAAAATGATTTTATCTGCGCTATAAATAGTTTTTTTCAAAATATACCAAGTCCACATTTTATCGAAGTATTAGAAGAAACTACACTACTGGTCATATCTAGAGATTATATAATGAAATTGTCGGATAAGTATCATGATTTTGAACGATTAACGAACAGAGTCGCTACCAGAACCATGCTAAAATTACAAGCTAGAATTGTAGCTATGCAATTTCAATCTGCAGAACAAAAATACCAAAACATTTTATCTGCATACCCCACTATTACCCAAAGAGTTTCATTAACACATATCGCTTCTTACATCGGGATTACACTCGAAACATTGAGCAGAATACGAAAACAACATATTAAAAATTTGATATAAATCAAATGAAAAATGATGATTTGTAGCGACGACCATTTGTAAAATAGCAAAGATGAAACGAATACAGTATATACCAGATCTCATAACAACAACCCAGCAAAAATCTGTAATTATGATTAAAAAAAGTATTGTCGTGAAAAAGGTTAGTCTATTATTGCTATTTTTTATAGGTAGTTTTTTACTGTTTCCCTCTATCACTATGGGGCAGCATCGATACACCGGAGTTTCGGACCAGAATCGAACGGGTTCGAAAGGAATCTCTGCCAATGCTCTAGTGGCATCTTATGATTTTGAGACGTATACCAGTGATGGATTGTTGAAAGATTTTGGTCCTTTTGAAAATCATGGTAAAACTTTGAGAAACCTAGACACATTGGGACTCTCTGGCAAAGCTCGTAAATTTTCTACTCTTGCCGATATAGTAGCTCTTCGCGATCATACAAGTTTTGATCTTGATGGCCCCATTACAGTAGCAGTCTGGATGAAGGTTTCTACTCTAAATTTACATCAACATATTTTGGCGTGTAATGATAAGTTTGTCCTTTGGATTACAAAATCAAATAAGTTTAAGTTTGCAGACACGCAAGGAAATGCTTTTACTACATTAGAAGGAACGGTTAAGGCAGATGGTTGGCATAGTGTGGTCGCTGTATGGTCTGGAACCAAAGGAGATACACTTTCTAAAGATAACATCAAAATATTTGTTGATGGTGTACAGATGGATGGTACTTATAAGAATAAATGGAGCCCCAGTACTATGCAAGCCAATAACGCATCTGTTATAGGTTCGACACTTCATGGTGCTATACCGCATCAGGAATTACCTTTTGTAGGGGCAATAGACGAACTACAGGTCTTTTCTAGAGTTCTTAATAAAGATGAAATAAAAATACATGCAACAAAATAACAATTAGATTACGATTTGATTTTATTAGATCTCACAGGCTTGTGCTGTGCTTGTTACAGTATCTCTGTGGAGTCTATATTTTCATTTTCGTGTGAGAAATTGTCCAAAAATAACAAGGTAACCTTATTAAAGTATATATATGTTTGTATATGAGTAATCCTACGCAACTAGAAAGGTATAAATCTTTGTTAGATTTTTTGGATAAAAAATTTAAAGAAGATATCACTATCAATGATATAGAAGAGGTCTCGTATTACTCCTATCGAAACATCAATCGAATATTTCTTGCACTACATCATGAAACCATCGGAAAGTACATTAAAAGAATTAAGCTAGAAAAAGCAGCACAATACATTAAATATTCTGACGCCACTATTTCTGATATCGCTTTTTTTCTTGGGTATAGTGATATCGCAGCTTTTAGTAAAGCATTTAAAAATCAATTTAATTGTTCTCCCTCTCAATTTAGAGAAACTCAGAAGCTTAAACGGCAATTATTTCAAAAAACAATAGAACCACAAAAAGTAAATCAACAATCCCCTATTACTTTTGAAATTGAAGAATTACCCAGTTTCGATTTTCTATACCTTACCTATCAAGGAACATTTGAAGATATTGATGGTATTAAAGAGACCTGGAAACAACTTATAATGTATGCATCAAAAAATAATGTATTTGATAGTGATACCATATGTATGGCAGAGATATTAGATGATAATGATATTACCGATAGTGTACATTGCAGATATAATGCAGGTATTGTTATAGAATCTCCATTAAAATTTGAAGTAGAAGGATTGTTTAGAACCAAAACAATAGCGCCTCAAAAATATGCTAAATTTCTTCATAAAGGCAGTTATGAAGACTCTATAGTGACCTATGATTATATTTATTCGCATTGGATGACAGACATACAATTAGAATTAGTAGATAAACCTACCCTAGAGTTTTTTCTTAATGATGAAGCAGATACTCCCCAAGACGAATTACTTACCGAGATTTATATTCCTATCAAGTAACATATTGTCCAAAATTAACAAACAAGCTCTTTAGCATTGCTATTACTTTTGTTTTATAAGTAAAAAGCATGAAGAACTTTACGTTTCAAAAATACTGGTACTTAGGAGTTTTAGGGTGTATTGGTTTCTATACCTTCTCAGATGTTATCGATTATTACCATGGTCGAGGTTCCATTTGGGGGTTATTAAGCCTGTTGTGGTTCCTTTGGTTTTTATACTTCTTACCAGAAAACCAACAGCAAAAATGACTATAGAAGAAATTACTTTACTTTTCCAGACTTCAGAAATACTAGACTATGTAGGGTATTTCTTTATCATCAATATTGCCCTTATCTTTTTTGAAATTTGCTTAGATTTTTTCACCAGCAAAGAACGAAGATGGAAAGATACTGGAGCCAATATTATTATATTTTTTCTCGGACAATTATTAGAAAAAACGGCATTTGGAGCTATCGGGATCATTTGTCTCCTACCCTTTTATCATCTATCGCCATTTGAGATTACTATGAATGGCTGGACTTGGGTTATAAGCCTTCTGGTTGCTGATTTTACCTATTATTGGATGCACAGGTTAGAACATGAACATCGTATTTTATGGGCCAACCATAGTGTTCATCATTCTTCTGAAGATTATAACTTAACTGTATCCATGCGATTAAGCATTATAGAAAGTGCAATCGAGTGGGTTTTTCTTATACCGATGATATTAATGGGTTTTAATCCTTTTCAAGCCATAGTTTCACTAATTTTTGTTGCACAATACCAAACATGGATACATACCGAAAGAATTATCAAACTGGGTTGGCTGGATGAAATATTTAATACCCCATCTGTGCATAGAGTACATCATGGTTCTAATCAAAAATACCTCGACAAAAATTATGGTGGAGTACTAATACTATGGGATAAACTATTTGGCACTTTTCAGAGAGAAGAAGAAAAAGTGATCTATGGATTAACCAAAAATATAAACTCTAATAATCCTATCACTATCAATTTTATCGAATACAAAAATATATGGAGAGATGTAAAGCAATGCAGAACCTGGAGTGATCGATTTAAGATCATCTTTGGCAGTCTTATCTGGCGTCCTTCTTATTTTAAAAACCATAAAAACAATACATGACGACTATAACAATAGCTAACAAGCTAGTAGAATTACTACGGGAGAAAAAATTTTTGGAGACTCAGCAACAATTATTTGCTACAGATGCAATCAATCAAGAACCTAATAAGTTTAAGGAAAAATCAGTAGTAGGTTTAGAAGCTATGATTCAAAAAGAAAAGCGTTTTCTTTTGTATATAAAAAAATGGAATCATTTTGAGGTTTCGGATCCATTGGTGAGTAAAAACCATTTTAGTATACGAATGATCACAGATGTAATCATGGTAAATAATGATAATGTAGTAATCGACGAGATCATTGTATATGAAGTGAGTGACGGAAAAATCGTAAAAGAGCAGTTTTTTTATCATTAAACTTATCTAAAAGGCAAATTCTATTCTATTTTTTTAAATGACCATTACCTTTCTTTGTGATCATCATTTAAATAAATAGTATGAAAAATAGTTCACTATCTGCAGTATATATATGTTTTTTGATCCTAATTTTTGGTTGTACTACTTCTAAAAAAGAAACCGAAAAAGTTAGTGAGAAAGAATACACTACCAACGATCAAAATCCAAAATGGGTAAGTAGTTTAATAAATGCATATAGAACCTTAAACGATAATCAAAGCATTGAAGCAGCCAATCAACTATATGAGGCCGCAGAACTTATGCCCAAGAAAAATTGGGAGATCTATTTTATGGCAGCAGCTGTTTATGCTCCCAAAAACAAAAATGACGAAGCGTTTTTATCATTAGATAAAGCTATACAAGCGGGACTTAGAGATTCTGTATTAACAGCAACCTATCCCGATTTATCTAATCTAAGAAACGATTTAAGATGGAATAAGCTATTACATACCATAAGTAATAACAGAAGAACGTATATAGGGACAATTAAAAATCCAGAGCTATTAAAAGAATTAGAAGAAATGTGGGCGCAGGATCAACTTGCATTATCTCAATATGAAGAAAACACAAAAGCTTTAGACAGCAATGCTTCTACAGAAGAACACCTATTACTCTTTAAACCCGTAGAAGAACGATGGGAAATAAACAAAAATAAACTCGATAGTATAATCGATATTCATGGTTGGCCCGGCAATAAACTTGTTGGAGAAGATGGAGCAAAAATAAGTTGGGCAATACCACAACATTATCCCGATGTTTTTTTTAAACAAAAATGTCTATCTCTAATTGAAAAAGCAATGAAGAAAGGAGATATGGATCCCAATCATTATGCAGAACTTAATGATAGAATAGCTCGAGATACCTGGCAAAAACAAATCTATGGAGCAAGTATGGCACAAGGTGCTCCTTATCCTATTAAAGACCCTGCCAACGTAGATAGAAGAAGAGTTGCATTAGGGCTTCTTGAGCCAATAGAAGTATATGCTTATTTTCATGGGATCAAATACCAAAAACCTAGCGTAGAAGAAGCTAAGATAGCATTAGCAGCCTCACATCAAAAAGCGCAACAAAATTTTGAAACATTTGAAAAATTTATAGGTCAGAAAAACATTGATTCGGCAAATACACATATTGCAAACGCTATATCATTTTACGGTGAACTTAGTAATGAACAACTTTATCAGGCGTCATTGTATCTTGCTCCGTTCGAGAATGAACGTTCTAAACGAATTTGTAAAAAAATCCTAAAAGTTCTTATCTGGCGAAAATGGGAAGGTAGATTTCAAATACCCAAACAATCAGAATTTGTTTCATGGCATCAAAAAAAGGAATGGTTAGAAATTACAGAACTCCTTCAGAAAAGTCAATAATTACTATTTTTAACTCTCAAATATCAATTTCTTCAAGATCTAAACTATCAAAGAAAATATCGACATCAAAATCATTTTCAAAAGCTAATTTATAAAATATCTTGGCTTTTTCTTCATTTTTATCAACTTCCTCTCCCATAATATACATTGCAGCCAATTGCCCTGCTGCTTTACCATGACCTAGATTAGCAGCTTTGGTATAATATTTTACTGCCATATTGGTGTCCTTAGGTATGGTTTCATATCCTGTAGCATAGTATGTTCCCAGATTATAGATTGCTCTGGTGTTATTGTTTTCTGCAGCTTTAACACACCAACTTAACGCTTTTTGTAGATCTTGTTCTGTTCCTATCCCCTGGGTATAATAAATACACAATTCGAACATAGCATCAGAATTTCCTTTATTGGCTGATTTCTGATGCGCTAATAAAGAAGCTTCCAAATCTTCTTGATAGGCATATCCTTGATATAACATATAACCTTTTAGCAAATATAATTCTCCGCTAGAGTCCTCTTTTTCTAGTTTTTCGACTAAACCAATAATATCATTAGCAGGTATAGAAATGAGGTTAGCAAAATAAGCTATTCTTACATATTTTATCCATGCATCGATGCCGTATCCTGACTCGGCCGCTAATTGAAAATATGTTACTGCTTTCTCTGCATCTTGCTCAACACCAATGCCTACATAATAAACCATGCCCAATTCATACCATCCTTCAGGATTTCCCAAATTTCCTGATTTAGTATATAAATCAATCATTACATCAACTTCTTTGGTATCTAATAAACCAATTATTAGATCTCCTCTATCGATTTTTTCTCGAATTTTCTTAGCCTTTTGATAATCTGTCATGGTATTATTTACTTTAGTAGTACAACGAGCAAAAAAACATAGTATCACTATGGATATCGATAGTAATTTCATTTGTGTTTTTTGAAATCAAAAAATTCTCTATTTCCTTTCAAATATAAGGCAAAAAAAGAGCGAGTTCTTAATTAAGAAAACGATTAAACTGCTTCAAACAATTTTCCTGGTAGTGGTTTTATAACTCCTTTAAGTTCCATATTAAGCAAAACAGAAGCTGTTTTAAATGTAGGAATTTGGCATTGTAAAGCTATAACGTCTAATAACTCCTTTCCGTTATCGGTTAAAAAATTATAGATTTTCTTTTCTTGTTCATCTAACTCTACAAATAGTTTTTTCTGTACAGCAGGTTGTTCATTCTCATCAAGTTTCCAATTAAGCATATACATTAGATCAGCAGCACTGGTAAGCATATGGGCGCGCTGGGTCTTTATCAACATATTACATCCTTTGCTTAAAGGATCATGTGCTCTACCAGGAACTGCAAATACATCCCGATTATAAGAATTAGCAATATCGGCAGTTACCAAAGAACCTCCTTTATCGGCACTCTCGATTACTACAGTTGCTTCACTAAGTCCTGCTATAATTCGATTACGACCCAGAAAATTTTTGCGATCAAAAGTATCTGTGCTCCAGAAATCTGTGAAAAACCCGCCGTTTTCCTCGATCTGTGGAACATACCTCTTATGCGCTTTAGGATAAATTTGATTTAATCCATGAGCCAAACAACCTATAGTTTGTAGATTATGTTTAACCGCTGCTCGCTGCGCTGTGATATCTACACCATAAGCAAAACCCGACACGATAACAGGATTTACGGGAGCGAGAGTTTCTATCAATTCCTCACAAAACCGTACTCCATAGCGAGTTACCTGTCGTGTCCCCACAATACTCAGAATCTTTTTGTGCTCAAGATCAATATTCCCAGAACTAAATAATACTACAGGACCATCAATACAATGTTTCAGCCTTTCTGGATAACCTTGTTGATCATATACCAGACAATTGATATTATTCTCCTGTATAAATTGTAGTTCGTTTTCTGCAATTCGTCGATATTCTGGATTATGCAAATCTTTGATTTTCATTTTTCCTATTCCATCAATTTTGAGCAGGTTGTTTGTTTTTTCGGTAAGTACTCCCTCTGCATCACCGACTTCGCGTATTAATTTTTTGATAGAACTATCCCCGAGATTGGTTACTTTTTTAAGGGTAAGTAAAGCGAGAAGTTTTTCGATGTTCATGTAATAATTTGTAAGTCAGTGCAAGAAACAAAAAAAAACGAAACTGTTGATAAATTCAGTGGCTAGAGTTTAAATGACCTTCATTTTTTTATACCTTTGGGATAATTAATTTTCACTAACAAAGAAAGCACATTTTTAGAAGGGGTAATGAATAACACAGCTAACTACATAAGCGAACTATTATATAGATATGAATGCATAATTCTACCAGGTTTTGGTGCATTTTTGACCAGGCGTCAACCAGCTACAATACAAGATGGAACTAATACATTTTATCCTCCTCAAAAATTAATTTCTTTTAATAGCCAATTAAAAAACAATGATGGCTTGTTAGCGAATTATATTGCTTCTGCAGAAAACATCTCATATACAGATGCTGTTGCCAAAATACAACGTTATGTTTTATCTCTTAATGAAAAGATGGCAAACGGACAACGTATAGAATTAGAGAAAATTGGTTCGTTCTATACTTCGGTAGAAAGCACCTTACAATTTGAACCTTTACAGGAGGTAAACTATCTTACAGAAGCTTTTGGGTTACATTCGTTTGCATCTCCTCTAATTAAAAGGAATATTGAAATCAAGCGTGAAGTATATAAAGAGGATGTAGAAGCTATCGAAAAAGTAATTCCGCTTACGTTTACACCAGAAAAACGTAGTGAACGCCCTTATTTACAATATGCAGCTGTTGCAGCAATCCTATTGGGGGTTGGTGGTTTTTTTGGTTTGAAACAAGTTAGTGATACCAATGTAAGTTATAATAATAAGGAATGGCAAAAAGCTAATCAGGAAATTGAAAACAGGATACAAGAGGCTACTTTTGAAATTTCTAACCCACTCCCTGCTATCAATCTTAATATTATAAAAGGCAAAGAAAACACTACTACAACTCCTGAAATATCTAATACTGTATCAGGAAGTTTTCATATTGTAGCCGGTGCTTTTAGAATTGCATCTAATGCAGATAGTAAAGTACAAAAACTTAAAGCGCAAGGGTTTAATGCGCATCTTATTGGAGTAAACAGATATGGTTTACACCAGGTAGCATACGAAAGTTATGAAAACCGTTCTGAAGCGGTACAAGCACTAGCCAGAATTAAAAAAGAACAGAGTTCTAAAGCCTGGTTATTGATTAAAAAGTAATCTAAAAATCATACTACGATTAATTTATTATAAGTGCTTTGTTGTCACCACAGCAGAATACTGTAATATGAAGTTTAAATACTCATAAATTATACCTGTTGTTATTTTCTCATTATGGTATTACCGCATATCTTTGCAAAAATTTAAAATTGCATGGAATCCAGACATCCTTCAGAATCTCTTACTACTTTAACCGATTTGGTACTAACAGGAGAAACCAACCCTTTAAATAACTTATTTGGAGGAGAACTTTTAGCTCGTATGGATCGTGCAGCAGGAATTGCAGCAGGTAGGCATTCTAGACGAATTGTAGTTACTGCTTCTGTAAATCATGTTGCTTTTAATAAGGCTATCCCACTGGGTAGTGTTGTAACTGTCGAAGCAAAAGTTTCTAGAGCCTTTAGATCGTCTATGGAGGTGTATATAGATGTGTGGGTAGAAGATCGCCAGAGTGGAGATAAAACTAAAGCTAATGAAGCTATCTATACCTTTGTTGCTGTAAACGAAAGTGGAAGCCCCGTAGCTGTCCCTTCAATAAAACCAGAAACAGCACTCGAAAAACAACGGTATGATGCGGCTTTACGTCGTAAGCAATTGAGCTTGGTTTTGGCAGGAAAAATGAATCCTAGTGATGCTACAGAGTTAAAAGCATTGTTTGTATAGATTGCTCATGATTATTTCTTGTTAAAGAATATCAGATCTTTTTAAATATTGCGATTGCATTATGACCTCCGAAACCAAATGTGTTGTTCATAGCAATATTGATAGTTCCTGTTATAGCTTCTTTTGTAATAATATTTAGGTTTCCAGGAATTTCCTTAGCAATAGTATTCGTATTAATGGTTGGTGGAACAATCCCCTCATTAATAGCTTTAACACATAATATACTCTCGATTGCACCAGCGGCACCAAGTAAATGGCCTGTCATAGATTTGGTCGCACTAATTTTAAGGTTTTCGGGTGCATTTCCGTAAATTTTTGTGATTGCTTTGATTTCACTTAAATCTCCAACTGGGGTTGAGGTAGCATGCGTATTTAAATAATCAACTTCTTCAGGATTAATTTTTGCTTCATGCAAAGCAAGCTCTATAGCTTTTGCCGCTCCAAGTCCCTCTGGATGTGTTGCTGTCATGTGATATGCATCTGCAGTCATCGAAGCACCTATGATTTCGGCATAAATTTTAGCTCCTCTTTTTTTAGCATGATCAAGATCTTCTATAACCAGTGCT
This sequence comes from Aquimarina megaterium XH134, assembly GCF_000520975.1. Lineage (GTDB taxonomy): Bacteria > Bacteroidota > Bacteroidia > Flavobacteriales > Flavobacteriaceae > Aquimarina > Aquimarina megaterium. Next base: position 47,905 of record NZ_JACB01000017.1, read on the forward strand.
CCTGCTCCTTCTCCCATTACGAAACCATCTCTCTCGCTATCAAAAGGCCTTGAAGCCTCGCTTGGGTTATCATTTCTGGTAGACATTGCTCTCATTGCATTAAATCCACCTATCGAAGCCTCTGTAATTGGAGCCTCAGACCCACCAGTTATAAATACTTTTGCCTTCCCAAATTTTATATAGTTATAAGCATCCATTATGGCTGAGTTTGAAGTAGCGCAAGCAGAAACTGTAGTATAATTAATCCCCATTAGTTTAAATTTCATAGAAATCATCCCCGAAGCCATATTCGATATGAGTTTAGGTACAAAAAATGGATTAAATCGAGGAGTATTACTATTCTCAATATATCCTCTTACTTCTTTTTCAAAAGTATTCATACCTCCTTGTCCAGTACCCCAGATCACTCCAATATCGAAAGGAGATATTGAGTTTACATCAATTTTTGAATCTTCAAACGCCTCTGTTGCTGCGTATAATGCGTATTGAGTAAATAAGTCACTTTTTCTAATTTCATTTCGTTCCAAGTATTTTTGTGGATCAAATTCTTTCACCTCACAAGCAAACTGAGTTTTAAATAAAGACGGATCGAATTTTGAAATTCTTACAGCTCCACTTTTAGCATTAATTGCATTATCCCAAAATTCTTCTACCGAATTTCCAAGAGGGGTTATAGCGCCTAAACCAGTAATTACAACTCTTTTTTCTTTCATATTAACATAAATTATACTTACTAATAAGTAAGTTTAAATGGTTAAAAAAAATTATATACTCTTCAATATTGAAGCCTTAACAGATTTTAAAATATTTTTCTGGATAACTTTATCAAGGATCAGCGATGAAAGTAAAGCTGCTATAACAACATCAGTTTTTTCCTCGGCCGTCTCCATAAAATTAAATTCTTTGTTTTTAAGACCTTCTTTAAGGACCATCTGCATCCAGCTACGAATTTCCTCACTCATCTTTGTTAGTGAATTCTGCATATTTTCTGGTAAAGATTCATAAGAAGAACCCAATGCTCCTACCAAACAAACCAAGTTAAGAGATTGGTTTTTCTCATAAAGAGCAATAAAATTATTTAGCTTTTCTTTTGGTAAACATTGTTCCCATTCTATGTGTTTTTTCTGAAATTCATTTCTTGTTCTAAGAATAATTTCTTCTCCCAGATCAGATTTTTTTGGAAAATGATAATGCACCGCAGCATTCTTTATTTGTAATGGCACAGATATATCCTTATAACTAAAGGCATTATATCCTTTAGTTCTAATTAGTTTTTCTGCCAGATCCATTATTTCTATTTTCTTATCAGACATAGTTTTCAAATATACTTACTAGTAAGTAAGAATACAAGGAATAAAGATATAAAAATAGTTTCTACCTACTTAATCACATCTTATAAATCCAACTTTGAGGGTTTAATCGTTTTGCATTTTGGTAGATTAAGAATTTCATAATCGCTCTACCAGTTGTTGGGTTAGTGCGCACCTCACCTATTGCTTGTTTTGTTGATACTTTCTGCCCTTCTTTAACACTAATATTCTCAATATTATAGTAGGTAGTGATATAATTACCATGTCGTATTTGTATCAAACGACTCGCTCCTTTAAGTTTTTGTATGGCGATTACTTCTCCTTCAAAAATGGCTCTCGCAGGTTCTCCCGACCTCGTTTCAATTTCTACCCCACTACTATTAATTTGTATATTAGGGAGCGTAGGATGAGGCTGACGCCCAAATTTCTTTGTTATTCTTCCTGTTCCTACAGGCCAAGGTAATTTTCCTTTATTAGATGTAAAATTATCAGCTAATATTTTGGCCTCTGCAGTAAGTGCAAATGTGGTTGCAGACCCCTTTTTGGTTACTTTTTTACCTGCTTTTTTATTAGCTCTAGCAATTGCTTCTCTAATTAACTTCTCAATCGCTTTATCAATAGCACTAGCTTGTTGTTCTTTTTCTTTGATTTGCTTTGTGTAGGTACCTTGTTTTTTGCGAATAGAAGTCATCAAAATTTGCTGCTCCTTTTTTTCTGCTTTAAGCTTATTTTGTTCTTCGCGATTCTCCTCGATTAGTACTTGCTTTTCTTTTTTTTGTCTCGACAGATCTGTATTTAAAGTTTGAAGTTCTCTTGTGTTGTTTTCTATTCGATCTGCCTGTTCTTTGCGATGTTCATTATACTGTTTCATATATTGTAATCGCTTATAGGCTTGAGAAAAATCTGAAGAAGAAAGTAAAAACATAATTCTACTTTGATGGGATTTACTCTTATAAGATTTTGAAATCATCTTAGCATAATCCTTTTTAAGTGCTGTAAGTTCCTTACGATACGCCTCTATTTTTTTAAAATTCGTATTGATCTCCCGAGTCAATAAATTAGCCTGTTGATTCGTAATTTTTATTAGGTTTTTACGTGTTCCTATCTGTGAGTTAATCGTTTCTACTTCATAAAGAACAGAACGCTCTTTACGTTTGTTATTAGCACGTAGCTCTTTCATTTGTTCAATCTCTTCTCTAAGTCGTTGGCGCTCTTCTTCGAGCTGTTGTTGTTTGCTACTTTGAGAAAAAGATGGACTACAAACCAATAATAAACCTACGAAATATATAATCTTTAAAAACCTCATTGAATAGTGACTTGCTTATACCCTGATGGTATTTTAAACGGAAAACTCACCTTAGCATTGTAATCTACCGTTTTATAATCTATCTCAATCATGGTTTTTTCTTTTTCCTGCAACGCTTCAATATAGATTTCTTTCGGAAAATCCTGATTTCCTATTTTTTGATAGCTTTTATAATTAATCGTTAGATCTCTATTTTCGATAGGTTGTTTTAATCGTTGCGAGTACATTTTGAAGGTATCGGGATGTATTAAAAACAAACGTTCAAAAAGTGCTAATTCTGTCTTAGGTCGTAATTGATACCCTTTTCCTGTTATTGAAGATTTATATTTATCGTTTCTTAAGTTAAACAATGCTTGTCCTAAAAGCATCTGCTGTACTTTATTATAATCCAGATCTGTGCCCAGCCAATCGCTTAGCAATTTAAAATCTCCTTCAAAATAGGTGTTGTTAATTTTCTCGTAGTAGCTTACTTTTTCTGGTGTTATTAGCGCCTTTGCCAACGTAATACCCAACATCTTTACACTAATCCAAATGGTTTTATCTTTTTCTATTCGCAGTGTAGCATTAGGGCTATAAGATTGTTTGCCATCATCGTATCTTACTTTTATACGAGTATTAAGTGTTTTAAAATTAAAAGATCGATTGTAGTGATTTGCAATTATTTTTTCTGCATTTAGTTTTTTGATTCCCGACGCACTTACCGCTTTGGTTCCTTTACAAGAATTAAGCATCATCATAGCAATGCACAATAGATAAAATATTCTGTTCATTACCCGCTTATGATTTTTTCTGAAGTTGATTTACTTTTTGTTGATATTCTGAAGCTTTTGTAGTATCTCCCAAGTTGCGATATGCCTCACTTATTTGTTGGTAAAAGTCTGATTCCATCTTTAGGTCATCTATTACGTAATCTATACCTATAGTAAGAATCTCGATAGCTTCTGCCGCTTTTTCGAGATGAATTAATGCTACGCCATTGGCCAAATAGAAAATAGGTTGTGCAGGATACATTTCTAAAGCTAATTCGCTTCCTATTTCTACTTTTTCATATCGCTTTAAATCTAGTTGTAATAGTAATATTCTTTTTAGCAATACAAAGTCATTGGCATTACTTTTAATTCCTCGTTCATAAAAATTGAGTGCTTGCTCCTTTTTGTCTTTTTTATAGTAATAATGGCCTAATTCTGTAAAGACTTTTCCATTATTCTGACCATTAGAGAGCAACGAAACAATATCTGTTAATTGAGATTCGTATTGAGGATTCTTATCTAGAAACGGTAAAAAATCGTTAATCACTTTATATTTTGATTCGACATCTATTTTATTACTTTTTAAAGCAATCTTCATCGAACTAATAGCTTGTTCAAAATTATTTTCTTCAAGATAAAATTTATACAGTGCCAGATGTACGAATTCTGATTTTGGCTTTTTCTTTAATAGTAATTTAGCCGTTTCAAATGCTTTTTCTTTTTGATTATCCTTACTATACAGATAGATCAGGTTTAAATAATTCTGCTCTACCTTAGGTTTTTCTTTTATTTTTTGCTCTAGTCTACTAATTTGACTATTGGGATTAATAATTTTTGAGGAGATCCTTTTTCGTAACCTATTGCGATAATCATCGGCTCCAAATTCATCATCTAATTCATCCAGAGCGATTAATGCTTCTTCATATCGTTTTTCTAGAAAATACAAATTCGCCAACTGTTCCTTGAACATGGGATTGAATGCAACTAACTTTTCTACTACTCCTATTGATTCTTGATATTTTCGTTGTTGAAAATAAACTTCAAACAAAAGCTCGAGAAGAAACCTGTTATTGGGCTTAGCATCTAATACTTTTACGAAATTATCTTCTGCATCCTGATATCGTTTTAGCTCTAAATAATTCTTACCTAATTCTAAATATAAAAAATCGGGTTTAGGGTCAATTTTTATACATTTCTCTAAGGCTTCAATTGCCTTATCGTAATTGGTAATCGCTTTTTGTTTTAGCGCCTCAAAAAAATTCTCTTGAAATTCGTCAGAAACATTTCCTAGATCGTCTATATTTATCTCTTGTTTAGGCTCTATATCCTGAGATAGAACCATAGTACTCCCACTCCAAAAGAATAGAAATAAAAGACATATATGTTTCCAATAGTTAATCATAAACTGTGTTCTGCAATACTGATACTGCATCATAAATTATTCCAAAACAGAATAGTCTCCAATACTCACTGTAGTGAAGTTTCCATCATAAACAGCATTGTTTCCAATCATAGCATTGTCTAAGTTAGCATTTTTTATGACAGTTTTGGTCTGAATCAAACTATTTTTGATTATCGCATTCTCGATTGTACACCCATTTCCTATAGAAACATTAGGTCCAATAGTCGCGTTTTTTAATGTTACTCCTTCACCCAAATAGCATGGGGCTATAACAGTTGAGTTTTCTTGTGTAACTTCATTACTAACCAAATGTTCTCCATCTTTCTGTAAAAACCCAAGCATTCTTGTATTTGTTTCTACGGTAACATTTTTGTTTCCGCAGTCCATCCATTCATCTACCTTTCCGGTTACAAATACTTTTCCGTTACTCATCATTCTTTTAATTCCATCATTAATCTGGTATTCTCCCCCATTAATGATATTATTATCCAGAACATACTGCAATTCGTTTTTAAGAACTGCCACATCTTTAAAATAGTATATACCTATTACTGCCAGGTCGGACACAAATTCTTTAGGTTTTTCTACTAATTCTACAATCTCGTTATTATCGTTTAGTTTTACGACGCCATAAGCTTCTGGTTGGTCTACTTGCTTTACCCAAATTACAGAGTCTGCATTTTTATCGAGGTTAAAATCTGCTCTAATTAGTGTATCTGCATAAGCAATTACTGCGGGTCCAGACAAAGATTCTTTGGCGCACATAATAGCATGCCCTGTTCCCAGGGGTTGATCCTGTCTATAAATAGATGCTTTTGCTCCTAGGCTTTCTGCTAAAATGGTTAAACTTTCTACTACATCATCTCCAAAAAATGCGGGATCACCCAATACAAAGGCTACTTCCTCAACTGGTTCTCCTAAAACTTTAGCAATATCTGATACTAACCGATGTACTATTGGTTTTCCGGCAACCGGAATTAATGGTTTAGGAACTGTGAGCGTATGAGGTCTTAGTCTAGATCCTCTTCCTGCCATTGGTACTATAATTTTCATGCGATTTTAAATTGGTTTTATGATGATTGTTATTCTATTTAACTCCTGTACTTCCAAATCCTCCTTCTCCTCTAGTTGTTTCTGATAATTCTGTTACTTCGATCCATTCTGCTCGTTCGTGTTTTGCAATTACCATTTGGGCCACTCGTTCTCCATTCTGAATAGTAAAATCTTCATTCGACAGATTTACTAAAATTACCCCAATCTCTCCCCGGTAATCTGCATCTATTGTTCCTGGTGCATTAAGTACTGTAATCCCTTTTTTGGCTGCTAATCCACTACGTGGACGCACTTGTGCTTCATACCCAACCGGTAACTCTATAAATAATCCGGTTTTTACAATTGTACGCTCTAGTGGTTTTAGCGTTATTGATTCTGTTATATGTGCTCTTAGATCCATTCCTGCCGAAGCAATAGTTTCGTAATGAGGTAGATCGTGAGATGATTGATTAATTATTTTTATCTGCATATTGACATACTATTATCCTGTAAAAAAGCTAGACTACTATGCCATAAGCGGCAAGAGTCAAAATTTTAACCGGACTTATCTTTTTAAAATTTGTTTTAATTCTTTCTTTTCTGAGGCGTACAAAATTACTAAAAACCCAAGTAACAATGGGATAGAAATTATATAATTACTATCAAAAACATAAAATGATAAAATCGAAAAGGTAATGGATATAGAAAGATACATTCCTATCTTCTTAAGGTTATAAGGAATGGGATAATATTTTTTGCCATAATACCATGATAACATCATCATAGATCCATAAGCTGCTAGTGTTGCTATAGCCGATCCAAGGTAACTATATTTTGGTATCATAATAAAGTTTAATACTAATGTAATTATAGCCCCTATTACAGAAATATAGGCTCCAAACTTAGTTCTATCGGTAATTTTATACCATACAGAAAGGTTATGATATATCCCAAGGCAGAGATTGGCTAATAAAATTATCGGAACAATTTTAACGGCCTCCCAATATGCCTGATCTCTTATGATGAAACCTTTTAATAAATGTACAAAAACGACCACCCCAAGCAAAATAACCGCCCCAAAAGCCACAAAGTATTTAGTAATTCTAGCATAGGTTTCGGGAGCATTCTTATTTTCGGAGTAGTTAAAGAAAAATGGTTCTATTCCTAATCTAAAAGCTGTAGCAAACAAAGTCATAAACAATGCTAGTTTATAACAAGCAGAATATACGCCTACCAAATGATCAGCTACATCTTCTGGCAACAGGTAATCCAACAAAATTCTATCAAACGTTTCATTAATAGAATATGCAACTCCCGCTATAAGAATCGGAAAAGCGTAGTTCATCATTTTTTTCCAAAGCACTCGGTTAAAACGATACTTAATCTTACTATAGAAAGGAATCAATAATACTAATGTTAATCCGCTTGCAATCAAATTAGAAACGAAGATATAATTGATCTCATAATTCTCTATTGTGATACTCTTTAGTATCGAAAAATCTTTTGATAATGTCTTTAAGTACAGCAATAGAAAGACATTCAGCCCCAGGTTAACGATTACATTTAGAATTTTAATCAATGAATAGCGCAATGGCTTTTCATTTGCTCTTAGCCATGCAAAGGGGATAATTACTAAAGCGTCTAATAAAAGGATCCAAATTACTAAAGTAATGTAATCAACTCTTATATCGGTAAGTATTGCTATTTGGTTTCTAAATAGCAAGGCCAAAACAAAAAAACAAAATGATGAGATCACCAAAGATATTGCAGATGTACTTACTACTGCATCTTTATCAGACTCTTTATTAAAAAATCTAAAAAAAGCGGTTTCCATACCATAAGCCAGTATCACATTGAATAATACGAAATACGAAAATATAATAGAAATCTTACCGTATTCTCCTGTTGGCAACAGATCTGTATACAGAGGGACTAACAAAAAAGACAACATACGAGGAAGCACTGTTGCCAGCCCATAGATAAAAGTTTGCTTAAAGAGTTTTTGAAATATGCTCAATTGGTGGTATACTTATAGCTGTAAAAATACAATTTTTTTGTCTTACGTATTTCCCCGTTTTTCTTACTAACAAACTCGTTTAAATTTTTTTCAATTGGTCAAAAAACTTAAACGAGTTCATTACTAAACACTACTTAACACCTAAAATATCATCAATAGTATTTACAGTGACAGAATGATAGTTTGGTCGCGCTTTCTCATAAATAAGTAATGCTTCTTTTGTTTTATTGTTTCGTTGATACGCTTTAAAAATAGTAGAAACATACCAACGACGTCCTACAGTAATAAGAAAATCTTCAATTTTTTTATCTACATGATTACCATGGTAATCATGATTTATGGATTGTTCGTACCAAACCATTGCAATATAAGAGTTGGTTGCATTCGTTAGATCAAAAGCTTTATCAAACATGGCTAAATGTTTTTTATTTATATCTTTTGGAAAATTACGGACAAAATATACCCATTCCTGAGTTGTCCAATTTTCGGTAATTTTTACATCTACCTTATTATCTGCGATAAATTGTGTTAACGCTTCTAAGACCTTATCAAATTTGTCTGATTTTGCAACCGCTTCATTATTCGGAACACCTGCTTTATAAATCCACTCATCTGCATTAAATTTAATATTCTCTTTACTCAATAAATTTTCATTCAAAAAAACAAGGAATTTCTCTGTACTTATGGTAGAGAAAGCATGTGTTTGAAAGTAATTGTTAAGGAATTTATCGAATTTTTCACGCCCTACTGTTTCTTCTAATGTTCTTAAAAATAAGTATCCTTTCTCATAGGCAATACTATTCATTCCATCATCAGGATTTCGCCCTTTTAAGTTCAGTTTTAATTTAGTCTCATCTGGTGTTGCTTTAAAACCCTCTATTTCATCATCCAAACTTTGTCTACTAATTAATGCTAACATATTTGCCCTGTCTACTCCATACAATTCTTCCATTATACGGGTTTCAAAATAAACTGTAAACCCTTCATTAAGCCAAAAATCATCCCAGGTTGAATTAGTAACCAAATTCCCTGACCATGAATGTGCCAATTCATGTGCTATAACAGATGTTAAACTTTTATCTCCTGCTATTAGTGTTGGGGTAGCAAAAGTCAAACGTGGGTTTTCCATTCCTCCAAAAGGAAAACTTGGTGGTAATACGATTACATCAAATTGCTCCCAGGCATATTCTCCGTATAATTTTTCGGCCGCAACAACCATTTTTTCCATATCCGAAAACTCATTATGAACGGCATCTACCATAGATTTCTCAGCATAGACTCCTGTTCTCTCACTAATCGCCTTATACTCAATATCTCCAACTGCTAGTGCAATGAGATACGGAGAGATAGGTTGTTTCATTCTAAATCGATACTCTCCGTTTTCTGTTTTCTCTTTTGGGTTTTCTGCACTCATCACTGCCATCAGATCTGATGGAACACTTACTGTAGCATTATACGTTATTCTTATCTGCGGACTATCCTGTATAGGAATCCAAGTTCTAGTTAATATTGCTTGCCCTTGTGTAAATAAGAAAGGATGTGTTTTATCGGCAGTTTGTTGTGGGCTTAACCATTGTAATGCTTCAGTCTTATTCGTAGTTTTATATTGAATTGTTATTGTTTTTGTAGTGTTTTGAATATCAATTTTTAGTGGCTGCCCCATGTATTCGTCAAAACTTCCTAATACAAACTTGGTATCAACCCCATCTGCCTTTACATTTTCAATTTCCAAAAACTTAACATCCAAAATGATTTCTGAAGCGTTGTTGTTTTCTATTTGATAAGTGGCATTTCCGTTAATGATTTCTTTTTCAAAATCAACATCTATATCTAAATCTAAATGTTTTATTGCGGCTTTATTTGGCTGTGCAAAAGAATGTGACTCTTCTTCATACTTAGACAAAGAAGCTTCCTTTTTCAATTCTGTTTTTTCCTTTTTAGCGTCGGCACAACTTCCTAACATTAGTATTGTACACACCAATAAAGTAATTACTTTTTTCATTTCCTATTTATAGATTTATAGTGTTGATTATTCTCTTTTATTCAAAAAATGGTATTTCTAGTTACGTATTGTCATTTTAAATGCAATACATGACTAGTTTTTCTTTACAATTTCCAATAGTATTAAAAATAGGTGTACTGGGCAAAAAAATAGTACAGCAATTCAACTTATTATTCTTCTTTTTCGGGTACATTATTTAATTTAAAATACCCTTTTTTACCCTTTTTGGTATACGCAACAATGCACTCATTAGCTTTAAGTTGGAAAGGAGGCTTTTTTTCAACTGCCGGCAACTGGTTCTTAAACTCTTGCTTAGGATCGTCACTCATAATCAGATCTTGTCTTCTAGAAGGATAAGTATGATGACCTACATATACAAGTTCATTAGTTTTATGTCCCAGTTCTATCTTTTTACCTTTAAAATACGCATACTCTAATTGCACATCTGATGTCGAATTAACTTCTATATATAGCATAAAACCAGAACCTCCGCCTTCAGCGCCAGCTACCCATTTCTGAAAATAAACATCTTTAATGACTATAGGTGTTTTCATATCTATTTGCTGACTGCTGGCACATTGTATATGTGTAATCAGTATTAATAAAATACCAATTGTTGTACTTATTGTTCTCAAATTTATCATTTTTGATATTTTAAGTATTTAAAAACAAAATTGATACCAAAAACTATAGTTCTGGTAATTTTAGTTTCACTAAAGATAGGGAAATAGGCAAAACACCTGTTGAAAAAACAAAAAACCTCATAAGAAAACTTATGAGGTCTTGGTATTTTATTATAATAATTCTAGCCAGACTGAATTAATATTAAACTACAATTAGTTATTTAAGGCTTCGGCACCACCAACAATTTCGAGAATTTCATTAGTAATAGAAGCTTGTCTTGCTTTGTTATATGACAACTTAAGCGCGTCTCTAAGCTCTGTAGCATTATCTGTTGCTTTATGCATCGCTGTCATACGTGCTCCATGTTCTGATGCAAATGAGTCTCGTATTGCTTTATACAATTGCGTCTTAAGTGACTTAGGAATTAATTGCTCTACAATTTCTTCTTTAGAAGGTTCGAAGATATAATCTAGATTTACATTCTTATCACTTTCTATTGGCACAATTGGTAAGAATTGCTCTGTAGTAACATCCTGAGAAGCTGCATTTCTAAATTTATTATACACAATAACGATCTTATCGCAAGAACCATTAGTAAACAGCTCCATTAATTCTTCGGCGATATCCGCAACATTAGCAAAAGTAAGATCATCATACACCGAGCTTTTATTTGCTACTACTGTATGTGTTTTTGAAACAACATCATTAACTTTTTTACCTATAGTAACAAAATCAACTTGTTTACCTGCGTATTCATTTTGATATAGCTCTCTTACAGCTTTAACAATATTAGAGTTAAAAGCACCGGCTAGACCACGATTAGAAGCAATTGCTACTATCAATACTTTATTCACTTCACGTTCTTCTGCATATGTACTTGCACTATCTCCTTCTAGCGAAGCACTTAAGCTTTGCAATAGCTCGGTAAGTTTATCTGCATAAGGACGCATTGCAGTAATCGCCATCTGTGCCTTATTCAACTTTGCTGCAGATACCATTTTCATGGCACTTGTAATTTGCATCGTTGAAGATACAGAGGTAATTCTACTACGTAATTCTTTTAAATTTGCCATTTTTCTTAGTATTGAGTATTGAGTAGTTAGTAATGAGCACTTTCTAGATCAACACCATTCTAAATAGTAAACTTTATTTTATTAAGTACAGCGTATTAGAATCTAATACGCTGTACTTTAATACTAGTTTTTATATTTTGCTGAAATTTCTTTACAAGCAGCCATTAACACATCGATTACCTCGTCTGTTAATTTTCCTGCTTTTAAAGTATCTAGTGTATCTCTATGCTTGGCATTAAGATATTCTATATAATCACTTTCAAATTCTTTTATTTTATTTACAGGTACATCTCTTAATAGGTTTTTAGAACCTGCATAGATGATTGCAATCTGATCTTCTACTGTATATGGATCATTCTGTGCTTGCTTAAGAATCTCTACGTTACGCTTTCCTTTTTCGATTACGTTTAAGGTAGCCGCATCAAGGTCAGATCCAAACTTAGCAAATGCTTCTAATTCACGAAACTGTGCTTGATCTAATTTTAGCGTACCTGCTACTTTTTTCATTGATTTAATCTGTGCAGATCCTCCTACACGAGATACAGAAATACCCACATTAATTGCCGGACGTACACCAGAGTTAAATAAATCTGATGTTAAGAATATCTGACCATCTGTAATCGAAATTACGTTTGTAGGGATATATGCAGATACATCACCTGCTTGCGTTTCGATAATCGGTAATGCAGTTAATGATCCTCCTCCTTTTACTTTATCTTTTAAAGAATCAGGAAGGTCATTCATATCCTTAGCAATAGTATCATCTGCAATTACTTTTGCAGAACGCTCTAATAATCTAGAGTGAAGATAGAAAACGTCTCCAGGATAAGCCTCACGACCTGGTGGACGACGTAATAATAAAGATACTTCACGATATGCTACCGCTTGTTTTGATAAATCATCATAGATGATTAGAGCAGGACGTCCTGTATCACGGAAATATTCTCCGATCGCAGCACCAGCAAATGGAGCATATACCTGCATTGGAGCAGGATCTGAAGCATTAGCCGCTACAATAGTTGTATATGCCATTGCTCCTTTATCTTCTAATACTTTTGCGATACCTGCTACTGTAGATGCTTTTTGCCCAATGGCAACATAAATACAGTATACTGGTTCACCAGCATCATAAAATTCTTTTTGATTAAGGATAGTATCGATACAAACCGTCGTTTTACCTGTTTGACGGTCACCAATAACTAATTCACGTTGTCCTCGTCCTACTGGTACCATCGCATCGATAGATTTGATCCCTGTCTGAAGAGGTTCATTTACTGGTTGACGAAAAACTACACCAGGAGCTTTACGCTCTAATGGCATTTCGAAAGTTTCTCCTTCGATTGCACCTTTACCATCGATAGGGTTACCTAATGTATCCACTACACGACCTACGATTCCTTCTCCAACATTAATAGATGCGATACGTTGTGTACGTTTTACAGTTGCACCTTCTTTAACTTCGGTTGAAGAACCTAAAAGTACTACCCCAACATTATCTTCTTCTAAGTTAAGTACGATACCTTCTAAACCAGATTCGAATTGTACTAGTTCTCCATATTGAGCATTAGACAATCCGTATACACGAGCGATACCATCCCCTATTTGTAATACTGTTCCTACCTCTTCTAATGAAGCTGATGCTTCAAATCCAGATAATTGTTGTTTTAATATTGCTGATACTTCAGCAGGATTCACTTCTGCCATTTTATAATAGTTTGAAAGAAAGAGTATAAACACTCATCCTCTTATTATTAAATTTATAAACGTATGTATTAATTACTTAATTCTCTTCTTAAGTTTGTAAGCTTATTTGCTATACTTGCATTATACTGTAAATCACCTACTCTAAGAATAAATCCACCGATAATACTTTCATCGATTACATTTTCTATTGTAGCTTCGTTACCTGTTAATTCTTTAATTTTAGCCAAAACTTTAGCACTTAACCCTTTATCTAATGGTACTGCTGTAGTTACTTTTGCAACCTGAGTATTGTTTAACTCATCAAACAAAATACTATATTGCTTAGCTACATCGTCTAACAGATTCACTCTTTTATTTTCGATTAATACATCAAAAAGTTTTTGTGTAATCTCACCAGTACTCTTAAAAATCTCACGCAATGAAGCAAGTTTAACTTCACTTTTGATCAACGGACTATTTAACACCATTCTGAGCTCGGCGCTATCGCTAATTGTCGCGATAATACTTTGCATATCCTTCTGAACATCTTCAGTAGCTTTTTTATCCTGAGCCAAGCTCAAAACTGCTTTAGCATAACGTATTGCTGCTCTACTCATTTAGTTTAATTTAAAGTAACATCCTCTAACATAGACTCAACTAATTCTAGTTGTTTCCCTTTGCCAGATAATTCTTTTCTTACTACTTTTTCTGCAATCTCTACAGAAAGTCCAGCTACCTGATTCTTAAGATCTGCAATTGCTGCCTTTTTCTCACTAGCGATAGTAGCTTGTGCTTGTGCTACAATTTTATCGGCTTCTGCCTGCGCTTCAGACTTAGCATCTGAAATCATATTTTCTTTAAGCTGTCTAGCTTCTTTAAGCATCCCATCACGTTCTGCTCTCGCTTCATTTAAGATTCGCTCATTATCTGCCTGAAGGTTTTGCATTTCTTTTCTTGCCTCTTCTGCAGATTCTAATGCATTTTTGATTCCTTCTTCGCGGTTGCTAACAGCCTCTAAAATAGGTTTCCATGCAAATTTCCTTAATAATAATAGTAAACCTACAAAGATTAAAATCTGCCAGAAAAACAGACCAAACGAAAAATCATTTATTAACTTCTCCATTATTAATTATATTAATTTCTTTAGTGTTTAATTTTAAAAAATCTAATTAACAACAGCTATAACCAACCGTTATAGCTGTTGTTTGTAAATTAAGATGCGAATAACGCAGCAAATCCAATACCTTCGATAAGTGCAGCTGCAATAAGCATAGCTGTTTGTATCTTACCAGAAGCTTCTGGCTGACGAGCGATAGCGTCCATCGCCTGACCACCAATTCTACCGATACCAATACCAGCACCTATTACGATTAAACCTGCTCCAACAATTCCTGGAATTTCCATAATTATATAATTAAAAATTAAACGTTCAAATTCTAGTGATGTGCCTCTTCATTTGCCATACCAAAGTATAGCGCAGACAACATCGTAAATATATAAGCTTGTAATGCTGCAACCAATAATTCTAATATTGATAGTGCAAAAGCTAATCCAAATGATAATGGACCACCGATCCAGTTTTTAAACAAGAATATCATTCCGATAATACTCATTAGTACCACGTGACCTGCAGTCATGTTTGCATACAAACGAATCATTAATGAAAATGGCTTGATAAAAACTCCTAACAATTCTATAGGTGCTAAAACAACTTTCATAAAAGTTGGCACGCCTGGCATCCAGAAAATGTGACCCCAGTAATTTTTATTCGCTGTTAAATTAGTGATTAAAAACACGATTAATGCCAATGCAAAAGTTACTGCAATATTTCCTGTAACATTTACTCCCAGAGGAGTCATTCCTAAAAGGTTCAAAAACCAAATAAAGAAGAAAACGGTAAGCAAAAAGCTCATGTACTTCTTATATTTATGTTCACCAATATTAGGGATAGCAATATCATCTCTTATAAACAAAACCAAAGGCTCTAAGAAACGTCCTACACCTGTAGGAATACCATTATTTTTCTTATATGATTTTGCAAGACTTCTAAACATAAAAAACATAAGTAAACTAATTAATAGCATACTTACTACATTTTTGGTAATCGAAAAATCAAGTGGTTTTGCATTGGTAGCATGATGATCTTCATCATAATTGATCGTTCCCGATGCATCTGTTTTGTATATTTTGGAATGGTATAATTTATAATAATTACCATCAACTTCTGCAACAGTTTCACCATGATGAAACTTAGAGGAAGAAAAAACTTTTAGTCCATTATCCCATAAAATCACAGGCAAAGGAAAGCCATAATGCTTGTTTGCTTCTTCATCAGAAAACAATGTAAAATCATATGAGTCTTGAAGGTGATGATCTATAAATTCTTTGATTCGTTCTTTTAAACCTCCTTCTCCTTCATTTTCCTTTTTCTCGGATTCTTTGGCAAATAAGTTTCCTGTCGTAAAGACCAGACTAAAAATCAATAAAATTTTAACTACAGTATGTTTTTGCATTACGCGTAAAATTTCGGTTCCTAAATTTCGGTGCAAATGTACATAATTATGTTAGATTCTTAAACTATTTTGACTAAATAAGTTTAAGATTATTGTAAAATGATTAAGTTTCTGAAAATCAATTATTTATCAGAATTCAAAATCTTCGAGACATAATAGACTTCGAGGATTAAACAGATTAGATAGGCTATAAAAAAATCGAGAAAGACATTTTTATTGATTTCGAAATCACTAAGCTTACTGATAGCAATAAAAACTCCTATTTTTATAAGACTACCTGCCATAAAAATAAAACCAAGTTGGTCTTTAAATTTTTTACTTAGTAACAGTATAATGAAAGTAAACACAAAGGTAAATATGCTATTGAATATATATGAAAGCTTGATAATATTAATATTTCTTTCGAGTAAAAAGGCATTTATGATGCTCATATGGATCAAATAACTGCCTGCTATTACAATAGTGAAAAGAAATAAAAAACGGAATACGTTCTTTCCCATTAGCGTATTAAAATTCTTTATTCAAAAAAATAAACTCTTCAAATATCTAAATTTTCTAAACATTTAAGAAATTTAAAAATCTAATAAGTAATTAATCCGATTTATTAATCCGATTGAGTTGCTTAATCACCAGATAGATAGAAGCGGTTACCCCAAAAAGAATAAACCCCATGGTAAACCATTGTTTATCCAATTCGTAGTAGGCATCTAGTTTTTTTCCGGCATAAGCACATAGGAATATGGTAGCTCCCATTTGGAAAGCTATTCCTGTAAGGGCAATATATTTATTAAAGGTTTTCTTACCCCGATTATTATTTTTCAAGGTTTCTTTTATTAAGAAAAAACATCGTTTTAAATAAACATTCTAATATACAGAAAATCTATTGTCTGATCTCGTCTCTAATAGCATGACCAGAATAAGTAATCACTAAATCGTTCGAGATTATTTACTAAAGAGAAGTTTTCTTCTCCTTCAGCTCTATAAGGAGACTCCCTTTTTGGTGTCCTGTAACTATTTTTTTAGTAAATGTTCTTATGAAATTGATATTTTTCATGCCCTTTATCTATAGTTACATTTTTTATATTAGAAGTTTGTATTCACTCAATCAAGAGAAAACTTAATACTGCAAATACAAACTTCTAATCTAAGCTGATTTTCCTTGTCCTTGTGCTGTTTGCGATTGTGAAGTTTTCTGTTCACTAGGCTTGCTCAAAGATTTCACATTACCTTTCATAGAACAAGATGCATTAAAGTTTGCTCCTGGTTCAACAGCTAATTTACCCACAGTAACTTCGCCTTCGATATGTGCCGTTGGTTTTAAAGATAAGGTATTTGATACGTTAAGAGTTCCTGAGAACTTACCTTCGAAATCTGCATCAGAGCACTCTAACGTACCTTTAATAAAGCCTGATGTTCCTACTACTACTTTGCCAGTAGTTTTAAAAGTTCCTTCGATAGTACCTTCAATTCTAAAACCACCTTCAGAAATAACATCTCCTACGATTTTAGTTCCTTCTGAGATTTTGTTTTGGTTACGAGAGAAATCGGTCGTACTGCCGTAGTCTCTTCCTTTTTTATTGTCTGAAAACATAATATATAAGGGGGATTAAATGATTATTCGGTTTCTAATTCTGGTTCTGATTGAGCATATTCTTCAAGATTTTTATGAATCTGAAGTACTCGATAATTTGGAGATGCTATCGTAAAATACGCAGCCTCTACTTTTTCATAATATTTCTTTTTCCTGTTCCACTTTGTTAAATCAACACCACGGGTGTCTTCGGTTTTACCCAAAGACAATAATTCTCCAAATCCTTCTGCTGCTAATCTACTCCCGTTTGTATGTACAACTACAAATTGTTGATCTTTATTATATACATCTAAGGAAACTTTCATCTTCTCATATCGAAGTTCTTTGATAATGGCTTCTATTTGTTCTCTTAATGCTTGTGCTTGATTGTCTCCAAAAGCAGAAAATGCATAAATCAACTTATGGTTATTCTGCTCGTCTGTATTAGTCAAAAATGCATTATCCTGAATTTGCGGAATCGTAACCTGATAGATCACCTGTGCCTTTTTACCTTCTGGGCTTTGAGGGTAATTAAGAGACACATAATTAAGTGCTTCTTTATAGGCTTCAAATCCCCTATATCGTCCTATCGCCTGAGCTTTTAATAATTCGAATTTGGGTAAAAAATCTTCATCTCCTCCAAATTTTATAATCATCTCATTGCTTTCTTTTATTACAGACGCATATTTTTGGTTCTGAAAATCCCTATACAACCTATTATATATAGATTTAGGACTGTTTTCATCATCTTTTAATGCTTCATCAGGATTCTGAAGAATTTTGGCATATCTCGATTCTCCATGATTATTAATAATATCCTGCATCATTGCATTAGATCTCGAGGTGTTTCCTTGTGCCAAATAGATTTTGTATAAATTATATTTAGAAGGAATAATTAATCGTTCTTCGGGATTGCTCTGCAATAGGTTGTCGAATTTATCTATAGCTAATCCATATTCCTGAAATTTCTCTTTATATATAACTCCTAGTTGATAATAGGCAAAATTACGATCAGTTTGAAGACTATCTATAGCTGAAGGATCGGTCGGTAATTGAGCAATATAGGTTTGCGGATCAAATGTTGGATCGGTATCGATAGAGTATTCATCCTTTTTCTCTTCCTCTATTGCAGAAACAGCACCTGGATTAGAAATACTTGAAACTCTCCAATTGTCTTGTAATTCTCTGTTCCCGTATGTTCTTTTAAATGCAGTTTTACCATAAGCTACAGTAGTCTGATTATAGAAATAAAAGATTCCTCCTTCTACCTTTGGCCCTTTAGTATCTGTTCCAAATCCAGAACCTGGCTGTCTATACCTTTGTTCTACAGGTAAGTTTTCCTTTATTCTGGCAATTTCTGCAGCTTTTTCTTCTTCTATAGCTTTTGTTTTTAACGCATTGGTATACTCTGCATAATACGTTATTCTTTGTTCTGGCGACATGGCCAAAACAGTAAGAATACTATCATTTGTTTTGGCAATACCTTCATATAAAATAACATCTTCAAGATTGTCTCTCTTTTTCTTTAGTACCCTATATCGTTTTGAATCTACAATCATTCGCTGAAGTGTGCTATCATAATACGCTCCAGAGATAGCATACTCTTTTCTATCAAAACTAATATCTCCAAGAGTATAATAATTAAGGGATTCTAAGTATTTATCTTCAGACTTTGTTCGTAATGATTTATTATAATATGCTACAGCCAGATCAATAGAATCCAAAGTTTTAAAATAGACTGCTTTTTGATTGTATATTTTATCTAAAAACGGTCGATTTTCTCGATTTTTTTCAAGATCAGCTAATAATTCAAGAAACTCTTCTTTATTGCCATTCTCATAATTAAAATTTCGAGCTTTTGCCATATAGGCATTCATCATATATTTTCTGGGCGCCTTTCTATTAAGTTCAATAACCTGATCAAAAGCGTAATTTGCACTATCCTTATAGCCTAACTCATTTAATAATTGTCCTTTTATATACAAATATCTGCCTTTCTCTTCATTTTTTCTGGTATGAACGGCAGCTTTGGTAATATAAGTAACAGCAGAGTCTTTTCTTTCTAAGTTAATATACGCCTGAGCCATCATAGCTACAGCATCGGCATAATCCTGAGGTTTCATAAACTCCTGCTCGATCATTCGGGTAAGATCCTCTATCGCTTTATCGTTATTATCAAGGCGAAGATTAGTTTTGGCCCTCCATACTTTGGCATGATTGATCGTATTACTTGTGGGATATTTATATAAAATGTAGTTAAAAGCTTCTAATGCCGGTACAAAACGTTGTTCAAAATAACGAGCTTTGCCTAATAGCAAAAATGCTTCATCGATTTTAGGGTTACGTTCCTTATTATCAATAAGCATGCTATGTTTTTGGATTGCTTTTACAGCCTTTTCCTCTGCCTTATCAAAGTTTTTATTAAGTACCTCATTAGGAAGTCTAACATCTTCACTTACAATCATCCTTTCTACGGGTAGTAACTCCCAGAAATTGTCTTTATAAGACTGAATGATATCTTCCTTACCTATATCAAAAGCCAATCGGCCATTATATAGCGTATTATTTTTTGTAGTAACATCATGCCATGTACGATTTATAAACTTGTCCTTTTTACGAGAACAAGCAAATCCTACAATTGCCAAAAGCAATATCAGTGCGATCTTTAATAATTTTCTGCCCAAACCAGATAAATTTATACGTGTGATAACTAAAAAACTTGACTTTTAGTGTGTTGATTGTACACAAAAATTATGTGTGCGTTGTAAAAATACATTTCTTTCGTTAAAAAACCGGTTGTTAACATCTTTTTCTCGGCTTAAGCTCTCTTTTTTTACTATATCGATTATTGATCAAAATATTATATCCAAAATTAAGGAAATCACAACATCAACATTTTATTGATTATCAAAATGTTAAATATGATCGTGATTTGTTTTCTAGGTAAAAATTATTCAATAAATTCATTGTGATTTTTATAGACTATTATCCTATCAAAATTTTAGACTCATGTCTTAAGTGTCTATAAATGTTTAAGGCAAAAATCTCTTAAAACTCTTATTATGAAATCAAAATTGTTAAACTTAGGTAAGGCACTAAACAAAAAACAACAGCAAAAAATTATGGGTGGTGCTCACAGGCTTTGTACCAGTCATCAAGATTGCCCTGGGGGTCAGGGATGTTGTTATGCCGTAGAATTATGCTTTTTAGATTCTTATCCTGGTCTACAGCCAGGTGGCACATGTTGGAATTAAATACTTTTTTCTAATTAATCCAAAAATAACAGGGTGCTGAAAACAATTTTTTTTGGTACCCTTTAAAATAAAGAACACATCTTCTAATAATCTTTCTTTTAATATCGAAAGACTTCTTGCTATTCTCTTTTCCAAAGTGTTGTATTGGTACTAACAAAAAAGTAGAGTAGTTAATCCATTTTTTATGACCATCATAAGGTATTTTCTTCTCATACAGGCATTCATAATTCTATTTATTTCTGGTGGAGTTTTCTTCAAACATTCTAAAAACCTAAAAAGCTGGACAATTGCTTTTTTTTCGGGAATATTTGGTTTGGAAATATTAGTATTTCTTTATGGAACCAGTAAACTATCTATAATTTATCCCGAGTTTTTAGGGTGGTTTTATTTTGATATGGGTTTTCTTTATGGTCCTTTTTTATGGTTTCATTTTCATTCTTTTATCTATGACAAAAACCGATATTCAAAAATTGATAGTTTACATTTTATAGCATTCGTAATTACATATATTCTCATAATAGACATTTTAATGTTACCCAATGAAGAACGTTTACAATATATGAGAGAACGTTTTTTAGATCAAATTATGCCAATAAATTACGCCAGGGCCATTCATCAACTACTATACGCAATTGCCATTATTTATATAACCAAAAAAAACAAGGCCAAACTCTCTTCAAACGTATTAGTATATTTATTTACACTTGCGATTATATACATCTGTTCTACTCTGATTATTTCATTCCTTACTCTATTCGCTGATGGCTGGCGTCAATTTGCTTACTATTATTTGTTTAACAACATCATGATTTTTGTTGTTGGGATTATTCTCTATAAAAATCCTCAATTTCTGAAAGAGATTAAAAAAAAATATTCGAACTCTACATTGGATCATGACGATATGGTTCAAATTCAAAAGAAAATTACCAATCTATTTATTTATGATTCGATATTTCTAAAAAATGATCTCACCATTAGGTATTTGGCTGAAGAACTTAATGTGAAACCTTATCAAATTTCACAGACTTTTTCTGAATTTATTCAAGAAAATTTTAATGATTACGTAAACAAACATAGGGTAACATATTCTCAAAAATTATTGAAAGACACTGCATACAACATTTATAAAATAGAAGCTATTGCTACAGAGTCTGGTTTTAATAATAAGGTCACTTTTTATAAGGCCTTTACAAAGCATACCGCTACAACACCCTCTAAATATCGAAACTTAAATAAAAGAAAGAGTAAAGAATAATTTAAGTTAACGTTTTACAAGGTTTTTTATATGTCATAAATCATGATTGGTCAATAATTTTATGCTGAGTAATAATTTATTAATCACTTAAATACAACAAATCATGAAAAAGTATTTCTTAACATCAAAAGTGAAATTCATAAAAACTTCGCTTGTCTTATTATGTGCAATTTTATTATCCATTTTCTTAATGACTCCATTAGAAAATCTAAATGCCAACAACTTAAAAAAACCTACCTTAGAAAATATGGATTGCACCACTGGTTGGAGGCCTCAGCGTGAATTTTGTTCTTCTTGTTTGCTTGGCGTTTGTACTAAATATAGAGAAGATAGAAAATACCATTTTTGTGGAGGAATGGAAATAGCAACCGATGAGTATAGAAACGTCTTTATAGGGTTTTCTTCATCTTCAAATTGTCCCTAAACTTCTTTTATTAACTTTTAAAATAATATAATTATGAAACCACAAGAAATGAAAAAAACAATTAAGCCCGCTTTGTTATCCATAACAGCAATTATAATTTTTGTTTTTATGCTCACTAGTTTTAAAAACAATACAATACCAGACAAACTTGTAAATGTAGAGTTTTCTGAAGATCTTACAGGAGGTTGGGTTTGTGGAGGAACAGATGACTGTGGAACAACCAGAGAGCGTACTTATACAGATGTATCTTGTAAAAAACATTGGAGTTGTCTTTGGCTTTGTGAAAAAAAATATGTTGTTACAATCACAGAAACAAAACGTTGCGCTACTGGATTTCCTAATTGCGAAGGAGGAAATGCTCACAAATGGGATGAAACCGGCAGCAGTGGCAGATGGGTAAAATGTAACTAATCAAACATGCTATCTTTTAAATACAATAAAAGATAGCATGTTTTCTTATTCTTCTTCACCAAAATGTGCCTCAAGCTCTCTAAGCGTTTCTTCTGATGTAGAAAGATCTTTTACTACTTGTCCTTTATCCAGCACTACAATTCGCTCGCATACTTCTGTAACATGCATTAGGTCATGACTAGACACTAAAACTGTAATATTAGGATCTGTAGATAGTTCTTTAATTATTTTTTTTAATCGAATTTGTGTAGTTGGATCCAAATTCGCAAAGGGTTCATCTAGAACAATTACTTCTGGATTACCAATAAGTGCAGCTACAATACCTGCTTTTTTCTGATTCCCTTTAGAGAGGTCTCTTAAGTATTTTTTTTGCCCTAAAATCTCACCATGAAAAAAGTCTTCAAAACCAGATAATAATGCATCTACATCGGCTTTATTTTGCCCACGAAGTTCTCCTATAAAATAAAAATACTCTTCTGCAGTAAGATACCCTATCAAGAATGTCTCGTCAATAAATGCTGAAGTAACCGATTTCCATTCTTCACTTTCATTAACTTTAATTCCTTTATTTTCGATATACCCTGTTGTCGGTTGAATAAGATCTAATATAGCACTAAATAAAGTTGTTTTTCCTGCTCCGTTATTACCCACCAGACCAAAACTCTTTCCTTTCTGTATTTCTAGAGATTCAATATTAAGTACGGTATTTCCGGTATATGTTTTAGTTAGATTATGTACTGATATCATGTTTCTTATTTTTTTTGTTTGTACGCCCAGATCGTTTTATACTTCTCTGTTCTATAAATCCTTTCTATTTTATTAAAAACTGCATCTTTAAATGCGAATCCTGCAATACCCGCAACAGTTACAAGAGCATATCCTGCATAAGGGCTATACGCATAATGACCTATTGCATATAATATCATAGGTAAAACCATTTTAGGCAATGATAGTAGTAAGGTTTTAGCATTAAAGGCTTGCTTATCTCCAAATGCATTTTTGTTACTGGTTAAATCAATAGGTGTTTTTACATAGGCTCCTGCCCATAATACCACATGAGAATTCACTCCTATGTTATAGATCGCTCCTACCACGATAGCAAGATATACTTCCCATCCATAATACAAATACCCAGATGCTAATACCGTAGAGATCAATGTTGCAATTACCATTAACCACCATTTAGAAGATAAATATTCCTTATAGCGAATATTTTGACTCATCATTAATGGGTAATACGAACTATCCCAACTCGGTACGAACTGTCCAAAACTTAATAGAAATCCACCGGTGACAAAAATGGCAGCAAAAATTCTCCAAACGGGTCCATCATATGCCTCTACAGATCCTGTGAAAAACAACAATCCGTAAAATAAGAATAGAATACTCACCAAAACTGTAGACCTGGCTCGCTTATTTCTTTTTATGAGTTTTATGTCATTTTTAAGAAAGGTTGCAGTCTTACCAAATCTATCTAACCACTCCAGGTTTTCTGTTTTTACATTTTTGGTTTTAGTAGCTAATCCTGCATCCAGATACAGGTCGGTTACAAAGGATCGAAACGATATGGTTATTAAAAACAACAGGATCGCTATAGGAATCAATATCAAAAAAGGAATTTCATATAATCCTTTAAAAAATGGAGTTGTATATGTTGTAATATCAAAATATTCAAAATAATGTAATCCTCCTAGAATTGCCAAAACACCTCCTATGATAAATATAAGATTGTCTTTTTTGTTTAAAATAATATTTAGGAAATTATTACTGTAGATTAATGCAGCCAATCCTATATTCCATAATAACACATCAAATACTGGATATTCATTTCCAATCAATACAATAGAAAATGGAATAAAAAAGAAAGCATGAATAATATTAAAAAATGAAAATACTGTTTTTCCAAAAGCAAAAGAAACGATTTTTCTTTTCTTGAAAGGAAGGATCAACAGAGGCTTAATATTAATAACCGGCATTTTTTGCAAGGCATATCTAAACAATAAATCGACTACTAGCCAATATATTAAAAACCTGTTTATGGTTTCTAGAGGGTCCAGATTAAACTCTTCTTTAATTAAAAAAAAGGCGCCGATTCCCCCCGAAGCCATCATCACAATAAACCAAAGTGCCCAAAACCCCATAAAGAACTTCATAAATAATCCAGAGGTTAAAGAAGCTGATCGCCAAAAAGATTTCCATTGTAAATTGATGAAGCGGGTAAACATAGTTAAGATGTATTTAACTATTTAGTAATCAAAAATGAGATTTTGTTACAAAAAACAATTAAGAACTGCTTAAATTTTTTCGTAAAGGCTATCTTCTCTGGTTGCATTTACTATTTTTGTCACAAATTTAAAAAATGAGATTCCGATATATTATCGGACCCATACAACTGTCTATTTTGAATTCTTCTTAATACTGAAGTTTTCAAATTAGGTTTTTTAGTACAATACAATGTCAGATTTTCATAAATTACCCATACAACATATTACTCGAGAAACTCCCCTGGCAGTTTCTATAACATTCGAAGTACCAACAACATTACAGAGTGCCTATTCTTTTATTCCAGGTCAATACATTACTATCAAAACCGAAGTAGAAGGAAAAGAAGTACGTAGAGCATATTCTATTTGT
This sequence comes from Aquimarina megaterium XH134, assembly GCF_000520975.1. Taxonomy (GTDB): domain Bacteria; phylum Bacteroidota; class Bacteroidia; order Flavobacteriales; family Flavobacteriaceae; genus Aquimarina; species Aquimarina megaterium. Next base: position 73,164 of record NZ_JACB01000017.1, read on the forward strand.
AGTTCTCCAAAAAGTAATATTCTTAAAGTGACTGTTAAAGAAATACCCGGAGGTACATTTTCGGTTATTGCGAATAACAAATTAAAAGAGGGCGATGTACTCGAAGTTCATACTCCCGAAGGTAATTTCTCAATTACTCCTAATACTCAAGCAAATAATTCTTATGCTGCTTTTGCAGCAGGTAGTGGTATTACTCCCGTAATGAGTATGATCAAAGCTGTTCTTGAAGAAGAACCCAATAGTCGTTTTGTTTTGGTTTACGGAAATAAGACTCCAGAAGAGACTATTTTTCATAAAGAATTATTAGAATTACAAGCAAAGTATTCTGATCGTCTATTTATAGAATTTATATATAGTAGAAGTCAGGAAGATAACGCACACTTTGGAAGAATAGAAAAGTCAACTGTAAATTATGTCGTAAAAAATAAATTTAAAGACATTTCTTTTACTTCATTCTATCTATGTGGTCCCGAAGAAATGATCAATACAGTAACTTCAATTTTACAAGACAACGGCATTACCAAAGATAACATCCATTTTGAACTCTTTACTAGTAGTGCTTCTGCAACAGAAATAGATACTAATCTTGAAGGAAAATCGAATATTAAAGTATTGGTAGATGATGAGGAGTTTAGTTTTGTTATGGATCAGAAAAAAACAATTCTTGATGCAGCGCTAGACCAGGATATTGATGCTCCTTATTCCTGCCAGGGAGGAGTGTGTAGTTCTTGCATTTGCAAAATCACCGAAGGCAATGCTGTAATGGAAAAGAATAGCATTCTTACCGATGGAGAAATAGAAGAAGGACTAGTTTTGGCTTGCCAGGCGCACCCAACCACTGCTTCGATTACTGTTGATTTTGATGATGTATAATAGAATCGACAATCCTTATTAGAAAAGTAGTCATGTGATATTCAAAATCCCCGTAACGGCAATTTTATCATAATTTGTTAATCGCGTCTACCACGGTTTCTGGTTTTATGGTATGCATCACTTTTTCATAACCGGGAGGTACTTTATTACCATAAATTGAAGTTGGAATCTGGTCATATTTTGCCAAATTTGGTAAAACAGCACGTTCCATAGGTTGCTCAAAAGGCATAAAACCAGTGAACGGATGCGTTACTCCCCATAGTGTAATTGTTGGCACTCCGTACATTGCTGCTAAATGTGCATTACCGCTATCCATTGATACCATAGCATCTAAGTTACCTATAAGTTTTAGCTCATCTTCAAAAGATAGTTTCCCAACGATATTGGTTACATTCTTATACTTGCTTTCTATATTATTTAGAATATCCATTTCTCGTTTACCTCCTCCGAAGAGGAAAATTTCATACCTATCTTCTTTATCCAAGGTCTCGATTACCTCAATCATTAATGCCAATGGATAGGTCTTACTATCATATTGTGCAAATGGTGCAATACCCAGCCATTTTTTTGTTGAATTTTGGGTTATAGAAAGAATTTCTGGTGTTAACGATTGTTTTTTCGGGAATTCATGAGTTGTGAGATCAATAGGGTAACCTAATGCAGAAAAGACATCAGCATATCGTTGGTGTGTTGTTTTTAATTGTTTGAATACCTTATTTTTTGATCGAGTCAATGCTTTTTTATCTGCGCGACCTTTATCTACTTGAACTGTTTTTATCCCTCGTAACAAAAATAAAGTTTTAAGTACATTAGAGCGTAATACATTATGCATATCGGCAACAGCGTTTATATTTTGTTTACGCAATTCATTGGATAATCGCGTAAGCCCAATAAAGCCTTTATGTTTATTATTTACATCTGCATAATACACCTCTAGATTTTCAATATCAGAGAATATGGGTTCAAAAAATTTTCGGGTAAGTACTGTTAGTTTTACATCGGGATAGGTAGCTCTAAAAACTCTTAAAACAGGAACTGTCATTGCTATATCACCCATAGCCGAGAGGCGAATCACCAGAACGTTCGTTTCAGAATTTTTAGATTTCTTTAGATTACTTCCCGCCACGTAATACTGGGTTTAATTCATCATCATTGTACATTTTCATTTGCTTATACACTTTCATGTATTTATCCCCGTTTTCGATATCATTCAACAATGTATCAATAGCGGTAGACAAGTCTACTTGTTGCTCTAGTAATACATTCAACTTGTTTTGGCATGCTGCTTTATGAGTATCTGTAGCCCCTTCGCGAATCGTTTCTACATGCATATGATATACTTTTAATGCCAAAATAGACAATCTATCTACTCCCCATGCTGGACTTTCTGTATTAATGGTAGCATTTGTCTTTGGCGTTATCTCTTTATACAATTCTAAAAAATAACTATCAATATATTCTACCATATCTGTTCGATCCTGATTAGAAGCATCAATCTGTCGTTTTAGCTTTAAGGCTGCAATTGGATCAATTTCTGGATCTCGTATGATATCTTCATAGTGCCATTGCACGGTATCAATCCAACATTTTCGATATAGCAAATGCTCTATTGCCTGTGATTTACTATCATATGGATTTGAAAACTCTTGATCAACACTATCGATCACATGGTATTTTTCTATAACTTCTTTAAAAATGGAATTTGCTTTATCGGTAAACATCTGTGCTATTATTTTTCTGAAATTGTAAATATTCTATAAAGTATCTTCATATGTTTTCTATATTGTGTTTTATGAGCGTCGAATTACTCGCAATTTGTTGTTAAAGCCAATTCTTCCAAAATCAGTTTTAACTGTATTAATTCACAATATACAGAACAATCATATGTGCGCAACCTTATTTTTTCGGCAGGTACAAAGGTATTATATTTTGCAATAGTATTTAGCATATGATAATTCAATCTACCTCAACAAAAATTATATGGTTGAGTTAGGTATAATATGTTTCTAACGAGGATTGTAATACGCTATAAGCTCTTATCATATATTATTTAGAACAATAATACTGTAAATGGAAGCAAGATGAATACCCAAATATTAATTTCTTTAGCAAATTGATGATAATTCATTTCGAGATATGTAGTACCAATAAGAGAAAGAGGTGTTGCTATAAAAAACAACTCAGAAGTATCTTTTCTTGGTGCAATAGCTGCTATTACAATCGCCACAATCAAATAGATAATAACAACTCGTAATATAGGTTTTGTATTCGCTGTTTTTCTACCAAACTTGATAAGGTATATTGAGAAAAAGAATACAATACAGATAGATATTATCCCTACAGAGAAAAGGTGTTCTTTTATAAAATAAGTATGAAACGAAAATGATATCGGATCAACATAAGTTGCAATTGCAAAAAACGAATCATAAAATAACAGTGTAAAACAATTTGCAAACACATAGATCATACTAATCCCAATAAAAGGAATAATCCAATTTCTATAGTTTTTGGGATCGAAAAACAATATTCCTAAAAAAACCAAAATGATAAACCCAATACTCCAAAAATAAGCTAACGAAGCTAAGCCGATGAAGATTGATGCATTAAAGATTTTGGCCTTAATATTTTTTTCATTTCGCAGATGTAGGATATTTTGTAGCGCTAGTAATACAAATACATTTGCTAATAAAATAGGAAAACTGGTTAGAGAATTTGGTAATATTGCGGTAAGAAAAGCATATAAAAGTATTGTAAAAGTACCTTTATTGGTAAGGTTGTTTTTTTGTGCCACAAAATTAAGAGCTAACATTGGTAAAATATACAAAAAAATACCAGTAGCTGTTAGCAAGATATGACTACTTTCTACCTCAAAACCCTTTCTATAATGGGCAATACCAAACAGTATACTCATATACAATGCCACAGCAATGTAATTAATGGGTTTTGATTTACTAAAAAAGCTTGATAACACTACTATTTTTTATATTTTTGCACCAGACAATAGTATGGTATTGTCTTTAGGTATTATTGAACTAATTTATAAAAAGTTTTTAGTTTACCTCTTTAGACTTTTTACAAAAAAAATATAGAACAAGTTATGAAAGATTTTTTTGAAGCAATAGCATCCCTTTTTGTAGACATATTATTTATTCCTTTTGACTGGTTTAGAGCATTAGAGTTAGAAAGCTGGTTTGGTGCTAATATGCTTAATTGGGCGTTTATGTTTATTGGTTTTGCTGCTTTTATATATTGGATGAAGGAATTAAAGAAATTTAATGATAATAATGAGGAGAATAGAGATCCTACTGCACATTCATTTCTAAACTAAAACCGTGTGATTAAGAAGTAATTCTTAAGATTTCTCAGGTATTTAATATTAAAAAGGCGTTTAATTTATAATAAATTAAACGCCTTTTTAATTGTCTTATATCAAAGCGATGCTCGTTACAAATCGAATCCCAGGTCTTTTCTATAATACATTTTATCAAAATTAAGTTTTTCTATACTTTGATATGATGTTTTAACAGCCTTTCTAAAATCTTCATTTAATGAGGTTATAGCCATTACTCTCCCCCCGCTAGTAACTACTTTACTACCTTCAAGAGATGTACCTGCATGAAAAACAATAGAATCTGTAATCGTATCTATTCCTGTAATCTCTTTTCCTTTTTCATAAGCTTCTGGATATCCTCCAGAAACAGTTACTACGGCAGCGGCACTACGTTTATCCAACTCGAGAGTGACCTTATCCAGTGATTGATTTCCAACATGCTGAAATAATTGTACTAAATCTGTCTTTACTCTCGGTAGGACTGCCTCGGTTTCTGGATCGCCCATGCGTACATTATATTCAATTACTTTTGGATCATCGCCTACTTTAATAAGCCCGATAAAAATAAAACCTTTATAATCTATATTTTCTTTTTCTAATCCTTTTACAGTAGGTTTAATAATACGTTCTTCGATTTTGGTCATAAGTATATCATCTACAAAAGGAACTGGTGAGATAGCCCCCATACCTCCTGTGTTTAACCCTGTATCTCCTTCTCCAATACGTTTGTAATCTTTGGCTGTTGGTAAGGTTAAGTAATTTTTACCATCGGTAAGTACAAAAACGCTAAGCTCTATACCATCAAGAAATTCTTCGATCACAACTTTCTCACTCGCTGCACCAAATTTTTTGTTGGTTAGCATATTTTCAAGTTCGGCTTTTGCCTCATCTATGTCATGAAGAATTAATACACCTTTTCCTGCTGCCAAACCATCTGCTTTTAACACATAGGGCGCCCGTAAAGTTTCTAAAAATTGTTTTCCATCATCAACAGTAGCTGCAGTAAAACTTTGATATGCTGCTGTAGGTATATTGTGTCTTATTAAAAACTCTTTGGCATATTCTTTACTTCCTTCTAATTGTGCTCCTTCTTTTGATGGACCAATAACTACAACATTTTTCAATTGGCTATCTTCAGCAAAATAATCACTTATTCCTCTTACCAATGGGTCTTCTGGGCCAACTACAACCATTTCAATGTTCTCTTGTAACACTAAGTTTTTGATCGCAGGAAAATCTGTAACTGCAATAGCTACATTAGTAGCTATACCAGCCGTTCCTGCATTACCAGGTGCAACAAATAAGGCATCGCAAATCGGACTTTGTTCAATTTTATAAGCAAATGTATGTTCTCTACCTCCTGATCCGAGTACTAAAATATTCATGATGTATTATGGCTTGTTTTTATGAGCCCAAAAATAGTTTATTCGTAGTTGTATAGCTAATTCTTTCTATATAAAAACTCATGATTTTTTTATGTGCTTCTCAAATTAAAACGATCTTGCATCTAATAATCAGATGTTACCATATCTTATTTTAATTTTGTTCACTGCCATCATTGCGAATAATCCTACTACTTAAAATACTTCTCTTTTTTAAAAGCAAAGGAGTAACAATAGAGAAGAATACAATACCATTAAATCGAACTAACATAGATTCGAATATTAATGATATAAAAAGAATCAAAAAGACTGAAAATTCATTTCTACTTCTTTTCATACGCATTGCCAATATGACAAAAATACACACTAAAACCCCAAACCCAACAATGCCTGTTTGTAAATACGTTTGTAGAAACTGATTGTGGGCATTATACTTGCTTTTGTAATTAAGAATGTAATTTAACTCCTTATACTTTTGAACCAAAACATCGTTTGCATCTCCAACTCCATAACCAAATACAGGAGCATCTTTAATCAATTTGATACTGGCATCCCATGCCAACAGTCTTGATTTTTCTGATGCTGTGGTATCATAATATTCTCTTACATTACTAAAATCTTTTATTCTGGAATAAAAATCAAATACCCTTGGATTATTTAAAAACAGTAATAATCCCATCAAAAAAATAATGGTCATGGTATATTTCTTTTGTTTATCCCTAATATCAAAAATCAATAATATCGACATCACAAACAAAATAAGATAAGCCGCAATTGAAGCCAATAAAAAAAGATATAGAAATAAAAGAATAACTACTGCTAGCTGTATTCGAGATTTCAACTTGTTTTTAAGGTAATAACTTAATACCAATAATATATATATAGAAATATAATTAGCATTAACCGATCTGGAAAATAGAGATCCTACAAAAAAATAATGCCAATTTTTTACAATTCCCTCTATAAACACAAGAATTTCTATGCTTTCTTTTTCATCAATAATATGCCATGTTAAGCTATTACCTGCCTTAAAAACATTAATGAAAAATGAGACAATTAGCCCCATAAGTAAAAAGTCAAATAGTTTTTTTACCGTAGCAGCATCTTCTTTAACAAAAAGAAAAATTAAAGGAAATAATAATAATGAAAGAGATCGTTGTACTAAATCGAATCCACTGATCAAATTATCAGTATAAATCAATCCAAAAGACATCACAATAAAATATAACGGAAAAAGTAATAATGATTTATCCAGAACAAATTTCTTTTCAGCTCTAAACATCATACCGATCCCAAAAATGATCGAAATTATAAAAAATGGAGTTGGAAGATTGATCCCTAATGGTAATAAAAAAAAGGCAATATACAAGCTATTCCAAAAGATCATTACAACCCAATGATCTTCTTTATAAAACATGTTGGTTGCTTGGTTTATTATCTTAACTAGTTGCACTTTTTATAAGATGTATTATGAGATAGCTAACGATTTTTAAAGAGTTCTATTATGATAATGGATCGACAAAAAAGGTTTTATTGAAAATCTCTATGTTCACTCTTTTGTAATTCTTCTGTAGAGAAACTCCTAAAATAGTCTAAAGTTAATTTCATTCCCTCTGACCTACTTATTTTTGGTTGCCAATCCAAAATTTCTTTTGCTTTACCAATATCTGGTTGTCGTTGCAACGGATCATCAATTGGTAATGGTTTATAAATTACTTTTTGGTGTGTCTCGGTTAGTTTTACAATTTCTTCAGCAAAATCTTTGATTTTAATCTCATCAGGATTACCTATATTTATGGGATATACATACTCACTAAAAAGTAACCTATAAATTCCTTCTACCAAATCATCTACATAACAAAAGGATCGAGTTTGTAATCCATTGCCAAATATAGTTAAGTCTTCACCTCTTAATGCTTGTCCGATAAATGCTGGTACTACTCGACCATCATTTAATCTCATTCTTGGGCCATACGTGTTAAAGATACGTGCAATTCTTGTCTCTAAACCGTGATAGGTGTGATATGCCATTGTAATTGACTCCTGAAAACGTTTTGCTTCATCGTATACACCTCTGGGTCCAATTGCATTAACATTACCATAATAATCTTCACTTTGTGGATGCACTAAAGGATCACCATAAACTTCGCTAGTTGATGCAATAAGAATTCTAGCATTTTTTTCTTTTGCAAGACCTAAAAGATTATGCGTACCCAAAGACCCTACTTTTAATGTTTGAATAGGAATCTTAAGGTAATCTATAGGACTAGCAGGAGATGCAAAATGTAATATATAATCTAATGTACCAGGAACATGAACAAATTTGGTTACATCATGATGATAGAACTCAAAATGCTTTAGTTTAAACAGGTGTTCAATATTTTTTAGCGTACCTGTGATTAGGTTATCCATACCAATCACATGAAAACCTTCTTTAATAAACCGATCACAGAGATGAGATCCCAAAAAACCAGCTGCTCCTGTAATTAAAACTTTTTGCATAGTTATAATTTAATATCTTTCCTCCCTATAGAGAAATAGGAAATCTCTTCTTTTTCCATATCGACAATGTCATAAAGATTTCTTCCATCAAAAATCAAAGGTCTTTTTAGTCCTTCTTTTATTTTATCAAAATCCGGAGTTCTAAAAATACTCCATTCTGTACAAATGATTAGTGCATCTGCGTTCTGAACCGCTTCATACATAGTAGTGACCAAATCAATCTTATCTCCATATTTATGAGCTACATTTTTCATTGCCTCTGGATCAAATGCCTTAATCTGTACTCCTTCTTTCAGCAATTCATCAATCAGATATAATGCAGGTGCTTCTCTAATATCATCTGTCTCTGGCTTAAAAGCTAAGCCCCATATTGCAAATGTCTTGTTAGACAAATCATTATCAAAATATGTGTTGATCTTTGGTAATAATGCAATTTTCTGACTATCATTTACTTTAATTACTGCATCCAGAATTTTAAAATCATATTGCGAATTTTTACCTGATTTAAGAAGTGCTTTTACATCTTTAGGAAAGCAAGAACCTCCGTATCCTATACCTGGAAATAAAAAACGCTTTCCAATTCTAGAGTCTGTTCCTATTCCTATTCGTACTTTATCGATATCTGCACCAACCTTTTCGCAATAATTTGCGATTTCATTCATAAATGTAATCTTGGTTGCCAGAAAAGAATTTGCTGCATATTTGGTAAGTTCTGCAGATTTTTCATCCATCACAATTATAGGGTTACCAGATCGTACAAAAGGCTTATATAATTTTTTCATAAGCTCTATTGCCCTATCAGAGCTTGACCCCACAACAATTCGTTCAGGTTTTAAAAAATCATCTACTGCAAAGCCTTCTCTTAGAAACTCAGGGTTTGAAACTACATCAAAATCGCATGTTGTATACTTTGCAATAGTATCTCGAACTTTTTCTGCTGTCCCAACCGGAACAGTACTCTTATCTACTATTACCTTATACTCATTAAGCAACCGACCTATATCTTCTGCAACACCAATAACATATGATAAATCTGCAGAGCCATCTTCTTCTTCTGGAGTGGGTAATGCTAAAAAGATAACCTCACCATGTTCTAAGCCTTCTTTGAGAGAAGTCGTAAACTTTAGTCTTCCTGCTTTTATATTTCTATCAAATAATATATCAAGATGTGGTTCATATATTGGAACAACTCCGTTATTTAATTTTTGAACTTTATTCTTATCTATGTCGATACACACAACTTCATTCCCCGTCTCCGCGAGGCAGGTTCCTGTAACCAATCCAACATATCCAGAACCTATTACTGCTATCTTCATTTATTGTCTTTATCCTTTTTTGTTTTGGGTTTCAAATTTTCTTTCATAGCTTTTACTTTTCTTCTAAACAGAATCTTTTGCTTCAATGAAGTAAAATTATAATTAAATCTGAAAAAAATAAAGCTCAAAATTATTACGCTAACTAACAACGTTATGAATAACCATAAATTCTTAGTCGCACTACCTAAAACAATAAATAATACTACAAAAATTATATTAAATCCACCTATTAAATAACTAGCTTGTTTATGAGATAAACCCCAATAATCTATAAGAACATGATGGGTATGATTGCGATCAGGTGAAAATGGACTTTTCTTATTTGCAATTCTAATAGCAAAAACTCTGGCTGTATCAAAAAGTGGAACAATAAGAATACTTATTGCAATCAATGGAATATTTTCCAAAAAGAATGGTAATTCTGCAGAAGAAGATGGTTTTAGAGCTAAAAATTTTAACGTCATAATACTAATCACAAATCCGACAATTAATGATCCGGTATCTCCCATAAATATTTTTTTTGTCGATGACACATTATACCCAAAAAATGCAAGTAAACAGGCATTTAAGCTAATTGTTATCAAAGCATAAAAATATTCCTTAGTTAAATAAAAGATAGTTGTATAAATAATTAAAATAACTATTCCTACAATTGAGGCTAAACCATCTATCCCATCTATAAGATTATATGAGTTTATTATTGTTACCATAATAAATACAGCAATAAGAAAATAAATATAATATGGTATTTCTTCTATATTAAAAAACCCATTCAAAGAGTGTATTGTAAAACCACTACTTGCTACAACAAAAGATACCGCTACAAGCTGAGCAATTAACTTAGAGCCTGGAGACAAAACCACCAAATCATCTTTAAGACCAATAATAAATAAAATCGTAAGTCCAGGAATGATATGTATGATTTCACCATTGGTATCCCAACTATTAATAAAGAACAAACCTATTATTAATGTATAATAAAAAGCTACACCTCCTAAACTAGGTGTTTGTATTTTATGAGAACTTCTTTCATTGGGAGCATCCATTAATCTCTTATACGAAACAACACCTATAATTTTAGGTATTGTTAAATATGTCAACAAAAATGATCCTATAAAAATTAATACTGCTGTTTCTAAAAAATTCAACTCGCTATAAATTTTGAAAATATGGTAAAAGTAGAGAAAGTTTTTAGATTAAAATTTAATCTTCAATAAACATCAGCATTTTTTTTGCCAGATTTTTTCTATCGAAATCCTTGATAAGGCTTTCAAAATTTTCTTTCTTATTTTGTGAATCTTTCAAAATCATGATTTTATTCAAAAAAACTTTCTCATTTTCTGGTTCAAAAGTTTCTCCTACATTATATTTTTCTATCAATTTTTTAGCTTCACCTTCAACACCTAATAATATGGGTTTATGCATTGCACATAGTTCAAATATTTTTGATGGCAATACATTTTTAAATGTATCAGACCTTTTAAGATTTACCAAAGCGATATCAATAATCGAAATATAATCTACAACCTCTTTTTTTGAAACTGAAGGCAACATTGTAACATTATCTAATTTTAGTTCTTTTTTAAGTTGTAATAGCTCTTCTTTTTTTGCTCCATCTCCCAAAAACAAAAAATGTATTTGTTTATCTTCAATTTTTTGAGCACATTTTAATATAAAATCTAATGCATGTGCCATACCATGGGTTCCTATGTATCCAATTATTATTTTATCTTCTAATTCTAATTTTTTTAATACTCTTTTTTCTTTAGCAATAGGAGTAAACAATGTGGTGTTTACTCCATTTTTGATCACCTCTATTTTTGATTCTTCAATATGATGTTTTTTAGATAAAATTTCTTTGAAAGAATCGGTTACAACTACAATTTTATACGCTTTTTTGTACATCTTTCTTTCAAGAAATTCAAAAAAACGTATTGCAGGGTTTGTATTCATAGCGCCGACAGCTTTTATTGATTCAGGCCATAAATCTCTTACTTCCATAATCCATTTTTTGCGCTTCCAAAATGCCAGCCACCGACCCGAAATTGCTGTAAAAAACTGAGGCGAAGTAGCCACAATAAGGTCTGTTTTAATGAATAATCCTGCAAGAAAAGAACTCATCATAAAGCTCATATAGTCCAGGATTCTTTTCAAAAACCCTTTATTCGCAGATATGTATGTCCAAACACGTATAACTTTTATGCCATCAACTATTTCTTTTTGATATAATTTATTTTTATACCCTTCAAACACTTTTCCTTTTGGAAAATTTGGAGCACAAGTAATTATAGTAACATCTACTCCCTTTTTCACCCATTCTCTACAATGTTCATAAGTTCTAGTTGCCGGAGCATTAACTTCTGGAGGAAAATTATCAGTCAGGAAAAGTAACTTCATTATATTTTATATGCTTATGGTGGTTGACAAAGTGGTTTTAAAATACACTTTTATTTTTTTTGCTGTTTCTCTTTTATTAAACCCCAAAGCATACTCGTAGTTTTCTTCTTCAATTTTGAGCAATTCTTTGTCAAATTTTATATCAATATTTTCCTTTGGTAAATATACTTGGGTATTTGAAATCTCTAGTTCCTTTATATCTGGATGAAAATGAAAAAAAGCAATCTGTTCTTTGTTAATTTCTTTAGAAATTATATCGTTTATTAAGATTTTATAATCATTAGACAAAAATCTCCTAGTGTGGGTAATTCCAAAATTTTTATAACCGTCATGAGTAGCTTCAAGTATATTTTCCTTTTCTTGTTGATTAACAATTCTTGCTCTTTTTGCTACTCTAAATCCATCCCAAACTTGTGTCTGATCCTGATTTCCAATTTTTACTGTATTATGGTATTTTGTTCCTCGTTCTTTTAATCTCCTATCATTTTTCTCATAAGTAGAAATTCCTGGATCAACTAGTATTGGTTTGTTTTTTACATATAATTCAAAACTAAAAGTGTCTGAATGCGCGTGACCCGGCTGATAATCTGGTCCTATATTACCAACATCTACAAACAACTCATAGTTATTGTTCCTAAACATTCGATAGCCAGAATCCATAAGATTACCTTTATTCCAATGAAGATTAAGTCTTTTAGCATATTCAAATAGTTGCCCAGAAGTAGGCGAAATATCATATGTGCTATCATTCACCATTGGTATACTTCCATTTTGATATGTTACCTCTTCTAACCATGAAGTCATTTGAATTGCCTTTTTTTTCAGAAAAAGTAACAAGTTATCTTCTTTCCAAAAGTTGTTCTGAACAAGATTAATACAATCTAACAAACGATGTAATAAAATTTGATGATACATCGGTGAGAGTTCAAAATGCGCTCCGTCATCCAAAATTTGTTCGGTAAGCTCTTGTTTCAAAATTTGTTTTGATTTTTTATATAAAATTTCATCTTTGAAATAATATGCTCCAAATAATAATGAATATCCATTTTCTAATAAATGATTCCCCAGCAAATGATATTCTAGATTATGAATTAAAGTCTCATAATGATTGTATAAGGTCTGGTCAATATCAACATTTGAGGTTTTATTTTTGGATAAAAACTTAATCCAATTAATCCCTCTTAATGAAATAGGGTAAGGTTCTTTCCCATCTTTTAAATTGATTTCATTTTTTATATAATCATTAATCAATGCTAGACCTTCATTTACAGAACAATCTTTTTGATTTAAAAAATCAAAATAATTCAAATTATAGGTCCACAGTTTTCCGAAATTAGCATAATTCCAATCTATTTTATCTGTAAACTGGTAAGGCAAATTAAGAAATATAAACTTATTTTCTTTTGTAAAACTATTTGGATACAAAAATGAATCATTCCAATTTAAAGGAAGAATTTCTTTTTTTAACTGCTTTGTATAATTCCTTTTAAAAAACCTATTTCGAATCAAATAATACAGTTGATAATAAATCTGTTTTAATCGAAGGTATTTTACCGTATGTATAAGTAATATTAGTTTACTTCGATCCATTTTCCTTGCTTAAGAGATTCTATAGCTGCAAAAGATGCTTTTGTTGTATTTACTATCTCTTCAAAAGGAATAATTGGCTTTCCCCCTTTTTGCTGTTGTTTAATAAGCTCATTAAACTGATTATAATGACCTTTATCTTGTTTTGACGAAGTATTTTTACCTCCTTTAAAACCAAAAGCTTTTAGTTTTCTCCAATTATCCATTATTAAAGTACGTTCTTGAGAATACACTTCAACACGTTCTTTGGAGTATGCTTTGCTTCCATTTGCAAAGTAATTGATTACAGCATTGGTTCCATTTTCATATTTTAAAAGAATACTGGCATTATCTGTATTTTCTTCAGGATTTAACCCCATTGCATTCATGCAAACTGCTGTTACTTTACTATCTGCCAAATAAGTACATAAATCGATATAATGACATGCTTCGCCAATGATTCTTCCCCCACCAACTTCCATATCATGTACCCAAACGTCGGCTGGAATAAAACCAGCATTCATTGTAGCAACAATATTAATTGGTGTATTGTCACTTCCTAAAAGCTTCTTCATCTTTTTTGCTAAAGGTGCAAAACGTCTATTAAATCCAACTGAAACGTTTACATTTTGAGTATTGTATTCTGTTATGATTTCTTCAAGCTCAATACCTGTAAGTGCTAGTGGTTTTTCAACAAAAACACTTTTACTAGCTTTGAGACTTTCTAAAACCATTGAAGCATGCATATTGTGCTGTGTGGTGATAAATACTAAATCAACATCATTGTCTTCTAAAATTTCTTTGTAGTTAGAGGTTGAATTTGCAATATTATGACGCTTGGCCATAATTGTAGAAGATAATCCTCCTGAACTAGCTATATACTTTATATCTGCATTAATTTTTTTCAGGTTAGGAAGTATGGTAGAGCTTGTAAAGTTACCTGCACCGACAATACCGATTACCCCTTTTTTACCTTCAAAAGATTTTTGTGTAACAGAGACCGTTGATTTAGGTATCTCGGTACTATCATACTCTAGAATCGAGGCAATCGATCTTGAGTTTTTCATATCGCCATAAATCTTTTGATACTCTTGTAATGGTATTCGTTCTGTGATTAATGGTTTTACATCTAATGTTCCTTTGGAAATTGCGGTTAATATGGCCTCAAAGTTTCTTTTCTCTGTCCATCGCACATAACCAATCGGGTAATCATTACCTTTTTGTTCATATTCTTCATCATATCGACCAGGGCCATACGAACAAGATACTTGAAAAGAAATTTCTTTTTCATAAAAATCTGCTCTACTTATATCTAATCCAATAACTCCTACAAGAACTACTCTACCTCTCTTTCTACACATATTGGCAGATTGCGAAATAATCTCATTACTTTTATTTGATGCTGTAATGATCACACCATCCGCACCAATCTTATTGGTATACGATTCTACAAATTTTACCTGATCTGTACCTTCTGCTGGATTAATGGCTATAATTCCTTTTTCTTTTGCAATCCTTACTTTTTCGGGATCAAAATCAAAACCAATAACATTACATCCGTTTGCTAATAATAACTCGGCAGTAACTAAACCAATAAGTCCTAAACCAACAACTACGATTGTTTCTCCAAACGTTGGGTTTAGTAATCTAATTCCTTGTAAACCTATAGATCCTATTACCGTAAAAGCGGCCTCTTCGTCTGTAACATTATCAGGGATCTTAGCCACTAAGTTTTTAGGGACATTTACATATTCTACATGATTTCCATTAGATGCCACTCTGTCACCCACTTTAAACTCTGTAACTCCTCTACCTACAGCGATAACCTCACCCACATTACAATATCCTAAAGGTAATGGTTGATTGAGTTTATTAAAAACAGCATCCATAGTAGGTTTAAGACCATCTGTTTTTACTTTATCCAAAACCATTTTCACCTTATCTGGTTGCTGACGTGCTTTCTGGATAAAATTAGCTTTACCAAACTCTACCAACATTCTTTCGGTACCTAAGGACACTAGAGACTTAGTTGTTTTAATTAATACATGCCCAGATTTTACCATAGGCACAGGTACTTCTTCTAAGATTGTTTCTCCGTTTTTAAGGTCTTGTATGATTTGTTTCATTTATTTTAAATATAAATTCTTTTTAAAGGTTTTCTATCTCAATAAGTTTTTTACATTACTAGTCATAGAACTGTCTCATCCAAGATTCAATAGCCAATAAAGCCCAAATAGTATAAGAGGCATCAATTATCCCCTCCTTATTCATTTTTATAAGTTTTTGAACTTTTGTATAATTAAAAATACCTCTTTTTTTAATAGTATTTTCACCTAAGTACTCTTCAATAATAGAATTCATATCATTTAAAATCCATTCACGAACAGGTGCGCCAAATCCTGTTTTAGACCTATAAATAACTTCATTTGGAAGGTATTTTTCAGCAACTTTTTTGAGAATATATTTTGTTTCTGTTCCTTTTAATTTGAATTGTGGTGGTATTTTTGTTGAAAACTCAACTAGTTCTTTGTCTAAAAAAGGAACCCTTACTTCAACTCCTGTTGCCATACTTAATTTATCAGTATAATTTAAATTATGATCAGGTAAAAATGTATTTAACTCCCAATATAACATTTTATTTAAATCAGAAGGTTGATTCTTTATCTGCTCAATTAATTGATAAAAATATTGTTTTAAATCATATTCATTAGGCACTAAAAATAACTCTTCAACAAGTTTTTTATCACTCCAATCAAAATAACCAATCATACGATTTATCTTAGAAAGATGAATATCTTTAGTAAGTTTCGACAATCTTCTAAAATTAGCATTCCTTTTTTTTAATCTACTCAATGCTATTTTTAGTGTTTTCCTGAAAATTTTTGGAAAAAACCTTATAATTGGCTCAATTCTTAAGGCTTGATGTCTCCTATATCCAGAAAAAACATCATCTCCAGCTGTTCCCCCTATCAATACTTTAATACCATCTTCTCTTGCTAGTTTACAAATATTATAAACATTAATGGGAGCTGGATCAGCCTGAGGTTCATCCAGATGATAAATTACCTTGTCAAAATACTGCAAAACATCAACTCCAGCATCAACTACTCTAAGGGTAACATTTAAAAACTCTGCGACCTGTTTAGCATAAAATAAGTCCTCCTCAAAGCCTTCAGCCTTACTCAGGTTGCTTTTTATAGTGTAACAAATTATTTTTTTATTAGGAAACTGCTTCCTTGCTATGGCTACTAATAAACTTGAATCTAGTCCTCCTGAAAGAAAAAAACCTAGAGGGACATCAGACATCATCTGCCTGCTTAAGGCTTTATTAAGTTTTTCATCAAGTAAATCAATCAGTCTTTCTTCTGTTAGGTTAGAAAATGTTTTGTTATTAAATGGAATAGAATAATATTTTCTTTTCTCTACATTAGATATCGATGATATATTTCCTTGTATTAATTGTCCAGGTAACAATTTTCTAATACTCTTAAACGGCGTTAACTCCCCAGGGGCCCATAAAAAATTTATATAATTTTTCAATGCCCCTAAATCAATATCTTTCTTTTTCATAAAAGGCTTAATTGCCTTAATTTCGGATGAAAAATAAAGTTCCTCCTTGCTAAGAAAATAATATAAGGGTTTTACACCAAACTGGTCTCTAGCAAGTAAAAAATCTCCTGTTTGTATATCTAAAAAGGAAAAGGAAAAAATTCCATTGAGTTTATTTAGGAAAGCAGATCCTTCTTTTATTAGTCCATACAATAATGTTTCTGTATCACTTTGAGATCTAAACTCAACATTACTTAACTCATTTTTCCTAAGCTCTTTATGATTATATATTTCACCATTAAAAACAATTACATACCTCTTATCTTGAGAAATCATAGGTTGATTTCCTTTTTCTGAAAGATCAACTATTGATAACCTTGTTTGACCTAGATAAAATTTATCTCCTAAAACATCGTCTATATTGTCTGGTCCCCTATGCGTTAATAGTTCTAATAATTTTTCATTTGAAAATTGCTCATATCTGTCACCGAAATACCCTATTATACCACACATAAACTATTTTTTCTTCTTATTTCACTTCTAATCAAAGCAAATATATTTATCTGACAAAAGTAGATAAATGCTTGTGAAAAATGACATTGAAAAACTCTTTTTCGTTTAAAAATTTTATCATCAAAAAAATATCTTTTAAGGGTTTGAATAACTTTGATTACTTAAGTTTCAGTAAGCTAATTTCTTTTCAAGATCTACTAAGTATAGTTGTTTTCTGCTTTTATCTTTTACAAACAACACAACACCCTATATTAATATTCTAAAAAACCTTTTCTAAAAACTAAACAATTAAAACTCCATCTGTGTCCAAAACATGCATTTTTCTCTTTTCAAAGAAAACATCAGTAACTGTTTTTTAATAAAATTTTGCTATTAAAGAGATTTAAGTAATCGCTTAAACTTATGGCTTCCTATTTCTATAGTGTTATTATTTGCTATACGTTCTTTCGCATTATTTGCTATACGTTTTCGTTCATCTCTATCTTGAACAAGTACTAATATTTTTTCTGCTAATTGATTTATATTACCAGCTTGAAACAAATATCCGTTTACATTATTTTGAATTAAGTCGGGTGTTGAACCTACTTTCGATGAAATTACGGGGAGACTTGATGCCATTGCTTCCATCAAAGCATTTGGATAGCCTTCTTTATAAGAAGCCAAAATATAAATATCACTTTCTTTAAAAAGTTCTAACTTATCACTTCCTTTAACCCAGCCTCTAAAATCAAACATATGGGTTAATTCTTTCCTTTCAACTATTTCAACTATTTCCTTAAAGGCATCTCCATCACCTGCAATAATAAATTTAATCTTATTATTTCTTAGTTTGTCTGCTGCTTCTATAATGTCAAAAATACCTTTGTTCCTTGTTACCCATCCCAAAAATAATATATTAATTGTTTTTTCAGGTGCTCTTTCAATATAAGCTGATCTATTATTGAAATATAAATTCGAATCAATCCAGTTGTGAATTACAGCATATTTATTTATGTTTTCATCTCCTACCAAGTCTAAAAAAAATTCTTTCCAAAACTCGCTTTGACACAACACTATATCAACTTTGGATAAAACAAATTTTACCCACTTACGAAAAAATAAGGATGAGCTTACATCGTCTAGAAGAAATCCAGATCGTGAAGCAAAAATCACTTTCTTTCTAAATAATTTAGACAATAAAGCCATTACTCCTTTTTCTACAAAACTAAATCCATCTGCAGAAAACAATATAACTATATCTATTTTACTTAAAATCAGATGCTTTATCAACTTATATATTCTTTTTACTGCATTTATCGAACGTTCCCACATCCCTCTATGCTTATTGGTAGAGGCTGTAGAATCAATTAAAACCCAATTAAAATCATTCTTTAAAGCATTTATTAAAGTATCACAAGCAAACATAACACCTCCTACATGTTTATACTTTGTTTTCTCGCTAAACGAACCTACAAAAAGAATGTTTTTATTGTTCATATTCATAAAAAGTTATTTTGATTTATAATTAAATGTTCACTTTAAAAACTTTTCTAAGTCCCATTTCAAAATTCTTTTGTCTCTTGAACAAGAGAATAGATTCCTAGCTTTAAGTGTTAATGAAAAAATATAATCTTTATGTCCGGAAAAACTTTTTTGAATTATATAGTCTTCAATCGTCATAAGCTTTATTGTTTTGTCCCAACTTGAAGAAATCAAATATTTATGATCAATCAAAATTAAATCTGTTATTATGTTTTCATGTAACTTTATTGAATTAATATTATTTAGATTTATATCTAAAACATGAAGAGTTCCTTTGTCATCACCTATATATATTAAATTTCGATCGCTATTGAATAAAATACAGGTAATCATTTTCCCTAAATATTTTTCTCTTACAATTTTTTGTGCTTTATCATTTATCACTCTTATTTTTTTATCATGCCCTCCAACAATTATTTTATCATCAAAAATTGAGATAGCATTTAAAGTAGTTCCTGAAATATTTAACTCATAAAGTAATTGTCCCTTTATATTCCATTTTTTAAGTTGTCCTCTTTCTCCTATTGAAAAGAAATCGCTAGTATCATTAAAAAAACGAACCCGTTGAAGTAATCCTTGATCTGGATCAAATTTATACAACATTTCTTTGGGCTTAACTCCCCAAACAATAATTGAATTATCTTGATTCGTTGTTACTACATATTCGCCATTTATAGATACATCAAAATCTAAAACAGCTGATCCAATTCCATTAAAAATAGTAGAATAACTGTTATCAAAAGTACTTAAGTGTATTTCGTTCTTATTAAATTTATTAAAAAATAAGGCGTCCAAATTTTTATTATAAACTGTTTTAATAATTGGAAATCGAGAACTTAAAAAAACCTCTTTCTCTTGAGAAAAAGCTAGTCTTCCAAATAGAAAAACACACATTATAATTAATTTACTCTTCATTAGAATTGAAATTAATAAGTAATAAATAGAAGAAGGAAAAAAACACAATTCCTCTTTGCCTCTGCAAAACATTTTCTGTTAAGAAAAATATGCTTACTAAAATTAAAAAAATCAATAAAAGATTATTGGTTTGTTTGAATGCAATACGATAACCTTTAATGAGTATAACCACAAGAATACCAAAACCTATCAATCCAAATCTAAGTAATGAATCTAAATATTGATTATGACTATTATATTCATAAAAAATAAAAAAATTATTTCCTAACAAATAATTCCCATAATCTAATGCATTTTGGGCATCTCCAGTACCATATCCAAATATGGGATTCTCTTTATAAGAATTCCACCAACCTGACCATATCATCATTCTTTCTTGCATTGATGAAGATGCTTCGAGAAATCGAGACAAAAAATCGAAATAATAAACTATACTCAAAGAAATACAGATAAATACGAAAATTGTAATTAAATATCTCTTTTTTATCTTTTTAAGATTTATACTTAAATAAATTAGTAAAATTACAAGAAAAGAAACCATCCCTGTCCTTGATTGTAGAAAAAGGATTGGAATCAAAAAAACCAAAACAATTGATATAATTCCCACTTTCCTCCTTTTTGAAACTGTATTTAGAAACTCTTCTAATAAAAAAAAGGTATTAAAAATTAGAAACATCATATAATATGCAGGGTGAATATCTATTCTTTTTGTAAAACCGGAATAATACCACACATTAGTATTATCTGGGTGATATAAAAAAGTATACAGATTAGTAAAAAAAAGGAAAAGGGATACGAATAGACAGCTAATACAAAATGACCATAGAATATTACTTTTTTGTTTTTTGCCTAAATTTAACATGTTAAATGCAATAGGTAAAATTAAAAAAGGGATCATCTTTTGTAAATACTGTAATCCATCTTTGGTATTATCAGTATAAATCATACCTAAAATAGTAACAACAAAAAAAGCAGTCAACATTTTACCTTTTGTAAATTGTAAAACTTGGCGGGGCCTGTTAAAATAAAAATTACCTAAGGCAAATAGTGATATAAAAATTATGCTTAAAGAATTAAAATTATGTTTTAAAGGAAGAGTAAAAACAATAAAACTAAAAAAAAAGACTGTTGCTTTTGGCGAATTAAAAAAAGATTGCAAATATTTTATCATCTTTAACTTAGCATTTCATTGTATTTTGTAATCATTTTGGATAACTGAAAATTATTTTCTGCAGTTATTCTAGATTGGGATTCTATTTTTATCTTTTCTTCATTAGAGAGGTCCTTAAATTTTAGTAATTTATTTGCTAAATCAGTCACATCATTATTCTCAAATAAGAATCCATTAAAATTATCTTTTATTATATAAGGATGATCATTCACATTACTCGCAATAACTGGTAATCCACATGCTAAACTTTCACAAATAGCATTAGGAAACCCTTCTCCAATAGACGTGTGTACTAATACATCGGCAATGAGTAAATGATTTTGTACATTTTGAACTTTACCCATCCAGCTCCAATCGTCTTGTAAATTATAATTCGATATTAAATCCTGACACTCTTTAAAATATTTATTTTCTTGCTCTAAGAATTCATAGGTTCTACCAAGCCAACTTATTTTAACTTCAATTTTATGTTTGTTTTTCAAAATTTTAACTGCTTCTATCAAAAGTTTGACATTTTTATTTGAATTTACATGCCCTACACTTACTAAATTTAATCTATCTTTGGATTTAGCGTTTTCTTTAGTACTAAAACTTTCTACGTTTAACCCATTTGGAATATAAACAATCTTATTCTTTAACTTGGGAAGAGACTTTTTTAAATAATTTGTCTGTGATAGTGAATTTACCGATATCGTATTAGCAAATCTGTATAATTTTCGAATTATTTTTTCTTTAAAACCTTCCTTCTCTTTTGAATAAAAAGATCTTTCTGAAACTAAAACTTTCGTTTTAGAAAACGTAACTATTTTAAATAATAGCACATAAAAACTTGGTACAAATAAAAATGCTACTATTGCATCAAATCTTTGTTTTCTCATGAATAGAATAGCTCTAAAAATAGCAATTAAATCATATTTGTTTCGTTTATAGAACTTATTAATAGGAATATTGTTTTCTTCTAAAACATGTCCAAAATGATCTCCTTTATTATAGACCAAGAAACTCACCTCATTTCCTATTTCTTTTAATCCCACTCCTAAATTAGTGATTTGTCGTTGAGCTCCTCCCGAATTCAAGTTATCTATTACTAAAAGTATTTTCATAATATCATTTTTACTATTAGATAAAGTAGTGTGCTAATCAATGATATAATCAAAAAAACCAACATATAATTATAAAATTGGTTTTTATGATTCAAAATATAATCAACAGAAATTAAAATCACTATAGGATAAATAAATAATAAATGTCTTTGCTCTCCTGTTGCTGTTCCAACCATAATTAAAACCAAAATCAAGAACCAAAAAAAAGTTTTTATAAAAACTCTTTTATCAGCATTTTTTTTTAATTGAAATGTATGAATAAAATATAATGGTGATAATAAATACCAAAAAAGATTACCAACACCCAAAAATAAAGTAATCAAATTAAACTTATTCATAAAAAGTGGAGGAATCGGACTAAGATAAAAATAGATATAATAGACAAACAATATAATGGGGTTATTTGAAAGACGAAGACGTAAGCCTAAAGAATTTTGTGCGGCTTCTTCTGTTGATAATTCCCGATAAAAATTTACAGTATAACTAATATAATCCAGAATATCTGTAGTAGGAGGTGCTACTTTGGGTGCAGGCAATTGTATCGCCACAAAAAATAAAATCAATATCGCTAAAACAACTACAGGAACTACCCGGTTTATAAAAAAAACAATATATACATTATTAGTATTGAATGCAGAATATAATAATATAAAAAATGTTATAAATACAGCACTAGATTTCCTTAAATAAAAAACACATAGCAATAGAATAAAAATTGGAATAAGTTTTTTTAAAAGATTTTTATCACTAATTACAAGATATACTATTACTAAAAAAATAGAAATAATCCAAGAATCTCTAATAATTACAGAAGAATAATAAATTATTGTAGGAAATAAAAGGCAAAAAACCGCTGCTTTTTTTGGAGTAATGGTATCCTTAAATAGTTTTAAACCTATTTTGTAGACAAAAGGTGCTATAAATGATCCTACGAAAGAATTTATGATATTAAGATGAAAAAAGAAGTTTGACTTGATACCAATTATATTCAAAATTTTGAACCAATAAGCAAATACAAAAACATACAATTTATATTGTATAGCTCCCCATTCGAAATGTTCCTTATCAATCGAAAATACTTGAGCCCCTCTCGACAATTGATCAGCTATATTATAAAAAGCAAAGTCATCCTGTCCCAAAGAATACCAGGTCCCATTAAGAGACTGAAAACAAAGAGTAATAATTACTGCACTACTCACATTAATGAAAAAAGAAATTTTTTGTAGTTTTTTTACAATTTCAAGTTGTTTTTTAAAAAACAATATCCCTAAATATTGAAATAACAAAAAAGTAATAAAACTTGAGAAATCTCGATAATAAATCCCAAGCAATAGCAATAAAATTATTGAAGTAAAAAAAGTAAAGTGTATGGTTTTTAATTTCATATAATTAAATTTCTACATCCATTCATCATACCACATCTGAAAAACAATCATATACCATATATAGTCAAAAACACTATCATCTCCACTCAGATATAACTTTTTATTCTTTAATGCGTAGGAAACATTAAATATTCCTTGACTATATAATCTTTTTTCATCAAAATAATTGAGTAATAAAGGTTTTAAATCTTTTCTAAACCATTCGATTAATGGAATTGAAAAACCTTTTTTGGGTCTATCAATCATTTCTCTTGGAACATACTTATGCGTAAGCTCTTTCAACAAATATTTAGTCGTTCCATTTTTAATTTTTAAGTTTTCCGGTAGTTGAGCAACAAATTCTATAATACGGTGATCTAATAGAGGTTCTCTTGATTCTAAAGATACAGCCATAGAAGCTCTATCGACTTTTGTAAGAATATCATCAACCAAATACGTCTTATAGTCCATCGCCAAACAAGTGTCTAATGAATTAGAACTAAGTCCAGAATTTTCATTGAAGAAATTCTTTTTTACAGAAAAACTATTATTCATTGCTCGAAAAACCTCATTTTTACTCATTTTAGACACAGAAACCATCAACAAATCCTTCATTTGACTTTTGGACTTAAGAACAAAAGATAGTCCATCATAAAATGTATCAGTTTTAGGGGTTATATTATTAATGATAGCTTTGGATAGCTTTGTTCCAACTACATTTCCAATCATTGGTTGCAAAAACCCAGGAATATTGTTTAAGGTATTATAATTTTTTACTAAATTAAAATATCTATCATAACCCGCAAAAGTCTCATCACCTCCATCAGCCGAAAGAGCAACAGTAACTTGATTTCTAGCCATTCTACTAACTAAAAATGTTGGAATTGCAGAGCTATCTCCAAAGGGTTCATCATACATTATTGATAAACTTGGGATCACCTTTTTAGCATCATCTACAGTACAATAATATTCATTATGATCTGTACCTAAAAAAGTAGCAGTTTCTTTTGCATAGGTAGCTTCATTATATTTACTTTCATTAAACCCAATCGTAAAAGTTTTAATGTTTTCTGTAGTGTGTTTTTGCAATATCGCACTTAATATAGTACTATCATAACCTCCGCTTAAGAACACGCCAACAGGCACATCTGCAATCATTCTATATTTAAAGGATGATATCAATATTTTTTCTAATTCATCTAAAGCATCTTTTTCAGAAATTTTTAGTTTCGGCTTATTATAATGATCATAAACATCCCAGTATTTATTAATCTGAAATTCTTTATTCTTTAAACTAATTTTCAAAAAATGTCCTGATAAAAGTTTATGCGTATTTTTAAAGATAGAATGTGGTTGGGGCACATATCCATATTGAAAGAAAAGAGCTACTGAATCTAAATCTATTTCTTTTTTAAAACTTGGATGTTGATGAAACGATTTTAATTCTGAAGAAAATAGAAACAATCCATCTTCATAATAATAATATAAGGGTTTTACCCCAGGTCTGTCTCGATAGATAAATAATTCATCACTTTTTTTATCATAGATACAAAACGCAAACATTCCAATAAATTTATCTACTGCCTTTTCTCCCCATTGATCAAAAGCGTGTAAAATAACTTCGGTATCAGAATCTGTAATAAAGCTATGATCTAACTCTTCTAATTCTTTTTTTATTTCTTTATAATTATAGAATTCCCCGTTAAATACAATAATTAAATTTTTGTACTCCATAGGTTGATTTGCGCTAGTAGACAAATCAATGATTGAAAGTCTTTTGTGTCCTAAACCCAATTGAAATTCATTGTTTTGAATATATCTAATACCATCTCCATCTGGACCTCGATGGCGTAATTGGCTGGTCATTAAACTAATAACTTGTTCATCAGTTTGCTTATTAAAATCTATAAAACCTGCTATCCCACACATATTAATCAAATATAAAACTAAAATAATCTATTTACTCCCTAAAAAAATCAAAATAAAATAAACCTACACTCAAAACAAAAAGACTAATATATACCCCAATCATTATCAATTTATTATAATTAAATTTGTACAGTTTTTCTGAATAAAAAGTATAAATTATAGTAGAGAATATTGATGTTACCAGTGTTGATATTATAATTGCTGAAAATCCTAAATACTTTATTAGTACATAGGACAATAAAAAATTTAGTAATACCCCAGCAAATGTAATAAATGAAATATATATTGTTTTTCTTTTTATTGTATATCCAAATCCATTAATTCCCATCCCTCCAAAAATAATAATTGCCAAAAATATTGCTGGAAGAAGGTCGCTATGTGACAGATAATCTTCTGAGTTTTTACCACTTAAAATCTTTATTAAAAAATCTTTAATTAAAAGAATGAAAAAGAATAATGGGACTAATAATAAATTAAAATAATCAAAAACTTTCTTGTTATACAATTTCCCTTCTACAGTATTATAATTGTTATACATAACTGGGAGAAAGCCTTTGGATAATATCCCTAACATCAGGTTTCCTATTTGTGCAATTCTATATAATAAGGCATACAAACCAACAAAATACATATCTCCTATTAATGTTAAAATTAATATTCTATCACTATAGGCTACTAAGTAATTTGAAAGATATGTAGGAACAAAAGGAATAGAAATTGATACTAATTCTTTCAATTTACTTTTCCCTTCTTCTAATTTTTTAAATATTAAATATTCTCTTGCTACAAACAGACAAATAATCATCCCTATAAAACTGCCAAGGGTCATTCCCAAAAAAAGTTTTTCTATTTCTTTATTGGTACTAAAAAACACAAAAACTAACCCGATTACGATACCCAAAGAAGAAGAAATGAAATTTATAAACGACGCTTGCTTTGCCTTACCTAGCCATCTAATAAAGTTAAAAACAGATAAAGAAACATAGGTTGTAAAGACATACATTATAAGTAAAAAAAATTCTATTTGAGAAAAGAAATTGTAGTAATTGTTAATACCATATCCAAAAAAAGATATTAGTGCTAAAAAAATAAGGGATATCCATAATGATCTTGTAAATAAATATCCTAAAAGCTTTTTATTGTCTTTATTATCAACAATGATAATTGCAAATCCTGAATCAAAACCTAGCCCTATTGCTAATGAAATAAAACTAACTGTAATTAAGAACAAATCGTACCTTCCGAACTCTTCAACAGTGAAGAAGGTATTTATAAATGGTATTATTAAAAAGCTTAATATTTTACTTCCTGCTGTACCGAGGAAGTAGAGAAATGTATCATTAAGGCTTTTTTTAAGTAGATTCATGAAGAACTAATTAAAGATAAAAAAACGTCTAAAGGTTTTTTAACCATATATTTTAAGAACCATTCATATCCGGCTTCTACCATTTGGGGTATTTCATCAGAATTTTCATTTATATATATTAGTGAATCCTTAACGGAATTTGAGCTATCTGCATACAACATTGGATATAAGTCTTTATAATAATTAGTATACAAATGATCTTCTCTTTTATGGATAATAATTTTTTTTAATGCAAGAGCCTCATAGATTACGCCATAGGAAAGAAAGCTATTATAGAGTTCTCCAACTACAATATGGGCAGTGCTTAAAATCATCATTACTTCTTTCCTACTCGATTTAGGAACCCATGTTATGTGATCTTCAATATTTAAATATTTAGCAAGCTCCTTACTTGAATCAACATCAACACCATATTCAAATGTAACCAAATGAAAATTTAGTACACCATTGTTCTCTTCTTTAACTTTCTTTAACCCTTCAAATAAATAATTGTTTCCTTTGTTTTCAAATTCACCTTGTTTCTTTGTCCAACAATGCCTAGAACTATGGAAAATAATTTTTCGCCCCTGGGCTTTTATATTATTGATTTTATTGACTGTATTAAACTGCTTTTTTTTTTCCTTAAAAATTTCAGATGTGTATTCTTTGATATAGAGCATTGGAACCCCTAATTTTAAGTGATTCGCATTAGGACTAATCTTATTAAGAAATTGTTCCAAAAAACCTCCTGTTGGAATCATTAATACTGCTTTAGCCTCTCTTATACCTTTTCTTTGTGCCTTTGAACATAATATCCTATAATACAAGATACTTGGTTTATTAAGCCTAAAAAATGGAGAGTCATACAAGTCAGAACCATAAGGAACAAAAACATCTAATTTTAATCCTGCTTTGTATAAAAATGCTGGTGATAAACCACAACCAATAATAAAATTGTATGAACTGAACTGAGTTTTAATGTGTTTAAAAGTTTTTGAATTAAACGTCTTTAAATTTCCCCAGTTTAATTGGAAAGTATATTCCTTCCAGTTTTCAGTGAAAGCATCATCTGATGGGTGAAAATAATCTGTTTGAAATAAGAAGAGATGAACTTCTATGTGAGAAAATTCTTTTAAATATCTCGAAAAAGCATAGAAATTATTATTCATATTTCCAATCAATGCAACTTTTTTCATAGGTACCAAATATTATCAAAAATTGTTATAAAAAAGATTATTCAAGAAACTTTTTTAGCTCCTTTTGTATCCTAAAATAATCTTTTAATTCTCTAGCAGGAACTCCAGTCCAAGTCTGGTTATCTGGTACACTTTTAGTTACTACTGCCCCCATACCAATAAGAACATTATTACCAATATTTATAGCGTCCCTTATACAAGCCCCTGGTGCTATCGAAGTATTTTTTCCAATTTTGACACTACCCGCCACCATTGCTTTTGCAATTATCCAAGCCCCTTCATCAATATAAACATTATGTGCTATGTGAACTAAATTATCAACTTTTACATTTTTCTTTAGAATGGTATTTCCTAAAGCACCTCTATCTATAGTTGTGTTCGCTCCAATCTCAACATTATCTTCAATTATAACGCCACCTAGATGAGGAAAGTTTATTGTCCCTAATGATTCACTTTTTAAATAACCAAATCCTTCCGCCCCAATAACAGTTCCGGAATTTATTTTCACATTATCACCAATTTTCACATTTTCGTAAATTGTGACATTCCCATAAATATCACAATTA
Source organism: Aquimarina megaterium XH134 (assembly GCF_000520975.1). GTDB lineage: Bacteria > Bacteroidota > Bacteroidia > Flavobacteriales > Flavobacteriaceae > Aquimarina > Aquimarina megaterium. Next base: position 101,703 of record NZ_JACB01000017.1, read on the forward strand.
TTTCCAATCTTCACATGCGCTCCAATAAGTGTGTTAGGTCCAATAAAGCAATTTTTTCCAATAATTGCTTTATCTGAAATAATTGCTGATGAATGAATTTCTTTCTTCTTTTTGCTGACAAAAAATTCATTTACTAAGAAAGAAAAAAGTAATTTGGGATGCGCTGTAACTATGTTGGTTTTGTTAGCTATATCAATATCTAAATCTGTGATTATTAATTTTGATTTTGTTTCTGAAGCCCAAAGGTTTTTTTCTAGCTCACTTCTTGTCTTATCAATAAAAGAAATTGAATTTTCATTCGCAGACATAATAGGAAGCGTATTTGTCACAAAAACCCCTTCTATAATTCCTTTAACAGAGAAATTAATACTTTTAGGTATAACTGAAATTAATTCTTTAAGATAAATTTTTTTCATAAGTATTATTCGTAAAAATGATTATTAAAATAGGTGTCTGGATGAATTAATAAATGGATTAATTCATGCCCATCCAGGATGTGTTCACTAGGGCTTCTTCTATCTCCACTCTGTAAAATTCCTTTATTATAACATTTCCATTGCGTCCATTCTGAATCGGAAATATAGAACGACTCTTGAAAAAGGTTGTAATTTGGCTCCTTATCATAACCTTCATATAAAAGATTAAAGTCTTTTGGTTTCTTGTCCTTCCAGAAATCTAAATTATTAAAACCTGTATTTCCTCCATGTGAAGCCACGCTTTTAACATCATAATTAAACATCTTACTAAGTATTGCGATATCTCTTTTTAGACACTCTTCTGCAGATTCGTTCCAAATAATTGATTGGTCAACAATTTCTGAATGATAGCCTAATTCATGACCCGAATTTAATAATCGCTTCAAAATTCTATAGTTTTCAAACGAAAATGGATTATATTCTGGTGCATGCAATCTGACAAAAAATGTTCCTTTTATTCTAAGCTTATCAAAAATATCTAATAACACAGCGGCTTTTTTAACTGAAAAGTCAATGTCTATTCTGTTTACCACTGTTTTCTTGGGTAAATTAGGTTTGTTTTTAACATATTGTTCACCTGTTATTATTTCATATCCATTATCTAGAAAAGATGCATATTCTTTTTCTATATTTTTCCATGTAAATTTATATTTATCCCCCATTTACTTTAAAGCATTAATTATTTTTTTTTGGTCTGGAAAGTTAACTAAAACACCCATCCCTTTATTTTGATAGACTACCATACTGCCTAAACACACAGCTGATGCATGGCCTTCCTTTACGGCTGCTTTTATATCATTGATAGAAGATGCGCCTCCATTAGCTATTACAGGAATATCTACTGCGTTTGACACTTGTTCTATTAAATTTGTATCAAACCCTTTCCAAGTACCTTCTTGATGTATGGCAGTTAAAATAATTTCTCCTGCACCCAATTCTTCCAACTGTTTTGCCCAATCTACAACATCTGTTTTTTGTTTTTTCTTACCAGAGTTTGAATATACTTTATACTTGCTAAACGCATTTTTTTTAACATCAATAGAGGCTACAATTGCTTGATTACCAAAATGTGCAGCTAATTGAGTAATAAATTCTGGCTTCTCAAAAGCATACGAATTGATAATCACCTTTTCTATTCCAATCTCAAAGAGTTTTTTTGCAGATTCAAAATCACGTATTCCACCTCCATAAGCTAATGGCATAAAACATTCGTTAGCTAACTCTGAAAGAATCTTAAAGTCAGGTAACTTGTTACTATTTGTAGCGGTAATATCTAAAACTGTTAATTCATCTACTTCAAGCTCATTAAAAATACGGGCCGTATTTACCGGATCTCCTATATAATCAGGTTTCTTAAAATTAACTGTTTTTACTAAGCTATCGCCTTTTAATAAAAGGCATGGGATTACTCTAGTTAATAACATGATTATAGTTTAGCAAAGTTATCGAATAATTTCATGCCAAATTTATGACTTTTTTCAGGGTGAAACTGTGCGCCATAAATATTATCCCGATGTATTGCTGAATCAAATTCGATTCCGTGTGTGGTTTTAAGGATTGAATCTTCTTGGTTTTCTACTTCTACGTAATATGAATGTACAAAATAAAACCTTGATTCATCTGGTAAGTTAGAGGTTAATTTGCTTGGCATTGCATTAAAAACTCTGTTCCAACCCATATGAGGAACTTTTAATTTTGTTGCTTTATCAAACTGAAATTTTTTTGTATGTGCTTTAATCCAACCTAAACCTTTCTCTTTTCCTTCTTCACTTCCTAGAGTAAGTAATTGCATGCCCAAACATATACCCAATACGGGTACTCTTTCTTCTAAAGCTTTATAGTCTAGCACCTCTCTTAATCCAGATTCGTTAATCCTTTTCATAGCATTATCATACGCTCCTACTCCTGGCAATAAGATTTTTTCGGCAGCTTTAATATCGTTTAAATTAGAAGTGATTTTTGAAGTAACCCCAATTTTCTTAAACATATTAAAAACAGACCCCAGGTTTCCCATTCCATAGTCTACAATTGTAATCATTACATTTCACTTTTTGAAGTGTACTTTATATAAAAACTCATAGGAACAAGGTTTGCTTTTGCTAATATGAAAAATAAAGGTCTCAATTTTTCAAATCTTTTTTTATAAGTAGGATAATCCCTGTAGGTTTTTCTGTCTCCATTCATTATATCGGCGTATTTTTGATCTGTTAGATTTAATCTCTTTTTGAAATAGCCAATTAAATCATCCTCTACTAAAGGGTTAGAATTGTACTCGTTAATTGCTTCTTTTTGTGATAATAAACCTGCTCTAACGGATGCTGATAAACTATTATTTCTTTGATCTATTCCAAATTTTTGAGGAAAATATACACTATGATTAAAAGCTGTCATTCTATTTTCCAAATGGTGGCCTCCATAATACTTCCAATCATATTCTTTTTCTAAAAATGCTTGTGCATCTTTTTTAGAATATGGAATATACCATAATGGTCTTATTTTTTTAATTCTCTTTACTAGTATCCATTTCATAAACGAAGCAAAATTCATGTTTGGAAACGTTTTCATTTTAATTTTACCAAACATTTTGTGAATGTTTTTAATATATGCTCCATCAACATAAGCACTACTTAGTGGGGATACTCCTTCGGCTATAAATGAATGCCCTTCAAGAATATATTTTACACCAAATTTACTCGCTGCTCTATATAATGTTTCTGCCAAAGCTATATCGGTAGGACCATCAATCTCTGGTACATTTGCTAAAAAAAAGGATTTAAAAATATCATCTGCTTCTTTGTTATCAACTACATGAGTATATAAGTCTATATTTAATTTTCCTAAAATTTTTCGAATATTTTCAGTGGCAATTGCTGTATTCCATGTGTTATCATAATGAACAGCTAATGGTCTTAAGCCCCATTCTACTGCTTTTATAATCATATAAGAAGAATCTGTACCGCCACTAACTCCTACTACACAATCATACTTTTTACCATTACCATGTTTTTTAATTTGTTCTACAATTTCAAAAAAATCTTTTTCTCCTTCAGGGGTTGCTGTTTTGTATTGGGTTTTTAAATCTTCAATCATTTTACAATAATTGCATACCCCATCATCATCAAATTTTATAGCTGGAACATTTTCGTCATATATGCATGTAGTACATATTTTGCTATGGCTATCAATAACTGGCTTCCTATTAACTATCTCTAATTTTCCCATTCTAAAAAATTATTTTTTAAATCTTATTTTAAAAATTCAATGTTAATCAAACTTTCTTGTTTTTTTAAACCTATGACTGTGTAAAACTTCTTCTTCGTTCTCAATTTTCACAGGAACTTTAAATGACTGAAGTTTACCTTTGCAGAATTCTTTCAATCTTCGTGAAAAAACTTTTTTATCTTCTTTTTCTTTCAACAAAACTTTAGCACAAACAATATTACCCATAATTGCATGCTTCTGACCAAATATTGTCACTTCCATTACATTATCCATCTGTAAAATAACATTTTCAACTTCTTGAGGGTATACTTTATCTCCTCCAACATTTATTAATTCAGATTTTCTACCTAAAATCTTATAATATTCTCCATCAACTTCAACTTGATCTCCTGTTATAAAATAACCATCCTCTGTAAAAGGGCTAGATGCATTTAAATATCCTAAAATAGCAGATTCTGCCTTTATTTGTAGCATATTATCTACTACTCTTAAATCATAACCTTCTCCTCCTAGCTTTACCCATAAAGAATCATCACTTTTAGATTTAGATCTTAAAACCCCTAACTCTATTAAACCATATGTTTGTTGAAATTTAACATTAGGAAAAAGTCCTTTCGCTCTTTTAAGTGTTGTTTCAGGCATTGGCTCAGTACCATAAGAAATTAACTTCAAACTGCTCAAATCATACTTCTTATATGTTTCACTTAAAATCATTAGGTTTAAAAAACTAGGAGATACAGGTAATAATTCCACTTTGTTTTCTTGCACGAATTTACACACAAAATCTGGTTTTCTATTATACAAAGCTAATACAACCCCACAGTTAGATAAGGTATGTAAAAGGGTGTTTAATCCTCCCCAATGATCAAAAAGAAGAAAATTAATAGTTCTTAACGATTTTCTAGATGTTTTAAACTTTTTAAGCAATTTTTGAAAATTATGAACCGCTGCTTTTGGGAATCCTGAGGTTCCAGAGCTAAATAGTACTAGCCCAGACACGCCTAAATTCCTCAAACTAGTATAATATTCATGATCTCCATCAAATCCAGTATTTTCAACTTTGCACTGGTCGGTATCCAAGTTTACTGAAATTGTTTTTTGTACTTTGGCTATTTCAAATTTCACTTCTTCAGAATCCTTCATTGGATTATTAAAAGGTACAATTATGTTTCTGTTATTAATTAAAGCTATTAAAAGAGAAATAGTATTAGGGGTAAAATCTCCTTTTAAAGCAATAACTTGTCCAGATAAAATTTGGTTTTCGCTTAAAAAATCGTTGGCCTGTTGAATGGCCTTTAAGAGTCCTCCATATTTAACCTCTTTTCCATTCCATACAATTGCTAAATTGTTAGATGATTCTTTAAAAGCATCTATTAAAAATTGTGCATTCATCATTTTAAAATTTCATTAATAAGGTTCCCCAAGACAATCCAACTCCAAAACCAGACAAAACAATTAAATCGCCTCTTTTTAGTTTTTTTTCTTCCATAGCATCTTTAAGTGCAATTGGTATAGACGAAGAAACTGTATTCCCAATCTTGTCCAAGTTGGTATAAATTTTATTGTTAGATATTTTTAAAGCTTTTGCTAAAGACTCTAATGTAAGTTTACTTGCCTGATGAAAGCCTAGAAAGTCTATATCATCAATAGTCAAATTGTTATTTTCTAAAATCTTCTCTATTTGTTGTGGAACTATTCTAGAAATGAATTTCCAAACAGCAAAACCATTCATATGTATATTCTCTGAATGTTTAATGTTCCCACTTGAGTCTTTAGTCTCTTCTTTGGATGTTTCATTTTTTGGCATACGACTACCTCCTGATGGGATATAAAACGATTTATATTCTTTTCCAGATGATGATAGCATAGCATCAATAATACCGACGTTGTCTGAATCACTATTAGAAACAATAGTTACCGCCGCACCATCGCCAAATAAATTAACCGTAGAACGATCTTTTTCGTGTATGTACTTAGAGTAAGTATCCGATGTAATGAGCAAAATATTTTTAGCCATATTCGTCTCTATAAATCCTCTAGCTATACATAAACCATAAACGTATCCCGAACAAGCTAAATTATAATCAAAGGTCCAAACATTTTTATCAAACTCAAATTTTTTGTGTATTAAAAAAGAATTAGAAGGCATTAGATAATCGGGACTTTGAGTACAAAATATGATACCATCTATATCTTCTTTTTTTACAGAAGTGTTTGTAAATAATTTTTCTAAAGCTTTAATTGCTAAATCTAAAGCAGTTTCATCTTTACCAGCAATATGTCTTGAATATATTCCTGTTTTTGATGCAACTTTATCTACATCCCATTCTGGGTTTTCTCTTTGTAAATCTTCGTTCGTTTTTTTATTAACGGGAAGATAATATTCTATTTCACTAATTTGTACTCCCATTAAGCTTATCTAATATTAATTTTTTTCTTTCTTTATCAAATATAAAAGGAGTTCCGTGCCCAGGATAAAAAGTATAACCTAAAAATTCATTTGCTATAAATTGTAACGATGAATTTAGATTTTTCTCATCACCTCCAGGTAAATCCGTACGGCCAAATTTGTTCCAAAAAAACAAATCTCCTACTATTAGATTATTTCCAAACTCTAAACAAATGCTACCTGGTGAATGCCCAGGTGTATGATGGATTTTTATTTCTTTATTTCCTAAGGATAATGATTTTTCTTCATCCAAAAATCTATCTATCGTTGGAGTAATTTGGGTCCCGACTCCTCCAGCTAATTTTCTAAAAAGATTAGCTTGTCTTATAATTCTTTTGTCTTTTGAATGCATGAAAATTTTCACCCCATACTTTTGTTTCATCTTTTCTGCAGAAGAAATATGATCAAAATGTCCATGAGTCAAAAGAATTCCTAAAACATTATATTGACATTCTTCAATAAAACTATCTAATACTTCAAATTCATCACCTGGATCTAATACCCAAACATCATTACCTCCATCGCTTAAGAAATATACATTGACTTTCCATTTGCCAACTGTTTTCCACTTTATTTCAAAATCCATCATTAAACTCCTCCTAAATATATTACTTGCCCAGTGATTGAAGATGAGTCTTCACTAATCACAAAATCTATCGCATTACTTACGTCTTTCATTTCTCCTAATGATTTAATTGCATTTCTTGAGAGGACTTCTTGCAGTGCTTCTTGATCAATCTTTGCGGATAAATCTGTAGGAATAGCAGAAGGAGCTATAACATTAGCCGTTATACCATAGTCATATATTTCTTTAGATATAACATTAGTATAAGCAGTTATAGCTGATTTTGTTGAGGTATATAAAGATTCTCCTCGTACTTCATGCTTTACCGCCATAGAGCTCATATTAATAATACGCCCATATTTTTTTCTACTCATCAATTTAATTGCTTCTCTACAAAAAATCATTGGAGCATACACATTAACTTTATACGTATCCTCTATCATTTTGTAAGGTAAAAGTCCAGCTGTTAATATTCTTGGGTTAATTGCAGCATTATTTATAAGAACATCAATTCTTTTATAATGTTTTCTTATAAATCTGAATATCTCTAAAACATCAGTTTCATTAGCGACATCTTTTTCGAAATGAGTATACTTATCATTAACTAAATCTGACTTAGACCTACTACATCCAATAACGTAATTCCCGTCTTTTAAATAATATTCAGCAAGGTATCTTCCAATACCTTTACTAGTACCAGTAATTAGAAATATTTTTTTATCTAATGAGAAATTATTCATTACAGAAGTTGGTTTATATATTCCTTTAACGTTTTTACCGTTTTGAAAGGACTAACTTCTAAAGACATTGCGTTTTCATCAGCAATAGATATATAGTTTCCACTTTCATCTTCAATCTTTTCTTCTATTAAGGAAATAAAATGCACTAAATCCATAGAGTCCAAAACACTTTCTTTTCCGAAAATAACAGTGTCTTCATTTTTATCCATTTGAACATCTTCTAAACTTAAATTAATTTCATCTATAGCATCAAAAATTATATGTAATATATCCATCCTAAAATTTTAATTGTTATTTTTTTTTATTGTTATCCATTCTTCAATAATTGTTTCTGGTACTTCTATTTTGTCAAGTACTCTTAAAGGATTCCCTAAAACAAAACATCCCGACTTAATATTTTTTAAAACCAGAGATCCCATACCAACCTGAGCTCCAGGTTCAATTTCTATTCCTTCGCCAATAGACGTAGATGAGCCAATAAAACTAAATGAGCCGATCTTAACTCCTGTTGTAGTAGTTATTGTAGAGCCCAGTAATGCTCCTTTACCTATAAGGTTACCAACTCCTATAACGCAATTGGCTGAAATAACAGAAAAAGACTCTATTATCGAATGATTAAAAATCACAGATCCATAATGAATAATGCATCCATTTTTAATTTTTGCTGTAGAAAAAACTTTTGCTGTTGGATGAATTAATGTTACAAATCTTTCTTCTGGTAAATGTAAATTTTCTATTATTTCACTTCTTACAATTCTTGTTCTAAAAGACCCTATAGCTAAAACAAATTTTACATTATCTTCATAGGTATGTACTTTTTTAATTGGTCCATCAACAGGAACATCTTCAAATTTTTTACCCCAAAGATCTTTGTTATCATCTAAAACACCAATAATTTCATATGTCTCTTTTATTGAATTGATATCTTTAATCAATTCATTTATTTCCCAAAATGCATTGCTTCCTCCAATTATTACAAGTTTTTGCATGAAATTATACTTTTTCTCCGTTTAAAAATATTTTACACCACCATTCAAAATTCATAAAAGACCAGATAAGTAGTCGATGATTAATGTGGTCTTCTATATGCTCTTTTACTATTTTACAAATATATTCCTTATTTATATATTTTGTACTCATTGTATTTTCGCTAAGAAGTAACTCTTCTACATATTTAGCATTTTCTCCTCGATACCAACTTTCGTCTGGTGCCGAAAACCCTTGTTTTTTTCTATTAATAATAGAGTCAGGTATAAAATCCAGCATGGCTTTTCTTAATACATTCTTACCATCATCATATTCTCGATATGAAAGGGTCTTCTTTTCATTAGATAGTTTATTTTCGTCGATCTGGGCTATCTCTTTCTTAAGATTCCCTAATTTGTGTTTTACAGGAACTTTCATGGCAAAATCAACCAAATCATTATCCATAAACGGAAAACGTTCTTCTAAGCCATGAGCCATCGCCAATTTATCACCCACCAAAAATAATCCAGGTAAAAATGTCTTTATTTCAAAATATAAAGAATTATTAATATGCTGCTCAGGAGTATCATATTTTAATTTATCATTAAAAGTAAATACTCTTTCGAATACCTTTCTTGGTTCGTTAATATCAATTTGGTCAAAAATTTCTTGTGTAAAAAGTTCTTTTTTATCTTTATCTAATACCAAACGTTGCCAAAAATCATAATATTGATCAAAGAATTCTTGTTGATCCAAAGCATCAAATACCTTATAGTATCTCCAGGGATATCCTCCAAATAATTCATCTCCTCCGGTCCCTTGTAAACATACCTTTACAAATTTTGATGCCAATCGAGAAATATAATAATTAGGATATGACATCCCCACTCTTAAATCCTCCAGGTGATATACCAGTTTGGGTAAAGACCACCGTAAATCTCCTGCATTCATAACTTGTTCAAAATGCTCGGTTTTAAAATGGTTGGCCATCAACTCTGCATCTCTACGCTCATCAAAATTAGCTTCTCTACCGGTCACCTCACTCATATCAAAACCACAGGTAAATGTAGATAGTCTATCTACCTGTTTGGATGCTACTGCTGTGATAGAACCAGAATCCATTCCTCCAGAAAGATATGAACCCACAGGAACATCTGCAATCATTTGCCTAGTTACCGCTTGTTCAAAAAGTTTTTTGGTTTCGGTCTTTGCGTAGTCAAAAGACATTTCTTCATCTGTCTTTGTAAAATCATAATCCCACCATGAATTATGTCTAACAAAAGTAGAGGCTTTATCTATTTTTACTGTATTTGCAGGAGGCAACATCGTGACTCCTTTGAATAAAGTATTATACGAAAATACATTTTGAAACGTAAAATATTCATTTAAGGCGTTAAGATCAACATCTATTTTATAATCTGAATGCTTTATAATTGCTTTTATTTCACTAGAGAAACACAGTGTTTTTCCATTAAACCAATAATAAAGAGGTTTTATTCCAAATCTATCCCTACTTAAATACAATTCTTCTTCTTGTGTATCCCATGCAGCAATTGCAAACATCCCATTTAATCTTTCAAAGAATGATGTACCATAGGCAGATAATCCCTCACATATTACCTCTGTATCGGTTTCAGAAACAAACGTATGACCTTTTGTTTTGAGTTCTTGTTTTAATTCAGAAAAATTATAAATACAACCATTAAAAACTACAATCCATCTTCCTTCTTTAGATCCCATGGGTTGTGCTCCCTTATCAGAAGTATCCAAAATAGCAAGTCTTTTATGAGCTAAACCTATGTTCTTTTTCACATAGTACCCTTGACCATCTGGTCCTCTATGTGCAATTTGAGATGTCATCGTTTTTAATTCGTCTCTATATACAGCCTCTTTATTTAAATTAAAAATACCAACTATTCCACACATATATTATAATTCTAAAATTCTTAAAATCTCTTTTTCGTAATATTCTACAAATTTCAGCGATCCTTCTTTTGACAAATGAGAGCCATCACTATAGTATATTTCCCCATTTTCAAACTGTATACAATCTCCATTATTGCAAAAAACGTCAACAGGATCTAAAAAATAGATGTTATTATTTTTATCAGCATAATTCTTTAGATATGTGTTTGTTTTTAAGCTAATGCTATCTTGTTTATAAACCGATTTTACTGGGAAAAAATATTGCAAATATTTAGGTTTAAAAAGGGATTTATGAATTGGTACTGACGAAAATGGTCTAGGGACATTTCCTATAAGTATCGTTTTTCTGTTACCAATCAATTTATGAAATTTTTTGATTTTATTGATAACCTTTTCATAACCTTTTTCGGAAATATTAATATCTTCAAAAACGCCCAAAGAGTCATTCAGTATTTTATTTACTTCCATCTGAAAATACCAATCATAGCTCATAATTGGTATTGCCTGAGGATTTAAATCTAAAACTTCTAATATATAGTTTACTCTCACTTTTCTAATATCATCAACTCCTTTTCTCTTGAATCCTGGCATAACAAAAGCTGAAACATTTGAAGCTGTAATAGATTTTTTATGGTTTTTATTGATGTTGTTAACCAAGCCATAGGCATAATGTCTTGCATGGCTATCTCCTATCAATACAAAATCTGTATAATTACCTTTTCCTTTGCCCAGAAATCCCATTTCCGTAAAACCATATCCTCCATAATTTTTCTTATGAAATTCTTCTGGGTTCTTTAATTTCTGTGCAAGTCCAATATTAGTATCCGAGATTCTCCAAGTCCATCCTTTCTTATAGATTACATCATTTCTTACAATTACAATCAATAAGATGCATATAATAGCAAAATAAACAAGAGAGCTATCTTTTTTAATTGAAATCCTATAGGTTTTATATCGTAATGGCGTTTCGTAATACTTGTATACAACTAATGAAACTAATAATGGCAAAATAAACAGAAATAATTGATCAATGATATTTAATTCTCTTTCTATAATATATTTGTAAAATACAATAAATGGCCAATGAAATAAGTACCAAGTGTAGCTTATATTACCTATTTTTCTTAACCAATTGTTTTCGAAAAAACCTTTGGATAGGCTTGTTTTTCCATTAACTATTAAAATAGCTACTCCAATACATGGTATAATGTTTAAAGTACTTAAAAAAGGAGTGTCTTTAGAAAAAAACATCGCAGGTAATACCAATAAAATTATACCTATTACAAAAATAATTTCTTTTGCTATCTTAGATTTGATCTTCAAAGGGTACAGCCAAACTACGCTTGCACCAATTAAAAACTCAAAAATTCTAAAGGGTAACAAAAAAAACTGAAGTGAATTTTGATCTTTATAAAAATCTGTATTCTCTGTTAATAATTTATTTAAAAATTCTGGTGCACCATAGTAGTTTGTCAAAATTGTGAGAATTAGACTCAACAAAAATAAAAATGAAATCACACTAATGGTTTTTACCTTTTGCTTAATTTTAAAAAGAAGTACTAGCGTGATTGGCCATATCAAGTAAAACTGTTCTTCAATACCTAATGACCATGTGTGCAACAAAGGTTTTAAATTTGCCGAAATATCAAAATACCCTGCTTCACTTAAAAAGAAAAAATTTGAAACCGCAACGGAAGAGGTTAGCATTACTTTTGATAACCTCATAAAATCTGAAGGAGCAAAAATTAAAAAAGCAGCAATAAAAACAAGAAAAATCATTAAAAATAAAGAAGGTAACAATCGCCTTACTCTTCTTGAATAAAAGTTTTTAAAGCTTATTTTGCTGGTAGTTTCGTACTCGTGTTTTAAAATTCTGGTAATTAAAAATCCACTTATTACAAAAAATACATCAACACCTATAAAACCACCTTTTACAAAATCAAAATCAAGGTGAAAAAGTATTACTAATAATACAGCAATGGCTCTTAGTGCATCTATATGATCTATATAATCGAGCTTCTTCATTTATCTTTAATTTGGGAAATAACTATAATGATAGAATAGTTTGAACAACATATTCGTAATCATCTTTGGTCATTCTGTTGTGTAACGGAATCGCCATAGAAGTATCATTTGCAAGTTTAGCTCCTGGAAATTCGTCAGGCTCTATTTCGTATTTATCAGCATAATAATTAAGCATATGGACAGCATGTGTTCCTGGACGAGTTGATATTCCTTGTTCTTGGAGTTTTTCCATAATAGTATTTCTACTAAATGGTGCTTTATCTTCATCTATCAGAGCAACAAAACTTTGCCATCCATGTTTAAAATCTGAGTTAACTTGTGGTAGTTTAAACCATTCTATTTCTCCCAATTTCTCCTTATAAAAATCCGCCCATTTTTGGCGTTCATCAATAAAAAGATCAAGTTTTGATAATTGAACAATCCCAACTGCTCCTTGCAAATCTGTCATTCTATAGTTATATCCCATCATATTAAAGTCGGGAAGAATAAAAGGTTTAGGTCCGTGATGACGTTGCTCTTCGGATATTGATGCTCCATGGTTTCTAAGCATTCCCATCTTTTCTCCTAATTCAGCATTATTGGTAGTAATCATTCCTCCTTCTCCGGTAGTAACTGATTTTCTAGGGTGAAAAGAAAAACATCCAACATCTCCAAGTCCACCAGCTGGAACGTTTTTATAGGCAGCTCCCGCAGCACAAGCACCATCTTCTACTAATGGAATATCACCAGCAACTTGTTTGATAGCATCCATATCGGCACAGAGTCCGAACAAATGAACAACCATTATTGCTTTGGTTCTATTAGTAATTTTGCTTTTTAATTGTTTAGGATCAATATTAAAAGTTGTTGGATCGATATCACAAAAAACAACTTTGGCACCTTGATATAAAACTACATTTGCAGTAGAAACCCAAGTAAATGCGGGTACAATAACCTCATCTCCTTCTTTAATATCCAATGCAACTAATGCTAAATGTAAAGCGGTAGTAGCACTAGTAACGGCAAGTGCATGTTTAACTTCATGACGCTTTGCAAACTCTTTTTCGAATTGCCTTACCTTAGGACCCGACGTTAACCATCCGCTCATTAATGGTTCTTTGACTGCTTGCCATTCTTCCTCTCCGGTAACAGGCAATGAGATTGGAATATTTCTTTTTTCTATCATGTTTCTATTTTTTAAAACTTATAGCTTAAACAATTCGTAACTATTTTAACTCTTTTAAGTATTGATCGATAATATAAGATGCTATTGCTAATGAGGCCGTAGCACCAGGGCTTGGTGCATTTAAAACATGAACTTGCCTATCTTTCCTAATAATATTAAAATCCATTATTAGTTCCCCTGATGGAGAAATTGCTTGTGCTCTTACACCCGCATTTCCTTTAACAAACATATCTGCATTAACTTCTGGAATCATTTTCTTTGCCTTAGCAATAAAAGCAGAAGAGGCTACAGAAGATTTTAACTCTCCCATGGAGAATACGAAATTGTTTTTAAAAAACTTCAGTAATCCTTTATAAGTAAGTGATTCAAAAGCCTCTTTAGAAGAAAAGCTAAATGTATTGTATCCTTCTCGTTTAAATGCAAAAACAGCGTTAGGTCCAACTTCCCTCTCTCCTCCCATAAGTCTAGTAAAATGAACTCCAAGAAAAGGATATTTGGCATCAGGTACTGGATAAACCAAATGATTAACCATATGATTCATTTCTGGTTTAAACATCAAATACTCACCTCTAAAAGGTATAATTTTTAGAGGTGAAGTTTCATGAGTTAACTTTTTATAAGAGTGGTCACTATATAAGCCTGCACAACTTATCAAGTAATCATAAGTTTCTTCCTGATTACCGGTATTTATAACAACTTCATTTGCATTTGAAGTTTGTATTTTTTCAATCTTGGTGTCAGTCAAAATTCTTCCTCCATTTTCTTTTATAAGATCTACCAGTTTTAACATTACCTTTTTGTAATCAACAATACCTTCTTCAGGAACCAAAAGTGCTTTTTTTGCTTTGACGTAAGGTTCTCTTTGCTTCAATTCATCACTAGAAAGATATTTTAGCCCTTGCAATCCATTTTTATCTCCTCTTCCTGCTAACGTCTCTAGTGATTTTTCCTCCTGATCTGTAGTGGCCACAACCACCTTTCCGCAGATATCGTGAGGGATATCATATTCCTGACAAAAGGAAATCATTTCTCTAATCCCTTGAACAGACAAAAGTGATTTTAAAGAACCCGGTTTGTAGTATAGACCACAATGCAATACTCCACTATTCCGTCCAGATTGATGCTGGCCAACATTTTTTTCTTTCTCATAAACCGTAACACTACCTACGCTTTTAAGCATTGACAATTTATAAGCAACTGCCAAGCCTATTATTCCGCCTCCTACTATTGCAATTTTTTTTGACATTACTTATTTCGGTGAATCGATTCCTTCACTAATTCTCCAATCAATTAGTTTTTGTAATCCTTCTCTTAACGAATATTTGTATTTGAAATTGATTTCTTTCTCTGCTCTTTGACGAGAACCTATTCTATTTTGAACCAACGCTCTAGAATCATCTTCTGAATACGGCACATATTTAACCTTTAAAGAAGATTTTTTTAAATCTAAAATGGTATCACAAAGTTCTTTAATTGATGTTTGAACTTCGGTCCCAACGTTGTAATTACCTATTTTAATGTCTGATTCTAAAGCTGCCACATTGGCTCTTGCTACGTCCTCAACGTATATAAAATCGTAAGCTTGACTACCATCTCCGTTTATCACAGGTTGTTCTCCTGCTTCAATTTTATTTAACATAATAGGTACCACACCACTATAAACAGCGTGCTGATCCTGACCGGGACCGTATACGTTCATATATCTTAATCCAACTACCTCTAATCCATATCGATCGTTAAAAGCTGTGGCCATTGCTTCACCTGCAATTTTGGTAGCACCATAAAAGTTTTTATTATTGAATGGGTGTGATTCGGTCATTGGAACTTCAATAGCATCGCCATATACTGAGGCAGAAGAAGAAGAAACCAATTTCTTAATTTTATTTTTTACACACGCTTCTAAAACATTAAAGGTTCCCGCCACATTAACGTCAAATGCGGTTCTTGGATAATCTTTACAGTGCAATAACCACATAGCTGCCAAATGAAATACATAATCCATACCTTGCATTGCGGTATCCAGAATATCAATTTCTCTTACATCGCCACCAAAGGGATATATCGAACATCTAGGGTCTTTTATACTTTCTTTTATGTTTTCTTGTTTTCCGCGAGCGAAATTATCATAGATCACAACTTCTTTTACATCATGTTTTAATAATTCACTTACTACAAATCCTCCGATAAATCCTGCTCCTCCGATTACTAATACCTTTGAATCCTTTAATTTCATGTTTATGTTTTTTTATTTATAGAGTTTTCCAAATGGATGTTTTGATAATTCCATTTTGGCAAAGGGGTGATACTCTCCCTTTATACCAATTGGTTTTTTATTTCTTATGTCATGTACTATTTCAATAGCTTGCCTTGCCTCATTTAAGCCGTAGCCTTTTCCGGCTATTATATCTTCATAAACTTTTGTGTGTAAATCTGTAAATCCGCCACTAAACTCAAGTTCTTCTCCTTCAATTGTTATCGATCTATATGTACGTTGATTTTTAGCTTTCATCTCTTCTGGAAGAATATCATAATTAATAGATAAAAACCAACGCACTCTTGCTCTTTCAAACTCTAAATAGCCCGATGCTCTATCATGAGTATGGACATGGACAGTATTGCTCTTAACATTTCCAAAAATCCAAGATAACATATCGTAAAAGTGAACTCCAATATTTGTAGCTATGCCTCCAGACTTAGAAACATCACCTTTCCAAGAGGTATAATACCACCTTCCTCTAGATGTTAAATAAGTAAGGTCAACATCAAAAATTTTATCTTTAGGTGCGGCATCAATCTTTTTCTTTAATTCGATGATACTTTTATGAACTCGCAACTGTAATATATTCCATATTTTTTGTCCAGTTTCTTCTTCAACTCTTAGCAAAGCATCAATATTCCATGGGTTTAAAACTAAAGGTTTTTCGCAGATTGCATCAGCACCATGTCTGAGCGCAAACCGAATGTGCGCATCATGCAAATAGTTGGGTGTACATACACTTACATAATTTAGTTCCACATCCTTATAGCGAAGTTTTTCTATGTGTCTATCAAAACGCTCAAACTCGACAAAAAAATCAGCATCTGGAAAATAGCTATCAATAATTCCAACACTATCAAATCTATCCAGAGCCACTATTAAATTATTGCCTGTATTTTTTATGGCCTTTAAGTGTCTCGGTGCAATATAACCTGAAGCACCTATCAGGGCAAAATTTTTCATAATAAGTCTTTTAACACTGCTGTAATATATTTAATCTCCTCAATTTTTAAATATGGGTTCATTGGTAAACTTAGAATCTGTTTCGAAACTCTTTCACTAACTAAAAAATCATTCTCCTTATAGCCCAAATATGAAAAACATTCTTGCAAATGTAATGGTTTAGGATAATGTACAGCAGTAGGAATACCCAGTTCTTTTAATTTTCTTTGAACTTCATCTCTATTCTCTACTTGTATCGAATATTGAGCCCATACAGAAGTATTATGCTCTTCAATAAATGGTACCTTAGTTTTACCTTCTAAAAATTCGTTATACATTCTAGCTACATTCTGACGCCTTTCCACATCTCTATCGTAATGCTTAAGCTTCTCTAATAAAACAGCAGCCTGTAAAGTATCAAGTCGACCACCTATACCTATATATTTATGAATATATCTTTGAGTTTGACCATGTATTCTAATACTACTTATTTTATTAGCCAGAATTTCATCATTTGTAAAAAGAGCTCCTCCATCACCAAAACAACCCAAAGGTTTTGCAGGGAAAAAGGAGGTGCATCCTATTGTAGAAAGATTGCAGCTTTTTTTATTTTTATATGTGGCTCCAAAACTTTGTGCAGCATCTTCAATAACAGCCAAATCATACGTATTAGCTAATGCATTAAGTTCGTCCATGTCAGCAACTTGTCCGTAAAGTGACACAGGCATTATGGCTTTTGTTTTTGATGTAATTTTTTCTTCTACTAAGTTAACATCAATATTATAAGTGTTTTGATTAATATCAACAAATACCGGAACTGCTCCTAATAAAGCAATAGTTTCTGCAGTTGCTATAAACGTAAATGGAGTAGTAATGATCTCATCGCCAGGTTTAATATCTAGAGCCATCATTGCCAATAAAAGAGCATCTGTTCCAGATGAGCATGTAATAGCAAACTTTGACTTCGTAAACTCTTGTAAGGCATTTTCTAGTTTAACAACTTCTTTTCCCATAATAAATCTTGAAGAAGAAACTACACTAGTCATTGCTTGATCAATAGCAGTTTTATGTTCTTGATAGGCTTTGGGTAAATTAGCAAAATCTATTTTCATCATCATTATTTAATCCTTTTTACCGTATTATCCTTTGGGTTAAATTCATATTCTTGATTGCTTTCTGGACAAACTGCTATATGATTCTTTTTAAAATTTAATCGATGACCATATTCACTAACCCAACCGATTTGTTTTGCAGGGTTTCCAACGATAAGCGCATATGGTTTAACCGTTTTTGTAACTACTGCACCCGCTCCTACTAGAGCATATTCTCCAATGTTATTCCCACATACAATAGTGGCATTCGCTCCTATAGAAGCCCCTGTTTTCACAATTGTTTGGGCGTATTGTCCTCTTCTATTTACCGCACTTCTTGGATTGATAACATTTGTAAAAACCATAGATGGCCCCAAAAAAACATCATCTTCACATATAACACCTGTATATATCGATACATTATTTTGAACTTTAACATTTCTGCCCAACTTAACCCCAGGAGATACTACAACGTTTTGACCAATATTACATGACTCTCCAATTTCGCAATCCGTCATTATGTGCGAAAAATGCCAAATCTTAGTGCCAGATCTTATTTTACAACCATTGTCGATCACAGCAGTTTCGTGCACAAAATAATCCATTTTATCATTTTTAATTTCCATAATTATTCCAATACCAATCTACAGCTTCTCTAATTCCTTCTTTAAAACTATATTGAGGTGAATAATGCAATAACTCCTTAGCTTTTGAAATATCTGCTAACGAATGTTTAACATCTCCTTTCCGCTCTGGACCATTGACGATTTTTACCAGATTTATAGATTTATCATACTGAGATAGTAGGTCTTTTAAAATATCTACCATTCCATTTAAACTTGTATTCTCACCATATGCAACATTATATACCGTATTATTGGCTTTGTCATCAGCTAGTGCTGCTAGCTGATTTATCTGAATAACATTATCAATATAGGTAAAATCTCTAGAGTGCGATCCATCACCATTTATGATAGGTGATTCTTTCTGCATCAAAAGACTTATGAATTTTGGAATTACCGCTGCATATGCCCCATTAGGATCTTGTTTTCTTCCAAAAACATTAAAATATCGTAGCCCTATTGTATTTATTTCATAAATATCTGAAAAAACCTTTGCATACAATTCATTTACATATTTTGTAACTGCATAGGGAGATAGTGGAGAACCTATCTTATCTTCAACTTTTGGTAAACCAGGATGATCTCCGTAGGTAGATGAAGAAGCTGCGTAAACAAATTTTTTGACTTTTGCTTCTTCTGAAGACTTTAGCATATTAAGAAACCCAGATACATTAACTTCATTAGATGTCAAGGGGTCATTAATAGATCTTGGAACAGAACCTAAAGCTGCTTGATGTAAAACATAATCGCAGCCTGTGACTGCTTTTTTACATGTTTTATAATCTCGGATGTCTCCTTCTATAAGCTTAAATGATTTGTGCTTATCAAACTCTATAATATTTTCCCTTTTTCCTGTTGAAAAGTTATCTAAACAAACAACTTCGTTATCCTGCTTTAATAACCTTTCTAATAAATTAGAACCTATAAAGCCAGCTCCTCCTGTTACTAAAACCCTTGAATTTTTTATTTTAGACATTGCTTATTATAATCTTTTATCTATCAAATTTTGGTTTAAATTACCTTTAACATCATATACGACAGAATTAGAGCTTTTCTTTATGTTGTTTAATTCTAGTTGCAAAAATTCTTTATGCGAAACTGTATGAACAATTGCATCATATGACTTCATTTTCAATTCATTAATCAAATCAATATTATAAACCTCTTTTACTTCTTGGTTAGAAGCCCATGGGTCATAAATATCTACATTCATGTTAAACGTTTCTAAACTTCTATATAGATCTATGGCCTTAGTATTTCTTATATCAGGACAATTTTCTTTAAATGTAATCCCAAGCATTAAAACTTTGGCACCTTTTATAGTAATCTCGTTTCTTACCATTAGTTTAAGAACCTCGGATGCAACGTATTCTCCCATGCCATCATTCAATCTTCTTCCAGCTAAAATAATTTCCGGATGATACCCTACTTCCTGTGCTTTTTGTGCTAAATAAAAAGGATCGACTCCTATACAATGTCCCCCAACTAATCCTGGTGTAAATGGTAGAAAATTCCATTTTGTACCTGCAGCTTCCAAAACATCATGAGTGTCAATATCTAATTTATTGAAAATTTTTGCCAGCTCATTTACGAATGCAATGTTAATATCTCTTTGCGCATTTTCAATTACTTTGGCTGCTTCTGCTACCTTAATTGAAGATGCCTTAAAAGTACCTGCTTCAATGATAGAAGCATACAATTCATCTATTTTTGAAGCTACTTCATGTGTTGAACCTGAAGTGACTTTTTTAATTTTTGTAACAGTATGTTTTTTATCTCCTGGATTTATTCTCTCCGGAGAATACCCACAAAAGAAATCTTTGTTAAAATCTAATTTACTTTCTTTTTCTAATACTGGAACGCACTCATCCTCTGTTACACCAGGATATACAGTTGATTCATATACAATAATGTCTCCTTTTTTTAAATACCCGCCTATCATCTTTGATGCTCTAATCAAAGGTGTTAAAATTGGACGATTATTTTTATCTACTGGTGTTGGGACTGTAACTATATAAATATTACTTTCTGCTAAATCATTTGTATCACTACTTAATGTTAAGCCTTTATTTTTAAGTTTAATTTGAAGAACTTCTTGCAAATCCTCATCCGTAACTTCTAGGGTATGATCGTACCCAGATTGTAATTCTTTTACTCTATTCGTATCAATATCAAACCCTAAAACTTCATATTTTTTTGCAAACTCAACTGCCAATGGAAGACCTACATAGCCTAAACCTATTATTGCAATCTTATTTTGATCTAAATCCATTTATTTTTCTTTAATGATTCCACAAAAGTCTAATATTTTTTTATCTTTTGTTATATCTAAGTTTTTAAACTCTTCATGTGCTACCAAAAACACTATAATATCTGATTTTTCAATAGCTTCTAAATAATTAGTAAGCTTAAATACCGTATGGCTTTCTATATTTGGTTCTACTATATAATACTCTTCATTATTAGCATTTTGTAATACTTTCTGTGCAATGTATTTGGCTGGAGATTCTCTTAAATCATCTATGTTTGGTTTGAATGCTAATCCCATTAAAGCTATACTTGGTTTTCTTCCATATTGTAATTCAAACTCAAGTTTAGCAGTTTGTACTTTCTCTGCGCACCAAAAAGATTTGTAATTATTTATTTCACGAGCTTTACCTATTATTTGCGATTCCATCGGATAATCTGCAACTATAAAATAAGGGTCTACCGCTATACAATGACCGCCGACACCACAACCAGGTTGCAAAATATTAACTCTTGGATGCTTATTCGCTAAACTTATCAATTCCCATACATTAATATTTGCTTTATCACAAATAAGAGATAATTCGTTGGCAAATGCAATCTGAACATCTCGAGAAGAATTCTCAACTAACTTGCACATTTCTGCCGTTCTTGCATTAGTTTTATGTAAACTACCTTTAATAAATTCTTTGTAAAAATTTACCGCTTTATCTGTTGATTTATCATCAATACCTCCAATAACTCTATCATTATGTATTAACTCATACATAACATTACCAGGTAATACACGCTCAGGGCAATATGCAATATTTAATTTCCCTTCCAGATCAGGACGTTCTGAATAAATTAATTCCATCATCTTCTCTGTCGTTCCAACAGGAGAAGTAGACTCAATAATGTACAGGTCACCTTTTTTCAGCAAAGGAATTATTGCAAGTGTAGCAGCTTCTACAAATGAAATATCAGGTTCATTTTTACCCTTAAAAGGAGTAGGAACCACAATTAAATAAACATCTGCTTTTACTGGTTTTGTATCAGCTTTTAGATATCCATGTGTTACAGCTTCCAAAACTGCTTTATCCAACTCAGGTTCGACAATATGAACTTCTCCTTTATTAATAGTTTCTACTACCTTTGGGTTGATATCAACTCCATGAACATGCACGTTATTTTGAGCTATTAAGGCTGCCGTTGGGAGTCCAATATAACCCAAACCAACCATAACAACACTTGGCTTATTTTCCATTTTTAGTTTTTTGATATATAACTTACTATTCTTTGGCAAGCTTTTCCATCTCCGTATGGGTTATGAAGTTTACTCATGTTTTGATAAGCTACTTCGTCTTTCAAAAGTTTATTTGCTTTAGAAATTATCCGGTCTTTATTTGTTCCGACTAAAATTACTGTTCCGGCATCCACAGCCTCAGGTCGTTCTGTTGTATCTCTCATTACTAAAACAGGTTTTCCCAAACTTGGTGCTTCTTCTTGCACTCCTCCACTATCAGTAATAATTAAATAAGATTGATTCATCAGCCATACAAAAGCTGGATAAGAAAGAGGTGAAATTAATTCGATATTATCGATGTTGTCTAAAAGCTTATATACGGGTTTCTGAACATTTGGATTTAAATGTACCGGATAAATAATTTGAGTATCAGGGTTATCCTTTGCTATTTGTTTTAAAGCTTCACAAATATTTATAAAACCTTGACCGTGATTTTCTCTTCTATGCCCTGTAACTAAAATTAATCTTTTATCTATATCAACAACTTTTTTAAGCTGTTCTATCTCTTTATCTTCAAATTTACTGTCATTAACCTTTTCAACACTAAATTTTAATGCGTCTATAACCGTATTTCCTGTTATCAATATAGAATCTAAAGATTTACTCTCATTAACAAGGTTTTGTTTTGACGTCTCAGTAGGTGAAAAATGAATATTAGATACAATTCCTGTTACGCATCTATTCATTTCTTCAGGAAACGGAGATTTCATATTGAATGTTCTTAATCCCGCCTCGACATGGCAAACTGTAGCTCCAGAATAAAAGGCTGCTATACTTGAAGCCATAGTAGTTGTGGTATCTCCATGTATATATACATAATCAGGTTGAAACTCTTCAAGAATTGATTTTAAACCGATAATAATATCTGCAGTAAGTGTATATAAATTTTGATCAGGTTTCATTAAATTCAGATCATAATCAGGATTTATATCGAAAAAAGATAATACCTGATCCAACATTTCTCGATGCTGCGCTGTGATACAAACTTTAGTTATAAAATTATCTGGGTGTTTTTGGAATTCTTTTACCAATGGTGCCATTTTGATAGCTTCAGGTCTTGTCCCAAAAACAATTAGGTTTTTTTTCATTGAATAATTGAGTGTAAATTTTTTAATGAATTTTTCCAATTCAAAATTTTGAATTGGAAAGAATCAATACATTTTTCTTTACTTAAAACACTATACTTAGGTCTTTGTGCAAAAGTATGGTAATTATCTATTCTTTTAAGCATTATATCATCAAGTTTACCCGAAACCTTAAGAATTTCTTGGCAAAAGTCATACCAAGTCGCTGCACCTAGGTTACTAAAATGATAGAGGCCATATTTTTGATTATCATCTAAAATTAAGTCAAGAATAAACTTTGCAAGATCATTTGCATTTGTTGGGGTACCCGTTTCTGAAGTTGTAATGGTTAACTCTTGTTCCGTTTCAGATTTTTTTAAAATGGTTTTAAAAAAATTATGACCAAATTCTGAATACAACCAAGAGGTTCTAATAATAAAATATTTTTCAAATACTTGTTCAATATACTGTTCTCCAGCTAATTTTGATTTTCCGTACTCATTAATGGGATTTGGCTTATCTTCTTCGACATAAGGAGTTTTTTTAGCCCCATCAAAAACATAATCGGTAGATGTATGTATAAGTGTGATATTATATTCTTTGCAGGCTTGTACCAAGTTTAGTACTCCGGTTGCATTAACCAAAAAAGCTTTTTCTGGTTCTTTCTCTGCTTGCTCTACGTTGGTATATGCAGCACAATTCACTACAAAATTGAATGACTTATTCTTAAAAAAATGTTGTACCTCTTCATTTTTTGTGATATCTAAGACTTCAGAACTGGCAAAATACAATTGTAATTCAGGATAGTTTTTCT
The DNA here is from genome assembly GCF_000520975.1 of Aquimarina megaterium XH134. GTDB lineage: Bacteria > Bacteroidota > Bacteroidia > Flavobacteriales > Flavobacteriaceae > Aquimarina > Aquimarina megaterium. Next base: position 125,560 of record NZ_JACB01000017.1, read on the forward strand.
TAATTTTTTCTATACATTGTCCCAATTGACCTTTTGATCCTACAATCAAGACACTTTTCCTTTTCAATGATTCTTTCATTTATGAATTTACTTAATTCTGTATTTCTTTTTTTTCATAACTCGCCAAATATTTGTTCAACGAAATAAGAATTAATGCCAAAAATAAGACAGTAACAAATACTATAGGCATTAATACAATCTTTTTATTAAAAAAATCATTTACCAATACTCCTTTATTTGGAAATTCTGAAATAATATTAATGGTATTCTTCGTATTTGCTTTTTCATTATTTAGCTCAATTTTTTCATCCTTTAATTTTCTGGCTTGATTAAGTAATTCAATCTCTGACACCTGATCTGGTTGGTTTTCAGCTAGATTGATGCTAGTAGTCCCATCAGGTTTTTTAGCTTCTATAATTTTAATTTTCTTATAAAATGCCTGTAACTCACTAATCTCTTCCTGTTGTTGTTCTATAATTGAGTCTTTAAGCGCAATATTTCTATCGTTTATCTCTTTCTGAAGTGTAAAATACTCATTGTTCTCTATAGATTTTACAATTGCTTTCTGGCACTTTTTTGCAATCTCAGGAGATGTTGCTTCTATCTGTATTTTGTGAAATTTTGCATTGATGTCATTAAAATTTTTTAAATAATCGTCATAATCAACTTTTCTTTGAGATATAGAATCCAATTCACTTATAAACTCACTAAATTGTTTTATTCGTTGTGTTTGATCAGAAAATGATTCTATCTTAACGTGTCTAATATCCTGAGCTTCTTCTTCATTAATATGTAAAGCTTCTGATAAAGCTTTGTTTTCTCTTTGCCCAGCTAACTGATTATAAAACTCAATATTATTATATAGTTGTTGAACACTATTAAAATTAGGTTCTATAATCATAGAAGATCTATATACTGATTGGGATTTATAATCCAAATATCCTCCTAGTATGGCTCCTATAAATATGGCAATAGTAAATTTAAAAAAATGAACTCTTATAAACTTAAGAAATAAGACAAAAAAATGGAAAAGGCTTTTAAAAATATTGCTAATAAACCCGATAAATCTATTGAAGGTATCTCCAATCAATCTAAATAATTCTCCCAAGTCAATTTCTTCTGAAGTGTTTTCTTTCATCGTCGTAGGTTAATTTGTTTTAAAGAGCAATCATGCCCAAAAATTGATAAACTTTAAATAAAATTAAATAACATAATATCGCAGATTCAAAATCAGGAGAACATGTACAAAAAGTCTCTTATTTATTAGAATCAATGAAATGTTATTATTTTGACGATAGGGTAGGAAAAACGTCAATTATAAAGCATTTGTATGTATGCTTTCCCAAAAAAATCAGGTTTTTCTTTTATAATTTAAAAAGAAACTAGAGCAAATTAACAAAAAAAATTAAACAAAAATGAGCGTTAACATTTTTTTTAACATCAGGTATTTACCTTAAAAAACAAGTGTGCTTTTTATGATATTATAATTTTAAATCTTTTATAAAAGCTAAATCTTTGTCTTTGTCTGACAATTGAATTTCAGAAGTGTCTAATTTCCAATCAATTGAAAGGTCAGGGTCATTGTATATGATTCCTGATTCTGAAGATTTATGATAATAGTTATCACATTTATAGCTAAAAATTGCACTTTCACTCAATGTAATAAATCCATGTGCAAAACCTCTGGGAACGAATAGCTGAAAATTATTATGATCATTTAACACAATAGAAAAGTGTTCTTTATATGTTTTAGAATGAGGTCTTAGGTCAACAACCACATCCAATACTTCTCCTTTAACTGCCCTAACCAATTTTGCTTGCGTATAGTCACCCGTTTGAAAATGCAACCCTCTAAGCACTCCTCTTTTAGAAATAGATTGGTTATCTTGTATAAAATCGACCTTTAACCCAGTAATTTCTTCAAATATTTTTTGATTAAAACTCTCAAAAAAAGAGCCTCTTTTATCATCAAATACTCTGGGTTTAAGGACAAAACATCCGTCAATAAATGTAGATTGAATTTCCATCTTAATCTAGTTGTAATAAATATTTACCATAGCCGCTTTTTAATAATGGTTTTGCTAATTCCTGAAGCTGATTTTTATCAATAAAACCTTTTTTATATGCTATTTCTTCTATGGCTCCAATTTTAAGTCCTTGTCGTTCTTCTATAACCTGAACAAATTGACTTGCTTGCATAAGAGAGTTAAATGTTCCTGTGTCTAACCAGGCTGTACCTTTATCAAGTATGCTTACTTTTAATTTTCCTTGTTGTAGATATACATTGTTTACATCGGTAATTTCTAATTCTCCTCGAGCACTTGGCATAATGGCTTTGGCAATTTCTACTACTTTATTATCATAAAAGTAAATTCCTGGTACGGCATAATTTGATTTTGGTTGTTTTGGTTTTTCTTCTATCGAAGTAACTTTTCCATTCTTATCAAAATCAACAACTCCATATCGTTCTGGATCTTGAACATGATATGCATATATAATACCACCATCGGGATCATTATTGTTTTCTAACAGTTTTTCTAATCCAGATCCATAAAATATATTATCTCCTAGTATTAAGGCTACTTTATCATCGCCAATAAATTTTTCGCCAATAATAAAAGCTTCTGCTAGTCCATTAGGTTGATCCTGAACAGCATACTCAAATCGACAACCATAGGTTTTGCCATCACCCAATAGTTTTTCGAATAATGGTAAGTCTTGAGGAGTAGAGATAATTAAAATCTCTCTAATTCCTGCAGCAATCAATGTAGAAAGAGGATAATATATCATTGGTTTGTCATAAACCGGCATTAATTGTTTACTAATCGCTAGTGTAAGCGGATGTAAACGTGTTCCCGATCCTCCTGCTAATATTATTCCTTTCATTGCTATAATGTATTGTATGAAATAGTCATTCAAATTATCAAACGAAACTATTGTTCTTTATATTTTTCTAAATACCAATGTATTGTTTTTTTGATACCTGTTTCAAAATTTTCTTCGGCATCCCATCCCAATTCATTTTCAATTTTAGAAGCATCAATGGCATATCTAAAATCATGACCAGGTCTGTCTGTAACATACGTAATAAGGTCTTTGTATGATTTAGTAGTACTCCTTGGAATTATAGTGTCTAAAATTTCACAAATAGTAGTGGCAATATATATGTTTTCTCTTTCGTTTTTTCCTCCAATATTATAAGTTTCTCCAATTTTCCCAGTACGTAGTACTAAATCTATTCCTTTACAATGATCCAAAACATATAACCAATCTCTTATATTTTTACCATCACCATATATAGGTATATTTTCTTCATTAATAGCTTTTCTAATGATAGTTGGGATCAGTTTTTCATTATGCTGTCTAGGACCATAATTATTTGAGCAGTTTGTTGTTACCACTGGTAAGCCATAGGTGTGAAAGTAACTACGAACTAACATATCAGAAGACGCTTTTGAGGCACTATATGGGCTATTTGGTGCATAAGGTGTTTCTTCGGTAAAAAGGCCTGTTTTTCCTAAGGTACCGTAGACCTCATCTGTAGAAATATGTAAAAAGCGAGCGTGTTCAAATTCTAACTTTGGTTGATTTGGAGCTTTCATCCATGTCTGATATGCAGCTTGTAACAAATTAAAAGTCCCGACAATATTGGTCTCAATAAATGCTTTTGGGCCTTCAATAGAGTTATCAACATGAGATTCTGCAGCAAAATGAACTACGGTATCAATATTATGTTCTATAAAAACTTTTTCAACCACACTCCAATCACAGATATTTCCTTTTATAAAAGTATAATTTGTGTCATTTTGGACTTCAATATTAGCAAGATCAGCAGCATAGGTTAATGCATCAAGATTGATAATTTTTGAATCATCATTTTTTGAAATAAGGTTCACAAAATTCGACCCTATAAATCCTGCACCTCCAGTTATTAATATGTTTCCCTTCATAATATATTAGATATAAACTTCTAATAATTTCATCCCTTGACTATTGCTTATAATTTGTAAGTTTTCAATTTCAGCTGGAATCAATATTGTTTCACCAAATGAGATACTTGTAGAATTATCATCGATTCTTATTTCACCACTTCCTTCAACACACATCAAGATTTTAAACGAATCTAGGTGTTTGTAATCTCTTTTTAAATCATGATTAATTTCAAGTGTATTTGTTGTGAAATATGTGCCAGAAATAAGGTTATTAATTTGGTTTTTATCCTTTTCGTATTCTAATTTAAAAGATCTATCTCCTTTAAAATCCAGTGCATCCAATGCCAGATCTGTATGTAATTCTCTTTCATTTCCATTACTGTCTTTTCTATCCCAATCATAAACTCTATACGTAATATCTGACGTTTGTTGAATTTCAGCAATCAATGATCCTTTTCCAATTGCGTGTATTCTTCCCGCTTTAATAAAATAACTGTCTCCTTTTGAAATGTTTTCAAAATTCAGCAATTCTGTAATTTTCCCTTCTTTCAGGAACGTTTCATATTCATCTTTTGTGGTATCTTTATTAAAACCAACAATTAACTTCGCATCAGAATCAGCTTGAACAACGTACCACATTTCAGTTTTTCCAAAAGAATTATGACGTTTCTTTGCCAATACATCGTTTGGATGCAATTGAACAGATAAGTCCTCTTTGGCATCGATATACTTAATTAACAAAGGAAATTGATCCCCAAATTCTTGATATACTTTATTACCTAATAAATCTTCTTTATACTCCTTAATTAGGTGATCTAGTTTTTCTCCTTCTAACTTCCCATTAGATACTACTGAAATATCATCACCCACCGTTGATATTTCCCAACTTTCACCAGTATTCTCATCTATTATAGGTTTATTAAGAATAGTTTTTAATTTATTCCCTCCCCATATTTTTTCTTTTAGAATTGGTCGAAATTTTAAAGGATATAGCATAATTATTGCTTTTTATTAGTTCTTTCATAGGTTTTGACAAGGCATACTTCCTAAAAGAACAAGTATTAAAAATTGTAAAAATCTATTATTATTCGTCTTTAACAAATTCTTTTATCTCTGCATTCAAATATCGAAGAAAGTAGAATAAAGAAACCAGTCCTATAAGAAGTAGTGGGGTTATAAACATCATACGGTTGAATAGTTTTTTGCGTTTTGAGATAACGTCTCCATAGTCGACAAAAGAAAACATTTCTTTGTCAAGAATCAAAGCACGTTCCTGGTCATTAATCAACTCTATTAAAAGTTCTTTCTTTTGTAACAGAGAGGCTATAGAAACCATAGGCAATTCTGATCCTGAGGAAATAATAATGGCTTCGTTTTCTGCCTTTAATGGTGATTTTTCCAAATTACTCAAATACGTATCAATAAATTGTAATGATTTCTTATTTCGTTCTATATCAATTTTGTTTTGTTTAAGTGTAAGATCCGATATTTCTGTATAATATTGATTTGATTTAATATATCCTAAAATAGACGAAATCATTTTACTATTATACTCATTTTTTTTGTTGAAATTAATAGTGAGTTTATGATGTTTATAAAAATCTCTAAACCCTTCTTCTTCTAATTTACCTTCTTCATATGCTGTCATTATATCTTTAAAAAAATCTCTATTTTTATATCGCTCTTGTAAATTATCCAAAACATCTGTGCCTTTTATCACGGGTTCAATAGAGATTTTTTTTATGTTTTTAGCATGATCCAAGTTAATTCCTAGATTCTTAAGAAAATTATCGTCTTGAAAATTATTTCCCAACTCTTCTATAAAATCATAAATATACTTTGCACTATTATATTTTGGTTCGATTATAATTTCTTGTATATGAATATCTTTTTCACCTTGATTTTGATCTAGTAAAAAACCCGTAACCCCGCCAATAGCAAACAAAATAAAAAATAAAATCCATTTTTTTTTATAGAATACAACTACAGAAATAATCAATCTTAAAAAAATTTTAAAACCCTTCTTGATCATTCCAAAAACTTTCATTAAATCTATTTCGTCATTGTAATTTTCATTACCCATAATTACTATCTTTCTTTAAATATTTGTTCTATTATTTTTTCAGTTATTAGGTATGTTGGTTTTACTCCTGTAGTCCCTAAGCCTCCAGAAGCTAATGTACTCCCTGTTTCTAAGGGGTTATCTGAAGCATAATAAGCGTATCGTACTTTTACTTTTGGGCTGATACTACCTCTAAGTTTAGAAGCTGATTGTATCGCCTTTTGATAATGTGCTCCTTCCATTTCCAGTCCAATTACATTCCAGGTAGAATCATGAAAAAACTTCAGAATATCTCTATTTTGCAAAGAGGTTCCTAGAACTGTAATCATTGCTCCGTCATAGATATCAATGCCATGTCCTTCTAATTCTTTCTTTTTTAACTGATTTTTAAACGGGTAATTATCTGCTGTCCCTTCAAAAACATGAGCAGATGGTATCATAATATCTCCTTTTCCTCCTTCAAGAATGCCCGCTTTACCCATAATAGAAATAGATTTAACATCAATATGTGTTTTGGCTCCCTGGGTAGTTATATATGGTTTTAATAGCTCATCCATCGTCTCATATGCCTGTTCTCCAAATGCATAATCCATTACGATAATTACAGGTTTATCACTATCTTCGATATCTACTATTAGGTTTTTATATTCACAATCTGCATATTGAGCAGTATCAAATATCTGTACATTTATATTTGCTCCACTTTGATCTTCTATATAAGTCATTCCTTTTTGCAAGGCTAACTTTCGTACTTTTGCTCTTAGTTTGTCATTTTTATTATCACTTAATGACTCATAAACGTCAAAAATACTTTTATCTTTCAACTCATTTTTTAAAGCAACAGAAGCATATAATGTATTCATTACACTATGCATATTAGCACTAATGATGTGAATTGGGCGATCAAGTAAATTTAATTCTTCTAATTTGTTTTTAATCGTATTTGCCCAAATCTCTCCATGAATATGATGGCCCAATCTTTCTCTTAATACTGGACTAAAGGTTACGATTCTCTTTTCATCTTCAATTGATTCTTCTATCGCCAGCTTACCCAGCCAATAAATAATATCTAAAAACCGCTCTTTGTTTTCTGGGCAAGAAAAACTACCATATACAGAAGAAACTTCTTCAAAGGTTCTTCCTAAAATATTAGCTGTATGGGTCAAAGCGACTTCTCTTTCGGCTTTGGTTAAATCTTTTTTAGACGCTACAGCTTTTTCTAATTTTTGCCAATCTCTGGTAACATTACCCTGCTCATTAATCACTACTCGATTCATGATCTTATGTGATTCTATAAATAAAAAGGTAAGGTGCGTAAGAATATCATATATTTCTGATCGCCCTCTGGTAATCTCGATATTCATTTGCTCATCATCTATACGATAGCAGTTCCTACGTCTTTTGGGAGGTACTATAGCTTTAAAGTGAGAGTTTTTATATCCTTCGTCACTTGTTAAGTTAATATATCGGCATTCTTCAATACCAAATGGTAAGCGATCAATAACATAGAGTAATCCATTAAGTTCTACTTTTTCTTCTGCGACAGAGCCATAAATCTCTGGGCGAAGTATTAACAATGCCTCTCTAAGCGTATCTCCAGAAACTCCCATGGGTTTATAAAAACCTCTATTAAATAGATGGCGCATAGTTATGTACATGCGTTCAATTGCGCTAGAGCTTTCCTGAGCTCTTGTTCTTCCTTGTAATATAAGATTTGCCATAAATTTTTCCTAGCAAATATAAGTATACTAACTGAACATTAAAATTCAATTAGGACTATTTGTCTATTATAGTTGTGAGTACATCTACTATATTTCTATCATTAGAAAGTCTTGGAAGTTTATTTTGCCCTCCTAGTTTACCTACAGATTTCATATAATCTTTAAATCCGTCTTTAGAAACTGGAGTTATTTTTAATGTCCTCAATATTTTTCCCTCGATCAAATCATTATAATATGAATTCTGTTTTCGCAACGAATTCTCAATTTCTAAAGCTAATTTCCCCGTATCTTCTGGAGTTTCTAGAAATTCTATAAACCATTCGTGATAGGGCAATTCACCTTGATCTGGATTAACTTGTGGTGCTACAGTAAAATCATTAATCATTATCCCGGTGGCTTCTATACCATCTTTAATTGCCTGATCAACTTCTTTACCAATCACATGTTCTCCGAATGCTGAAATAAAATGCTTTATTCTACCAGAAACAATTACTCTATAAGGTGATGTGTTTGTAAACAATACTGTATCTCCAATATTATATGCCCATAACCCAGCATTAGTAGAAACCAGCATTACATAATTTACTCCTATTTCGACCTCACCAATAGTTAATCTCTTTGGATTTTCTTCAAAAAACTCATCTGCCTTTACAAACTCATAAAACATCCCCGAATCCAGTTGCAAAAGCATTCCTTTTTCATTCTGGCTGTCCTGAAATGCAAAAAACCCTTCTGAAGCCGGATACAATTCGATACCTGCTACTTTTCTGCCAATTAATTTTTCAAATGTAGCTTTATAAGGTTCAAAATTTACACCACCGTATATAAAGAGTTCGAAGCCTTTAAAAAGTTCTCCTATAGTTTTATTTGTCTTTTGCTGTAGTTTTTCAAAATACATTTGTACCCATGGCGGAATACCACTTATCACACTCATATTCTGATGTACTGTCTCTTCAACAATAGCATCGACTTTTTGTTCCCAATCTTCAATACAATTAGTTTCCCAACTAGGCATTCTATTTTTTTGAAGGTATTTTGGTACATAATGCGCTACTATTCCTGAGAGTCTTCCTAATAATATTCCATTCTTTTCACTCATCTCTGGACTCCCCTGAAGAAATATCATCTTACCATCTACAAAATCTGCTTTTTTGGTTTCTTCAATATAGCATAAAATCGCGTTACGAGCCGCTCTAATATGAGTAGGCATAGAGTCCTTGGTAAGAGGAATATACTTTGCGCCACTTGTAGTTCCCGATGTCTTCGCAAAATATAATGGTTTTCCTGGCCAAAGTACATCATTCTCGCCAGCTACAACACGATTTACATATGATTTTAATTCTTCATAATCTCGTATGGGGACATTTTGTGTAAAGTCTGAATATGTTTTTATATCCTGAAAATTATGATCTTTACCAAAGGCCGTGTTTTTTGCTTTTTCTATAAGGTCTGCAAAAACTTGTTCTTGAGTTTTTATTGGGTTTGATGCCCATTTATTAATTTTTTTGCGAATTCGCTTAGCAAATACTTTAGCTCCTAATGTTTTTAAGGACATAGATAATTATTGTTCAAAATCAATAAAGTTAGAAGGATCTGTCGGGTATCCATCTCGCCATAATTCAAAATGTAAATGAGGCCCTGTAGACAACTCTCCCGTAGAGCCTGCTGTAGCAATTACTTCTCCGGCCTTAACTTGTTCTCCTTGTCGCTTGGTCAGAGAGGCATTATGTTTATATACTGTAAGTAAGTTATTGCTATGCTTAAGTATAATTACATGACCAGTTTCTGCAGTCCATTCAGAAAAAATTACAGTCCCAGAAGATGCTGCTTTTACCGGGGTATCTTTGGGGACCGCTACATCTATACCATAATGTTTTTCATTCATATTATAGTTAGAAGTAATGTTACCTTTTACCGGTGGAAACAATGAAAAATCAGAGCTTGATTTTTCACTTTCGAATAGACTATATTTATCTTCCTTAGATACTTCTTCACGAAGTTTTATATCTTGTTCTGAAGGTTTAAGATCGATCTCTTCAGGATTTAGTTTTTGGGATTGTATTGCAGAATCAATATCAAATTCTACAGTTTTTACATCTCCTGTAAGTACTTTTCTGATCGATTTATAATATTCCTGATTTATATTAATCACTGACTCCAAAGAATCTGTAGTAGCCACCAATCTGTTAGCTCTCAAATTGAGTGAGGTAGAAGAATATCCTGGGATATATTCTCTAAGCGGCGTAAATGCAATTAAAAAAGTGGTTCCTGCTACCAAAACAATTGAGGTAATAGTAACCATTACAAAAACATTAAGTCTGTTTAATTTAAATGATATTCGTTCCTCAAAAGTATCCTCATTAAGGATAACCAAGCGATACTTATTAAGTAGCTTCTTGGTAATTTTTTTTTGTTCTTTGTTCTTTTTTGCCATAGATTACATCTTCAATAAAGAATGTTATCAAATCGGTATCATTAATCGCAAATATACATAATGAACTCATCTTGGGTTTACCTTTTACCTGCGAAATTTACATTTTACCTTCTAATTTTGTCTTTTTATCAAATTATTGTGTTATTATTTTAATCAAAAACGTCTTTCTTACAAAAAGTTAATCTTATGAGATGTAAATATTCAGTCAGAGATAAACACAACGGTTTTGATAGGTAAATCGTCTATTGATTTTGATAAAATTGATATAAAAATCCGTTTTTTAACAGCTAAAAACATATATTTAATCATTTCTTGCTAACTTTGTAATCTAATAGTTAAGATCATGATATTATCTAGTATATTTTTAGGAATGATTGGCCCATGGCAAATTGCTCTAATTGTAGCAATTGTATTGCTTTTATTTGGTGGAAAGAAGATTCCCGAGCTAATGAGAGGCCTTGGTAGTGGTATAAAAGAATTTAAGGATGCCTCAAAAGAAGAAGAAGATCCTAAGATTGATGAGAAAAAATAATTTCTGAAACACCTTATATATAAAACCCAACTTCATGAGAGTTGGGTTTTTTTATATTTTTATTTTTTAAAAATGTAATATATTAAACCATCAAATTATTATTGAACGATAAACTTTTTAACGAGAGTTTCTCCTTTTTTAGAAACAGTTAAAAAATATACTCCTTTTGCAAACGAGTGCCTAATAAAGTGTTCATTTTGACTTGCCACTTCACGATAAATTCTTTTACCTATCATATCTATTATCTCTACTCTGGTTCCTTCTAATTCAGAATAGTTAATATTTATCGTATTTTCTGAAGGATTAGGATAAATAAGAAACTCGTTGTTAGATTCTTCCATATCATCTACTTCTTCTTCTACTACTACTTCTATTTCATCAATAGAAGCATCATAGAGGATTCCAAACATACATACATTCCAAACCATTGTTTCCCATGTAGTAAATTCATTTCCGTTAATAAGAGACCATCCGTCACTCCATCTTCTTAACCCAGGTAAGTCATCCCAAGCCGGATAAAGTTTGTCTGTAATAACTCTTTGATATGGTTGCCCACTTCTACCCTCGGTACTACCATAGATAACTATACCAGGAACATTTCCGATGACCGGTTGTGCACCTCCGCCTGGTAATTCACCGTATTTGGTATAGTAACTATCGAGGTGTGCCGGACTTATAGGTTGTTTATCTCCCAATCCTGTTACATAACTATGTCCTTGTGGATTTAACCCTAGAGAATAATTGGCATAATTGCTTATCTGGTTATAATAATGTTGCTTATCTTCTTCTGAAGTGCTTAACCGCATCATATAACCCAGATCTTCTGTATATCTACCTTGTGCAGTAGAAGCTCCCCATCCATTATATTTTGTAACACCTTGTGCATATGGAAAATCATTTTCATTCCAACCCATATATCCTCCGGTATCAGCCTGAAATTTGAGTGCATTTAGCAATCCTTCGCTGATAGTGGGATCTGTATAAATATCACTTACAAGCAAATAACTAATAAACTGAGAAGATTTAATTGTTGCAGACATATTACCTCCTAAGTACTGGTCTGGCCATGTTCCTCCATTAATAATAGTGTTTAATACTTCTTCTCTAAATAGTGTATGATACCTATTCTGTGCATCCTCTGTATCATTACCTATAGCGGTAACCAGATACATTTGCAAGGCAGCATACAACATAGCTCCACGATGTGTTCCGGAAACATAATTTCTGTCTATATAAGACCATGCCTGTTCGGCCTTTGCAAACAAATCCGAAGCCCTGTCAGAGTCATAAGGTTCGATAATCCTGGAAGCTTGTGCAAACATTCCGGCTGCTTCAAGAGTTGTTTTAATCCCAACTTCAAAAGTACCATATTGGCGATCATCTTCATAATCTGCTCTATGTGCTCCATATGTCGGATGCGCCATGGTTTCGGTTCCTTGCATTACGCCTCCAAAATCATCTGGGTTATCCCAGTTATCCTGATTGAGTTGTAAATTTTCCCAAATTAAAACGCCCCATAAAGCTTCATCAAGAAAATCAGGAATTCCATTTCCTGATTCTGGAATATTATATTGCCTGTCAATAAAATTTTGAGGAAATGCTTCAAAAGTTGAAAGCATTGTTATCGGAATAACCGTATGATAAGGTCGTCTGTCAAAATCTCCTGCATCGTGATATCCACCTATAACAGCATGCATTTCTGCATCGTTCGGCACATCAATAAAACTCGAAGAAGACCATGTATCCATAGTAAAAGCACTTTCTTCATGGCATATTTCTCTTTCATATTCTGTATATGGCCTTTTGAGTTCGATACCACAACGTTGATGAAACATCCCCCGTGCATGAACCTCGGCTATTTTACGCAAATAATTATTCCCAACACCAAAGGAGTAAGATCTGCCAACCCCATTTACAACAATATGGTATGGTCCTCCTACAGGAACATTGGATAGATCTATCCTATATACATGTTCACCAGAAGTTGCCAGTCCTATATCGGTATCATCTCCCCAATAGATCAGTTTTCCTGAAGTAATCACGGTATTATTCTCATTAATTACTTGATAATCTGGTATCACATCAAACATTGTGGATCCCAGATTGCCGCCGTAATAACCAAAGTTGGCATAATTTCCTGTTGCGTTTCCACTATACCCTTCTTGATTTACCTTAATTGATTCGCAAAATACTTCGGTATCAGAAAAAGCTAATGATGTAGTGCCGTAGGGGCTTATTATAGTATAGTTTGTATTATTTACTAAATTTTGATTTAATTCGAGATATATATTATGTCGTACAAAAATCTCATAATATCCCACCGTCCAATCATACTTTCTTTCGTCATAAACACCAGCTCCTCTTCCAATAGAAACAGGAATAGTGCCATTTACAGTCCAACCTGAAGTAGAGGGAATTACATCCTGATTCTCTACGCTCATTTCAAGAACAACAACAATAACATTTGTGTTAGCCGTATGCACATCGACGATAGTCTGCGCTGAAACAATTTTAAAAAGAAATATTAAAATTAAATACAAGTATTTTTTCATAATTACTTACCAAAATTTCCTGAGTTTCTTAAAGCTTTAAAAACAAGGGTATTGCTTTCTTTAAATAGCCATAGTACTAGAAAAGTTATAGTTCTTAAATCCTTAGAAATAAAACAGGTGCTTTTTATTGATTCTTTTGTCTTAAATATTAAATATTAGACATTCTTAAAAATCAAACATATGCATATCAGAAAATAATTATGATATAGAATTGGTAGTTATACAATTTCAGCTAATGAATGTATCTTTTCAATTCATAATCGACAAATTGATAGAGATATTAATTTGTGGTTAGTATGAAAACAAGAAATTACAATGTTTTTTGGTTGTATATTTTAGTCTATAAGAGAAAGCTGAATTCTCTTTCTGTTTATATCCACTTCTATTACGGTAACCATCAAGTGTTGATGTAATTGTACTACAGCATTTACATCGCTAATATATTCGTTTGCTAATTTTGAGATATGGATTAATCCACTTTCTTTAATCCCTATATCGACAAAACATCCAAAATTTGTAATATTATTTACAATTCCTGGTAGTTTCATTCCTGTTTTTATGTCTTCTATGGTTTTTACATTAGGATCAAACTCAAAGACAGTTACTTTTTTTCTTGGGTCTACACCAGGTTTTTCTAATTCTCTCACAATATCGGTTAATGTAGGAAGCCCTACCTCATCGGTAATATAGTTTTGTAGTTTGATTTTTGTAATAGCCTCTCTATTCCCTATTAATTCGTTTATAGGAACTCCTGCGTCTTTTGCCATTTTCGAAACTAATTTATAACGCTCTGGGTGTACTGCAGAATTATCAAGTGGGTTTTTAGGGCTTGTAATTCGTAAAAAAGCTGCTGCCTGCTCATAGGCTTTTCCTCCCAATCTTGGTACTTTTTTGAGCTCTTCGCGTGATTGTATCGCTCCATTTTCTGATCGATATGCTACAATATTTTCTGCGAGTTTTTCACCAATACCCGAAACGTAACTTAATAGCGGAACACTAGCGGTATTTACATTAATACCTACACCGTTTACACAACTCATTACTACCGTATCCAATTCGTTTTTGAGCTTGGTTTGATCTACATCATGTTGATACTGTCCTACTCCTATAGCTTTTGGATCAATTTTTACTAATTCTGCCAAAGGATCAGCTAATCGTCTTCCTATAGATACTGCACCACGTACAGTTACATCATAAGTAGGAAACTCTGCTCTGGCAATTTTAGACGCCGAGTATACCGAAGCTCCGCTTTCATTTACCATAAACACCTGGACTGGCTTATCAAAAGGTATCTTTTTAATAAAAGCCTCTGTTTCTCGAGCAGCGGTACCATTTCCTATAGCAATAGCTTCAATCTTATATGCATTTACAAGAGATCGTATTTTTTTAATGGCTCCTGTAGTTTCTCGCTGTGGAGGATGAGGATAAATATTCTCGTTATGCAGTAAGTCACCTTGGTTATCCAGGCACACCACTTTACATCCTGATTTAAAACCTGGATCCAAAGCTAGTATTCTCTTTTGTCCTAGTGGCGAGGCTAATAGTAATTGTTTTAAGTTTTGTGCAAAAACTTTTATCGCATTTTCATCTGCTTTTTCTTTAAATTGATTGAGTATTTCTGTAGAGATTGCTGGTGTTAACAATCGTTTATAAGCATCAGAACCAGCCAAAAACATATGATCTGTACAAGCTTCAACATTTGTTTTGATCATCACACTATCTATGATATCTAATGCATCATCTTCTGGTACTGCAATTTTTACTCTTACTATTTTTTCATTTTCGGCCCTTAAAATTGCTAGTAGCCGATGCGATGGACATTTATGAAGTGGTTCTTCCCAATCAAAATATTGTAAGTATTTCTGAGCTGCTGCATCATCCTTTTTTGTTTTAATTATGGTAGAGGCTATTGTAGCTTTGCGTTGATATAGTCTTCGTAATCTATTTCTTATTTTTTCATCTTCATTAATCCATTCTGCTATAATATCTCTTGCTCCCTGTAATGCTAGCTCTTCACTAGTAACGGTATCATTTAGGTACTGTGAGGCTACAAAAAGAATTTCTTCTTCTCTTTGCTGCATAATGATCTTAGCCAAGGGTTCTAACCCTTGCTCTTT
Organism: Aquimarina megaterium XH134; assembly: GCF_000520975.1. GTDB lineage: Bacteria > Bacteroidota > Bacteroidia > Flavobacteriales > Flavobacteriaceae > Aquimarina > Aquimarina megaterium. The sequence goes on from NZ_JACB01000017.1 coordinate 140,910, forward strand.
GGCTACAGAAGCTTTAGTTTTTCTTTTTTTCTTGTATGGTAAATACAAATCTTCTACTTGTGTAAGTGTATCTGCAGACAGGATTTTTTTCTCTAACTCTGGAGTTAATGCTTCTTGCTCTTTGATCGTAGCTAATACACTTTCTTTTCTTTTTACTAAAGCTTCAAAAGCAGTTTTATGTTTTACAATTTCACCAATAGCTACCTCATCAAGATCTCCCGTCATCTCTTTACGATATCTAGAGATAAAGGGAATTGTAGCCCCATCGTCTAGTAAGGAAATAGTTTTCGCAATTTGTTTTTCTGAAACAGGAATCTGCTTCGCTATAAAAGAAACGATACTCATAAAATCAAGTTTTTGGAATCGCTAAATATAATGCCAAAAATGAAAGATTATTTTATACTGAAGAGAAAGTTTTCTACAATTTTTTAGAAAATTGCTTTTATACATACAAGACGTGTCACAAAATTCTAATTCAGACGTATTGTTTGAATCTTGGATATCAAACTTCCATCACTCCCCATTCCTTCAATAAAAAGTGTAATGTTCTCTAAGTTGGTATTCTTAATCTTAAACGTTCCAAAGCCATCTTTATTAAAATCGACCCAAGGTTGCCAATGAATCAAACCATAATCTATAAATCCCAAATCAAGATAGTTTGAATATCCTGGATTATAAAACTCTTTAACAGGTTCAAATCCCTTTTCCATTGTGTATTCTACAGAATTTTCATCGACGTCAATTTTTGATCCTAAAGGAACTTTTCTAGTAAATATCCTTATTGATGCCCCTGCACCCCCTCGGGCACCCAAACCATAACTTATTTTATCAATATAAATTCTATCTACTTCATTAGTTCGCAATACTGTTAATATACTTTTATCGCCTCTTAACTCAACATTATCTACAAATACAGGAACCTGAGTAGGAAAATTTATAGAACTTGGGGCACGGCTGTAAATAACTACATCTGAAGTAACTGGTCTCTGATCTCGTATATAAAACCTTCCTACAGACTTAATATAGTCTAATATGACGGGGAAATCCCTAGCTATCTTAGGAGTGATTTTTTTAGAATTATTTTTAATGTATTTAAGCAATGGTACTTTACTTGTGTTTTCTGATTCTTCTTTACTTTTTGCCTTCAACAAAACTTCATCTAAAACCTCAATATTATCGGCAATAAACCCTTTAGGAATTTTTATGCTCTTGTTTATATTTTTGCTTTCTATATTATTTTGTTGTGAAATAACAATATCATTAAGTGGCTTTTTATGCTGATCTAATAGTATTTGCAAATATAATCTTGGCTCTACAAAAACATCATCAGAGGTTACCCCAGAAAGTTTAATTTCTTCTCCTTTTTCAGGGAAAAAATTGGGTAATTCAAAAGAATTTGTATTATCAACATCAATAAAATGACCTTTTTGATATATAGTTGGATGCATATATAATTTATATATATCATCTTTGTTTTTTCCCTGTATCTTTCCTTTCAGTTTATACCCTTGATTAAATCCATACAATATGTTAGGTTTATTATTAAAGATTCTCTTCCAACTATATTTACTCCAGCCTTGAGTAATCAATAATAAATCAAGATCATACCTTTTTTTTCTATCTACATCAGTAAAATAATATATTTCATTCTCTATCAAACCTTTTAAGTAAGGTCGTAATACCATTGCCGAATAAATATTATCATTGGGGTTATTTGATTTTGTGCCTTCAGGTAATACAGAAATACTTAGATCATATCTCACTCCTTTTTTTGCAGGCACCTTGATATTTATCGATAAAGAATCTTTTATAGTCTTGTTGCCAGAAGCACTAATGTCCTCAACAATTTTATCAAAAGAATTAAACAATAATCTTTCTGCAATAGGAGTTTTCTCTTTAAACACGGTTAGTGTATTTATTCCTGGATAAAAAACGTCTCTTTTTAATGAGATTCTCCTCTTTAGTTCGTTTGGTAAAAAATGTAAAGGAATTTTCTTTGATAAATGGTTTTGTTTAACCAATAAATAATAATGATCACCGTTTAAATCCTCCAATGTTTTTGTATTAGTATTAAACTCTATTAGCGCATAATCTCTTGGCATATTATCAACATTTATAGCTATGCCTTTAGTCTGTATTTGAGGAAACGGCACTTGTATTTTCTCACCATTTTTGAACTGTATAACGGCTTTATATTTTTTACCTAATCTTAGATGTATATTAAATTTACCCATGCCAAATCTATTTGACACAAATGAAACAATTCTATTTTCCTGATCATCAACAACATACCCTTTATCGAAATGTACTCCATAACCTCTATTATTAATGAGCTTAAACCCGATGCTATTATCTGTTTCCGAGACTAGATAACCTCCTTCGGGAAGTAACTGAAAATCATATCTTAACTTTTCTGTGACAATTTCTTTGGAAATGGATTCTTTTATGATCTCTATTTTCTTTATATAGGACTCATCTTCTATAAAATTATTCATCCAATTCGTTGATGCTCTTAGGTAGTAGCTACCATTATTCCAGGTAGAATCAATTTTTATGTTACCTCTAAAATTACCTCTAGAGCCAAAAAACAAACCACTATATAGTTCTTTTCCTTCTTGATTAAATAATTGAACATTGAGATTTGTTGAGCCAAAAGAAGGAAGATTATTTTGTCGATCATAAGCATATCCCTTAAACCATATTTCTTCTCCAGTAATATAGGTGCTTTTATCCAAATGCAGGTATAATGTTTCTCTAGGCACACTAAAGTAGTCATTATTAGCTTGTTGTGCAGAGCGCGATGAACTACTATTATTCTGAGCATTTAATCCTATCGAAAAAAAGAACAATAATAGTGTTAGCAAAAAGTGATTCATAAGCCCTTATTTATATTTAATTTCTCTAGTATATACAAACTTTAAAACTCACATTAATTAGCTGCTAGGGTCTTAGTTAAAAACGCACTTTCAGAATTAAAAAACTCAGTAGTAGTAAGATTAAATAGTTCTTATACCAATCCTGAGAAAAACACCTTCATTTTAAGTGTTTTCTCTTAAAAGAGATTTCTGTCTTTTATAACAAGTTGTGAATTAAAACCTATAGATATTAAATTTCTGCAATGTATATGAGACTTACTCGAATTTTATTGTTTTTATAATTGCTTCGAGCTCAAACATATTATCTCTTTTACTAACCGAAGGAGCAAATACAAAACCTTCTAATACCATTAATCTATTATTAGCAATGTCTTCTATAGCATAATTAACAAATGGACCTGCCATAAAGCGATCTTTGATCTCCCAGGTTCCTTTGGTCTCGAAAGTAAATCTATTATCTAACTCAATTTCGTAAAGATAAGGTGCATATGCCTCTTCTGTAATAAAATGACCAACTTCTGGAGTAGGAATTTTTACTGTTCCTATAGAATCTCTCATTTTTATGATACTAGAAACTGTATTAGAATCTTTGGTTACCGTTCCTAATGGTAATTCATAGATCATAAGATTCATACTACCATGCTTAATATTTTTACGTATCCAAAAAAACTTGTCTTCTTCAATGGCAATACGATATGCAGAAGGAATATTTAAAGTGATTCCTAATTTTTCCTGTAGCTGTGGAATTCTCTCTAAGGACTTTTTGATAATAGCTTGTTTCTCTTTAGTTTCTAAAGACTTATATTTTGAAACGATCATTTCATGTTTCTCCTGAATCAAAGTGGTAATATCATCATCGGTAGCTCCAGAAATTACAGCACCGATTTGAGGATTAGAAAATTTATTTTTTAATAATCCATATTTATTTTCTCCTCCATCTTCTTTTTTGATCCACAGAAAAATACGACTCTGTTTTGTAAGTCCGGTAAAGGCTTCCATTGGTATTTGTCGCAATGTAAATAATGGTTCTTCTTGAGGTAGACCCGGTACTTCGGCTCCAAAATATTTTCTTATAGTATCACCAACACTACTGTTCCATAGCTCATTATCTACAACCACAGAAAGGTGATTTATTCTTCCATTAGAGTGTGCCATAGACTCCTGACTCTTCTGGCTTTTTTCTTTTTTAACCTCTTCTGTACAACTAAAAATACAAAGCAGGCAAACAATTGCGAGGGATAATTTTCTCATAAGATAGATAATAGTTAGCGGTTATGATTTTGAAAGTTTCAGTGTCATACCTGGTTTTATACCACTACCACTAATATCGTTCCAATTTTTAAGATTTTCGACAGATACTCCTTTAAATTTTTGAGAAATACTCCATAAAGTGTCTCCCGTCTTAACAGTATATACCTCTGAGCTATTAGCTGCAACCTTAGTTAAAGTTTTTTTTGTTGTAGTTTTTCTAGATTTACTTACTACTGGCCTACGAGGGTAAATGGTAAGACGTTGACCAATTCTAAGATTATTACTTCGTAAACCATTCCATTTTTTAATTTGACTTACTCTAACGCCATAGCGTCTCGCAATTTTTCCCAAATAGTCGCCGCTACGTACTCGATATCGAATCCGATCATTTGCCTCAAAGTATTTAGGTAATGGTTTTTCGCGCTTATCAAATTCTGCCTTTGCCAATGTATAGATTTGATCTTCATTAGTAACAAAAGGACCAATCTTATCCAGTGGTAATCGCAATACATAATCTTCATCTTTGATATATGGAATGATATCTAATTTATAGGAAGGGTTTAGAAATTGTAATTCTTCGATATCAATATTTATATATTCTGAAACCTGATCTAATGTGATCATTTGCTTTACTCGAATGGTGTCGGTTTCAAAATAGGCAAACTCTGGTTTTCTAGGTTTGAAACCATGTTTGTCTGCATACTCAAAAATGTACATTGTTGCCAAAAAAGCAGGTAAATATCCCGCAGTTTCTCTAGGAAGATTATGTCTGATATTCCAATAGTTTGTATATCCTCCACTACGACGAATGGCCTTGGTTACATTACCGGGCCCCGAATTATATGAAGCCAAAGCAAGATCCCAATCTCCAAATACTTTATACAAATTAGAAAGATATTTGCAAGCAGCTTTGGTAGACATTATCGGATCCATACGCTCATCTACGTATGAACTTACTTCTAAACCAAACATTTTACCGGTACCAAACATAAATTGCCACAATCCTGTAGCTCCAACTCTGGACTTTGCTCTAGGTTTTAAAGCAGACTCTACAATAGCAAGGTATTTTATTTCTAACGGAATGTTCTGATTGTCTAACTCCTGCTCAAAAAGTGGAAAATAAAATTCGCTTAGTGCCATTAAGCGTTCTAAATGTTTGTGTCTGTTTTTTAAATATCTCTTGATCACGCTCTCTAATGAAGGATTGTACTCTACATTAAAAGGTGTACGTGCATTTAGTTCTGCCAATCTTGCTTTTAACGTATCGGTAGGAAGATCAACATATTCTACTGGTTCATATTTCAGTTCGGTAACTGATTTGTAAATGGTATCAAAAAGGCTAGAGTTATATAATTCTTGTTTCCAGATAGAGTCTAACTGTGACATCTTAGGATGGTCATTTGCTACGTAAATCACACTATCTTTTACACTTGTCGATGTAATGGTAGTTGTCTGTAGTTCTCCCGTTGTTTTGATTACTTGAGTTGTATCTACGACTCGAACTGTATCTTGTTTTAAATCCTGAGTCTTATCAAGTACAATCTCCTTGGTATTTGGAGGAGTTGATTGTTTCTCTGATGATGTTTCTTGTCCCATTAACGAAACCGAAACTAATAGAAAAGAAAGAAATAATGTGCAATAGTTATTCATCTTACAAATGCATTTGCTTTTAGTTCAACGGAAAATTGGGGCTATTTGTATTGTTTTTAACATGTTATCAACAATACAGCAGCGAAAATCGCACTTTTTTTTCTAAACTGCAAAAAATCAAAGCGTTAAAAACATTAAAAAAACGGTTAAAACGCCCGTTTTTTCATAATTTTTATAAAAAATAAGTGTTTTCTTACAAAATTACACGCTACTTATTCTCTATTGCAGCTATTCCTGGTAGTGTTTTACCTTCTAAGCTTTCTAGCATAGCTCCTCCTCCTGTAGAAACATAACTTACTTTAGTGCCAAAACCAAATTGTTTTACTGCTGCTACAGAATCTCCTCCTCCTACAAGAGAGAATGCTCCATTTGCTGTAGCTTCTGCTATAGAGTGTCCTAATGCTATAGTTCCTTTAGCAAAATTTTCCATTTCAAAAACACCCAATGGTCCATTCCATAATATGGTTTTCGATTTCAAAATTACATCATGAAAAACTTTCATTGTCTCGGGCCCTACATCAAGTCCTTGCCAACCATCAGGAATCGTATTAACAGCAACAACCTTAGTGTTTGCATTATTATCAAATGCATCTGCTCCCAATACATCAACAGGAAGGTGAATTTCTACTCCTTTTTCTTTAGCTTTTCTTAAAATCTCTAATGCCAGCTCTTGTTTATCATCTTCACAAATAGAATCCCCTATTTGGCCTCCGAGAGCTTTAATAAAAGTATAAGTCATTCCTCCCCCAATAATCAAGTGATCTATTTTATCTAGAATATTCTCGATTATCGTAATTTTTGAAGATACTTTTGATCCTCCCAGAACAGCAGTCACTGGCTTCTCTCCACTTCTTAATACTTTATCAATACTTTCTATTTCTTTTGCTAATAAATTACCAAAACATTTTCGTTCAGGAAAAAATTGTGCTATAATAGTAGTAGAAGCATGTGCTCTGTGAGCTGTACCAAATGCATCATTTATATAGATATCTCCCAGTTTTGATAATTGTTCTGCAAAACCAGTATCTCCGCTTGTTTCATTAGGATGAAATCTTAGGTTTTCTAATAATAAAACTTCACCAGAGTTTAAGGCTGCAACAGCATCTTCTGCCTCCTGACCAACACAGTTAGCTACATATTTTACCTGAACTCCAAGAATATCTGCAACTTTTTCTACGATATGCCTTAATGAAAATTCATCCTGAACACCTTTTGGCCTACCCAAATGAGACATTAAGATCGCACTCCCTCCATCTTCCAAAACCTTAATTATTGTGGGTTTTGCAGCCTGAATCCTAGTGTCATCTGTTACTTCAAAATTTTCATTTAAAGGAACATTAAAATCTACTCGAATTAATGCTTTTTTATTTTCAAAATTAAAATCGTCAATTGTCTTCATGATACTGAATTGGTTTTTCGCAAACGAAAATAATTCTATTTCATTAAAAACATCAAAATCTGATAGAAAAATTGCTCGAAACCAGAGGTAATTTTTCACTTTTATCAAATTTTTATAAAAACCCTTTTTTCAATAAAAGAATCATAGTTAAATAATCGTATTACTATCAAACCAAAAAAGTTGTCATCTTGATATTTATTTTAAAATCGAGTACTCTATCCTATTTTCATACTTACCATTTAGATACCTTAGAATAAGATAAGTCTTCGAAGCTATTAACGTCATGTTTGCATTGGTAAAATATCTACACAGGATTTTATGTTAAAAATTATTTTTATATTGTATTTACAAAACACTAAACAACTATCTAATTATGAGTAATTTATCTGCACGCACACCAAAAAAAATTACAGTAATCATAAGTATTGTACTTGTTCTTTTAGGCCTTCTAGGTTCACATATTCACCCTGTTCTGGCAGCAAATAGTAATTGGCTTGTACTAGCAGGATATGTACTTCTGCTACTGGGAGTTTATCTAAAAGGGTTATAACTTCCTAATTTTCTGTGAAGGTCAACACTAATTTATTTTGTGTTTAGCTCTGGTATTTATAGAAAGGATTTTCTAGAGAGAGATAATAAGTAATACTTGTTATGAGTGCACATCCTGAGGTTAAATAAATACCACATGTTTTAATTACTGTATTGGTAATTTATGGATTCTTCAATTTTTATGAGGTTTTATATCTTATAGATCTGCTTTCTTTTTTAGGTATCTCTTATATTTGCCCATGCTTTTCTCAGAAATATTAGGTTTAAAACATATCAAAAGCTATTTGACCACCAGTGCTGATCGTCAAAGAATACCTCATGCGCAGCTTTTTGTTGGCCCAAATGGTAGTGGGACTTTACCTATGGCTATTGCCTATGCACAATACGTTTTGTGCCAAAATCAAAATGGGGAAAATACAAATGGTCTTGAGTCATGTAATGTAAAATTTGATCATCTGGCGCATCCTGATTTGCATTTTGTATATCCTGTTGCTGTAAACGATAAGGTAAAAAAACATCCCACATCTGATCAATTTGCAGAGGAGTGGAGGCATTTTGTAAATGAAAATCCTTATGGAAGTATTTTTGACTGGTATCTTTCTCTTGGAATTGAAAAAAAACAAGGTCAAATAGGAGTAGATGAAGCTCTTGAAATCGTTAAAAAGCTTTCACTAAAAAGCTATGAAGGAGGGTATAAAATAATGTTGATCTGGATGGCGGATAAAATGAATATTGCCGCTTCTAATAAGCTTCTTAAATTAATTGAAGAGCCTCCTGAGAAAACCATATTTATACTTATCACAGAAGATGAGGAGCAGCTTATACAAACCATTAGATCCAGATGCCAGGTATTACATTTTCCTCCTTTGGGAGAACAGGTAATAAAAGAAGCGCTTCAGAAAAAAGAGAATCTTTCTGATAGCGATGCTTTAAAAATAGCACATCAGGCTAATGGTGATTATAGTAAAGCTTTACACCTGCTACACCATGATGGTGGTGATGATCAATTTGAAGATTGGTTTATACAATGGGTACGTACAGCATTTAAAGCCAAAGGGAATAAGTCTGCTGTAAATGACTTAATCACCTGGAGTGAATCTATTGCAGGTACAGGAAGAGAAACACAAAAAAAGTTTCTAAAATATTGCCTGGATTTTTTCAGACAAGCAATGTTACTTAATTATGGTGCAGAAGATTTGGTCTTTCTAGAACCAAATACAAATGGTTTTAAATTAAAAAACTTTGCTCCTTTTATACACGGTGGCAATATTATGGATATCTGTAACGAACTTCAAGATGCTGCTTATCATATAGAACGAAATGGTAATGCAAAAATAATCCTTACCGATCTCTCGATAAAGCTTACTCGATTATTACATAAAAAAAGTTCATAATGTATAGTTTACTGCCTGTTAATACTTAAGGATAGTAAATTAAAAATCAACATTTTTTAGTCTCAAATCTTATTCTATATTTGATACTCTAAACTAATCTCACATGGATAATTTTATAAATAATATTGTTTCAATAACCATCTTACTATTTCTTCTCATTACTTTTTTGCAATCAGGGATCGATAAAATAATCGATTGGAAAGGAAACCTTGGTTGGCTAAAAGAACATTTTGCTTCTACTTTTATGGGGAATATGGTTCCTCTTCTTTTAACAATTGTTTTAATCATTGAAATGATTACGGCTGTATGTTGCGTTATTGGTATTTATTATCTTATTACAGATGATATTACATGCTATGCCGTTTTGGCTATGTTTTTAGCCTGTATAACGCTTTTAATGTTGCTTTTTGGGCAAAGAGTAGCAAAAGATTATCAAGGGGCCTTAACAATCACCTGTTACTTTGTAGTGGCCATCTTTGGGCTATATGTAGTTTCTTTATAAAACATTTTATAGTACTGAAGCGTATTAATTAGTGTTATTTCTATCTAATCGGTGCTATACAGTTTTAGAAGTAAATAATTAGGCAAAAAAAATCCTGCTTTGTTTAAAGCAGGATTTTAGAATTTCTTTTAAAATCTTATTAATAGGTACATCCACATTTACTTTGTCTACAACCAAAATCAAATCCTAGCGTGATCATATGTGATCCTGCTGCTGTGGTCGGTTGTAAAACTTCGTTTACGTTAATCTGATATCCATATGCAACATAAAAATTAGCTTTTTTGATCCCCAACATGGGAGATACAGAAAGTGGTTTAAAATCCTGATCAACCAAAGATCGAAGACTAACGCCTATCCAATAATAATCTTCACGATGCATTTTACGAACCTTTAGGTTAAGATCTGCTGTAGAACGACCATCACCTGCAAAGTTTTGATACAATACAGAAGGCTCTACCTCGATATCACTAAACCTATGATAGAATGTATATCCAGTATATAGATAATAGTTCTGTATTTGTGAAGGTTCGGTTGGATTAAAATCATCAATCTCTTTCTGTAATAAATTCACAGCATTGGCACTCAAAAAGAATCGACCAATACGATATAACAATCCAATATCAAAATTAGAATCATTTACACTTATATCTGCTAATCCAGGATTAAATGGGTTGTCAGGGTCTCCATTATTAAACCTCGAAGTGTCGATACCAAATTGGGTAAACTTATAGCTAATCCCAAACGATAGGTATTGATTATTATATTCACTTAGTGTTAAATGGTGTGCAAAAGATAACTGAATCCCTTTTTGAGTGGTAAATCCATTCTGATCATTAAACAGAATTGCACCTACACCCGAACGGTCAGATATTCTACCATCTATTGATAAGGATTGTGTACCTGGAGAATCCTCGATACTTACCCATTGCTCAAAACCCGAAGCTCTGATCTGCCAACAATCTCCAATACCCGCGTAGGCCGAGGATATCAAATATGGGTTATCTGCAATATATTGGTTTTGTACAGGAGCAAAAAACTCCTGAGCAAAAGTACAATAACTTGCAAATAGGCTAAATATGATAATATACTTCTTCATCTAATATTAAAAATTACAGATCATTAACTTTTCTCTTTCTATACCATCTGGCTTTTTACCATATAGTCTTATAACTTACTAAGGCTCTATATATTATCTATATAATGTAAAGTGGCCTGTAAATTCTCTATTATCTACATCATTCAGAATTATAGAATACCAATAATCTCCTGATGGAAGTTGTTTTCCTTGGTATAAACCATCCCATCCTTGTTGGTCTCCTTTAAATTCTGCTAACATTCTTCCGTATCGATCAAAGACGATTACTTCCATGTTCTCAAAGAAGAAAGGATCATCTATATTAGGAGTAATCTGTCTAGGATACCAGAAACGATCTTCTGCTGTACTATTAGGACTATCCGGTGTAAAGTAATTCGGGATACGAATATTAATATAAGTCAGATTCTGAACCGTAAGGACCTCACAACCATCTGCATCAACAACACGCAATACATAATCAGCAGTCTGTCGTATTACAAAAATGTTTCCATCTAATTCTGTATAATCTGAAGGCTCTAATTGATCCAATGTCATTCCTTCTTCTAGCATCGTAAATGAGAATGCATAGAAAGGAGTGTTTTCAAATGGCCTTCCTCCTGATGCTATGATTTGATATTCATTAGGATCTTGTGGATTATTAGTCATTTGAGCAACTGGTATTGCCAATGGAGTATACTCAAGAATCTCGATAGTATCTACTGTTCGTGTACATCCTTGGTATTCCATAATACCTTCATACTCTCCTGGGATAACCTCAAAATTACCTGTCAAATTCGAATTATTAGGTGGGTTTGGTGTTCCGTTTATACCATTTAAAGTATAAATAATACCTAATCCTTGTGAATCTTCAACAATATCAAAACTCACAAAGTATTGCTCTTCACTAGTCATCACAGGACTCGTAGGATCACTATAATCAAATATAGGACATACTAATTCTGGAACGAGTTCACCAGCAAGGTTAACACCTGGTTCAATATCAATATTAAAGGCTCCCTGACAGTTTGCATTGTTTTGAGAATCTCTAATGAATACTGTAGTTGTACCTCCTGGTAGATTATCTATAAACAAATTCGCAGGATCGGTAACCGGTTGATAAGTTACCCCATCAATACTCCAGAAATAACTAGGATCTGCTGGATTTGTTGGTGGTAACCCTCCTGTAATAGATAAAGTAGCTGTACCATTCATATCTCCCGCACAATCCTCTGGAGTTGTAGCATTTACAGTAGCCAAAATTGGTGCCGGTTCTATAATCTGAATATCAATAATAGTTCTTGGACAACCATTAGCATCTTCTACTTCTACTCGATAGGTGTCTGCTGGTAAATCTGTAAACGTATGCTCAAAATCAATACCATCAGAGTCATCTTCTATAAATGTAAACACAGCATTTCCTGCACTATTATATAAGGAGTAGAAGTATTGAGGCCATGTACCTCCAGTTGCAGCTACTCGTATAGTACCGTCCGTCTCTCCATTACATGAAATAGGCGTTGCAAACGCTTGTGCTATAAATTCTGTTGGTTGACGTATTTCAAAAGGTGTTACACTATCTACACAATCTCCGCTAGTTACTGTATAATTATAAGTTCCTGCCGGTAAATCGCCAAAGAAACTTGCCGTTTGTGTATCTGTAGCTAATGGGCCAGGTAATGTTACTGCGTTTCCTAAGTAATCTGTACCTGTTACTCGATAGCCATAATTACCTAATCCTCCTGTAACACTTGCATCAATAGAACCTGTTGGCTCACCGAAACAAACAATAAACGTGTTACTAGAATCTAATGCTACTTGTAATGGAACTGGATCTCGTACTGGTATTGTATTAGACGCAGGAGAAACACACCCATTCACATCTCTCACATAGAAATTATAATCTCCTGCAGGTAAAGTAAATTCATGGACTGTAGCTGAAATATTACCAGCAACAAAGGTAACTCCATCACTACTAAACACATATCCACCAGGAGTTCCTCCTCCTGCAGTAACCGTTATCGGGTTAGGACTAGGAGCAAGACAAGTTATTGGCCCCTGGGTTACATCTATTGTTACAGCTGGTGGAGCATTAATAATCACAGGATCTTGAACAGCTTCACATGCTAAATTATCGGTAACCGTAACAATATAGTTACCTGGTTTAAGATCATTCCACTGGAAAGTATCTGTTGTACTTGCAATCGCTCCAGATTGTGAACCATCCGGGAATGTTAACATGAAGAAATACGTCCCAGGTCCTTGGCCTCCTGTAGCAGTAGCAGTAATTGTACCATCTTCACTATCAGAACAAGTCAATAGCGTTGGTGCAATTGCATTTAATCCTAAAGGTACTGGTGGGTTTATAACTATTGTTTCGTCTGATGGGCAGTCATTGGCATCTAAAACTCGTACTCTATACAGTACATTTGTAGTCGCATTATTGGCATCCAACCCTGTAAAAATTGTTGTTGTTGTTTGGAATGGAACCCGTATTGAAATAACACCTCCGCTATCTTCACTTTCTAGTTGATATCGGAATGGAGGTGTTCCTCCATTAGCAACTACTTCTATAGAGGCATCATCACCAGGATTACAAGTTTCATCTTGTTTCTGATCTAACGTAACTGAAATCGCAGGAGGCGATGCAATATTTACTCTATTCGACACTTCATCACAGA
>NZ_JACB01000018.1 GCF_000520975.1 Aquimarina megaterium XH134
GGATATTAATAATTGGGATGTGAGTACCATAACTACTATGAGAAGAATGTTCTCTAACACCAGTTCTTTTAACAAAGATCTCGATCAATGGGATGTTAGTAATGTAACAGACATGAGAGGAATGTTTTCTAATGCCACTTTATTTGATGGCAATATAAGTACATGGAATGTTGGTAAGGTAGAGAAAATGAGCTCTATGTTCTTTAAAGCTACTTCTTTTAATGGAAACATAAGTGCATGGAATGTGGGTAAGGTAACTAATATGAGTAGTATGTTTAATGGTGCTACTGCTTTTAATGGTGATATAAACCAGTGGAACGTTGGTAGTGTAACCGATATGGGATCAATGTTTAGCGAAGCTACTTCTTTTAATAAAGATCTTAGTAATTGGAACGTAGCTAATGTAACAAGTATGAGATACATGTTTGCTATAGCTTCATCTTTTAATCAAGATCTTAGTAAATGGGATGTGAGCAATGTAACCACTATGGAACAGATGTTTTCTGGAGCCGTTGCTTTTAATGGAGAAATAAATATTTGGGATGTGAGTAATGTAACATTAATGGCTGGGATGTTTTCTAATGCTACCTCTTTTAATGGAGATATTGGTAAATGGAATGTGAGTAAGGTTACTAATATGATGTTTATGTTTTCTAATGCTACCTCTTTTAATGCATATCTCGGTAATTGGAATGTGAGCAATGTAGCCTTTATGAGAGGGTTGTTTTATAAAGCGACTTCCTATAATCAAGATCTTAGAAAGTGGGATGTAAGCAAGGTAACGGTTATGGATAGAATGCTAGACGATACTAATCTTTCTAATGATAATTATGATAATTTATTAATCGAATGGTCCAAATTACCAAACATACAATCTAATGTAACTTTAGGAGCAAAAGGTCTAGAGTATTGTAATGGTAATGTAGAAAGGAACACTTTAATAGTCGTAAAAGGTTGGACTATTATAGGGGATGTGGCTAAGGTTTGTCTAGAGGAATAATATATGTAATTTCATTAAAAGAGGTTGTTAGAAGTAACAGCCTCTTTTTGTGTTATAAATTGATAAAAGTGTTTTTCTTCAGTTTATAAAAAAATATCATGTTACCACTAATCTCGTATTTTGTACTTTTAAGCTTTAAAATTAAAACGATCAAAAAACAATAATGGGAGTAGTTGTTAATCAAACCATACGAAATATTGTTATTACTTGTATGGGGTTTGGTATTGGAGCCATAAATACATTGTTCTTATTTACCAATTTTATGGACGAAGAACATTATGGATTGATCTCTTACCTGATTACAGCTTCAAATCTAATATGGCCTCTAATGGCATTTGGTGTACATAACACCCTGGTAAAATTTTTTTCATCATACTCTGATCGAGAACAACAAGATAGCTTCCTAACCATGATGTTGATCTTGCCATTATTGATAGCTCTAATTCTTGGAGTAATAGGTTTGTTTTTCTATACTACAATTCTGGACTTATTTAGTAATAAAAATACGATAGTACAACCTTATGTGTGGACTATTTTTATTCTGGCATTTGCAATGTCTTATTTTGAAGTGTTTTTTGCATGGTCTAAAGTAAAGCTGAAGAGTGTGTTCGGAAACATCATGAAAGAGTTATTTTTAAGACTATGTATAAGTATTCTTTTGTTTTTGGTATATTTTGAAGTTCTAACGGTTGAGCAATTCGTATATGCACTCATGAGTGTATATGTATTACGTACTGGGATTATGCAAGCATATGCAATGAAGCTTCACCGTTTTAAACCACAGTTCTCATTACCCGATAATTATATTTCTGTACTTAAATACTCTGGATTGATATTGATTGCCGGCTCTGTGGCTACCTTATTAATTGATTTGGATAAGACGATGATAGAACGCTATCTTCTTATAGAAAATGTAGCTAAATATGGTATATGTGCTTATATCGCTAGTGTGATTATTATTCCTTCTAGAGCCATGCATCAGATTACGTACCCATTAACCGCTAAATTAATTAACGAAAAGGCAAAAGATCAATTGCGAGATTTGTATAAAAAAAGCTCTTTAAACCTTTTGGTGACCAGCGGGTTACTTTTTGTATTGATTACTTGTAATGTACATCAGCTTTTCGAAATTATTCCTGATGAGTATGAACTGTTTATCTGGGTTGTGATTTTGATCGGAAGTGCTAAGCTATTCGACAATCTTTTAGGAAATAATAATGCGATCCTATATAGTTCTGATTATTACAGAATGGTATTATATATAGGAGTAGGGATGGCAATTCTTACAGTGATACTCAATATGCTTTGGATTCCTGCTTTTGGAGTTACGGGTGCAGCTATTGCTACAGGCATTGCAGTGTTTTGTTATAACTTTGCTAAGTTATGGATTGTCTATGCTAAATTTGGGATGCATCCATTTTCGAAAAAAACAGCTTTGGCATTAATGCTAATTATAGCTTTTGTTTTTGGATTTTATTTTTGGGAATTACCGTTTCATCCGATTCTTAATATCATTTTTAAAAGCATTATAATTGGCCTGGCATATGCTATTGTTTTTTATTTCCTGAAAGTATCTGTAGATATTAACAATTTAATACAGAAAATCCCTCGAGATGCTTAAAGCATACTACTCTGAGGGATTTTCCAACTAACCAACCAAAAAATTTAATGTCTTATATGTCTTCTTAGCTTCTACTTCTGCTGCTACGAGAACGAGAATTGTTTGATCTCGATGCTCTGCTAGATGTATTGCTTCTTTGTCTATTTGTTGTTGTTCTAGATCTATTTGTTCTCTTACTACTATATTGACTGTTATTAGAACGTTTTGTTACATTACCAGAATAATTTCTACCAGAACTTCTTTGTCTTTGAACCTGATTTGTCTTTGCAACAGCACTACGGGATCTACTACTTCTGTCGTACTTAGGTCTGTTGGTTACAGCACTTCGGGTTCTTTGCTGAGTTGACTGAACTCTTTGTCTAGAAGGTGTACTTCTATTGTTTGATTGTACTCTCTGTCTGGTCTGTGTATTTCTACTCGTTGTACGTGTTCTTGTATTTGGCGTTACAGAACGTGTTCTGTTTATGTTTCCAACCTTATTGTTATTCGATCTACTTCTGGTAGTAGTTCTGGTACCATAATTATTTGATCTACTTCTAGCACTACTTCTGGTACTATAATTGTTTGATCTGCTACGAGTCACATTACTTTTATTGTAATTAGATCTGCTGCGAGCTACTCTACTATAGTTACGATCATTTCTTTTATACATTGCTGTTCTATGATCTCTTGTTCTATAATTGGTGCTTCTGGCACGAGAACCTCTATACCCTCTATTATAACTTGATACTCTACTATTAGGTCTGTAATAATTACGACTTCTATAGGGTCTGCTGTAATATCCATTATAATAATTAGTTCTGTAAACGGTATATGAACATCTATATGGAGTATAATATCTTCTGTATGGTCTCTGATATACAATACATCTACTTACTACCGGTACTGTAAAATAAGCGTGAAACGGTCTGTATTCGTAAATTCTATTATAGCGGTTAATATAGCCTGTACAGTTTAAGAAATTTCCGTAGCTGTTATAATGAACATATAATCCACCAACTCTAGAAATACGACCATAATTGTTATAATTAATGTAAATATCTCCCGCTTGTACAATTCTACCATAATAATCATAAAAGATAGGTACATCTTCTATTTGCACTACAGCTCCATAATCATCATATTGTACGTAAGCGTCATAATCATACCCAGAATTAAAACTTATATTTACTCCCGGCGCATTAACTCCAATACTTACACCACTTCTTTGACCATTGATATAAAAATCAAATTGGCCATCTGCATATACCGAAAAATCAATTCCTCCTTCTGAGAAAATAAATGATTTTCCATAATTATAATATCTGGCAGATGATTCTGTATTCGTTTCTGAAGCGCTAGCAGTAAATGAAGCTAACAATAAGCCTGTAAAAAGTAAAACAAAATTTTTCATAATCTGTGGTTTTAAAATGAGAATAGAAATTAATTTTTCATTCTCAATTTTATAGTATCAAGCAGTGTGCCAAAAAGTTAAATACCTAGAAAACAGCGGTTTGTGTTTTTTAGAATATTTAAAGTTGTTATCGAAATTGTAGACTATCCAGGAAAAAAATATAAAATATATTGATAATAGGGGTAACAATATTCTTTCTGTATTGATATGAAGACGTAAACTTTAAAAATTAAGATGATGAATACGTTAAAGAATATATTCGGAATGATAATGGTATTATTAACTGCTTTTTTGATAAGTAGTTGTTCAAAAAATGATGATGAACTGATACCACAACAAGAAATTCTTGGTTATCAAGATATCCTGGGGTTTTATGAGGCACATGGTGTACAAAAACAAGATTTTACGGTTGATGCAACTACAGGAGGTACTATTACCGGAGAGGATGGGACTAAAGTGATTTTTCCTCCAAATTCATTGGTTGATAGTGATGGAAATTTAATTAATGGTACAGTAGATGTTTCTATTAGAGAGATATTTACGGCTAGTCAAATGATTTTATCAAATAAACCTACTAATGCAGTTAATTTTTCTGATGAAAATACCTTTCTTCTTTCTGAAGGAGAGACCGAGGTTGTGGTTACTCAAAACGGAAATTCTCTGGATATGGCACCAGGTACATTTTACCAGGTTCAGGTTCCATCTACGGGAGGTGTTGATAATGATATGCTTCCTTTTGCTGGTACTGTAACAAATGATGGTGGTATTGTTTGGAATGCTACAGGAGATGTTGGAATTGGTAATGGTACAAGTGGTATTGCATATAATGCAGCTCCGTCTTCTTATATCTATGATGTATTTGATATTGGATGGTCAAATTGCGATAAGTTTTATGCATATCCAGGGGCAAAAACCACAAATTATATCAATTTAACTAATAGCCCCAATGCTGCAGAAACTGCTGTGTATTTGGTCTTTAAAGAAAATAACTTGCCTGCTGTTGTTAAAATCTTTAATGCTGGGACTCCAATCATACAAAGCTATACAGATTCTTTACCAGTCGGGTTAGCAGTTACTTATGTAGTAATTACTATCGAGAATAATCAACAATATTTGGGGATTAAAAATGTAATTATTTCTGAAGAAGAAGAGCTTTCATTTACCTTTGAGCCTAAAACAACACAAGAAATTTTGGATGTCCTGGCATTATTAGATTAGTAGTATAATTGGTTTATGGTTTAGATTGATATACCAAATATTGTATATACGATATTTGGTATATCAATTGTTTCATAATATGGAAATCTAACAAATAGCTTATTTCTTATTTTGGAAACAAACTCTTATCAATATTTGGTATAACCTTTAATGCATTTTTATAATACAGCTTTTTTAATACTTCATCATCAAGATCTAATCCATACATTTTCCAGAACGCATGATATCTTTTGTAGTAAGGAAAATACTCATCGTCTGATTCTAAAACCCTGAAGTAGGTATAATACTCTTCGGGATTCCAAGAGTCTTTTCCAAACATTACTCTATCCTGGTATTTGGTAAGAAAAGCTTTTGCGTTACGAGGCTGCCTACCTAATTCTGCTATAACTGCTCCAATTTCGCTATACATATTAGGTATTTCATCCATAAGTTTTGCAAGTTTTGCCAAGTTGTTTCCGTACCAACCTAAATGTGCATTGATAAATTTGGTGTTTTTATGTTTTTTAAAAATATTGTGTTGTTCTTGTATAATGGTTTCCCAGGAACCGGTTACTTTGGAATCTCTTTTTCTTCTTGATCGCAGTTTAAGTTCTAGCCAACGCTCATTTTTATTATCATGTGCATCCCAAAATGATTTTGGATCTGCAGAATGTATCAAAACCGGGATACCTAGCTCACCACATTTTTCCCATACAGCTCCTATTCTAGGGTCGTCTATCTTAATGCGATTACCTTTACTATCCTTATTATCCATCCCCTGACTTTTATAGATTTTTAATCCGTTGACTCCCATGGCTACATCTTTTTCTATTTGAGCAACTGTTTTTTCTGTCCAACCAGGTTCATCTATTCCTTTAAGGTCAATATTTGTAAATACGATAAATCTATTTGGGAAATTAGTTTTAACATTTTCTAGTGATTTGATAAGATGTTCATCAGACCCTCGACCTCTTCCTGATAGATTTACCATAACCCTCATGTTTAGTTTATCCATTTCGGTAACAACATCCTGCAGATTTTGGGTTGGCATTCTAAATTGATGGTTATGAACATCGATAAAAGGGAATTTTGCTTTTTTAATTTCTGTCTCGGGAACGACTAGAGTAGAGGGCGGGTCGTAGTCTTCGAATTGCATTTTTTGAGCATTTATTGATGCACTAATCATTATAAAAAAGAATAGAAAAGTTTTATAGAAATTCATGTTTTTTGATTTGATATTTTAGTAAAGTGATTACTCTAGATGAGTATATGGTATAAATATATAATATTCGTGCTGTCTTGAAAAAAGGTTAACAACACTTTAAACCCGGATTCTACATTAGAAAATTTATTACACCTTGAAATTACTGCAAAATATACCGTTGTACTACATTTTTCAGTGTAACCATAGCCCTTCGATAAACTCAGGGTAAACTGCTATGCTAAAACTAAGAAAATGTCATGTTTTATGATACTTTTAAGCCTTATAACGAAGTTCTAATGTAGAATACGGGTTAAATTTAAGTCAGAAATAAGATTAATCAATTGTATGTGTTTTGCGTTAGGGATAGTAGTGTAAATCCCACAGTGCGCAATAGCGTGCGAGGAATTGCAACGGATAGCCCGCCCGAACGCCATAAATAAAAAACCCCGCTACCAAATACTCCTGGCAACGGGGTTTAAACAACTAACCAATCTTTATACGTTCTATTTTCTAATCATCATCGTTATCACTATATCTTTTTTTTCTTTTTCTATTTTTATAATAATGGTCATCATCATCATCATTATGTTTATAATGTTTAGATTTCCAATTTCGGTTATAGTATGGGGAATGCGTGATCGAACATCCGTCTATTCCACAATACCCACAACCATCATAATGAACATTACCTTCTACATACTTTATTCGTCCATATTTTTTATAGTAGATATGTAGTCCTCCTATTTGATATACTAATCCTCTTCTGTTATATCGTATAGATACCGAACCTATTCTACGTACTCTATTGTATCGGTCATACGTAATATAATTACGTCCTACCTTTTTTAGTCTACCGTAATAATCATATCTAATGAAGTTATTATAGTTTCTGCGATGTGCATATGAACCTGGTGTATTATATACATTACGATTCCAGTTTCTATGATGGGATCTACCTCTTCTTTTAATGATTCTGTAATCGATGTCTCCTTCTGGATAGACAAAAAACTTTACTCCGCCCTCTACAAATACAATGGGTTGTGCATGGTGATAGCGTTTTGTAACCCTATCCTGGTGATCCGAGTGTTTTTGGTCGGTCGCTTGTGCAGTTGTTCCTACTAGTAATAATACTGCAATAAAAAGTATCATTTTTTTCATAACTTACATGTTTTGGGTTCATGCCTACTCATTAGCTTTTCGGCTTCCGCTATTTGATAAGTAGTGTTTCAAATGGCGTGCCAAAAATTGGAAAGAAATTGAGGATTGATTGTAATTAATTGGTTTTTAGAATGTTATTTTTTGAAAAAGTATTTTCGCTCTCTATGATCTTGAGTAAAGAAATGGTAGTTGATAATTCTATCTTGATTGGTTGTAGAGATTGGAGTTATAAAAAATTATATAAATTCTGGTTGGATTTTTAAGTGAACACTATTTTATAAAATAGTATTCAAAATACTTTGAATTTGCATGTTCTAGTAGGTTGTATTGATTTCGGATTAGTGAAATGTGTAACAAATTGCCCTATTGTATACTACATAATTACGAACTAAGAAGTATTAGAACGTACAACGGGTTAGAGTGGCATTACTTTTGATAAGAAAATATCGCTAAAATTATAACTTCTCCTTCAAATATTCTCCTGTATACGATCCTTTGATTTTTACAATTTCTTCGGGCGTGCCTTCTGCAACGATATTGCCTCCATTTTTACCACCTTCTAGTCCAAGATCAATTATATAATCGGCACATTTTACAAGGTCTAGATTGTGCTCTATTACTAAGATAGAATGTCCTTTTGCAATCAATTCATTAAAAGATTTGAGTAATTTTTTGATATCATGAAAATGAAGTCCTGTAGTAGGTTCATCAAAGATAAATAATGCTTTGTCTTTGGTATTTCCTTTTACCAAAAAGGAAGCAAGTTTAATTCGTTGAGCTTCACCACCAGAAAGAGTAGAAGAACTCTGTCCTAATTGTACATATCCCAGGCCTACATCTTGTAGAGGTTGGAGTTTCCTCTGTATTTTGGTTTGATTATGATCAGAAAAGAAATCAATAGCATTATCTATGGTCATCGAGAGTACATCATGAATGTTTTTATCATGAAATGTTACTTCGAGAACATCTTTTTTAAAGCGTTTTCCGGCACAGGTTTCACATTCAAGGTGTACATCGGCCATAAACTGCATCTCTATGGTAACTTCTCCTTCTCCTTTACAGGTTTCGCATCGACCACCATCTACATTAAAAGAAAAGTGTTTTGCTTTATAGTTACGAATGCCGGATAATTTTTGGGAAGCAAATAAATTACGGATATCATCATAGGCTTTAATGTAAGTAACAGGATTAGAGCGCGAGGATCTACCAATTGGGTTTTGATCTACAAACTCTACATGTTTTATATTACTATAATTGCCTTTAAGTTCTGTAAACTGTCCGGCTTTTTCTCCGTATCCACCTAATTGTTTGAGCAAAGAAGGGTAAATGATTTTTTTGACAAGTGTACTCTTACCACTACCAGATACTCCTGTAATAGCTGTAAAGACTCCAAGAGGAACTTTTACGTTTATATTTTTTAGGTTATTCTCACGTGCACCTATGATTTCGACATAGTATTTTGAAGCTCTTCGGGTTTTAGGAACTTCGATTTCTAGAGCTCCATTAAGGTATTTTGCGGTAAGAGAATCTGCTTTCAGGATTTGGTCAAAAGCACCTGTTGCAACTACATGACCACCATAAGTACCTGCTTCGGGGCCTATATCGATGATTTCATCGGCAGCTTTCATAATATCCTCATCGTGCTCTACGACAATTACAGTATTTCCTAAATCACGAAGGGATTGTAGTACTTTAATAAGCTTTTCGGTATCTTTTGGATGTAGTCCTATACTAGGTTCATCAAGGATATACATAGAACCAACGAGACTACTTCCTAGTGAGGTTGCCAGGTTAATACGTTGTGACTCTCCTCCGGATAGTGTATTCGATTTACGATTAAGCGTTAAGTATTCTAGTCCTACATTTTGTAAAAATTCTAATCGACTATTAATTTCTTTAAGAAGACGCTTAGCAATTTTGGCATCATATTCATTAAGAGTGATGTTTTTAAAGAAATCTGCTAATTCGTTTAAAGGTTTCTCTACCAAATCTGTTACTGTAGCTCCATCAATTTTCACATAGTTTGCTTCTGTACGCAAGCGCTTTCCTTTGCAGGTGTTACATTTCGTTTTTCCGCGATAGCGAGAAAGCATTACCCGATTCTGAATTTTATAAGCTTTGGCTTCTAGTTCTTTAAAGAAACTGGTGATACCTTCAAAATATTCATTTCCTTTCCATAGTAGTTCTCTATCCTGATCTGATAATTCGAAATACGGTTTATGAATAGGGAAATCAAATTTATAGGCACTATTTACCAATTGCTCTTTATACCACCCCATGCTATCACCTTTCCAGGGAAAAACTGCTCCTTCAAATACACTTAATGCAGTATTTGGGATAACAAGATCTTCATCGATACCAATTACATCACCATAACCTTCGCATTCTGGACAGGCACCATACGGATTATTAAAACTAAATAAATGTATATTTGGTTCTAAGAAAGAGAGTCCGTCTAACTCAAATTTATTACTAAATTGTCTTAGGTTACCTTCCTTTAATGTTTCGATAAAACAAGTGCCTTTACCTTCAAAAAATGCAGAACCAATAGCATCTGCCAAGCGATTATAAAAATCTTCTTCATCTCTTTTTACAATACGATCGACAACCAGATAAAAATCATCTTTTTCTTGTATAGATGCATCTTCTATCCTGGTTACAGTACCATTGTTTTTTATACGTGCATATCCTTGTTGTTGTAATACTTTTAATTTTCCTTCTAGTGTACGACCTTCTTCGATATGAATAGGAGAGAGGAGTAATAGTTTTTCGCCGTCTTCAAAAGATTTTACGTATTCGATAACATCGGTTACTCTATCTTTTTTTACCTGGTTACCCGAGATAGGGGAATAGGTTTTACCTATTCTGGCAAAAAGTAATTTTAAATAATCATATATTTCTGTAGTAGTACCAACAGTAGATCTTGGATTGGTAGAGTTTACTTTTTGCTCTATTGCAATTGCTGGAGCTATACCTTTTATATAATCTACTTTTGGCTTATTAAGACGACCTAAAAACTGTCTGGCATAGGACGAAAGGCTTTCTACATATCTGCGTTGTCCTTCGGCATACAAAGTATCAAAAGCTAAACTAGATTTACCAGAACCGGATAATCCTGTAATGACTACTAATTTGTTTCTAGGAATAACGGCGTCTAAATCTTTCAGGTTGTGAAGTTTAGCTCCTTTAATAATTATATTCTCTTTTGGATCTAAGGTTGTAATGTCTTGAATCATAGTAAATATGCGGTAAGAGCGCAAAGATAAGGATTACTAAACAAGTATTATAACCAATATAGATTGAAAGTTTAGTTAAAAAAATTAACAAGAAATTGTTTGAAATTCAATGAATGTTATTATATTAGCCCCTAATTAAGGAACCAAAATTTAAACGAAACTGCCTATAGCATACCTTTACTTTAAAAGTTTAACATAGCACGAGCCCCACGCTTGTTTGTACTAAATAATAGTCAAGGTATGAAAAATTACACCCTAACAGACGCAGTTCTGGTTAATAACTACATCAAAGGAGACGAATGTGCTCTTTCTGTCCTTATCGAACGTCATAAGCAACGTATTTACAGTTTTATTTATTCAAAAGTTTTTGATAGAGATGTCTCTGAAGATATTTTTCAGGATACCTTCATTAAAGTAATCCGAACATTAAAAAACGGAAAATATAACGAAGAAGGGAAGTTTCTTCCTTGGGTAATGCGTATTGCCCATAATTTGGTAATTGATCACTTTAGAAAAGGAAATCGTATGCCAAAATTCGAAGATAATGGAGAGTTTAGTATTTTTTCTGTAATTAGTGATGGAAATCTAAATGCCGAAAAGAGATTAATAAAAGATCAGGTAGAAGAAGATTTGCGTAATTTGATTCAGGAATTACCAGATGACCAGAAAGAAGTTTTAATAATGCGTATGTATAGAGACATGAGTTTTAAAGAAATATCTGATAAAACTGGTGTAAGTATAAACACTGCTCTTGGTAGAATGCGATATGCTTTAATTAATTTAAGAAAAGTAATAGAAAAAAATAATATTGTTTTAACAAATTAATAACTTTTTTATACAATAAAGCAGAATTAGTGCCGTTATCCTTATATAACCCTTTAATTTAAGATTATATAATATGGCAAAATTTTACTTTAAGTCTTCTAAAAAAGAAGAAAAACATTTAGTACCAAGCAGAAGAACAATAGATTTTCTTCTAAACTATTCAAAATCGTTACAGGTTGTAGAGTATAACAATCTTAAGTTTGAAACGATTTTAAATTAAACTTATAAAGGCCTATTTTTTAATAGGCCTTTTTGCTTTTTGATACTCGTCTAAAACAGTTTTCCTGCCTATAGTTTTGGTAATAATATCTTTATCAAGATCCCAGCCTCTAGCAGGAGAATATTCTCTACCATACCATATGATTTGAAGATGCAGGTCGTTCCATAATTCTTTTGGGAATAACCTCTTGGCATCTTTTTCGGTTTGCGTAACATTTTTACCATTAGTAAACCCCCATCTGTACATTAATCTATGAATATGTGTATCTACAGGAAATGCAGGTACACCAAATGCTTGTGACATCACTACACTAGCAGTTTTATGACCAACAGCAGGCAAAGCTTCCAGGGCCTCAAAACTTTGAGGAACCTCTCCGTTATGCTTTTCTATCAATATATGTGATAGTCCATAAATACCTTTGGCTTTCATAGGACTTAACCCAACTGGTTTTATAATGTCTCGAATCTCTTCTACAGATAATCGAATCATTGCATGTGGATTATCTGCTCTGTCAAATAGGAGCGGAGTGATTTTGTTCACTCTTACATCTGTACTTTGTGCACTCATTAATACTGCAATGAGTAAAGTATAAGGATCTTTATGATCTAATGGGATTGGTATTTTGGGATATAATTCCTGAAGTGTCTTAATAGTAAAATCTACCTTTTCCTGTTTGGTCATATTACAAAATTAATTTGCAATAAAGTTAAAAATAAAATTACTAGCTAAGGTTTAATATTTCGAAAATACAGGATATCTCAATTAAAGAATTCAAAAGAATTGATCAGAAATCATAATTATAAGGTTCAAAAAGATCCTATGCTGCGCTTATACATTTGCTCTGGTCGTTTATGTCATAATCTCATTCACTTATAAAACAACAAATTTTGAAGATTAAAATGTCTGTACATTTATCTTATGTCTAACTAAAAATATAAGATTTAATGAAAAGTAAATTTGTGAAATTTCTAGAGTTTGAGATTAAAAATGAACAAGCAAAAGGTGTTAAAGGAGGATCGATTAGTACAGGTCAAAACCAGAATACCCCAATAATTATTAATAATACTTCTACTAGTTTTAGAAAACTAATGGTTAGATAATTTGTTCAGGAAAGACTCATCTTTACCTTTGATAAAAGGAAAAGGTGAGTTTTTTTATGACTGAAGTGTTTTTTGCACTTCATAGCAGCGCTACGAAGTAATAAAAAGACGAAAATAGAGTGAAAAAGAGCAGTTTTATAGCGAATTGAAAAAAGTTTAAATCACTTCACTAGTAAATCATTAGTTAAGATCGTTTATTAGCTTTAGCAATATTTCTTTTTTTCTGGTAGCCAGCGGAATTTTACTTTTATCTTTTAATACCAGATAATCTCCTTCTCGTTTATCATATCTTAACAAATAATCCAGATTTACCAAATGAGATTGATGGCATCTAAAAAACTGTTGCGAAGAAAGCATATTTTCATATTCTTTAAGTCCTTTAGATACAAGCAAGCTATCCTGTTTATGGATAAAAAACTTTGTGTAACTACCGCTTGCCTCCAGGTGCATAATGTCTTTAACAAATACAATCTGGATACCATATTTATCTTTTAGAACCAAACGAGTAGGTTCTTTTGATTGCTCACTTATATTATCTATAAGTGTTTGTACTCTTTGTGGTGTTTTATGATGATCAAACTCAGATTTGGCCTTTTTGATGGCTTCTACTAATTCTTCGGGATCAATAGGTTTTAGAAGGTAATCCAGGGCGCTAAATTTTATTGCTCTAAGCGCATATTTTTCATGAGAAGAAGCAAATATTATCTGGAAATTGATTTCTGGTAATTTTCGTAATACATCAAACCCAGTACCATCTGGCATCTCGATATCCAGAAATACAAGATCTGGCTTACTAGCTGTAATTAGTGCAACTCCTTCTGCTACATTTGTCGCTTCTCCTATAAAATCTACATTAGGACAATACTCATTAAGTAACTCTAAAAAATTTCTTCTTGCTGCCGGATTATCTTCAATAAGGACTACTTTCATTTATATGTATTGAAATGGTAAATTAAACGTTACTTGTGTTCCTTGAGAAAGGTCTTGGATATCAAATGCAATTTTTTTCTTTCGCATCTTACGATAAAGATCGATACGTTCTTCAGTTATTTTTATAGCGTGAGATACATGATCTTTGCGTTTTACCTTTATAGCTTCTTCTATTCCAGATCCATTATCTAATATTTTTAAGACTAAATGATCTCCTTCCATCGAAAAATAAATATGAATAGTTGCACCTTCTTTTATAGCAGTGACACCATGCTCTATTGCATTTTCTACAAAAGGTTGTGCAAACATAGGAGGGATGGCGATTTCTTCACTAATTAAACCGTCTTCCACTTCAATTTTAAAAGTAAAAGGATGATCGCGTTTTAAGTTTTGAATACTCAAGTAATTATCGAGCATATTAATTTCCTGATCCAGGCTAATAAATTCACTTCTTGAATTATCTAACACTTGTCGAATGAGCTTCGAGAATTTTACGAGATACATACTGGCTTGTTTAGCATCTCCCTGATTCATATAATCCTGTATAGAAGTCATGGCATTAAAAATAAAATGCGGATTCATCTGTACACGCAATAGGTTTTGTTCTATATCCTGTGCTCTTTGTTGTAATGCTAATCTTTTTTGTCGGTTTACCAAATAGAATACTAACCCCAGAAGTAATAAAACTACACTTACAATACCGAAAATGGTTTTATTAAAATTGGCTTGTTTTAATTCTAAAGACTGGATCGAGGCTTGTTGTGCTAAGCTCTTTATTTCCTGTTCTTTTTTCTCGGTTTCGTATTGTACTTGTAATTGCGATAATTGTTTTGATTTTTCTTCACCGAGCAGAGAGTCATAAGTAGTGTGATACAATTCATAGGATGCTAATGCAGCTTTATGATTACCTAATGCTTTTTGAATTTCAGACAATACTTTCGAACCATCTTTAATGGCAGTGGGAAAGTTAATTTTCTGAGCAATAGTAACACCTTGAGTAAGGTATTTCTTTGCTTTTTGTAAATTACCCAATCTCCACTGAACCTCACCAATTGTATTTAAAAGTACAGCATGAGAAGATTGATCTTCAATTTGTTGCTGAAATAATAATCCTTTTTGTAGATATTCTAATGCTTTTTCATATTCTTTTTTGAGAAGATATACCTGCCCAATATTGACATAATTTGCATTAATAATTTGTTTTTCTCCTACTTCTTTTTGAATTTCTAAAGATTTGAAATTATATTCTAAAGCTTTATCAAGATTTTCTTGTTCTATATATATAGCTGCAATAGTATTGTATAGATTTCCTACATGACCTTTCCAGCCTAGTTTTTTTGCAATTTTTAAAGACTTAAAAGAATATTCTAGTGCTTGTGTATTTTTTTTTTGTCTGTGATATAGCATAGCAACATTGTGAAAAGTATAAGTAAGTAATTTTTCATTCTTTATTCTTTCTTGAATTTTTAATGCTATTAATTGATGTTCCATTGCTTTGGTATAATTACCTTTTTGGGTATATACAAAACCAATATCACTGTGATCTATAGATATTCGACTACTGTCTCCAAGATTTTTATCAATTTCTAAACCCTTTAAATGGTATTCTAAGGATTTATCATGATCGCTTTGATTTCTGTAGGTGAGGGCAATATTATAATAAGATTTAGATATATTCAATTTTTCGTTTAATCTTTCATATATTTTCAATGCCTTAAAATAGTATTCTAAAGCTTTTGTATTATTTCCTAAATAGTTATTTACTGTACCTAATCCATTATACGCTCCTGCTTCTTCTTTTAGGTATTTCATCTTTTTTGCAATAGCAATACTTTTTTGATATAAATCGATTGCTTTTTCAGAATTTCCTAATAACATAGATATCCAGGCAATCTCATCATATGATGTTATGATTCCTTTATTGTAATTTATCTTTTTTGCAATTTTTATAGCCTGATTAGCATAAAATGAAGTTTGAACAGAATCATTGTCAGAATATTGCCGAGCCAAAAGATTATATGTGTCCACTTTTTCTTTCTCAGAAATATTGGTTTCAAGTGCTTGTAAAAGCGAATCAACTTTAATCTGGTTTTGTGCAAAAACATTGATAATATTGAAAACAATTAAAAAAGAAAAGATGGTTAGGGTATTTTTTTTCATAATATAGATTCATATCTATTTCGAAATACAGGATTTAATTATTTTTTAATTAATTCTCTGTCTTTTTTACAAGAGTATTGAAATGATAATTAGTAGAAGCAAATTTAAAAAACTTCTTGTCGTATAAATGTTTTGAAAAAGAATTATTTTTTATACGTATTGAAAAGGTAAAGTAAACGTTACTTGTGTTCCTTGAGAAAGGTTTTGTATATCAAATGCAATTTTTTTCTTTCGCATCTTACGGTAAAGATCGATACGTTCTTCCGTTATTTTTATAGCATGCGATACATGATCTTTGCGTTTTACTTTTATGGCTTCTTCTATTCCAGATCCATTATCTAATATTTTTAAGACTAAATGCTCTCCTTCTATCGAAAAATGTATATGAATAGTTGCACCTTCTTTTAAAGAAGTAACACCATGTTCTATGGCATTTTCTACAAAAGGTTGTGCAAACATAGGGGGGATGGCGATTTCTT
Organism: Aquimarina megaterium XH134; assembly: GCF_000520975.1. Taxonomy (GTDB): domain Bacteria; phylum Bacteroidota; class Bacteroidia; order Flavobacteriales; family Flavobacteriaceae; genus Aquimarina; species Aquimarina megaterium. Next base: position 16,524 of record NZ_JACB01000018.1, read on the forward strand.
CAGGAATTAAACCGTCTTCTACTTCAATTTTAAAAGTAAAAGGATGATCACGTTTTAAATTTTGAATGCTTAAGTAATTATCGAGCATATTAATTTCCTGGTCCAGGCTAATAAACTCACTTCTTGAGTTATCTAACACTTGTCTGATCAATTTTGAGAACTTTACCAGATATAAACTTGCTTGTTTAGCATTTCCTTGGTTCATATAATCTTGTATAGAAGTCATGGCATTAAAAATAAAATGCGGATTCATCTGTACACGCAATAGATTTTGTTCTATATCCTGTGCTCTTTGTTGTAATGCTAATCTTTTTTGTCGATTTACCAAATACAATACTAATCCCAGAAGTAATAAAACTAGACTTACAATACCAAAAATGGTTTTATTAAAATTGGCTTGTTTTAATTCTAAGGACTGTATCGAGGCTTGCTGTGCTAAACTTTTGATTTCCTGTTCCTTTTTCTCGGTTTCGTACTGTACTTGTAATTGTGATAATTGTTTTGATTTTTCTTCACCAAGCAGAGAGTCATAAGTGGTGTGGTATAATTCATAGGATGCTAATGCAGCTTTATGATTACCTAATGCTTTTTCTGCTTTTGATAAAATAAGGGAACCGTCTCTTATTTCTGTAGGAAAGTCAATTTTTTGAGCAAGCTTAATACCTTTAGTGAGATACTCTTTGGCTTGTATGTAATTATTTAATTGGTAATAAACTCTGCCTAAAGCATTATATAATTCAATAGAAAGTGAATGATTTCCAATTTCATTACTCAATGGTAAACCTTTTTGCAAATATTCTAATGCTTCAATACTGTTTTTTTGTTGTGTGTATGAATTGCCTATACTAATATAAGCTCGAATCATTCCCATTCTATTATTTAATTCTTTTTTGATTTTCAAAGATTTAAAATAATAATCCAAAGCCATGGCGATATCATTTTGCTTACCATATATATCTCCGATGTTGTTATAACTGACTGCAATACCAGCTTTATCATTTATTTCTTTATTGATATTTAAGGATTTTAAATGATATTCTAGAGATTTTGTATAATCGCCTTGGTCATAAATAACAGCTGCAATCAAATTATAACTAGTAGCAACACCTTTTTTATCACCTAATTCTTCTAGGATATTCATAGCTTTAAAATAATAAGTTATAGCTTTAGGATATTTGCTTTTTTTATAGAAAACTAAGCCTATATTATTATATAGATTTGCGATTGATACTTTATCATTTATTTTTTCAAAATATTTTAGACTTATATTATAATATTTCAAAGATTGGGTATAATTGCTTAATGAAAAGTTGGCAATCGCAATATTCCCGTTCGCATAAGCAATATTCTGTTGATCTTTTAGTTCTTCATAAGATTCCAAACATTTTTGATAATATACTAGGGCTTTAGAATAATCATTTTGTTGAGAGTGTAAGAATCCCATGTTATTATAAAAACTAGCGACTCCTCTTTTGTCTCCCATTTTTTTCTTGACCTCTAAAGATTTGTGAAAATAAACCATAGTCTCATAGAAATTACCTTGTTTATGATAATTTGTTGCACCTAGACCATTATATCCATTTGACTCACCTTTGAGGTATTGGATTTCTTGAGATATATCTACAACTTTTTGAAATATTTTGGCAGACTTTTCATATTTTTTTGAAAGCATAGTTGCCCAGGCTATTTGATAATATGCATCTGCTACTCCTTCTGTATATTTAATTTGTTGTGCTAGATTAATAGCTTGATTTGCATAGTTAAAGGTTTTGGTAGAATCTGTAGAAGTATATTGATCAGCTAATAGATTATATACATCCACTTTTTCTTTATCCGAGACCTTGGTTTTTAACTCTTGTAAAAGCGAATCAATTTTTACTTGATTTTGTCCAAAAACATTAAAAACAATTAGAAAAAAAAAGATGGTTAGGGTAGTTTTTTTCATATTTAAAATTATAAATCCATGTTGCTTTTCAAATACAAGATACAATTATTGCCTTTATACATGCTGAAATGGTAAATTAAACGTTACTTGTGTTCCTTGAGAAAGATTTTGTATATCAAATGCAATTTTTTTCTTTCGCATCTTACGATAAAGATCGATACGTTCTTCTGTTATTTTTATAGCGTGAGATACATGATCTTTGCGTTTTACCTTTATAGCTTCTTCTATCCCAGATCCATTATCTAATATTTTTAATGCCAAATGATCTCCTTCTATCGAAAAATGAATATGAATAGTTGCTCCTTCTTTTAAAGAAGTAACCCCATGTTCTATAGCATTTTCTACAAAAGGTTGTGCAAACATAGGAGGGATGGCGATTTCTTCAGGAATTAAACCGTCTTCTACTTCAATTTTAAAAGTAAAGGGATGATCGCGTTTTAGGTTTTGAATGCTTAAATAATTATCGAGCATATTAATTTCCTGATCCAGGCTAATAAATTCACTTCTTGAATTATCTAACACTTGTCGAATGAGCTTCGAGAATTTTATGAGATACATACTGGCTTGTTTGGCATCTCCCTGATTCATATAATCCTGTATAGAAGTCATGGCATTAAAAATAAAATGCGGATTCATCTGTACACGCAATAGATTTTGTTCTATATCCTGTGCTCTTTGTTGTAACGCTAACCTTTTTTGTCGATTTACCAAATACAATACTAACCCCAGAAGTAATAAAACTACACTTGCAATACCGAAAATAGTTTTATTAAAATTGGCTTGTTTTAATTCTAAAGATTGGATAGAGGCTTGTTGAGCTAAACTCTTTATTTCCTGTTCTTTTTTCTCGGTTTCGTATTGTACTTGTAATTGCGATAATTGTTTTGATTTTTCTTCACCTAAGATTGAGTCATAAATAGCATGATATCGTTCATAAGATTCTAAAGCAGCTTTATGATTACCTAATGCTTTCTCTATTTTTACTAAGCCATACGAAGCACTTTTTACAGCAGAAGGAAAACCAATCTCCTGACCAATAGTAATGCTCTTGATGAGATATTCTTTGGCCTGCAGATAATTCTTTAATTCAAATTCAATTTCACCTAAAGTATTCATTACGGTAGTAGATGAAGACAGCTCTCCAATTTCCCGGCTTAATGCTAATCCATTTTTTAGGTATTTCAGGGCTTCTTTATAATTTTTTTCATTAAGGTATATTTCACCAATTAGACAGTAGTTAGATATCATGATACCTTTAATGTTGAGCTCTTTGGCAATTTTTAGAGACTTAAAAGAATACGTTAAAGCTTTGGTGTCATCCTCTTGTTCAAAATAAATATTTCCAATGTTTAAATAATCCTCAGATATACTTGCTTGATTTTTAGTGCTTTTGCTAATCGTTAAGCATTTAAAATAATATTCTAATGCTAAGTCATAATCCCCTAAAGTTTCATAAATAAATCCAATATTGCTAAGCGAAACAATAGCTTTTTTTTTACTGCCTATTTCATCATTAATTTTAGAAGCTTTTATAAAATATTCTAATGCAGAGGAATAATTACTTTGATACACATTGATCATTCCTATATTGTTGTATCCAGAAAAGATACCGTTCTTATTATTCAATTCTTTAAACAACTCCAAAGCTTTAGAATTATAATCTAATGCTTCGGTGTAATTTCCCAATCTAACATGTACTTGTCCAATATTACTATAACAGAAAGCTACATCTTTTTTGTTTCCTAAAGAATCTCTTATTTTTAAAACTTTTGTGAAGTGCTTTAGTGCCATAGCATACTCACCCTTTTTTTTGTAGGTAAGTGCTAAATCATTAGATGCTATGGCTTTGCCTTTTGCATATTTTATTTTTTGAAATAAATCAGATGCTTTATCCGAATGCGCTAATTTTACCGTAGCTTGACTTATACTATTGTGAGCATTAGAAATACCTTCAATATAATTTAATTGCTTAGAAAGATGAATCGCTCGATTTGCATAGTCAATGGTTTTAGTAGAATCTGTAGAAGAATATTGCAAAGCTATATTGTTATAAATATCTACTTTTTCTTTATCGGTGATTTTAGTAGTAAGTAGTTGTAATAGAGAATCTATTTTAACCGGATTTTGTGCAAGAGCGCTACATACACTTATGTAAACAAAAACAGCAGATAAGAGTATTTTTTTATTAGTATTTAGCAACACAGACAACGACATATTATCTAAAATAACCTTAATTTATTTATATGCAAGAATACATAAATATCTGAACGCAACAAAAGGGTTATGGTAGGTAATAAAAGTGAAGATCTAAATATTAAATTTAATCCTGAAGTATTACGAAAAATTTGGTTCTGTTTTTTTGAAATTTTATAACTTGCCTTACTTTACAAAAGTAAGTAATAGAGAGGTTGAACTTTATTATTTGTTAAGTATTAACTAGGATATTTACTTACATAGATGTTATAAACTAGATTCAATTTATATACAATGACAACATTAAAAGCAGGGGATAAGGCTCCTAATTTTTCGGCATTAGATCAGGATGGAAATACAGTTACCTTGGGGGATTATCAAGGGAAAAAACTAGTTGTTTTTTTCTATCCTAAAGCGAGTACTCCTGGTTGTACAGCAGAAGCCTGTAATCTAAGAGATCATTATCAAACTTTTCTGGCCCAGGGGTATGAAATTATTGGAGTAAGTGCTGATAGCGCCAAACGGCAACAAAATTTCAAAAATAAATTTGAATTACCTTACCCATTATTGGCAGATGAAGATAAAACAGTAATTGAAGCTTTTGGAGTATGGGGACCAAAGAAATTTATGGGTAGAGAGTATGATGGTATTCATCGTACTACTTTTGTTATCGATGAAAAAGGAATAATTTCTGAAGTTATTGCAAAGGTGAAAACTAAAGATCACGCTGCTCAAATTTTATAAGTGCGTGGTTATTACAGAACTAAAGATGAGTTCACAATTAAAAAAGCAGTATAGTAAATAACTATACTGCTTTTTTAATATGTTTTGGTACAGGTAACTTATTTTACCGCTTCTATGGATTTGTATCCAAAAAAGTTATTAGCTTTTATCATTTCTGGTATAAGATCTGGTAACTGATCTTCCCATCCAGATTCTCCTTCTTGAATTTTTTGTAGGACTTCTCTTGAGAAAATATTCATAATAGAGGGATCATAATCTGTAATATCCTGTAATTTACCATTGTATTTAAAGAACTTATACAGTTCTTTCATCCTTGGGTGTACTTTAAGAGTATCGCTAGTGGTTATCTCTCCTGTTTTATGATTCTTTAATGGGTATAGATATACTTTTAAATCTTTAAAGAATAATTTACCAAAAGCTTCCAGAATACCTCCACTAAGGTGTCTATAGTATTTTTCATCAAAAATATCTACCAAATTGTTAACTCCCATAGAAAGCGCCATACGTTCTTTGGTATAATTAGAGAAATATTCAACTACTTTATAGTACTCTTTAAAATTAGAGATCATTACGGTTTGTCCTAAAGAACAAAGTAATCTGGCTCTAGCCATAAAATCTTCTTCATCAATTTCACCTTCGGCCCTTAAGTTCGACAGTGTTACTTCAAAAATCACTACGGTCTTATCTTCGTTTACTTTATTTTCACTCAAGAACATATTGAGTGACTTTTTGTATATATCCATATTAACCTTAGTTACGGGTCTAAAACTCCCGCGCAGTGCTAATATATTTTTCTTATATAATATGGCAGCAGGTAAAATATTATGCCCATCAGGACCAAACATTACCGCTTCGGTCATTCCATTTTTAACCAATTGTAGACTCATTAGTCGATTATCTACTTTGGTAAATCGTGGTCCAGAAAAGTTAATCGTGTCAATTTCTATTTGATCCTTATCTAGGTGATCATATAGATATCTGAGTAATTTTTTGGGATTATCGTATTTATAATATGCTCCGTAAATAAGGTTAACACCTAATATTCCTAAAGTCATTTGCTGCAATCGGGCATCATTTTCATGAAACCGAATATGAAGCAAAATTTCATTATAATCTTCATTTGGTGTTGTCTGATATCGAATGCCTACCCAACCATGACCTTTATATTTTTTAGCAAAATCAATTGTTGCAACAGTATTTGCATAACTAAAAAATAACTTATTAGGGTGTTTTTCTCTAGTAATTCTTTCTTCAATAAGACCAACCTCATGTCTAAGCATTTTTTTTAATCTTGCTTCGGTAACATAACGTTTGTCATTTTCAATACCATAAATAGCATCACTAAAATCTTTATCATATGCACTCATTGCTTTTGCAATGGTACCAGAGGCTCCACCTGCTCTAAAAAAGTTTCGAACAGTCTCCTGACCAGCACCTATCTCGGCAAAAGTACCATAGATGTTTTGGTTCAGGTTAATACGCAAAGCTTTGCTCTTTATTGAAGGGACAGATTCAAATTCTTTATCTCCCATTATCTTAATAGGCATAGTAAAAAGGGCTTTTTTTGTTTACCGTAAAGGTAATAATACAATGAGTATTAAAAAAGGTTTGAATGCAAATTTCTATATTCCCTAAGATTTTAAGTATTATTTAAGGGAAATATGTGATTTTTGACCAAAAAAATATAAGTACATTTGCCTTAGTTTATTAAAATATGGAAGTAATTTTTCTTGGTACAGGCACATCACAGGGGATTCCGATTATAGGAAGTACCCATCCTGTTTGTTTAAGTGACGACTCCAGAGATAAGCGACTTCGTGTTTCTATACTTGTATCTTGGGATGATTACCAATACGTTGTGGATTGCGGACCAGATTTTAGACAGCAAATGCTCTCGAATAAGATATCCAGAATAGATGGGGTAGTCTTTACTCATGAACATGCAGATCATACTATGGGATTAGATGATATAAGGCCATTTTTTTTCAGGCAAGGTGATATCCCTATCTATGCGCATAAGAGAGTTTTGCAAGCACTAAGAACTAGGTTTGAGTATATTTTTTCTTCGGAAAACAAATATCCCGGTGCCCCAAGTGTTATTGAAAATGAACTTACGAATCAACCTTTTGAATTGGGCAATCTGGATGTGATTCCTATAAATACGTTTCATAATCGTTTACAGGTGTTTGGATTTCGATTTAGAGATTTTGCATATCTAACCGATGTAAAAACAGTTGAAGAAGAGGAAAGATTAAAGTTAAAAGGAGTTAAGGTTTTGGTGGTTAATGCATTAAGAATAGAACCCCATCATTCGCATTTTAATTTAGAAGAAGCCCTTGATTTTATAAAAGAAATACAACCCGAAAAGGCATATCTCACTCATATCAGTCATATGTTAGGTTTTCACGCCGAAGTTGAGAAGTTATTACCAAAAAATGTATATATAGCTTACGATAATTTAAAAATAACCATCTAGAATATGAAAAATAAGATCTTTTTATATCTATTCATTTTTGCAGCATTATTTATTCTTTTTCAATTCATGAATGCCAAAAAAGCAAAAGAATCCTATGATACAAAAATAGAGAGCTTAAAGACCAAAATAACAACAAAAGAAGCAACCATTGATTCACTGATTAGTGCCAATATGGATATTACCTATTTTACTTTAGAAAGTAATGAGGATGCAGTAAATTATTTTGAAGAGATGGGCTATAATGCTAATAAGCTTGCGCTAACGATAAGTGATCAGATTATCGGGCAAAATAAAGCGGGAGAAGATAACCCAATAATTCCGTTTGTTGGGATGGAGGGTAATATGAGTATTAATAAAGTAAGATTACTAAATCATAAATGGATTATAGCTGATTTTACAGATGGTGTTTATTGGGGAGAGCTTTTTATACTATATGAAGTAAGAGAAGATGGTGTTATAGATTTTGAAGTAGAAAAATCATTTTTGTACCCAAAAGACTAGAAGAATACCTAATTTAATAAAGGCCAGATAATATATATCTGGCCTTTATTAAATTTATCATTAATTAAAAGTATACGTTCTTCGTGATACTTGTGTTAATCTAAAATAGCCGTGAGCATAATTATCGGCATTATCCAGATTAATACAATTTCCTTTTAAAGCTACCGGAGTTGCACTAAAAAGGCCGACACCTTCAGATTGCTCGATAAGTATCCTTATGTAGTTGTAATATCCTTCAGAAATACCATATAAGTCAATATTTACAATATCTCCAGAAGTAAATTCTTGAGTATTTGTATTGGTATCTTCTTCTTTTTCATAATACCAGTTAATTTCATTTCCGTTTACAAATTCATCATCAAGATCCTCAAATTCTGATAAAAGATCTCCTTCTTCTTTAAATCTGAAAAGATAATAGTTGTCTTCATCTACGGGATCATCGAATATAAGATTTACTTCTAAAACTTCATCATCAAAACCATTTTCGGTAGATTGGTTAACTTCTTTAATATCAACAACAGGCATTAGGGTTTCTGTAGCTGAATAGTTTTCACCATTATAAATAACCTCTAGTGTATAGGATTGATTAAGTACTGGTACAAATTCTGTAGTTGTATATTCTCCATTATTTTGATCTGTAAAAATAAACTCGACTCCGCTAGAATTATTAGTAACTTTAACTGAAGCACCAGTAACACTTGTATTAGAAGTTGTATCAAAGTATGCAGTAGATGTACTTAGTTTTATGGTTTGATTATTTCCTGTTGTACCTTTTTCCCAATCTAATGAGGCTTCAATAGTTAGTCGGGCAGGAGCGGTTTGCACATCCACGTCTATTACATCTTCACAAGAAGTAAAGATTATAGTAAAAAGGAATATTATTATTTTAAAATAAGCTTTCATATGTTTATATTTTTTTAAAATTTGAAGTTATAGATTACCGATGGTACTATACCAAAAATTGCTGTTCTTGTAGCTTCGTTTGCCCCTGTCTCTACATTCTGACCAAAGGATATTGAAGCTGCATTTTTCTGATTATATACATTGTATATTCCAAAAATCCATTCTCCTTTCCATCTCCTGTTTGGTTTTCTATTAGGTCTGTATGTTGCAGAGATATCAAGTCTGTGATACGATGGTAGTCTATCAGAATTTCTAGCAGAATAACTAGCTACAGACAACCCTTCATATTCATATTGACCATTAGGATACGTTACAGGTCTTCCGGTCTGAAAAACCAGATTTGCTCCAAAACTCCACTTATCATTTAGTTTATAGGCTCCCGTTACCGAAATATCATGTGTTCTGTCATATGCAGTGTTATACCAATCTCCATTATTGATTCCTGGCCCTCCTGCATTACTACCAAGGCTTCTTTGTTCTGATTTTGATAAGGTATAAGAAATCCACCCTGTTAATTTCCCTTCATTTTTACGTGCCAAAAATTCTAATCCATATGCTCTGGATTCTCCATTTAATATTTCGGTTTCAATAGTATTGTTTCCTATTAAATCAGATCCATCGATATAATCTATTCGGTTATCAGTGGTTTTATAATAGGCTTCTACTTCTAAGGAGTACATTTTATCTTTAAAGTTTCTAAAATATCCTAGTGCATATTGATCTGATAATTGCGGTTTTATATATTTTCCACTTGGTGCCCATACATCTAATGGCGTTATAGAGGTAGTATTGGACAATAAATGAATATATTGTGCTGCTCTCGAATACCCCATTTTAATAGAGGAAACATCATTTAGCTGATATGCCAGGGACGCTCTGGGTTCGAAATTACCATAACTCTTAATCGTTTCACTTTTTTTATAATCGGTTTCACCAATTTCGATACCTCTTTCATAAAAACCTAATGTACTATTATATACTACCGGTTGATCATTAGCATAATTTTTTAATGCCTGCCCGCCTAATCGACTAAAAGCACTATATCTAACACCATATTGTACAGTTAGCTTATCGGTAAGTTTATGTTCTGCATTTACATAAATACCACTTTCAAAAGCTTTTTTTCGATCCAGAGATAAAGGATTTACTGCAGAACTTGCTGATGTGGGTTGTACTTGTCCAGGATCAAAATCATAGTAGATACCGCTAACTCCAAAATCTAATTTAAACTTATTGCTGGCATAATATTTAAGATCATATTTTAGGTTATAGTTGTTAATAGACGAAATCCATTCGAATTCCTCCATCGTAATATCTATGTCGTAATCATATTTACTATATATGAAGGATGCGTTGGAGAATAATTTATCGTTAAAAATATGATTCCATCTTAGATTCCCTGATAAGTTTCCATAACCTACGCCAAAATTCTCACCAAATTTGAATGTGTCTCTACCAAAATACCCAGAGAGATAGAGTTTATTCTTTTTACTAAGCGTATAATTAGTTTTAAGGTTTAGATCATAAAAACCGGCAGTGTTTTTTTCACCAGCCGCTTTTAATATAAGATTTACATAAGAGCCTCTACCTGCAACCAAAAAAGAACCTTTATCGCTAAATAGAGGACCCTCGGCGGCTAGTCGGCTAGAAATTACACCAATACCTCCGGTAAGGCTAAACTTCTTATTATTTCCATCCTTTTGACGAACATCTAGTACAGAAGAAGTTCTACCACCAAAACGAGCAGGAATCCCACCTTTGTATAACTTAATATCTTTAATAGCATCTGCATTGAAAACAGAAAAGAAGCCTAATAAATGAGAAGTATTATAAATTATTGCTTCATCAAGTAAGACCAAATTTTGATCTGCTGCACCACCTCTTACATGAAACCCACTAGAGCCCTCACCGTTTTTAGTCACTCCTGGTAGCATCTGAATAGATTTTATGATATCTACTTCTCCTAATACTACTGGCATTTGTTTTACAGTTTTGATGTTTAGCTTAGATACACTCATTTCGGGTTTTCTAAGACTTACACGCTCTGTTTCCTCGCTTTTAATGATTACCTCATCTAATTGTGTAGAAGATTCAATAACATCAAAATCTATTTTTTGATTTTTGTCGAGTATTACTTCTTTATTAATATCTGCATATCCTACATAGGAGGCAACAAGGGTATAGTTTCCTTTTGGGGCGGTAATAGAATAAAAACCATACTCATTGGTGATCACACCAATAGAAGTGCCTTTCAAAAAAACAGAAGCACCAAAAAGTGTCTCCCCATTATTGTTATCCTTAATCGTACCACTTATCGTATAGCTCTCTTGTGCTATTGCATTGGTACTGACAAAAAATATAGTTAGGCAGCATAGTATTAATTGCTGCGTCCTTTTTTTTAGATTTCTAAATTTAAAATGTCGATGCATATTGGTTTTGTTTATAACTTTTGATTTGACTGATTTTTTTAAAAATAATTGTAGTTGTAATGATTTTGTATCTCATAGACAATTGAGAAAATAAAGGGTTGCATGAACAATTAAATATTTAATTTTTACTTTACATATAAACCGTTAAAGCCTTGTTTTTACCGAAATTATTGAGCAGAAAAAACCCTCATTACAGTAGTGCAAGAGGGAATTGTATTCAATTATTTTATTACCATTTTTATGGAGTACAATCACTAGAATAACTGGCAGCTGCATCTTTTTGCCAATTCGTTAGGTATGAAGCGCTGGGATCATCTACTTCAATACAGGTAAGAGAGGGGTTGTTTTGTAAAGTTACTTCTGTTAGAGCATTGTTATTTCCATTCTTTAGGTTTATTGAAGTAAATTTATTGACATGAACTTCCAGCCTGGTGAGGTTGGTATTTTTACTAATATCTAATGTTGTTAGGGAATTACCACTACACATTAAAGTAGTCAAGGCAGTGTTTTTACTTAAATCTAAGGAGGTTAGTACATTACCACTACAATCTAGATATTCTAGAGCAGTATTTTTACTTACATTAAGATGTCTAAATCTACCATTACTAAGGTTTAGGAGCGAGCATTCTAAACGGGTTAGGGAAGTAAAGTATTCTATTTCAGAAAGATCTGAAATATTTTTAAGATTTACATTTATTTTTTCAACTATTTGAGCTTCTTCTATAGAAATTTCTCCATTACCATTAGTATCTATTACAGGGTCAGTATGTTCTAATAATGCTTGTTTAAAGTTAGGATCTGTAAATGTAATAATTTCATTTTCTATAACGTTGTTTAATGTTACTGTTATCACAGCTTCTTTATTATTTACTACTGCAATTGCAGTGAGTGTTTTTCTAGTTTCATAATTAAATAAAGTAGCTTCTTTAACGGTGAGTTTTCCTGTTTTTGGATCTATATTAAAAGCACCTTCCGGAGTTTCATTTTTTAAACTATAGGTTAATTCTCCTTGATCTGTTGTAGCTTCGATTGTACCAAGTTCTTGTCCAGCAGTTGGATTTTCGTCTATAGTAGTTTGAAAATCTTTTACGATAATAGTAGCATCTTCTATATCATTTAAGTTGATGAGAACCTTAGCTTCTTTACCAATTTCTTTGTTATTTACCACTACTGTTGTAGCGAGCGTTGTTCTGGTTTCATAATCAAACAAGGTAGCATCTTTTACAGTAAGTTTTCCTGTTTTGGTATCTATGGCAAAAGCACCTTCAGGAGTTTCGTTTTTTAAACTATAGGTTAATTCTCCCTGATCTGTTGTGGCTTCAATAGTTCCTAGTTCTTGTCCTGCGGTTGGGTTTTCGTCTATAGTAGTTTCAAAATCTTTTATAGTAATGTTCGAATCCTCTATATCGTTTAGATGTATGGTTACCTTCGCTTCTTTAGTTAGATCTCCATTTTTTACCAACACTATTGCTGTAAGTATTACTCTGGTTTCATAATCAAACAGAAAGTTCTCTTTTACAGTGAGTTTTCCGGTTTTTGAATCTATTGCAAAAGCATTGGCAGGCTCTTCACTTTTAAAAGCATAGGTTAATGTACCTTTGTTGGTGGTTACATCAATAGTTCCTAATTCTTGTGCGGTGGTTGGGTTCTCGTCTATGGTAGTTTCAAAATCCTTTACAGTAATAATAGTTTCTATGACAGGAGTATCGCCATCACTAGTACATGCAATACTAATGATAGCTAAAATTAGGGTAGCAAATACTTTTACATTTTTCATGAGCTTACTTTTTTAATAGGGGTATGGTTCGAATTCCAAATAGTATTACAATTTGAGTGCAAATATTTATAATTGTAATCATATATACTACCCAGTTTTCAGTGATAATAAAGGGTGTTCTAACTACTATGTTTTGTACATAACTGTATATCTAAAGGTGTTCATTATGTAGATAAGAGAATAAATTACAGCTATTATTCTATAAAAAAACCACCTGTATAGGTGGTTTTTCTGTTTAGTTGGTTTATTAAGTGAAGTGAAGTTAGTTATGCGATATTATTTTTTTAAGAGTTTCTTTTTGATAAACTCACCATTAACCTCGATTACTGCAATATAGAGCCCTTTAGAAACCTCATACCCATTTTTTGATGTACCATTCCAGGTATATGTAAAACCTTTATCATTTTGTTGTTGATCGACTAGTTTTCTAACAAGGTTACCATGTACATCATAAATATCAATAGATACAGTATTTTCTTTTTTTAGCATATTAAAAAAAGTAACCTCGTTTCTAAATGTATTTGGATATACTTTTATGGTATTGGTAGCTATATTTTTTTTGTCGGGTTTTATCTCATCCCATTGTTTTCCTAATGGTTGATCTAACCATAAAAGGATAAACTCGTTATCATCGGGGAGTCCCATGCCTATATGGCGACCTACACTAAAAGGGTAGTTGTTATCATTGAGGACCCCGATTAAAAAAGGATTAAATACTACTACACTTTCTATGGTCACAAATGGAAATGCAAAATCTTTTCCTATTCCTATATCGCCCTCTAGTCCAGGCTCAGATATTCTACGAATATCATTGATTTTAAGAAGATCAACATTTAGTCGTTTTTCTATCAATGTTTCGTTTTTATCTAATTCAACCTCATAGATTGCCTTATAACCATGTATATCTCCCTGAGAATTATCTCGCTCTATGATTAATCCTCTTTTTGAGCTAAACATAATAAAATCACCTATTGCTCGGGCTTTTTTATCAAGAGGATATTCAAATTTTTTACCAGTATATGATTTACTTTCTAAATCAAATTCGTGAATCAACAAATTATTGTTTTCAGAGCCTTCAAGAGGTTTTTCTAATAAAGGTAATAGCGTCTTTTTATTAGTACTTAGTGCCATCCCTTCAAAACCACCACTACTTTTTACCCGAAAAGGAGTGTCTAATTTTGTATTTCTATATGGCCAATATAGCCCTGCTAACCATGGTGTATTTTGCCCGTTTTGATCTTGTAAATTAGTTCCATCTCCCACATTACCAACTTTGGGAAAGTCACCAAATAAACATACAGTTCTTATCTCTGGATATTGTTTATGAGCAATAAGAAGTGTTCTGAAATCAAAACTTTGAATATCTGCCCGATCGGTAAGATTATTTGCAACAATTACATCGGCTATTGCTGTTGTAAAAGTTTTTGGATCTACTGTTCTGTTAGCAAAGATATCTCCACGATCATCGACATCTGTTCTTGGATTAATTTTGGTTTCAATATTAAAACGAACCTTGGATGCATTCTTCCAACGTTTCTTTGCCTCGGGATCTGAAGCCCCAGGTCCGTTTTGGTAATATGAAACATAAAAATTTACAAAATCGAATACCTGTTGTAAAGAAGGCATAATATATGGATCTATAAACTTGTTTTGGCTTGCAAAAGCGACAGCAACAGGTGATAAAGACAGATCATTGGTTTGAGAAGGCCTTCCTTTTAAGATTTTATCGGCAATGAATGTATTTTGAATTTGATGTAAAGAAAGATCTTTAACCAGAACTTCATCTTTATACTCATAAGGAGTACCATCTGCTTTACGTGTTTTTGCAGCTTCGATATGTGGATCATGATCTAACACAGGAATACCATCGAGAGTAATACCGCAATCAGTTTCTATGGTTGGCATCAGGAAATCTAATGCAGCTTCTATAGCGGGTAATGTATTCTCTGGGCGTAAGTTTCGCGCACCTCTATGACCTTGCGCATCAAATAAATTGATATCGATCAATCCTTCAGAAGTCATAAAATCGGGTTGACCATCTTTATTATTATCAAAGTTTTGAAGAGCTTGTAATAATACATCAGGACGATCAGAGATAATTCCCTGTACACCAAGATCCAAAAGTAGGTTTATGTTTTCAAGATCATTTACTGTATATACAACGACTTGATGACCTGCACGATTTAAAGAAGAGACATTAAATAATTCGCTCGATGCATTGGCAAGGGTAGAAGGAGGAGTTTTTCTACTTCCTACCACTGTATTGGTGTTTTGATCATCAAGCATCACATACCATGGAGACATTACAGGAGGTTTGCTTCCATACGCCTTTGCATGTGATCGCATAGCGTTCATTATTCGCAAGGCACTATATTCTTCACTATATGGATTTTGTGGTGCGCGAAGTTCTTTTCCCGGAGTATCAAAATCAGGTAATGAGATTGGAGGATCTAATAAAACACCATTTTTATCAAAATGTAATAGAAAAGGTCCGAATTCATCACCAATCCAATACTCTCCATTAGAAGTTCTTTGTATAGATTCTATATCAAAATCTGCTCCGGTAAGAATTCTCGAATCACTAAAATGATTTGTAATGGCAAAAGGAATCAAACCATTAGGGTCTCGCAATTCGATATAACTTAGTATATCAATAGATCCATTACCCCAACCAATAATACTCTTAAAATTTGGTCTAATCCTATAAAGACGAAGGTTATAATCTGATGAGTTCTCGATACTTCCAAAACCATTATCAGATAATACTGTGAAAGTTCTATCGTAATTATTTAAAATTGCAGAAAATCCTTGTATAGGCTGTTTATTATAAAAAGGAACTGGCTGTTGATTGATTAATCCCTGGTTGATGTACTGTCCTGAGGTGGGCCCATTGGAGAAACTAGCAGCTGGTAAAACTGCTCTGGATATCAAAATATCTCCAAAGTTAATGAAGGACTTGCCAGTTCCTTTTAGGTATGTTTTTCTATTAAAATGGTTATCGGTAGGAAGATCGAATTTAGATTTCTCTAAAGATTCATCTTTTGAAGTCAATTTTTGGGCTTGTAATGTAAATAGTCCCATACATAATATACCCAAAAGTATATGATGTTTCATTTTAGAAATGATTTGGTAATGACGTTTCATAGTGTATTGTACATTTAAGATTAGCTTGGTTAATGACACCTTAAAATTACACCGTGTATATTACCTGATTGTTTATGATTCTTAAATAAATGATTATATCTATTCATTAATTTTGTGTGCCCTTTATCCATAAAGCACTGTATAAAAACATGCTAGTTTTATTAATAAGTTAAGAGCTTTATAGAAGTAAACAAGGCCACCTACGCTAGTAAATGGCCTGTTCTATATGTTGATACTTATTGTCTAATAACATCTGGTAGCCCAGTCAAACTACATATTTTCTTACGATATGTAACTCTAATTCTAATTTCGTAGGGCCCAAAAGGTGAATTATGCATAATTCCACCAGGTAATCGCTCATAATTAGTGACCAGATATGAAGAGTTTGGCTTGTTGGCTATAGCCAAATCTCTCCAACCGTCTAATCTGTTATTAAAAATAGTGGCAGAATAACAGCAATTGTTTAAAAATAATTTTATGATACGGGTTTGTGTTATATTTCCTTTCCACCAGTTACAGTTAGAAGGAAGCTCTTCGGTACGGCAATTATTGAGTAGATCTTCAATGATATATTGATGAGGCATATCTCTTCCTGATCCTGAAATAAAATTACATTCATTTACATCCAGAACCAGGTCATCATCACAAGATCTGTCAAAAGATGCACATGTAGAAACCCCGATAGTTTCTCGTTTCAGATTTTTGCTATCTAAATTTTTAAGGATTGTATTTTCTTTTTCTGAAGATACAATCTCTTCTTTCTCACACGATGCGAGAATGAACGCTACAATAAACAAGATTAGAATTGAGTAATTTACATTTTTAAAGGTTTTAATTTTCATAATAATGCGTATTTGATTTTCCTACTCTTTTTTTAGGATTTTCGGTTTCTCCTTTTTACATTTCTATCCTTATATCAACTTTAAATAAATTTTGTTACCCCACGTGTAGCACTCTATGATGGACACATTTAGAGGTCTGGTTTGTACCAGAAATTCTTACGAAAACGTTGTAGTGATTTTTTGTGATTCTTATTGTGTAAATCGAGTTTTACTAAAAAATCAATAATTCTTCTGGTATAGGTGCTGTTATACCTTTATTCTATAGGGATTCCGTTATATTTGAGTACTATCTATTGATAAAAATACATATTGAATATGAATTCTAAGTTTACCTTTTTTCTAGTATTTGGAGCCCTTATACTCACGACAATTTCTTGTAAAAAGAAATATGAAGGACCATATCAAGGCTTTAAAAATAAAGATACCCATATCGAGGTTTTTAAGGATAACGGAAAATATATAATTAAACCCTATTCTGATAAAATTATAGAAACCTCATTTATACCAACAGGAGAGACATTTGATTCACAGTCTCATGCCGTAATCTTAGACCCTATTACTACAAAAGTGCAAATAAGGGACGATGATAATGTATTGACTATAGATACCAGGGGTATTGATGTACATATTACCAAAGAGCCTTTTCATATTTCATATACGTATAAAGGAAAAAAGTTGATTTCTGAAAAGAAGGGATATATAAAGACAGACTCTACAGAAATTTTAGATTTTAACCTCGATAAAAGCGAAGTGATTTACGGAGCTGGTTCTCGAGTGGTGGGAATGAATCGCAGAGGTAAAAAGCTTCAGTTATACAATAGAGCACATTATGGATATGAAAATTATTCTGAATTAATGAACTTTACAATGCCCTTGGTGCTTTCTTCTAAGATATATGCCGTTCATTTTGATAATGCTCCGATTGGATTTTTGGATATCGATAGTAAAAAAGATAATACGTTACAATATGAAACCATTAGTGGAAGAAAAACATACCAGGTGGTTGCAGGAGATGATTGGGAAGACTTGATAGATCAATATACCAACCTCACAGGAAAACAACCGCTGCCTCCTCGTTGGGCATTTGGAAATTTTGCCAGCCGTTTTGGATATCATTCTGAAAAAGAAACCAAAGAAACCGTAGCCAGGTTTAAAGCAGATAGTATCCCATTAGATGCAGTAATTTTGGATATTTATTGGTTTGGAAAAGAGATCAAAGGACATATGGGAAATTTTGAGTTTTTGAAAGACTCGTTTCCAAATCCAAAACAGATGATCAATGATTTTAAAGATCAGGGAATCAAAACAATATTGATTACAGAACCTTTTGTACTAACGACTTCAAAAAAGTGGGAAGAAGCTGTAAAGAGAGGAGTCTTAGGAAAAGATATGCAAGGAAATCCATTTAAGTACGATTTTTATTTTGGAAATACCGGAATTATAGATATTTACAATCCTAGAGGAAAAGAATGGTTTTGGGATATTTATGCCAAATATACCCGAGAGTATGAAGTAGCAGGTTGGTGGGGTGATTTGGGTGAGCCCGAAGTACACCCGTCTGATTTGCAACATGCTACAGGAAGTGCAGATGAAGTTCATAATATTTATGGTCATGATTGGGCACGATTGGTACAAGAAGGATATCAAAAAGACTTCCCAGAGCAACGCCCATTTATATTGATGCGAGCGGGATATTCTGGATCGCAACGATTTGGAATGATCCCATGGTCGGGTGATGTAAGCAGAAGTTGGGGTGGTTTGCAATCCCAAACCGAAATAGCATTACAGATGGGGATGCAGGGATTAGGCTATATGCATTCTGATTTGGGAGGATTTGCTGGCGGAGAGACATTTGATCCAGAGTTATATACCCGCTGGTTACAATATGGAGTTTTTCAACCTATATTTAGGCCCCACGCTCAGGAGCATATTGCTCCAGAACCCGTTTTTCATGATACAAAAACAAAAACTTTAGCTAAGAAAAGTATCGAACTTAGGTATAGTCTACTACCTTATAATTATACCATTGCTTTTGATAATAATCAAACTGGTATACCATTGATGCGCCCTTTATTTTTTGAAAATACAGATGATAAAGAATTATCCGAAATAAGTTTTACCTACATGTGGGGTGATGATTTTCTGGTATCACCCGTAATACAACCAGGTATTGCATCTATGGATATTCCGTTTCCAAAAGGAACTAATTGGTTTGATTTCTTTACGGGACAGAAATTTGAGGGAGGAACGTTTAAAACGGTTGAAATAGTAGAAGATCACATTCCTGTATTTGTAAAAGCAGGAGCATTTATTCCTATGGTGCAGCCAGTACAAACAACCAAAATGTATTCGACCAAAAATATAATGCTACATTACTATCATGATACTACTATAAAAAATAGTTCTGGTAAGTTGTATGATGACGATGGTAAAACACCAAATGCTTTTGAAAAAGGAAAATACGAAATATTAAGATTTGATAGCACACTAAGCGATAAAGAGCTATCAATAGCATTAACATCAGAAAAAGGAGCTAATTACACATCAATCGACAGAAAAGTGACTTTGATTATTCATAATATTCATGCTTCTCCAAAATCCGTAACAATAAGTGGTGCTTCTCCTTTGTTTGATTGGGATGAAGAACATGGAACATTAAATATTGATTTCGATTGGAATTCTGCTAAAGCTAAAAGTATTGATGTAATTTTTTAAAAGATAGAAAAAATCAAAAACTGACAAATGACTAAAACAAAAACCATATTATTATTTATAACTCTTGTTCTCATAATATCTTGTAAACAAGAACAGTTAATTGTTACAAGTTTGTCTTCTCCAAAAAAATCAAATACTATAGAGTTTTATTTATCTCAAGATGGGACTCCCCAGTATTTGGTAAAACATAAAAATCAAATTGTAATTGACAGCTCTTCTATGGGATTTGATTTTAAAAACCAACCATCTTTAAAAAACGGTTTACAGATTATTGATACAAGATCCAATAGTGTAGATGAAACTTGGGAAATGCAATGGGGAGAACAAAGGAAGGTTAGAAATCATTACAACGAATTAATCATAGAATTAGAAGAAATAGCAGCTCCAAATCGAAAATTTAATATACATTTTAAAGCATATGATGATGGTATTGGGTTTCGTTATGAATTTTTACCACAACAAGGTGTTGATAGTCTAATTGTAATGGATGAAAATACAGAATTTCAATTAACTGGAGATCATACTACATGGTGGATTCCGGGAGATTGGGATACTTATGAGCATTTATATAACACCACTAAAGTTTCTGAAATCAATGCATTAGCCTTAAAAGATCATAATAACTTAGCCCAGACCGCTATTCCTGAAAATGCAGTAAATACCCCTGTGACTATGCGTACATCTGATGGAATATATTTAAGTTTCCATGAAGCTAATCTTACAGATTATGCCGGGATGACACTAAAGATTGATAATGATACTTTTAAATTAACGAGCGAACTTGTCGGTTCTGATAGATTAGGTTATAAAGTGAAAAGAAACTTGTCTAAAAAAATGGTTAAAACACCATGGCGAACTATTCAAATAGCAGATAAAGCAACCGAATTGATAGATTCTAAATTGATTGTCAATTTAAATGAACCCAATAAAATTGGTGATGTTAGTTGGTTTGAACCCAAGAAATATGTCGGTATTTGGTGGGAAATGCATATTGATAAATCCTCTTGGGATTATGGAATGACTTTGAGTGAGGATGGAAAATGGATTGACAATGGGAAAGCACATGGGCGTCATGGCGCGACCACAAAGAATGCTAAAAGATATATTGATTTTGCTGCAAAAAATGGAATAAAAGGTGTTTTGGTTGAAGGATGGAATACAGGATGGGAGCGTTGGATTGGTTTTGAGGATAGAGAAGGGGTCTTTGATTTCATAACACCCTATCCCGATTATGATCTTAAAGCATTAGCTCAATATGGAAAAGAAAAAGGGGTAGAGATTATTATGCATCATGAAACCTCTGGAGCGCCTCGGACATATGAAAAACAATTGGATACAGCATTTCATATGATGAGTCAATTAGGAATTCATTCTGTGAAAACGGGCTATGTTGGGAAAATAATTCCAAAAGGCGAATATCATCATGGACAATGGATGGTAAATCATTATCGAAAGGTTTTGGAGACAGGAGCAAAATATAAAGTAGCAATAAACGCTCACGAACCGATTAAAGCTACTGGTATTCGACGTACATACCCTAATGCGATCGCCAGAGAAGGACTAAGAGGACAAGAATTTAATGCCTGGGCTGCCGATGGAGGAAACCCACCAGAGCACCTGCCGATAGTTGCTTTTACAAGAATGTTGGCAGGCCCAATTGATTTTACTCCCGGAGTGTTTGATATCTCATTGCCAACCAAAGAAAATAACCAAATTAATACTACACTTGCTCAACAACTAGCCTTATATGTTGTCGTCTATAGCCCAATCCAAATGGCTTGTGATTTACCCGAAAATTATGAAAATCAACCTGCATTTCAATTTATAAAAGATGTAGGTGTAAACTGGGAACAAACTATTGTTTTGAATGGAGAAATTGGAGATTATGTTACCATTGCACGAGAAGAAAGAAATACAGGAAATTGGTTTGTGGGAAGTATAACAGACGAAAATAAAAGAGAGATAACTATCAATTTTGATTTTCTAGAAGAAGGAAAAACATATCACGGCATACTTTATAAAGATGCAGATGATGCACATTATAAAAACAATCCTAAGGCAATAGATATTGAACATATTGAAATAGAAAAAGGAATGACAAAAAAGATTAACCTCGTTGAGGGCGGAGGGGTTGCTATTAGCATCATGTTAAAGCAATAACATAGTATAGAAAATAATTATTTATGATAGAAATGAGGAGAATAATATATCAAACGAAAATAAGTATAAGTTGTTTATTCTATGTGTGTTATATTTTGGTCTGTGCTGTAAATGGTAATCTGTCTCTCTGTGATTGAAACGCTACAGAAACTAAAAACGCAAATATTTCTTTGCAAAAGAATCTAAAAATATAGATCTTGTATGTCTTAAAACCTTTAGTCGATTAAGAATTAAAAGAAAACAAATACGGGTAATTTAGTGTTATAAATTGCGATTGGTATTTCTTTGGATTTGCATCAAAACTCTAAGGTTTTTAATGCAAAAAAATATGAAAATCAAGAGTATACTGTTCTTTTTTATTACCTTAATTTTAGTTGGATGTAAAACCGATGATATAGTATGGCTTGATGGCCAGTGGGAAGGCGTAGGGTGTCAATTGGATTTAGAAGAAAATAATACCTGGTCTATAAGTTTAGAAATTGATGTCTACCAACAATCATTCGAGATACAATATCCAAGTTTAGAATGTTCTGGGCAATGGGAATTGGTAGAGTATTCATATAATCGTGCTGTTTTTAATGAATTAATTTTAGAAAACACTAATACCTGTATAAAAGAAGGAACCGTCATCATAACCAAAGTGGATGAAAACCATATTAGTTTTAGTTATTATATTATAGATGGAGAGGATGTTTTAGCTTTTTCTACCTTGAAAAGAAAATAAGAATATTGGTATATTATATACTAAATGAAGAAACCAAAAATAATCGGTGTAAGCAAAAGTCAATCTCACACTTTTAGTAAATTTAGTTGCGAGCGTATAATGCTTATTAAAGGACTCGGGGTTGAAGGAGATGCCCATATGGGGAAAACGGTAAAACATAGGTCCAGAGTATTAAAAGATCCAACTCAACCCAATTTAAGGCAGGTGCATTTAATTCATTCTGAGCTATTCGAAGAATTAAAGGAGAAAGGATTTCATATTAAGAATGGAGAAATCGGAGAGAATATTACTACTGTTGGGATAGACCTGTTAAGTCTTCCGAGGTATACTATTTTGAAACTTGGTCAAAAAGTGAAAATTAAAATAACCGGTTTAAGAAATCCTTGTAATCAATTAAATTCGATAAAAGAGGGATTAATGAAAGCTGTTTTGGACCATGATGAGAATGGAAATTTAATAAGAAAAGCCGGTGTTATGGGAGTAGTGGTAGAGGGCGGAGAAATATCTGTTGGTGAAGAAATAGAAATTGTATTACCAGAGAAACCATATCTTGCACTAGAAAGAGTATAAGAAAAAGGATACTATATCTACTTGTTGTGCATTTAGATATTTTTTGTAATAATCTTCCTAAATGCACAACAAGTTATAGCTATGATTTGGTAGTGTTCTGAAACGTATAAATTTAATATCTCGAGCTATGCAAAAAAATAAATCAGTCGAAGAATTTATTTCAAAGAATGAGGAGTGGAAAGAAGCTCTGGAAATCTTAAGGTCAATAATGCTCACCACCGAAATGAAAGAAACGATAAAATGGGGAGTACCCGTTTATACAGTTAATGATAAAAATGTAATAGGAATAGGAGCATTTAAATCCTATGTAGGGATTTGGTTTTATCAAGGTGTATTTTTAGAAGATAAGGCAAAGAAGTTATTGAATGCTCAAGAAGGAAAAACTAAAGGTTTACGACAATGGAGATTTAATTCTACAGATGATATAGACAAAAAATTGATACTTCAGTATGTAACAGAGGCGATTAGAAACCAAAAAGATGGTAAGGAAATCAAACCAGAAAGGTCAAAAACAATCGAGATTCCTTCTGAATTATTAACTGCACTGAACGCTAATGATAATTTAAAAAAATCTTTTGAACAACTAACTCCTTTCAAACAAAGAGAATATTCAGAATATATTGCTACAGCAAAACGAGAAGCTACTCGTATATCAAGATTAGAGAAAATAAACCCAATGATACTCGATGGTATAGGGCTAAATGATAAGTACCGATAAAATTAATACTATTCTTTTGCAAAACCATTGCAGCTTATAAAAATGTAAGACAACTACCTCTTTTCAGTATGTGTACCAACGATAATCTATCTTAAAAATAGTTATCTGCATAAATACAGCTATTTTAATACGTATTTATGATTTACATTTAATTTTTAATATGATATTTTTAACAAAAATGTTAATTTCTTGGCATTTTGTCAATATGCTGTATTGTTTTACTGCTATTTTGGTACCTGTATTATGTTGTTGCTAATCAATGTTCTATGTGTTTTTTTGATGCATTTATAGTATAATTCCTTGTTTTTGGAATGAAACTTGACCTATTACTGGTCATATGAATCTTTAAATATGATAGAATATGTCAGTACATTTTAAATCGATAGCCAGAAAGGATCCAAGGGATGCTACGGCTATCCCAAAGCACTATGCTTTGGTCGTAAGTAGGGGAGTAACCGATATTGATCAGTTATCACAATTGGTAAGTGACGGATCAACAGTTACCCGGGCAGATGTATATGCAGTCATCGTTAGATTAGTGACAACCATTCAGAACGAACTTAGCCAGGGGTGTACCGTACGTTTGGGTAAGTTGGGTAGTTTTAGTTTGGGTGTTAATAGTGAAGGGGTGGATACCCCAGAAGAGGTAACCCCATCATTAATCAAACGAACAAAAATTCGGTATCGCCCAAGTATAGAATTAAGCAACATGCTTAAGACACTTCGATTTAAAAAGAAGAGTGAGTAAGCATGTAGTTTAAGGCTACACATTAAAAGTACTCTCTAGCGCTTATGGTGCCGGGGAGTATTTTTTTGCCCAAAAA
>NZ_JACB01000019.1 GCF_000520975.1 Aquimarina megaterium XH134
AACGCTAAAACTCACCTAAGAAGCGATTTTTTTTGACCTTAGATGCCGTTTTTTTTCATCTAAGAAGCCGATTTTTTTGCTCAAGACGACCAAAAAAAGTATTCAAAAACACTGTTTTTGAAGCAAAAAATGTCTTAAAACAGTTCAAAAAAACAGGCTGATATGTACTCTTTTTTTATGCTGAAAATTAACTAAAATACAATGATTTTTCGAAGAATTTTCGGGCCCAAAGAAACCCTGTTTCCTGCTTAAATTTATTCAATGTAACCGTTATGCTTAGACATTCTTTTGCTACTTATCTTTTAGAAAACGGAACAGATTTGCGATATATTCAAGTCTTATTAGGTCATAGTTCAAGCAAAACAACAGAAATTTATATACAAGTGGCAACAAATAATTTGAGGTCTATCCAAAATCCTCTAGATTTGTGAGTAAAAGAGAAATATACCCAATTGGGTATATTCAATTATTGCATCACATTGTAAAAACTATAATCAGATGAACTCAAACCAAGAGATAGTTAGCTTAATTCATGATGAATTCGGAAAAGAAGAATTTTTAGTCTCCAAAGCAAACTACAATTTGATTGAAGTAGAATCTGACTTATGGGAGTTCACTATTTATTTTGAGACTAAAGACTCTTTGACTAGAGTTCCTGAACTTGAAAAGGCAATATCATCACCTAACCCTCATTTTGAAGCTACTGCTTTACTAGACAAATCCTCTTTAAATCTTAGCGAAGGGAAAGTGATTGAACAAGTTGAATCTTGGGATGAAAACCGAGAAGAAAATCTTTCTAATGTTTATTACTTTGAACATGCAAACCTGGAAAATTTAAAGATTGAAATATTGAAATCTGATACTGAATTAATTACAGCTTTAATTTCTGGTCGAACTCTAATTAATGGTTCAAATGGCAACAATCCAGATGCAACAATTGAAACGACCCCAATCACTTTTAAAAAGGACAAAGACTTAGAACGAAGTGTTATGTAAACGTGATACAAGAACATATATGATGTCATAACAGCTAAGTGATGGACCGAATGGTTCTTGTATATTTGGTAAGGCGCAATGCTTGCAAAAATGGAAAAGTAGCAACCAATGCGCAGATAATGTCGATGGCTAGGTAACATTTTGCTCTGCCACGACACATACTTATAACGTTAGCAATAATGTAAAATAAATTATGGCTTGGATTCCACTTTATCTGAATAAAGAAGACGAAAAAGAACTTTTGGATTTACTAAATTCTGAAGAACAAATAGCTTTTTTGGTTTCTGACGGAACTAAAAAATGGAAAGCAGTAAAATCGTTGACTGAATTTCCAACTGACCGAATATGTCTGTGGCATAATGAAAGTGGACCTTTGCCTCTCTTAACAGAATCTGGGGATGATGAATGGATTGAAAATCCTTGGATTGGATGGACTGAAAAACGGACTGGAGCTAATCCGGTTACACCCTATTTTGGTGCTGGGTGGCCTGGAGTTATTCACTTGAATATTCGAACTGACTATAATGATGAAATTGGAATGTCCTCGTTTGAATGGATTGGTAATCACTATTCAATAATTGGAATTTCAGCTAGCGATACAACTAAAAAATTTTGGAGTCGCTTAAAAAGACAAATTGGAAAAAATTCAACTAAACTTCCAAGAGCGGATTTTGATGGAGCAAAAAACGAAATTTATACATTTAAAAGCGCTTTAGCCGAAATTAAAAACGGAAAAGAAAGACGAAATAACCCATAAAAATACTATTGCTAACAATTTGTATATTGCATATGCCTGCCGAAGGCGGCATATGCAATATACAAGAGACGTTAACTACAATTCAAAAATGAATCTAATTCAAGAAAACGCTAAAGAAGTTGAATTCTTCACCAGCCTCAGAGATATTGAAAAGTGGATGGAAATAAATATGGAAGATTACGATTGGCACTTTGCGGATGTAGATGGCGGATGGGCTCCACTTGAAAGTCCAAGATGGGTGACGGGAAAAGAACTACGTTCGAAAATTACTGAATTTGATTATCAGTTTGTTTGGGCAGTTATTTCAGCTTACCCTTCAGGGACAGAAGTGAAACTAAGTGAAATACCATATGCAGATGGAAATCCGGAATTTTGGATTGGATCTCCTAAAAAACAACTTGACGACTCTCTTTTTGAGATTGTTTGTTGGGATAGTAGTGCTACGCTTTTCATAGACTTACCTGATCAACTTGGACAGAATATTCTTAAAAACGCTCCAGGAATCAAAAATTTGGATGAAGAAAATAAAAAAAAGTAGCTAACACTATATATGTGCTCATAGCGGCTAGGTGATGAATCGGATGGTTGTTGTATTTTTGGCAAGGCACAATGCTTGCTGAATGGAAAAGTTAGCAACCAATGCGCGGAAAAGTCGAAAAACAGGGTAACATTTTACTCTGCTACGACACATATATTTAACGTTAGGCACAATATGAAAAAGCTATTCACCATAATATTTAGTTTTATTGTTTGTCTTTGTTTTTCGCAAACAAAACAACAACTAATTGATTCTATAATTCAAATTAATAGAGTTGATTCTGATTGTGTTGGATATGCATGTGTCGTTAGTACACAATATAAAAGATTCCAAAAATTAAAAGATAAGTTATCGGATAATGAATTAATCGAATTATCAAAGCACGATAACCCAACTATTCGAATTTACGCTTCAATTGAACTTATTGAATCAAATAAGGGAAATGTTTCTAAATTGCTCTCATCGGAATTGAAAAAAAATGAAAGAGTTCAAACTTTTGAAGGCTGTATAATTGACAAAGAATCAACTTCTTCAGTCATTTATCACAAATATTGGAATAAAATCAGAATGGAAACGCTAAGCAAAACTGATGGTAATAATTACGAGCAAGATATCGCAATGAAAAAAAGGCTTGCAAATGACTTGACAATGGAAAAATTGGATAGTGTAATTATCTATTCTAAAAAAGATATTGATTGGTTACTTTATGACAGAGCCTTTGATAATAGAAAACATAAAGACATTTATTTATCACGAATTGAAGAATTAGCTTTTAACGGAAATAATGCTTATGCTTTTGATTATTTGAAAAAACATTATTCATTTAAATACTCGGAAAAATTAAACAATTATTTAATTACTGAATTTCCGACGGTTAAATTCCAAACCGAAAATGAGGTTTTCTATTTACACTCATTTATTGAAATATTATTGGAAAGTGAAAACGAAGAGTTTAAACAAATTGCAATGGATAAGTTGAAAACCGAAGAAATATGGAAAAAACATAAAGGTTGGTTCAAAACGACTTTGAAAAAACACGGAATTACACTATAAAAATATACTGTGCCTAACATTATATATGAAATCAGAGCAAAGTTTAGTGTTCTATCCAAAGGTAGTTACCTTTTGGAGATGGCGCTAGATTTTTATAAATTAATAAGAAATAAAAATGCGCAGATAAATCAATTGGTTCAGGCTTGCTTGCCTTGCTCCGATTCATATATTTGGAGTTGTGTACAATTTAAGAAAATGAAATTTTGGATTTATATAAAAAAAGAGTTAACTGATTTGCAATCTGACTTTGAAAAGATTTTTGAAGTTGACAATTTATACAGAGATTATGAAAATGTTTGGGAATGGATTGAATCAAGTGACCGAAAATCAAATCTCTACCTAAATATTAGTCGACCTCACGATTGGAAAAAAGGAGAATATGACAAACCTATTATGATAGAAGTTGAATCGAATAATGGGACGGAATTAGACGAGTCAGAAATAGCTTATAAAATTAAAGAACAATTAAACTGTGGAGAAGTTTATGCAGGAGAAATACACGCTGACAAAAACGACAACCCTGTTATAACAGAGGAAAGAAGATACTAAAATCAGAAAATGGAATTATACGATCGAATCATAAAAATAGTAGATGTAAATCTGATTCAATGCCTTATTCCAATAATTCTGACTTTGTTTCTAGTCAAAGTTTTCTTTAAAAACCGATTTGAAATCAAAAAAGCACTGAATTTAGTACGTTGGGTAATTATTGTCTATTCATTTATTACTTGGATAATAACTTTAATTGGAATTATACTTAATCCTGAGGAATCCGCATTTGTCAATCGTGCAGTTGGACCTTACGCAATTACATATTGGATTATGTTTTTATCAGCTTTGATTTTACCATTTACGCTGATTAATAAAAAATTAGCTGCAAAATTTTGGTACGTTCTGTTAGTCGCATTTTGCATGAAAATTGGAGTTTATTTTGAGCGTTTTGTAATAATCGTAACCAGTTATCATCGAGATTATTTAACAACTGATAACGGAAATACGGAATTTATAAATCCCTTTGCATTCGGAATTGGAATGTTGCTTCTACAAGGAGTAATAATTGCAATTTTGATGTTGGGAATATTCGAAATAATAAAAAGAAAAACTGTACACAACACGATATAACAAAACATAGCTGCCCTTTAGGTCAGCAACGTTTGTTATATTTAACGTTAGCTGTCATTTCTATGAACAAAATTTATATTGATAATAATTTAATAAAATACGATAGCCAATATGATGGAATGCATAGTAAAGGTTATTGGACTATGAATAAAGACCAATCTTGGGTTCTTAGTTTAGATGAAATCATGGCAATAGGCGGAATCAATTGTATGGATGGTGACGACGATAGTTATTTCATTGTTTTTATCGATGTGAATCTCAGAAAATATTTCTTAAATATAACACGAGACATTGATGGAATTCAAAAGCTTCATGAGCTGTTTGAAAAAAGATTTCAAATAGGTCTTAAAGAATGGTGTACGGATTTTAATGATGGAGAAGAAATTATTTATCCAAAATCAATCGCAGAAAATAGACTTTATAAAAAATCGTTCAAAAGTAAATTAAGAAAAATGTTTATGATTGACCATGTTGCTGATGGAGAACTTAATGATATCATCTTTGAAAAAATAAACGCCAGCTAACAACACCTATGCGATAATGCGGTTTTTGGTTTAATCCAAAGGTTATTGTCTATTTGATTTGTCACCAAAGATTTAGATTTAGTATTTTAGAAAATATAAAAACAAAACATAAACTTTGGCTAAGTGCTGATTCGAAGACTAGTGATTTTTTGCTTCCGCACTACGCATAGCTAAACGTTACCAAATATTCTAAAATAAAAACTTGAATCTTATAAAAAGAAAAAAAATAATACTGTACTTAGGAATCCTCTTAATATTCTCATTGATTGGGCATTTTTTGTCTTTTTACTTTTATGACCAATCTTTAAACCAAATAGAAGATGAAGAAATGATAGGGTTTTATAATGACTTTATGGTTTTAAATTTAGGGTTCTCTTTATCAATTGGCATTCTCCCTTTTCTATATCTGACAAGCAAAAAGCTGTCATTTCTGAAATCAAAAATTAAATTAATTGCATTTGTTATTCTGACAATCTCCTCAGGTGCTCTATTATGGCAATACAGAATTTCGAAAATCAACGAAAGTTTAAAGTTAAATCCCAATCAAAAACCGATTGATTTTGATAATCTACAATTAGAATTATATTGGTTTATTGGACTCCTACTAGGTTGTATTTTAAGTTTAATAATCTTTAATTTGATTAATAACGTTTCTAAACGGACAAAAAACATTTGGTAACACGATATATGTGCTCATAGCAGCTAAGTGATGAATCAAAAGGTTGTTGTATTTTTGGAGTGGCGCAATGTTTGCAGAAAATAAAAGTTAGCAACCAATGCACAGAAAAACCGAAAAGCAGGGGTAACATTTTGCCTTGCTACGACACATATATTAAACGTTATGCCTAATAAAATAGAATTCTAGATTTAAATGAGTAAAGAATTAGAACTATTGCAATCAGAACTCAATAATAATTGTGATGAATTACGTAAAATAGAAAGCAATAAAATAAATATTATAGCTGATTTTGGTAACGAATCTCATATTGAATTAAAGGACAAGGACAGAGGTTGTAGGATATACCCATTCTATTTTAGTGAAATCCCAATATATGAGTTCGAATGGGACGGCTGCCCTATTTTTAAAATTTCAAGTGATGATCTTAAAAGACAAGTAAAAATAATAAAGAGTTGGGTATTAGAAAGAACAATGCCTTCAAAAATGCAGGATCAATTTCCAGAAATAGAACTTGGCGAACTTGCTAAGTACTATGAAAAGGGAGAAGGAATCAAAGGTGAGTTCATAGAAAGTTGGAATTTAACTCAAGAAACTAGCATTAATTTATTTTCTATTGATTCTGATCAATATCATTCTGAAAAAGATGCAATTAGATTAATCAAAGAAATGAGAAATATAAAACTTGATGAATTATTGAGAATTGGAACGCGATTGTCTGTTTTTATTTTGTCAAGAGCAAGAAGACATATTGTAAATGAGAACACACCTCATATAGGTATAGTTTTCTTAGGGAATAGTCGAATGAAAATATATTCTAATTTGAATGATCAAAATAAAAGTCTAGAGTGTGAAGTAAAATATGAAGGATATCTTGAAGGAATAGTAAAAGAATTATTAAAAGAAAAAATAAAATAAAAAGGCATAACAGGTTGTATATTGCATGTGCTGCCTTCGGCTAGCAAACGGAACATACAAGCAACGTTACCTGCAATTATGAAAAACATTTTATCTATCATTTTATTTTGTTTTTTTAATCAACTTTTCGCTCAAGAAATAGTTGGAATAAAAAACTTATATATTGAAAATGATTTGACTTATAAAATCTCAGGTGATAAACTATTTTCTGGACAAGCTCAACGCATAAGAAAGAATGGACATTTAGTTTACGAAGAATACTTTGTCGATGGAAAAATGACTAAATCTGTGACTTATTATAATGGGGCTGACAAACCAAAACCAGCAAGCGTAACGGAATTTTATGAAGAAACAGAAACTAAACGTAAAGTAACAAATTACGGACTGACCAAACCAACTACGGAGTACAAGCACTACGATAAAAACGGAAAAAAGACATTAATCGAAAAATACGAAAATGAAAAATTGACTTATCGTTGTGAATATTTGGAAAATAAAAAGAACGGAACTGAATATTGCCTAAAAGAAGATGGAACAGAATTTCGGATTGAATATCGGAGCGGAAAAAAAATAAAGAAAAACAACAGCAGGTAACACTACATATGTGATCATAGCAGATAAGGAATAGATCGAATGGTTGTTGTAGTTTTGGTAAGGCGCAACGCTTGCAGAAGGTGAAAGTTAGCAATCAATGCGCAGAAAAATCAAAAAGCAAGGTAACAATTTGCACTGCTACGACACATATATAAAACGTTGGCAGTCATTAAAACTTGATGGAGAATAGCAAATGATAAAAAAAGTACTCTTAATTTTTCTCGGAAGTGTTTTTGCTTTCATTCTATACAAATCATATCATTATGATAATATTTTCCAAATATTGATATACCTATTGATTGGAATCCCTTGGATAATAATTTTTATAAAATCACTTCTGATATTTAAAAAAAATAACCGAGATTTTTCCACTATTTTAGTTGGTCTATTGATTTTTCTTTTAAATGTTGGAATTTATTCATTTTACGAATCCAAAGTAAATTCTGAGTCATTAATTAAAGCAAGAATTTTTGGTGGATATACGGATTTTAAGAAAAATGGAGAGTACGTTATAATTAGTGGAAGTTGGGCAAGTAGGACTCATTTTTATGGAACTTACGAAATGAAAGACAGTATAATAACTGTTGACAGAGAAAAATTTGATGACGTATTGACAACTAATCGATTTGTTATTCGAAAATCTGATACTTTAGTTACAGAAAGTTATAAGGATAAGGACATAATAATTGATAAGTACTTAATTCAAATTGACAAAAATGGAAAAGAAATAAAACGAAAATATAATCAACAAAATTACAGATTACCAATTTTAATGAATAATTTAAAAGAATAAAAACGCCTGCCAATAAAGTTTATAGTGCACACCCTTCGGGATAGGCACCATACACAGAACGTTACAGCACATCAAAAACTAAAATGAATTTACAGAAACTAGATGGTGAAATTATATTACGAGTTATAGTAGTCTTTATTATTGGTATTGGTTATGGAATACTTGATAGAGGGAAGTTTAATGCATCATTTATTGGTTATGGACTTAGCCATTTGGTTCTTTCTTACCTTTTAGGATTAATTTCTTTTTATGCTTACAAGTTTATCGCAAGAAAAAAAATTATAGATAAGAAAAAAAGAAAAGTAGCTATTTGGAATATTTCTATATTTTGGGCTTTGTTTATTCTCATATGGCTTGGAATTCTTTAAATTAACGAAATCTGAAAAGCATAACGCAACGACGGACAGTACTCGTGCGGCTAAATGAAGAGTTTCGCGGAGAATTAACCGAAAGGAAGCTTTAAAACGCAATAATTACGGGGTAAAACCCAGAAAAACACGTGCTGTAACACTATATATGTGATCATAGCAGATCCGTGATCAATCGATTGGTTGTTGTATATATGAAGGCGCAATGCTTGCAAAAAGGAAAAGTTAGCAACCAATGCGCAGAAAACGCCCGTAGCTAGGTAACATTTTGCCTCGCTACGACACATATATTAAACGTTGTAGTGCATTTAAAACAAGATGCTAAGAAGATTATAATAGATGAGAACTTATCCAGAAAACACTGAAGAACTAGAAAAAAAACACAGTTTTAGTTTTCCTTTAGATAACAAAAAATTAGAGCTTATTCATAATAATGTTATTTTACGTCATGATATTGCATACGTATTTTTAAAATCCAGAATCTTAAATTCACTGAAAATGCAAAATCTGTTTGAAAACGAATTATTCAGTGAGTCATTTTTGGACAAAAAATTTAACCAAACGGATAGACTTAAAATTTATAAAGCAATAAAAAATCAGCTTCCTATGCCAGTTAGTGAGAGAAAGGAATTGAGCTTATATTCTTTGTTTCAGTTAAATGAAAAACCAAAAATCGACACTAAAGTATTAACAATTAGAGGCTTAATTTTTGATTTAATCAAGCAACACAGATTGACTATTAAGGGAGAATTTAAAACGTTTTTCAAACATGAGCTTGACAACTTAAAATACTAAAACGACACTACAACAATATGTAAAAATGCATTAAAACGCATTTTATACAAACCGTTATCAACAATTACCTTAATGAAATTATTTGGAAGAAATAAAAAAGAGAAGAACTTGAAATTTGAGTCATTTCCCAAAATTGAAAGAACCAGAGTTTTACAAGGAAGATTCGTTCCCGGGGTAATAAACAATGGTGAAAGTCATTTCTTTATTAATCTTCAAGTATTCGAAGATGGACTTGTTGATTGTTGGGAAATGGTGGATTTGGAGTTGTTTAAGAAGAAATTAAATTCAGGTTGGGTTTCTCCAAAAATCCCTAATGGGAAGCAACTTTCTGTACATCATTTAGGAAGTTGGACTGTGAAAAATGGGGAATGGCTTTTTGATAAAGAATCATATTTTGAACATATAAAAGAGGTCGTTAAAGATTTAAATCCTGAATTAAAGAACCTTTATAACTGTTTTGGAACAACCACAAAAAAAGTTGGAAATACTAATGTTTCTTTGTTGGGAATGGCGAATGGAAAACCTGTTAGGATAGAAGACCCTGAAAACTATTTTTCGCAAAAACATAAAGGAGATAGTTTTCATGGGTTTCAAAAAATTGATGATTTAAACTATAATCTTATCAATATAAACGTCTTTGCAGATTCTAGAATTCAGATTTCTGGAATTGAAAAAACTGAACTCGTTTCAATTGATGAATTTACTTCATTAGTAAAAGATGGTGCAATATCAACGGAAATACTTGAAGATTCAATAGTTCACATATACGGCTTTGGAAAATGTACCGTAGGTACTTGCCAATATTCTGCCAATATAGAAGAAAAATTAAGCGAGATTAATGACATTATTTCTCAGCTAAATGGAGATAAAACAACTTCTGAAATTTGCCGAGAAGTTTATGAAGAGTATATCGAGAATCCAACTGTAAGGCTAAAAGATTTACTGAAGGTTGCTTACGAAAATATTCCTGAACATCTAAGAACCTATGTGTTAGGTGATATGGATGCTAAAGATATTCCAGTTAGAATGATTATTTATGGAGAACAAGAAATTGAAAAATGGTCTCATTACCTCATTTCAAAAGAAAAGGGATATGAATTACCTCATTTAAATGTTCCTAAACCAAAAGATGAATAAAAAGTAGATAACACTGTATATAAAATCATAGTCGCCTACCGGCAGGCTACGCTTCATATACTAAACGTTGTGTTTCATTGGAAAAAAATGAGAGAAATTGACTTAAATACGTTAATGTTATTCATTACTAGGACTGGTATGTACATAGGAAAAGTGTCTAAAGAGTCAATTATTTCTTTTATTCACGGTTATGAAATTGGAACGGAAGGAAAATGTAAAATTAGTGGCTTAATAAGTGATTTATTATTCAATGAATTCGGAATAAAAAAAATGGCTACTGGTTGGAATGGACAAATAGAAGAGTATTCCAAACAGAGAAATCAAGACTGGACTATTAGTTTCAGACAGTTAATACTCAAGAGCTTTTATAGAAATGAAAATTTCGTAAAAGATTCTGAATTTAATAAACATTTAAAATCTCGTCTGGAATCAAAAATCGGACAACTCAATCTTGAATGGGTTGCCTCTGACTTTCAAAACTGGTATGATGAATGGAAAGGATTAGTTGACCTAAAAGAGGAAAATTTTAGAATAATTTGGACTGAAAAGGAATTAGAAGTAATCTGTGATTTAGATAATGAGATTGATAAAATTTATAATAACAAAATTCAGTTGACGAATAAGTTGTTGGAATTGAGAAGCAAATATGAAAATAAAACGAAAACACAACAAAATGTATAGTGCATAGTATCCTTCGGGATACTACCTCACCATACACAAACCGTTGTGTGCAATTAATAAATTACTGAATTTGGAAATAGATTTTACTTCTCAAATATTAATTCAAGAATTGTCTGCCTGGATGGACGGAGGTTCAGTTACTCTACATTGTATGAATAAAAAAAAGCAGGAATTTGAAATTGAATTTGTGCAAAACGTTAATTGGAATATTCTAGAATTCGAAAAGCTTCCCGGAAGGATATACTTGAATGGAAATCTCATTTCTCAAAGATCAGATATGGAGGAAAAACTTATTGGAAATCTAGAAACTGCAGCACTCATAAATTCATCTGATTTGGACGAGACTATTTTGAAAGAAAAAATCGACTATATAAAATCTGAACAGTTTATTTTGGATTCTGACAAAATACAGATACGGAAAAGATAAAAAAGCATACAACACTATATATGTGATCATAGCAGCAAAGTGATGGACCGAATGGTTCTTGTATATTTGGTAAGGCGCAATGCTTGCAAAAATGGAAAAGTAGCAACCAATGCGCAGATAATGTCGATGGCTCGGTAACATTTTGCCCTGCTACGACACATATATTAAACGTTGTGTATAATTGGGTATGGTAAAGTCTAATAACTAAATGATTTGGGTAGTTAATCTTCTAAAAAAGCAGGTTTACTCATTTTGAGTTTTATGAGTAGGCTAACCAATTTAGTTTTGGGATAAACTGACCAAATAATGAAAAAACTACTATACTTATTCATAATACTTTTTAGTTATAATCTTTCTTCCCAAGATTTATTAAAATTAGCTTTAGCTGATAAAACAAAGATTGTTAATAAAGAAGGTTACAAACCTAATTTAAAAACGGACAAATGGAACGTCAATAATTATCTCTATGAGCTAAATGAAAGTAAGCTGATTTTGAAAGATTCGATAATCTTAATTGAATTAATTTCAAAAACTAATATCCAAAAATTGATGGAATGGAAAGTGGACGAACTAAATGAGGTTTATCTGACAAAAAAGGATCAAAAAATTATTATAAAAGCTGCTCTAGAATCCATTAAACCGGAATCTAAAGAACAAGAAAGAGAGCTAAAAAGAAAAATAAGACAGTATAATAATAATCCAAATAAATGGAGAGATTGGCCCTTATCAATATCTAGACCTGTTTTTTCTGATGATAATAAGTATGGTATGATTAATTTTAAATTTGGTAATAATGGAGGATACTCCAGTCTATATCAAAACTTGAATGAAAAATGGGAATTGATTGGAATTTTTAATCGATTCGCATATTAAAAAACTAGACACAACAATTTGTATATTGCATATGCTCCCTTCGGGAAGCAAACGCACCATACAAGAGACGTTGTACAACATTTGAGAAATGACAAAAAGTGAATTCAAAAAACATATAGAAAAGGCTCTTTCTGAATTGAAGTTGTACGCGGAATTGCATTTTGGACAAGAGCTTCCGAATGACTATGAGTTTGAATGGTTTTTATTCGAAAAAACAAAAGCGATTGGAAAAAATGATGTCATTGAATTAATTGCTGATAAAGTATATTTAACTGAAAAAGAAATATATCCTTGTGTTGACCTAGTTGCGGAAAAAATAACTCTAGATAATCGGATTTATATTAGTGGACGAATCGCTGGACATAAACCAAGAGAATTTGGAAAAGGATGGAGTAATAGACCTGGTCCTTTCATTTATGGTTTAGGTTCTGGATTTATTAATAAAAAAATAAAAACTGATTCTAAAGAGTTTAAAGAATTATTATTTAAAAAAGGTTTAATTCATTATAATTGAAGATGAGTACTTTATTTATTATAATCGGAGTTATTGTTGGAGTAATTATTCTTGGTGTAGGAATTATCTATTTGAGATATTTCATTCCATTGCGCCCACAAGAAAATGGATTTGAATATGTTCATGTAAATGATGATGGAACTGTACGTGAGTTATATAATGATGAGGTTGAATATTTGAGTGAGGAATTTCATCCGACTGATGGAGCAAGACCATATATTAAAAGTCGATATAAATCATTAACACCTGATAAAAGAATGTCAGGTTTTATACAACGGAATAGAGTTCCTAAAAAAGTGGAAATAAAAAACGTTGTACAACAAAGTATAAAAAAAATAGAGCACGAAGTTGATGAAACCGGAGCTTCGGGTGTATTTTCGAAGTCACCAAATTTTTAATTTGGCTTTTAGAATGAAAAGTTAAAAATAAAATAAAAAATTCGGTTTGTACTTAATTTGAAAGGTATTGTATATAAACGCTCTACTTTTCTTATACAAGTCGTTGTAGTCAATTACCCAAAAATGCGAATAATCGAGATAAACGGAAATAAATTTTCAAATATGAAAGGTTTTTATCGAGAAATAGAATCGAAAATGACTTTCGGACTAAATTGGAAAATTGGACGAAATCTTAATGCTTTTAATGATATTCTTTATGGAGGATTCGGAGTTCACGATGTTGACGAAAAATATATTTTAAAATGGCATCGAAGTGAAAAAAGTAAATCTGAACTTAAATATTTTGACACAATAATTGAAATAATTAAAGAACACGAAAACATAGAATTACAATTGACCTAACTGAATAAAAATTAATCCGAATTGATATTTAAACCTTTGAAATACCAAAAATACGCTGACAAAATTTGTAAAAAGCTTACTGATTTTCAAGAAAATTTTAGGAACGAATATGACATTGACAATTATGCAAATTGGTTTTACAATCAGTCAAGCGAAACGCTAAGACTTTACTCAGACGATAAAGACATTTATTTCAAATACATTCCAGTCGGTACATTTTCACAAAACACAAATACTTGGATGTGGTCTTGGGCGAACGAAGATTCTGTTGAACCGAAGAAATTTAGAACTTTAAAAGTTAAAGAATTCGGAAAAAAAAAGAACTATGGCAATCTAATCAACGCCCACTTTGACGGAGATAAATACACAGGTTGGGAATTGACTTCTATTGCATTTGATATAATTGGTGGAATTGGAACTTATCGAGTGATTTCTGACCATTTAGAAAAATACTTTCTATTAACTGAACAGATAACAAAAAGAGAAGCTGAAAAAATTGAGAGTGACCTAATTGAATGTAATATTCACGGAAAAATAAGAAAGGCCTTTGTTTGTCAACATCTAAATGTAGAAACAAAAGCTGGATTTGAAGAAGCTTTCGATAGCTATCGTGGGATGGAATTAGATGAAGAAGATGACTTTCAAGCTTGGTGTTCGCAATGCGAAAAAGAGCGACTTAAAACTGACGGCTGGAATGACGAATCTATGGAATTTGCCAAAATCAAGTTAGTCTGCGAAAGATGCTATTTTGAAATTAAGGAATTGAATCAAACCGGATAAAAAAACTAAGCACAACAATTTGTATATTGCATATGCCGCCTTCCACAGGCAAACGCAACATACAAGAGACGTTGGCATTCATTTAAAGACAAAGTAGTGAAATTCGAAACATAGATACGGTAAATTTTAAATTTAAGGACTGAATTAATACCAATCACAAAATGCTTTTTACTTAACTTAAATATGTGTTAAACTTCAAATGAATATGTTAAGAAGTATTAAGTATAGACACTTCCTCTCTTTACGTTTGCAGATTTTTATGATTGGTATATTAAATACTTTTTAACACTATTATTAATTTAAATTTAGCATCTAAATTTGTTTAACCATATTAAGCTTTTTGATACCCAGTAGAATAAAGCTTTAAAAAAGAGAACTAATTTTACATTAATAGTAAAAAAAGAACAGGTTTATTTTCTGTCATTTTGTTTTATAATTATGCTAATTAAAATAAGTAGATATATTAAAAAAAATAGAAAATTACTAGCTCATATTCTATTTTGGATAGTCATGTTGGCGTACTACATGAGTTCAAAATGGACTTTTGAATCTAATAAGATTTTATTATTCGAAAAAACAATTTTTGTAATACTCGTTCAAATTGTACTAAGCTATATAATTATTAAGCTTTTAATCCCACTATTATTAAGTAAGAAAAAAAGATTTCTATTTGGACTTACTTGCTTATTTATAATTTATCTTACTTATGTAATATATATT
Organism: Aquimarina megaterium XH134; assembly: GCF_000520975.1. Classification (GTDB taxonomy): domain Bacteria; phylum Bacteroidota; class Bacteroidia; order Flavobacteriales; family Flavobacteriaceae; genus Aquimarina; species Aquimarina megaterium. Next base: position 15,067 of record NZ_JACB01000019.1, read on the forward strand.
GCAATTAGTAGCTATTATATAGTGCCCAAATATCCAGAAATTTTTAGTTTAAGAAGCATACCTGTTTTTAAGGAACGCATCACAAATGGTTTTGCTTTTTTAAATAATATTCCCTCATTGATTTTTCCTACAATTATTCTAATCATGTTTGAGTATTATAGACATCAAAAAGAAGTATTGACTTTAAAAGAACAAAAAAAAACATCAGAATTAGAAGCATTAAAAAATCAATTAAATCCACATTTTCTATTTAACACACTTAACAACCTTTATGTACTTACTTTAGAGAAATCAGACGATGCGCCCGAAGTAATCGATAAGTTATCAGAAATATTAGACTATATCTTATATGGTTGTAACGAAAAATTTGTACCATTGGCTAATGAAATAAAATTACTTAATAATTATATTGCTTTAGAGAAATTACGGTACGGAAAAAGATTGAAAATTAATTTTGAATACGAAGCAGGTAATGAAGCAAATATTGCACCACTATTATTACTTACTTTCTTAGAAAATGCATTCAAACATGGTGTACGTCAAGAAACAAATAAGGCCTTTATTAATATTAAATTAAAAGTAAGCAACGAAACAATCTATTTTCAGATAGAAAACACAAAACCTTTACTGAGTTCGGAAACTAACAACCAAAAAAGAATATCAATTGGACTTCCAAATATTAAAAAGCAACTCAATATTCTGTATCCAAATAATTATGTTTTGGAATTAAATGATAACGAGCAAAAATTTTCAGCAAACTTAAATTTAATAACTAATGTATAGATGCATAATTGTAGATGATGAAGAATTAGCTAGAAAACTTATAAAAAGACATTTGTCGGAATTAAAAGGGTTTGAATTAGTAGCTTCGTGTGAATCAGCCTTAGAGGCTCTTAAAATCCTTAAAGAAGAAGACATTGATTTAATGTTTTTAGATATTGAAATGCCCTTACTTACAGGCACAGATTTTCTTAAAAACCTGATGGCACAACCAAAAGTCATTTTCACTACAGCTTATAGAGAATATGCGTTAGAGGGATACGAATTAAACGTTATTGATTATCTTTTAAAACCTATTAATTTCTCAAGGTTTTTTAAGGCTATAGAAAAGTTTTTAGAGACTCAAAAAAAAAGAAGTGAAAATTCAAAGGATGAACATATCTATATTAGAAGCAATAAAAAAAATATAAAAATCGTTCTCAACGATATTTTGTTTGTAGAAAGCATGAAAGATTACATTCAGATTCATTTTAATACTAAAAAAATCCTTTTTAAAGGTGGGATAACAGCTTTTGAACAAAAACTAAATCATCAATTTTTACGTGTACATCGTTCATATATTGTAAATCTCACTAAAGTAACAGCTTATACCAAAAGTGATATAGAAATTGGTAAAATTGAAATTCCCATTAGCAATTCTTACAAAGAAAAAGTTTTCAAGGAACTTAACTAATCTTCAGAGTATATATTAAACTTATTTACTTATAGACACTTATCCACTTAACGATTGCAGATTTTACTCATTGGTCTATTTTGACGTTTTTGGTTATATAATTAATATAAATTTAGAGTTCAAAACCATTTAGCTAATCACTATTGCATAAAGGTGATATGGGGTTTTTGAATTAAACCTAAATAAAAAGAGGAGAGTAAGTTTAACTAAAAAGATTTCCGATTACTCGGAAAATAAATATGAAAAAAATATTTAAAATCAGTTTAATAGTCATTGGTAGTATAATCCTTGTTTTTATAGGACTTAAAATATATAACCACATCAACACACCAGAATGTATAGTCGAATTTCGTGGCGAAACTGTTCAGTTCGCGTCAAAAGATAAGGTACAAATAACTGCCGATGTTTACAAGGTAAATAATACATCGACACCTTGGATTATTTTATACCATCAAGGTAGTTATAGTCGTGGAGAATATCATCCAATTGCTTCAGAATTAAATACGTTAGGGTTTAATTGTATTGCTATAGACCAAAGGTCTGGTAATACAATTAATGGTATTGATAACCAGACTCGTATTGAAGCGAGTAAACTGGATAAAGGTACACGATATTATCATGCGTATCCAGATATGGAAGCTGGTTTACAATATGTTAAAGATAATTTTAACCCAAAAACACTGTTGGTTTGGGGGAGCTCTTATTCTGCATCACTTGTCTTGATACTTGGTAAAGAATATCAAACTGAAATAGACGGTATAATAGCATTTTCACCACCGGCATTGGAATATAAAGAGATACAAATAAATGAATATGCAAAAAGCGTAAAACTTCCAACTTTTATTGCGGCTTCAAGCTCGGAATATGAAGACGCTAAAACAATTTATGATTTAATTCAGACCTCAAACAAAAAAATTTATGCACCAGAAACAGGAGGATTACATGGTTCAAAATCGCTTTGGAATTGTTCTGAAGGCAATCAAGATTATTGGAAAGAATTACAATCTTTTTTAAGTCAATTTAAAAAACCGTAATTAATAAACCGAATAAAAACTTTCTTATTAAAACAAAAACAGTTGATTTGAATTTAAATAACCCTTCTTCAATAGTAGGTTTTATAGCTAATGGACTTTTTTGGTCATTTACAACTTTAGTAGTAGCAAGCTGGAGAATGAAAATAAGAGGCGTCTCTTAGAAAGGTTTGGGGCTAAAAAAACCCGACAACTTGTGGAAAAACACTCGGTGTTTCTGTTATTATTTTCAAAGCAGTAATGGTCTCAATAATTGTCTTTGAACTTATAAAAGATAATTTACCTATTTCCATTGCAGAAGATACTTCATCAGAAAGTGCAGTTTTTAAGTTTGGAGACCTAAAAGGGAATTGGTCTCATTTTTTTCTTATTATTTTCTTCATTTGGGTTGAATCTATGTTGGAGAAATTATTAGATAGAGGGTTCTTAATGAACTGGATTGAAAAATTCTTTTCAATGACCTCTTATGCAACAGTGATTGCTTTAGTGTTACAGGCAGTCATTTTTGGGTTTATACACTCAAATGACCTGTCAGAAAGGTCAATAACAGTTGGATTAATTGGTTTAATTATGGGAATAGCATACGTGAAATTAGGACGTAATTTATGGCTTTTAATTATTGCTCATTGTATATTAAATAGTATGTCTATGGTGGAGAGAGTGATGTAACAAAAAAATTAAAAATGCATGCCAACAACGTGTATATTTAATTGCTATAGTTGGCTAAGACAATGGTTTTTCCCTACTTTTCACTATATTGTAAATACGGAAAAATAATCGTGTACTTGTACGCAACTAACCATACACGAACACGTTACCATACATTTGAAAAAAGCAAAATGATACATCTGATAGTTGGAAATACAGGTTCTGGAAAAACGACATACTCAACGGAATTGAAAAGTAAAACAAACGGAATTATTTTTTCAATTGACAAGTGGAATAAGACGTTATTTCTTGCCGACAAAAAAAAGGATGACGGATTGGAATGGTTTTTAGAAAGAATTGATAGGGCAGAGCAAATGATAATGGAGTTGGTTCGACAATTAGAAAATTCAAAGACTGACTCTATTCTCGATTTAGGTTTGTCAAAATTTGAGCACAGAGAAAAATTTAGAAAATTTGCTGAGTCGAATGAATATGAACTAAAAATTCATTTTTTGGACATATCAAAAGAAACACGATGGAAAAGAGTAATGAAAAGGAACAATGAAAAAGGAGCTACTTACGAATTTGAAGTAACGAAAGAAAACTTTGATTTTATGGAAAATTGGTTTGAGAAACCGAGTGCAAAAGAGATTAATGGAGGAATAATTGTTGCTGAATAAAAAGGTGTGGTAACAACATGTATAAAACATAGCTAATAAATGCTAAACCAAAAGTTTCTGTTTATTTGCAAAGACCACCAAATTTAAAAATTTGGCTTTAGAATAAAAAAATTAAAACAAAACATAAAAATTCGGTTCTGTGTTAATCCGAAAAGTTAGCATCATTTTACACACTACGTTTCATACACAAACCGTTACCTATTATTATGATAAAGCATAAAAAACAAAGTCTAGTTTTTATATTATTGTTCCTATCAACTTGGTGTTTTTCACAAATAGAGTTGAATAAAAAAGATTTTAAGCAACTTATAAAACTTAGTGAATATTATGCTAAAAATTCAACTCTGCAAGATAAGTCTACAATAAAACACCTTGAAAAATTCAGGTCAGAAAAATTATCGAACATTATAGATTTACTAAAAGTTTTTTCTTTGAGGGATAATGGTTTTTTAGACAAAAGATATCTTTTTAAACCAAGCTATGATGATTTAGTAATATGGTATACACTTAGGGAAATTCGGCATAATGCCGGAGCAATACAAAATGGAGAGAAGCAAAGTATTGAAATTATAAAAAGAGTCGTACAAGAACAAATAGATAAAAGATGGTTAATAGACAATTATTACGCTGGAATAGGTAATCAAATATTGATGACTATAGTTCATGATAGCCCTAATTTGAGTAATCTCAACTTTGATTTAAGTGATCTTAACTTTGACTTAAACGATTATGGTCTAGAAACAGAATTTGAAAAATCTTCCTTCTTTCTTAATTTAGTAAATCCGTTTATTGTAATGTTTAATGTTTTAAGTTCACAAAAAGAATATACAAAACTACTTTCGGTAGCTAATAAAATGCCGATGTTTAACGGGAAAAAATATTTCTATTATCAAGAATTTAATTATTTGGATTTTGAATGGAAGACAATTGTCCGAAGCGAAAGTTATAAAAAAACACGTCTTTCCAATTTATATTTAGGAATTATTGAACACATGAAAGCGGAAAATAAAATTAATGGAGAAAAAAGTTCCCTGAAAATATATAGCAATTCAATTATGAGCAAACAGAAATATTTCAAATATCCATATTTATATATATCACGTGATCTAAAAGAACTGTATAAAACCAAGAAAACATATCTAAATAACAATAGGTAACATTATATTACAAAACATAGCAACCCTATGGGATGGCTACGACACATACATTAAACATTATATGTAATTTGAGAAAATTAATTACTAAAAGTTGAAATCATTCTCCAAAATGGAAAAAGAATATGCATTTTTAAATAACTCATCTAAAATAAGTAAGTAATGAAGAAAACAATTTTAATATTTCTGCTCATATTTTGTTTTCATTTGGATTCATTTAGCCAAGATAAGGACAAAATAGAAAAAGCAGCTCTGGACTACATTGAAGGTTTTTATGAAGGTGATACTACTAAAATTAAAAGGAGTGTTCATCCAGATTTATCTAAATTAGGATTTGGAAGTAAGAGAAAAGGTTCAAAAGTGCATATTATGTCATATGAGAAAGCTATTGGTTTTGCTCGCGACGTAGCTAACGACCCACAATGGGCAGCGCCAAAGGATGCAGTTAAAACTATTGAAATTATGGATGCACAAGATAAAATTGCTTGTGTAAAATTGACGTTATATTGGGGGATTGATTACTTACTTATGGCAAAGCATGATGATAAATGGATGATTACTAAAGTTTTATGGCAATCTCTGGATTAATAAAGCAATTATTATAATTTCCCATCAATAAGAAAACTACATACAACAATGTGTATAATTCATTGCGCTGATTTTCCTAAGCGGAAAATCACTGCTGCTGAATAAATGGTTTGCTCCTTTTATCTATTTTTAGTTCCACGCAACAAACCATACACGAACACGTAGTATGTAATTAAAACAAAAATTATTCTGAATAGAATTGTTTTCAAAGTGTAACATTTCCCAATGATAAGTTGTCTTTAATCAGAACAGTCAAAATCTTTGTCGATGATGAAACAACTTCTTTTTATTTTTTTACTTTTCAATACTTATTTCTCTTTAGGTCAAAAAAAGGAAAATTGGGATAATGAAAAAATCCAAAGAGTAATTGAATACGCTAAAGAAATTGGAACTTATGCTCTAGTAATACAGACTGATGGACAGATAATAGTTTCAGAAGGTAATATTGATAAAGTAAGCAGAGTTCATTCAATTAGAAAGGCAATAATTGGAGCATTAGTATTTCAAAACCTAGATACGATTAATCTAAATGCTACTCTTAAGGATATGGAAATTCAGGATTTTCCTATTTCATTAACCGAATTACAAAGACAAACCAAGGTCCTACATCTATTAAAAAGTACTTCTGGCATTAATCATCCAACTGGTTCTCAAATTGGTAAAATGCAAGAAGACAGAGATTTATTACTTGGTAATGAACCAAACATACCAGGAACCAAATGGGCATACAATAATTGGGATTATAATGTACTTACAACTATACTTGAGGAGCAAACAGGAAAAAGCACATTAGATTTATTTGAAAAAGGGATTGCAGTACCACTTGAGATTAATGATTTTGAGGTAATCTATCGTAGTGACACAACATTGTCAAAACACGCTAAAGCAGGATTTAGATTATCAACAAGAGATATGGCAAAATTTGGTCAACTTTTTTTGAATAAAGGAAAATGGAAAGAGAAACAGCTAATTCCAATAGAATGGATTGAAAAGATAACAACTGATTTTACTGTTACCACCAATCAAAGTAATGAACGTTATGGACATGGATATCTCTGGTGGATTCATGATAAAAGCTATGCAGAAGGGTTACTTCCTGAGGGAAGCTTTGTTGCTACAGGAGCTTGGGGGCAAAGAATTCTTGTAATACCGGAATGGAATACAGTAATTGCTCACAAAGTTATGACTGATATACCCTCTAAACAGCGAAAACGAGTTACCAGAAAAGAATTTGAACAATTAATTATTCTAATATCAAAGTCAAAAACTTAACTACATACAACAACGTGTATAGTTAATTGCTTTGATTAGTGATTATTTGGAAAATTGCTACAGAATTTTCTAGGGTTCGTATTTGTTTACTAAATTAGTTGCTTAACCACATAACTAACCATACACAAACACGTTACCATACATACGAATGAACATTTTCGGATTTAACAAAAAACAGGAATATTCAGCAAAGGATATTTTAAAACAGCTTGACAAGTGTGCTGAGAATTACACCTTTCCAATGCTTGACAATGGATATGTTCATCCTGTTCATTCTAAACTGAGTGCATATCGAGATGGTAAACGTTGGGCTTTAATAATTGAGGTTATCGGATTTAATTATCGTGGTGGCGGACACAATGGAATTAGTAACTGTTTGCACATATTTGGAAACTGTATTGAAACAAAACCAGGTACTGATAACGCCAATTTTCTTTACTTAACCGATGATAGTTCGGACTTTCCAACTTTCGATGAGGAATATGAAGAGAGCTTAAACCCAAAATCAAATACTATGATATTGCGAGATAAAGAAATCGCTATTAATCATAATCGAGAATTTTATATCAATAAAGGAATTGAATTAGAAGAAGACCATAAGATTTTTGTTTGGGAATTTTTGAGAGGTTTGGAACCTGAATACAATAGAGAGTTTGAGGCAACTGAAAAAGAAATTCGAGAACGAATCCCAATGGACTTACCAAAGATTATGGAATTAACGGAATGGAATCATCCTGACTGTGCTGATTCTGAACTTCCGAGCAAAAACAAAACTTTTAAGCAAATAGCAAAAGTTTTGGAGACTGGACAAATAGAATTATACAAACCAACTGAAAAGCCAAATAATCATTGGAAAAATTGGCCTGATGGAGGTACTTTATAAACAATAAAAAACGTATGGTAACAAGGTGTATAAAATCATAGTGGCTAAAAGCCACAACGATTCATACACGCAACGTTGTGCTTAATATAATTGAATCCTAAAATGGAAAATCTAAAAGGTACTTGGTTAATGATAAAAACAGGAGACGATTACTGTCCTCCTGAATTTATTGAATTTAAAAATGACCAGATTCTTCATTTTGAACTGGAGGAAACAAATAGGAACCCGTTATCAAAAAAAGTTACTAGTTGGAGTGAAAAAATTTCTGAATCTAAGTATAAAATTGTAAATGAGGATCGGATCAGAATATATAGAATGGGAAAAACTCATACTGTTATTTGCGAAACGGAATCTAGGATTGTGGATACTGAATTTGCAACAGATTACGAAAGAATCCTTCCAACCAAAACGGAATTGACCGCTAAGAAAATTCAAGAACTCGAATTTAAAGCAGAGTGGAATAATGAAAAAATCCCAATCACTTTTAATAAGGAACTGGACAGTCCTGCAATAAAAGAAATTAATAAAAAACTGAATAGAGAGGGACAGAAATTAATTTTAGAAAGTTTACAAGGAACATTTTTCGTTTCGATTTATAATAACGGAGAAAGAAGAACACTTATAGGGATTAAGGAAATTGACGATGAAAAAGCAATTCTTTTTGGTTTTCCAGAAACGCCTTATGAAATAATCGCTAAATAAAACTAAACACAACACGATATATGTGATCATAGCAGATAAGTCATGAATCGAATGGTTGTTGTATTTTGGTAAGGCGCAAAGATTTTATGATGAGAAAGTTATAAAATCAGCGCAGAAAAAATCGATGGCTCAGGAACATTTTACACAGCTACGACACATATATTAAACGTTGTGCAATATATCTGAACATCACGCTAAAATTGAAATGAAAGTCAAAATATTAAGTTTTCTACTTTTAATTATCCTATTAGCTTCTTGCGATAAATATTCTCGTGAAAAGTACCCTCAATTCGTTTCAAAAACTGAAAGTTATAAATATATAAATAGTTGCTATTCTGCTGAATTTGAAAATTTAGATAAAATTCCACCCGAAATTCGGAATAGAATAAGCAACTTTTTAAAAGCCAGATTAGGAAAAGACAACTTTCAACAACTGGAATTTGATAATGGTTATGTACTATCAGACAAACCAATAGAAATTGAAAGAACCGAAAATGAAAGTTCCTTTTTAGCACTTCTCGGTCAAAACAAAGAAAAAACCGATTGCGACACAATTTTAGATTTTCCAATATATTCAGTTGTTTATCAATTAAAAATACCCAAAATCGGAATTGAAAAAGTTGGACTGAATTTAATGCTTGACAAAAATGGAAAACTGATTAAGGACATTGATTTCCCAAAGGCTGAATTTGCTGATAGAATAATATTAATTGACTCTGTACATTCGGAATTAATTCGTAGAAAGATTTCATACAAAAAACTGAATATTGACTTGTGGTTTGACAAAAGAACAGAATCGTTTGTTTGGTCAACTAGCACATTAATTCGGGAAGGAAGTATAATGGGACCAAGTTGTTTTCCAGAAGTGAGTTACCATTTTAAAATGAATGCAAATAATGGAGAAATTACAGAATTTGACAATAGACAACCGAATGATTATTTCTTTGGAGCTGACAACCATTATGTTGAATAAAAATACGTTGCACAACAATATGTATAATTCATTGCTAGCTAAAGCCTACTTACGAAAGTCCTCGCGGACTTTCTATTCGTGGTTTATTTGCTAACTTTATTGCTTAAACTACCCAACTAATCTTATACAAAACATTATGTAATATTAATGATCATATGAAAAACATTCACAAAATCTTTATTATTTGTTTTATTATAATTTCAGCTTGTAAGAACAATAGTAAAGACCAGAAAAACATAATTCAGGATAATAGCAATAAATCAGGAAGCGTTATAATAGATGGCTCTACCTTAAATTATTCTATTAAAGGAAAAGGATCTCCTTTTCTATTAATTGGGTCTGACCCTGAATATTTTTCAAAAGACTTTCTAGACAATTTTCGATTATATTCTATAGAAATGAGATTTAATGCGAAGGAATACAACCCAATTGATCTTGCAAACTACGATATTGATAGCCTATTTAAAGATATAGACACAATAAGGGCAGTACTGGGACTTGAAAAATTTATAATTGGAGGTCATTCAATATTAGGAGCAGTAGCCCACAAATATGCTAAAAAACATCCTGAATACGTTTCTCATGTTGTAATGATGGCAACTCCTCGAACGTGGGGGACATCTGAATATAAAGACTCTGTGAATGTATATTGGGAAAATGCACCCGAAAAAAGAAAGTTACTGTATAATGAAAAACAAAAGCAATTAGAAAAGGAAAAAAGTGATACCTTAAATCGTCGTAAAGCCTTTATTAAAAGCTTAGTAGCTTCTGGTCCAAAAAGATGGTATGACGAAAATTTAGACGCCACACAATTTTTTGAAAGAGTAAACTATAATTTAGACTTTTTATATCATCTATTTGGTAAAGTAATGCCAAAATACGATCTATGTTTACCAGAAGAAAAATTAGATATTCCTGTTTTTGCAGCTGTTGGAAAAAGTGATTACATCGCTCCTCCTACACTTTGGAATCTAAATTGTAAAGAATCAACTCTTCTAACAATTTCCTTATTTGAGAAAAGCGGGCATACTCCTCAATACGAACAAAGCGCACTTTTCAATGAAAGGCTAGTTGATTGGATTCAAGAAAATTAAAAATGTTACATAGCAACCATAGCAACGTGTAAAAATAATTTGTCTGTTTATAGAATCTTTCAAGGAAATAAATTACGCTTCTAAAATAATACTCGTTTTTGAAGAACCATACTCTGCGATTTTTTCAAGAAAGGAAATAAGATGCTTATTGTTTCTAAAATAACCTAAAACACATAAGCAATCATCACCAGTAATTCTATCACAACTTTGCACTTCTTCCATTGCTTGTATTTGTTTTTGAGCATCATTTGATCCTGTTGACCCTCGGTGTATTACTAATGTTATATATGCTTTAGTCTCAATGCCCAATTTTTCATGATTCAATTTTAGAGCATAGCCTTCGATTATGCCTTCTTCTTCCATTTGCCTAACACGTTTGCCTATGGCAGGAGCAGACAATCCCACTTCTTTTCCAATATTAGCAAAGCTTTCTCTAGCATTAATTTTTAGCATTTCAAGTATTTTTTTATCTAATGTGTCCATTTATAATCGTAATTTTAAAGTTATTTATTCGATTGTATCGAATTTAAATATACGATTATTAATTCGATTATAAACTAAAAATAAGATAATACATTCTATATTTGTGTTATAGTGTTTAAACAGGATAGTTTCCAATATAAATTAATCAAACAGAAAAAGATAAAGCATGAGTCCATTTTTAATTGATAGTATTGGCTATACAGCTTTAGTTATCAATTTATATTCTATGTCTACCAAAGGCGAATATAAACTACGTTTAATATCATTAATCGCAAATATAGGTTACATTTTATATGGCGCATTAATTAGTGCTACACCAATAATTCTAGGCTGCACAATCGCTGTATTGCTTCATGGTTATCATATAAGAAGATTACGAATAAATAAGAATACTAATGATTAAAATAAAAATAGCTACGAAAGCAGATACAGAGGTTTTAGCACTTCTAGGTCGACTAACATGGGCTGAATCTCATGGTCATTATATCGAAGATAAAAACGATGTATTAAAATACCTTAACGAGAATTTTTCAGTTTTTAAAACGAAACAGAATATAAGCAATCCCAATCAATTTTTCTATATTATTTATGTAGATGATTTACCTGTCGGTTATGCAAAATTGGTAGTAAATGTGTCAAACGAAAATATTACATCACAGAACAGTTGCCAATTAGAACGAATTTTCATCCTAAATGATTTTATACCCTTAAAAATTGGACAACAGTTACTAACCTTTGTTGAAGAGCAATCCAAAAAAATGCAATTGGATACCATGTGGCTCACCGTTTACATAAAAAATAATAGAGCCATTAGATTCTATAAAAGAAATGAATTTAAAAACGTTGGAGAATTAAATTTTGTAGTCAATGGAAAAGGCTACGAAAATATAGTTTTCTCAAAAAAAATGTAAATATGCAAGACTATTGAAAATCTAGGAATAGAAGAAAAACTACAGCCAACAATATATATGATGTTATAGCAGCTAAGTAATCAATCTAATGGTTGTCATATTTTTGATTAGGCGCAATGCTTGCAGAAGTTAAAAGTTAGCAACCAATACGCAGAAAAATCGAAAAGCAAGGTAACATTTTACCTCGCAACGACACATATATTAAATGTTAGGAACAACTAAATAAACACTTTATATGAAAAAACATTTTCTTTTGATTATTAGCATTTTCGTCATATGTCACAGTTACTCCCAAGAATATTTTGAAGGGGAAGTCCACTACAAAATGGAAATTACTCCCACAATGGAAAATTTAACTCAAGAAATGCTTAAAAAAGAGATTGGAGATACCATTATAGGCTATGTACAGGAAAGAAAATATGCCATGACAAACAATGCCAAAGGTGATTTAGGAGCAATGAAAATGATTTTTTTATTGGATGAAAGCATAATGTATATAGAATATGAAAAATCAGATACTATCCAAATGTCTAGAATCGATAAAATACCTGGTGAGTTATTGAAAATGGAGGAAAATAATGACGATGTGAAGAATGTTTTGGGTGACAAATGCCCGTCAATACGTCTTGAATACAAAGATTCTCAATATGGATTAGAAACTCGCAGTATTCATTATTTTAATCCTAAATATCGTTTAAATAAAGAAGCATATCAAAACCACAAATATGGCTATTGGAATCTATTCGTAAACAAATCCGGATCATTATCAGTAAGAAATGAAGATAATCTATATCCAATATATAAATCAGTAATGGAAGCTTTTAGCATTGAAGAAAAGGAAGTGCCAGATGAATTCTTTAAAATTAGTGAAGGCAAAGTGATTAAATCAATGGATTAAAGTAGTTGTCAACAACGTGTATAATTAATTACTGCAGCTGGCTAAGGGCGGGATCTTTTCTTACAATTCACTATATTGTATTGCAGAATATAAATCGCATACCTAATCACAACTAACGGTACACGAACACGTTAGTCACAAGCAGGATAAACAACAATGGAAGAAAAAGAAAAACCAAGACTTTCAAGATTAACTGCTATTCTTACCCAGCTACAATCCAAAAGAATTATTACAGCAAAACAACTAGCTGAAAAACACAATGTAAGTTTACGAACCATTTATCGAGACATAAGGACTCTGGAAAAATCAGGGATTCCAATTGTGACAGAGGAGGGTAAAGGGTATTCTATTATGGAAGGTTATCATCTTCCACCTGTTCTTTTTACCGAGGACGAAGCTAATGCATTAATAACATTGGAACAATTGGTTATCAAAAATAAAGATTTGTCCTTTGTGAAGAACTCATCTAGTGCAATAGAGAAAATTAAAGCCATTTTAAGATACTCACAAAAAGGAAATGCAGATTTGTTAGCTGACAGAATTTATTTTAGCGGAAACAATAATGAAGAAAAGACAAGTAATAACCTAATGCAGATTCAATCCGCAATAACACAATATCATGTTTTAACAATTGACTACCATTCTTCAAAAAACAACCAAACATTAAGAGATATAGAACCTTTTGCAATTTATAGCATCCACGAAAATTTTCTGCTAATTGGCTTTTGCCGATTAAGAAATGATTTTAGACACTTTAGAATCGATTTTATTAAAAAAATTGTTACCAAAACAGAAACATTTAGCCCTCATAATATGACTATAAAAGAATATTTTGAAAAATATGTAAAAACCCAATAACACCCTTGACACACCTCTGTCACAGTACCAATTTACATTTGCAGAAGTATTAATTAAAAACAACTAAAAATGGAAATTATTAGAATCGCAGCCTTATCATTATCAAGCCTTTTGTTAATCTTTGTTGGTATAATGAGATTGAGTAATCCAATAAAAACCTACTTAAAGAATTCTGGAATTAAATTAGAAAATGATTCTAGCCTGTTGAATGAAATGCGAGGTGTCAGTTCAGTAATGCTTCTTGCTGGAATCCTTATTGCAATTGGAATATTTGTAGAAAGGTTATCTTTTACCTCACATTTTATTGCAATACTTATTTTTATAGGTTTTGTAATAGGTAGATTAATCAGTATGAAAGTTGATGGCAAACCGAGTAAACAAATTACTCAAGGAATTATGTTTGAACTGATTTTAGGTGCGGCTAATGTTTTTTGCTTGATAAATATTTGGAATTAAATTGCAAAATAATGCAGTGGCTCACAAAGTATATAAAAAATAACTCATTAAGTGCAAGACTCAAAGTTTTGCACTTTTTTATTACTTTAGTTTTAATAATGAAAACCTAGTAACTATAAACGCTACTTTTTATATACAAGATATTAGCACCAATCAATTCAAAATCAGATAAAAATGAAAATGAAAGTTACACCCGAAAAAAATGAAAAGGTTGCCAATATGATATTTGCATCCATTTATCCACTTTACCTGAATAGATTGGAGAAAAATGGTAGAACAAAAGAAGAACTCGACCAAGTAATTAAATGGTTTACTGGTTTTGATCAAGATGCTTTACAAGTACTTATTGATGAAAAAGCAACTTTTAGAACATTTTTTCAAAAAGCTAAAATACATCCTAATGCACACTTAATTAAAGGAGTCGTTTGTGGTTATCGAATTGAAGAAATAGAGGATGAATTCGAATTGTATAAACAGTGTAGACGTATGGAAAAGCTGATTGACGAATTGGCAAGAGGTCGTAAAATGGAGAAAATTATGCGAGAAGAAAAGAAATAATAGAGGGGCTAATAATGTATAATAAATGATAGTCGCATATCGACTTATGTAATTGTTATAGAGGTTGTTATTTGTAATTAAATAAAAAGAATATGGGATTATTTTCGAGTTTATTTAGCAAAAAAAGAAATCAAAAGCTAATAAAACTGCTTTGGAGTATGCAGAATTGATAAATTGAGAACATTTGAAAGAGTTACTGAATTAAAATAACTGCCAACAAAGTGTAAAAAAGCATAAAAACGCAGTTTAGCTAAAAAACGTTATGCCCAACAAGTCTATAGAGGAGAATAAGAATTTAATACAGTTTGCGCACTCAAATGGTTTTCCGGGAAAATGTTTTAATCATTTTTTAAACTCAATAGAAAATGCTGATATAAATTATGTCGAATTAATGGGGCATAACCAATTCAAACTAAATGGGAATCTCGAAAACCTGGCTCTAGAAGTAATTGATTCTATAGAGAATAAGTTCAAAGAACCTGTAATTGGCATTGGGCATTCTACTGGCGGAGTTTTAATATTAATAGCAGCTTCTATCAAGCCGCAGCTTTTCAGAAAAGTAATAGTAATAGAACCGATTCTTTATCATCCCTGGAAAAGGAAAATGATACATTTAATGAAAATATTTGGATTTGCAAATAATATTGGACCTGCGAAAAGAACATTAAATAGGAAATCTTTTTTTGAAACAAAACAAAAAGCCTACAAATACTTCAAGGGTAAGCAACTATTTCAGCAATTTAATGATCAGTGTTTTAACGACTTTATTGAATATGGTTTGAAAGCATCTGGAAATGGTTTTGAACTAGCGTTTAGCAAAGAAATTGAAGCCGAGATATATAGTTCTACATATACCAAGTTGCCAAGAGGAATTAACAAATTAAATGGAACACTGATATATGGAAATAAAAGCAAAATGTTTAAAAAATTAGATGTAAAGTGGTGGAAAAGCAACTTTTCAAATTTTGATACAATCGAGCTTAATGAAGGGCATTTATTTCCCTTAGAAAAACCTCTTGAAACTGCTGAAATTATTAATAGAATAATAAAGAACATATATCCTTTATAATGTATGTTGTAGCCAATTAGAAAATGAACAGTAAACATATTTTAACTGAAGTTGGAAAAACATATTTTCTACTATCTATTGAATGCCAAGAAGAGTTCATTGCCAGTTCAAGAATCAACACTTTCAAAAGAGAGGAAATTGTAATACGCGAGCGACAATTTTCTAAAAAAGCATATTTAATTGTACAGGGTTGTGCAAGAGCTTATTATTTGAAAGATGGTAAAGATATTTCAGATTGGTTTACTTTTGAAAATCAGTTTATGGCTTCTATAGTTAGCTTTTTCAGTAACGAACCAAGTCCACGTTATATTGAGTTTGTTGAGGATTCAACAGTTTTAGAGTTTTCAAAAAATACGGTTGACAAGCTTTCTAGCAAGTATCATGATTTTGAACGTTTTATCAGTAAAGTTGTGACCGAAACTATGTTAGGTTTGTGTGAAAGATTATATACGATTCAGTTCAATTTTGAAGAAAATAAAAACAATACCTAACAAGGTGTAAATGCTTTTTAATGCATTTTACACAAAACGTTAGCATTAATTATGAAAATCTATTAAACTTGAAAAACATTTATACATATAATGCACCAATAAAAGGATTACTTATAATAAAACTTCTATTAGGAATCAGTTTATTATCTTTTTTTGTTTACTTATTTAAAAATGAAATCTTTCCTGATATCTGGACTTTTGCGGGACCACTACTTAGCCTTGCACTTATAATAAATGGACTGACAAGCTCTAAAATAAAAGAAATAAATGTTCATAATTCACAGGAAATGATTGAAATCATTAAAGAATCTTTGTACTCAACAAAAACTAAAATGATTAATTTTCAATCATTAAAATCAGAATTGAAATCAGAAAATGCAAAAAAAATATTCACACTTATAATTAAACTTAGATTAATCATTTCAGAAAATGATAAAGAGATTGAAGAACTCAACAGTAATTTGTTTTCACTTAATAATGATAAGCTTACAAAGCTACATTCAGATTTAAAGACAGTATATAAAAATAGCTAAAACTAACAAAACCTATAAGCAATAGCGTGCCCTGCGAGATGGTACTGCTCATAACCAAAACGTCATCTTCAATAGCTCAAAATAATCTTACTACTATTAACTTCTTAAGTTTTTTATTAATTCATCAACCCTATCTAATCTTGGATTAATTTCATTTTTCACTCTTTTTTTATTTAGAAAATATCCGTAAATCCCCAATCCAATTGCAACCAAAAAAGTAATGACTATTACATATCGTTTTGTAGGTATGTGCCAAAAACCAATAAAAAAGAGCAGCAATATTGGATAAATAGGTAAAACTACCCAATAAACGGAAGTTTCAAGCAATTTCTTTTGAGCATTAAGATATTTCATAGTCTTTTTGAGGTATTCAAGGTAGTTTTCTTCCAAATCACTTGGTTTAATTTTTTTTATGCCAAGCACTTGAATTAATATATTAATCGAAAAGATAATTAATAAGACAGAAGCAATTTTAGTAGTAGTGAACGGAGCCCAATAAACGATGAAACCAAATGACAGAATACAAATAATCGCAGAAATTACTTCTACAAGTTCTAGATATTTCCACCATCTATGCAATCGACCTAAACTTGATTGTAATTCTATCATCAATTTCGATTTCTCGAATTTTACACGTTCCTGATTACTGGACGATTGCCAGATTTTGATCAATTCATCTTCTATCATAATGATTCATTTATACAGTTTAATAATTTTGATTTAATTCGCTTGATTTTTACTGCTACATGGTTTTCAGACAACCCTAGAATATTTGAAATTTCCCTGTAGACTAGCCCTTCCAAGTACAATGCAACTATAGCTTTATCACTTTCATTCAATTTTTCAACGCACTTTCTTAGCACTTTTAGTTTTTTATTTCCGTCTTCGTTATTTACTTCTGACCTAAAATTGGAAATAGTAATACTATCTAACCTTATCATTCGATTTTGGTTTTTAGTATGTTTAGACTTGAAACGAAGGCAAACATTTAAAGCAACTCTAAACATCCAAGTACCAATAGATGAATTACCTTTAAAGGTGTTCATCGATTTCCAAACATGGATCAAAACCTCTTGAAAAAGGTCTTTCGTATCTTCATCGTCTTTGGAATAAATCGAGCAAATTCTAAATAGTTTCTCCTGATTCTCTTCTAAGGCATTAAGAAATATGGTTTCACGTTCTTTTCTCATTGTTAAAGCTTGTCTCTACTATTTTAGTTACCATAGTTTTCAAAATATGACACTTTAGGATACTATTTTTTTTAATCAATAACTAAAGACTTTTCATTACAACAAATTTTCTAACTAGTTTGAGCAGATGGACTTCACTTGGATATAAGCCAAATATAAAATTTACAGGTTACTTTTATTTAATATTTTGGTAGCTATAGTTCTTCGGCTGGAGTTTATGAAAGATGATAAAAGCCATATATATGGCTTAGCACTAATCCGAAATGTACCGCATATTAACTGCCTTACATTTCTTATGCGTGACGTTGTATAACAAATAGATAATGAACTTGTTCTTTCCTATAAAGAATGGTTCAATAGGATGCTCCTCTCATTATAGATATATCAATCATTTTGACTCTATTTTACAATTCTAAGTATTAGAGCCGTTCACACAATCTTCCCGATAAGGGATAAAATTCTTGAAATACTATATTATGATTTGCTCAAGTGCATATTGAGCTATATCAATACCTAATTTATTTAGGAGGAGAGGAGCTTATTTATAGGGTATGAAGAGTTACACTGTACTGTTTTTGTTTCCCACTTCTTCTTTTATTGAGTTATAAATACTAGTATCATCAATCTTAGTTATCGAAGATAACTTTTTGAGTAACAGCATTGCTTCATCTTTACTTTCTTCAAACATATTAATAGTGCTCTTATTAAACGTGATGTTTTCTTCGGCTTCCATTTTTAATATGTGAGATTGATATAAGAAGTTTCGTATAATATGATTACTAGCATATAACATTGAGTGATATATTTTTCTCTTTTCAATGTTTCGCTTTTTTTCTAAAATTACTATGATATTCAGCATAATAAATAAAGCAAAGAACTTAAACCATAGAAATATCAATTCATCGATTTTTGATGATTTAATAAAATTAAAATACATATCTATTTGTTCTGCTAAATTTATATTTCCTATGATGCAATATAAATACCCGATTGTGGATAGTAAAAATCCAACGATCACGTAGACATATTTCTTTAAAATCAGTTTCATTGTATGTTATTATTTTATTGTAATTATTTTTAGTTATATAACAATACAACCGTAATGTATAGGTGATTTTAGGGTAAATAACTGCTATAGTAGGCTATACGGATGTTGTTTTTAGAATTTGTATGCCAATCCAAAATTGATATGTTCGAAATCAAACCCTACAATAATTTCGTCGGTAGATTTTTCTCTTTTATCAGCTTTCATAGATTCATAAGATATAGCTCCCCATAAAGCTTCAATAGCAAAATGATCATTCAGGAAATAGGTTAATCCAGGGATAAGCCCGATTTTATACCCTTTTTCTTTATTTTTTAAACCATTTCTTTCTACATCGGCTGTAAGGTAATCTACTCCAAGTTCACCAAAAAGAGAGAATTTATGACCCGGAGTAAAATCATATCGTCCAAATACTCCGATAAGTCCATGATGAGATCTAATTTCTGTTTCTCCTTCTTCTTCTTTTTCACTTTCGTATCCAAATTTTACACCACCAGTTACAGTATTAGAAATAAGGTAACCAACTCTGGTAAATACATCTAACATAATATCTTTATGTTCTTCTCCTTCATCTTTAATTGTTTTAGAATCAAATCCAAACAAAGCAGAAACAAATATATCTCCTTGTTCAAATTCTCCTTTTTTATCGTAATCTTTAGCAAAATGGTGCTCTTTTGTAGCACTATTGTGATGTTCTTGAGCATTAGCAAAAGCGAAAGATGCCATTGCAGTAGTAATTAAAAGTATTTTTTTCATGCGTTAATGTTCTTAAAATATTTAATGTATTCTTTTTACGTTTCTACATTCTAATACACTACTTGTACTAGAAATAGATGATATTTTATTGTTAGGCTTAAGAGTGGAAATGGAAACTAATCTTTAGAATTTTTCGAAGCAGTGCCCTGGGGATAAGGCACATTAATTAGCTCGAAAGGTATTGATGTGTTGGGAGATTAGCTTAGATTTTGATATGTTGTCTACAAAACCAGGGGAGTAGGTCTGTTATAGTTTGGTATGCTCGTATAAAGTTGTTATTTCATTATATGCTCTGGTGAGTTTATTAGAAATATCATAGATTTCTTTATGCTTGTATCCTTGTTTTCCAAGTTTATTTTGTGTGATAAGTTCCCAGATGGTTAATGCATTTGCAATTTTTTCATCTATTTCGGCATTATCAAAATCTGAAAGAAGTAATGGGGTATTCATTCCATCTATTTCATTGTATATGTTTTTCAACATTTGTTCAGAGTTTTTGTCTTTCAATGTTGGGTGATTTGCTAAATAATATAACGCCAATCTTTGTGCAAGCATGCGCTGTCTTCCTGAGACGGTTATGATTTTTTTCAGTTCTAGATCTTTTTCATTATAAGAGTCATCATTAGCTAATCCTTTTATAGTTTTATTAGCATTTTTGGATTCTATCACAATAGAACGCACAACACTTTCTGTTTCTTTAAGTAAATCTGTATTTAGGTTCAGAATTTTTTTGGCATCATCAAAATTGGGAGTACTTTCTATATGTTTTTTAAATGCTACCCATAGATTTCCCACTTTTTTAATTTTACTCTTTGTTGCCTTGTTGCTAGAATTTTTAGACAAGATTTCATTTTGTTTTTCAAAAATAATTTTACTTGTCATTAGATCTCTTGACGCCTTGTCATCATCCGAATTTTCTACCATATATAGGTAATCTTTAGCCATTTTCTGAATTAGCATACCTTGTTTCTCAGATATATTGATAGCTTTATTATAGGTCATTACGCCATATTTTGGCTTAGATTGGGCATTGACTATACTAAATGTCGTTATTCCTAGTATAAAGAGTATATACGCTGATTTAGCAGTTAAATAATTATTTCTCATTTCTATTATTTTTTAAGTGTTTATATATTAGTATTCTTCAAGAATTAATTTTGTAATTTTCTTATCGGGGGATAATCCCAGAATTAGAATCATAGAAGTATTTTCGAATTCTGTTAGGTATCTTTTTGCTTTGTCTTCATCTAATAAAAAAGAAGAAGTTCCCATTGGTCCTTTTTTTGACTGGTTTTCAGAAACAAATTGTTTTACTTTTTCGATTGTAAATGTCGATTGTAACTGGGGTGAGAAGGAGTTAAAAATCTTATCGGTATCTTTTGCGTTATATGCATCAGTTACTTCGGTAATTATTTTTTGATAATCCTCTTGGGTTTGCGAAAAACTGATTTGTAAAAAAAGAAATAAGATTAGACTAAGTATTTTTTTCATAGTATTTAAATTATGGTTAAAACATTTTTCAGTTGTGGTTAAATTGTTGTTTTGTAACCAGTTTGTTTTATTGGGTGCGAAAGTAGAATTAGAATCTGTAGAGAATTTGTGGAGAATCTGTAGGAAATCTGTAGAAGTTGTTTAGAAACTGTTTTTAAGGTAGATATTTGTAAAACAGCTTGTTATGTTGTTATTTTTAAATTGAAAATCAATTCTATTTTTGAAGATGAATATTGTTTGCAAAAACTTTTGCTTTCTGATAATTATTTGTTTCTTTAATTAAAGGTTATTGGACTATTAAATTTAATCTGAAAGAAGTGAAAATTCTAATTATAGAAGACGAACATATGCTTGCCGAATCGATGGTGCAGTACCTTGGGAGAGAAGGATACCAATGTGAATGGACAGATAATCTAGCAGAGGCAAAGGAAAAAAGCTGGGATTATGAATATGATTGCCTGGTTGTCGATATTAACCTTCCTGATGGTAGTGGTCTTGATGTTATTAAACAGATTAAAGAAATGAGATCAAAATCAGGAATCATCATTGTATCTGCACGCAATGCTATCGATGATAGAATTTATGGCCTTGATATTGGAGCAGATGATTACCTTACAAAACCATTTGATCTTGCAGAACTAAATGCACGTATAAAGGCGATTATACGTAGAAGAAATTTTGATGCCCAAAACACGATTACCTTTAATGAAATTGAAGTATTCCCTTATGAAATGAGTGTTAAAGTACATAACAAAATTCTAAAACTTACTAAAAAGGAGTATGATCTAATGCTATATTTTATCTCGAATCCAAATCGTGTAATTCCCAAAGGATCTATTGCAGAACATTTATGGGGAGATGAAATGGGGATTGCAGATTCTTATGATTTTATCTATTCTCATTTAAAAAACCTTAGAAAAAAAATTCTCGAACATGGTGGTAAAGATTATATACAGACCGTATACAGCGTAGGGTATAAATTTTCTGATCAATGAAACTACTAAGCTTATCTAATCGTTATTATTTTACAGGACTATTTATTGTATCTCTTGTGGGAGGTTTATCTTCTTACTTTGTTATTAGACGTACTGTAAATAGCGAGTTTAATGATAAATTATTTGCGGCAAAAGAAGAATTGATTGATGAGTTGTATAGGCATGATGAGTTATTAAGTAGTTATAGTCTAAATATTGGAGATAATATTACTATCCAAAAAGTAGATAATGACCCAAAAATCCAAACATTTATAAAAGACACGATATTATTTAATGAATACCAAAATGAGCAGATGAACTATAGGCAGATCACCTTCTCTGACAAAGTGAGAGATAATTTCTATGTCTTTTCTATAACCAAATCATTACTATCTACAGAAGATTTAATAAGAGGTGTTACACAGGTTATTGCTTTGATTACTGCTTTGTTTTTTATTACGATGCTTGTATTGAGTAATATCGTTTCGCAACGAATTTGGATACCTTTTTATAATACGCTAAGCCAGATAAAAGATTTTAATGTTAAAAAGCCAAAGCCTTTATCTTTTAGTGAAACTAATATATTAGAGTTTGAAGAGTTAAATTCTACACTCGAACTCATGACAAATCAAGTGGTAAAGGATTATAAGAATTTAAAAGAATATACCGAGAATACTTCTCATGAGATACAAACACCATTAGCAATTATTAAAAATAAAATGGAGCTTTTGATGCAGGATAAAAATCTTTCTGAACAGCAAATATCTATTTTAGGACAAGTATACGAGTCTACAGGAAGGTTATCAAAGCTTAAAGATAATCTTTCCTTACTATCAAAAATTGATAATAATCAATTTATAGATACATCAAAACTAATCGTGGCAGAATATCTTAAAAAGAAAATTGGAAGAGTAAAAGAATTACTTGATATTAAAAATATAGAGGTAACTCTTGATTTTAAAGAAAATCCGTCGATAGAGATTAATGAAACAATGGCCTATGTGCTGTTTAATAATTTGATTAGTAATGCTATAAAACATAATATAGAATCAGGGAAAATCGTAATGACACTTACCAATGCATATTTTGAGATTAAAAATACAGGAGAACCATTAGAAATATCAGAAGAAGAATTATTCGGACGTTTTAAGAAATCAGGAAACAAGCTTGATTCTAGTGGTCTTGGTTTGTCACTAGTATATCGAATTGCCGATTACTACGACTTTTCAATAAATTATAAAAATACTGACATTTGGCATAAGGTTACACTAAAATTCTAATGTTAAATGTGAGTACTCAACCATTCTTTAAATTGATAAAAATTCTGGGGAGCAACACCATGACCTACCTGAAATTCATTTAAGGAACTTGTTATGCCAAGTTCTGAGAGTAGCACAGGAGCTTTACGAGCCCAATCCACAGGAATTACCTGATCTACACTACCATGAGAACAATATAGATTAAGCTTAGAAAAGTCATTTACTTTGTAATTATCAGCCAGAATATCTTCATTTATATAGCCGCTTAATGCAATTACATTTTTTACTTTTTGCGGATAGGAGAGTGCAACTGCATAACTAAGGATTGTTCCCTGGCTAAATCCAAGAAGAGTAACATTATCCTTATCCAAATCATAAGCATTGATAGCTTCATCTATAAAAGCAGCAATTTTATCTCTGGATTCGATAGCTTGTTTATCATCACTAAATTTTCCCTGGGCAGCATCAAAGTAAATTGCATACCACGCATTACCATATGGTTGCATAGGATAAGGTGCTCTAACCGAAATAATGAATAATTCTTCCTGTAGTTCTGTAGCAAAAGAAAAAAGATCATTTTCATCACTACCATACCCATGAAACATAAATAGAACAGGAGTCTTATCTTTTTTTATTGTAGGTTCTTTTACAATATGATATAAGGATAATGGTTTGGTTTGCATAGTTTTATTTTAATTGTATATGATCATCATGCCGTACTGCCTGGCATCCATGAAATCGTATTTTGGTACTTTGTACCTTTAATCTATTCTTTAGATGTGGTTCTATAAAAACCTTCTCTATCTGTTTTTGTTTTACGATTGCCAAAAGTAAATCTTTTGTAGCTTTTTCAGAAAATTTTAACCCTTTGTTTAAGGTTCCAAAAGTTGTGTATTTGGTAAAATCGTATTGCCAATTTCCTTTTTGTTTACAAATTAAGGTTTGATTATATTCTTGTTGGGTAGGGGATTCAAATACTCCGTAGCCACTAATTGAAGGTTTTTTGTTGGTCGTCTTATTATTATGATCTTGATAAATAAATGAGATGTCAATCTTTTTTCCATCATTATGACTCAAATGCGGAAGCAATGAAAAACCATCTATAAATGGAAAGCTAGCATCTAGATATACCAGTGCGATATCAGGATTAGATCGATGAAATGAATTTGCAATTTCCTCTAATGCAGTATAAAGCTCAGGATGTACATAATTTCGATTTAGAAATTTTGTTACGAAGCTATGAGCTTTTATTTGTGTAGTATCTTTAATTTTTTCTCTACCAAATAACGGGGCGATATGGGGGATAATCAAAAACGTTATACATACATAAGTGATAAGAAATATGGCCGTTTTTTTTAACCTATACTTATGTATGTTTCTTTTAACCAGTAATTCTGTAAGAATATATATCACTCCACCAATTTGCGTTAGAGCGGTTAAAAAAAGAAATAATAAGAGTTTAAGAACTAGTTTTGCTATTTTTTTAAACATAAAATAGTTCGTTATAACCTTCTATTTAATGAAACTAAACCATTCCTGAAAGAAAGGCCCCAAAATAGGAACTGTTTTTTGCTCTTCTCGTATTGCCAGGATAAGCCCAAAAACAATTAGCACGATACAGAAGATATAGAAAGCGATATGAATCATTAGTGAGTCAAAAATATTAGCCAAAGCTATTAAAAGATAGAAACTAATCCATGAACCCAATGCTTGCCTGATATGAAAACTTGCAAACTGATTTTTATTTTCCTGATTCATGAAAAAAGCTATAATTGTACCAATAATAGTGATATATGAAACAATAGCTGCTGTTTTTCCTTGTTTTGCGTAGTCAGATTGCATAATTGTTGTATTATATTATTTTATTACTACACTAGATCGTAATGAAGAATTAGTTTTGTAATATACTTATTTTAATATCATTTTTCCGTTGGCGATAATACCATAAGGAGCTCCTTTTGTAGATTTTCCTATAAAAGCACTATTTTTTGAAGAAGATATAACATGCTCTTCTGTAAAAGTGGTATCACCTGTAGGATTAAATAAAGATAAATCTGCTTTATTACCTTTTTCAATGCTTTCACTTTCTATTTTGAAAATAGATTTACCACTAGTAAGCATGGCTATGGTTTCTTCAATATCTAATATCGTATTAAGAACTCCGAAAGCACTTTCTAAACCGGTAGTACCGTATTTTGAGTGATCAAACTCTACCTTTTTATGTTCTACATCTATAGGTTGATGATCACTGGTAATCATATCAATTGTACCATCATTTATACCTTTTACCAAGGCATCTACATCTTTTTGCGTTCTTAATGGAGGAAGTACTTTATAATTAGTGTCAAATGTAACCAGCTCTTTATCAGTTAGGGTTAAATGATGAACGGTGGTACTACAACTTATTTGTAATCCTTTTGCCTTAGCATCTCTAATCAATGCTACCGATTTGGCTGTCGAAATTGTAGGGATGTGTAAGGTGCCACCGGTATATTCTAGTAGAAACAAGTCTCGCGCAATCTGTAATTCTTCTGCTAGCGCAGGAATTCCTTTCAATCCAAGTAAAGTACTTTGTTCTTCTTCATTAACCAGTCCTTTACCTGCAATATTATTTTCTTGAGGAAAAGATAGAACCAGTCCATCAAAATTTTGTGCATAGAGAAGAGCAATCTTTAATAAATTAGGATTTTGAATGGCTTTTTTATAGTCACCAAAGGCAATAGCACCTGCCTGTTGCATATCATATAATTCTGCCATATCTACACCCTTGGACTGTATGGTCAACGCTCCGATAGGATATAATGATACTGCACTATTTTGAGACTTTCCTTTTAGAAAACCTATAGAAGTGCTATTATCGGTTATAGGTAATGTATTTGGGTGTAACGCTATAGCTGTGAAACCACTTTTTGCAGCCACTTGTAAACCATGTTCAATAGTTTCACGTTCTTCATATCCTGGTTCACCAAAACTTACACTACTATCAAACCATCCTTGTGAGATGTGTAAGTTATCTAATGTAACTTCTTCAACATGATCAGGGGCTTTGATTGTCTTCTTTATATCTGTAATTATTCCATTTTCGATTAATACATCAACTGTTTGACGATGAAAAGAGGATTTTTGGTCAATTACAGTAGCAGCCTTTAATAAGAAGTTCATTTTAGATATTTTAATAGTAGTATTTCAATTAGCAAGAATATCAACGCAAAAATAACAAACCATTTCCAAAGTTCATTAACACTAGTCTCTTCTTTTATTTGGTCAAAAAGCTCTGTGACTGATTGGCTTACTTGATAATCTTCTGTAGTAGTTAAGTTATAGTATTGTAAATCACTCTCTGCACTATTATAATTATAACTTACATGTTGTTGAACACTGTTATTTTTATCTTGTACACGGTAAATCCCTGCTCGTGTAGGAACTTCGTCTGTCGTTATATTCACTTTTGTAGAAAAACTCTGTTGCAATGGTATAATGTTTTCCTGATCAGAGACCAAAGACAATATTCCATCTTGTCCGAGAGATATAGGAATATCATAAGAATTAATCTGACCAATAGTATATGATATATCGGTAAGCTGTAAGCTTTGTTTACCAATATTATATAATGTAGGAACGATTAAAGGAGAATTCTTAAAATTAGAATTTTCCTGATTTATAGCCGATGTAAATACATATATATTATTTGTTTTATATAAGAAAGGGCTATTATCTTCAAAAGATAGCACGATATTGGATGCATTTGCCTGATAATAACTATTTACCTTTGGATATTGAAAATTGGTAATCTTTTTATCAAAAACCCCACGATATAATGGATGTGAGAAGTTAATAGATGTGATTTTCTTTTCACGTGTTGTTTCTGCCAATAACCCTTGTGTCGAATATCCGCTTATAAACTGTTGATACGAAACCAAATCTCCATTTGTTGCAGGAATAAGACAAATAGTACCTCCTTGATCAACAAAAGGCTTTAATGCATTGATAAGTGATACCGGAATTTGCTTAACCTCATTAATGATTACCAGATTTGCATTACTAATATCATTGTAATTAAGCCTTTCGACAGAGCTGCTTAGCACTACAAATTCATCCGAAGTAAAAATATTCTTTATAAAACTATCATCTGTTTCATTAATAGCAACAACTTTTATCTTTTCTGGAGCATTTATGGTAAAAAACCTTGAATTATCAAAAGTTATTACTGGGTCTTCTATAGTTACCGTACCATTAATTTTTATATTCTCATCTAAACGGAATTCAGTTTCGGCTGTGCCATTTTCCGGAATAGAAACTGCAGTTTTGGCAATCAATTTATCGTCATTATATAGCGCAATAGAGGTGTTTTCTGCATTAGTATCGGTATTGCTTAATACTACATTAAGAGTGAGATCATTATTGGTATTATGCCTTAAATACAGACTGTCGATAGCAATATTTTGCCTGGTGACAGGTTGTAGCTGAACAAGGTGTGTTTTTGTATCTGTATCTTTTTGTATGCTAAAGGCATTTTCTTTTTGTTGAAAATCTGAAACCATTATGATACGTTTATTGGTTTCTGGAGATGTTCCTAATAACTGTTTAGCTTTAAGATAGGCTGCTGAATATGAAAGTTGATTAGACGAGTACTCGATTTGTAACAAGTCGTTTTGAATATCTTGTTTAGAAACATCAATAAAAGTCTCTGTATTGGTAAAAAGAGATATGGTTTCCTCTTCAGGAAGGTCACTAAGGATTTCTTGTACAGCACGTTTTAGGAGTGGTCCTTTAGAACCTTTGGCCTGCATACTAAACGAATTATCAAGGTATAAAACGGTTTTACTTTTTTTACCTACAATTTCTTCTAATGCCAGAAATGGTTGTGCAAAAGCAAAAATGATAGCCGCCATAGCTAATAATCGAGCAAGAAGTGTCAACCATTTTTTGATCTGAGAACTCTTTCGAGTTTGTACCGTAACCGCTTTTAGAAACTCAACATTTGTAAAATTAACCTTCTGAAAGCGCCGTAACTGAAATAAATGAACTAGAATAGGAATTATAAGTGCAAAGAGAGCGTAAAGAAATTCTGGGTGTTTAAACTGCATTCCTTAGTAAGGTTTGTCAAATATACTATAAGATTTGGGATTTATGAATTTCAAAATTATCAATTCACAAATTATCAATCAAAAATTAAAATAAGTACGAAGTGGTAAGGGAAGGGGACATTATTTTTTTATGTCTAAAAAAAGCGGAAGTTTTACTTCCGCTCTTTCTATATAAATCTTTTTTTTTACTAAAAGATATAGTATCCAACAGAAACTTGAAATACAGAATTTTTAGCTTCTACATTATCTACGATATCAGTAAATCCAATATTATATCGTAATTGACCGAAAAAAGAACCAAATTCTACTCCGGCACCTACAGCAGCACTTAGATCAAAGCTTTCTGGATCAGTACCACCATTAAAATTATCATTAACTATAAAACCAAATTGAGGTCCTGCTTCTACACTAAAAAGTTTAGCGAATTTAAATTTTACCAAAACAGGAAGGTTTAAATAATCAACATCAATATCTTGATCAATACCTAAGGCTTTAAATTTTGCCCCTTGAGCAGAATATATAAGTTCTGGTTGTACAGCAAACATATCTGATAATCCTATTTGAACTACAGCACCAATATGATATCCTGTACGTCCATCTAAACCATTGTAACCGTCTCCATTTAATGTAGCAAAGTTTACCCCACCTTTAAAACCAAGTTTGATGTCCTGTGCATTTGAAGAAATTGAAAAACCGATTACCGCAATTGCTAATAAAAAAAGCTTTTTCATAATTGTAAATTTAAGGTTTGTTTGAGGTCAAAGATAGGGACTAATATCTTAAGAAAAGGTTAAATCTAGAAAGATTCGGCTTGTTTATAAGTACTATTTTGATGTTTTATAAGAGTTATTTTGAAGCAAAGAATGTTGTATCTTCGCCCTAAATTCAAAACCTAAGCTAAGATTGCAATACGAATTCACGATACAAGTCTCGCCAGAAATTGCGGCACATCCCGATCGATTAAAAAGTAAGGTAGCACATAAAAATGGAATCCCTTCTGATGAAATTAGACATATTCAGGTTTTAAAACGTTCTATAGATGCGCGGCAACGAGCAATTAAGATCAATTTGAAGCTTAAAGTATATGTACAGGAAGACTATATAAATCAACCCATTGTATTACCAGAATATCCAGATGTTTCTAATGCACCAGAGGTAGTTATCATTGGAGCCGGCCCTGCAGGCCTGTTTGCAGCACTACGCTGTATTGAATTAGGTTGTAAACCCATTGTTTTAGAACGAGGAAAAGATGTACAGGCACGTCGTAGAGACCTTAAAGCTATTACCAGAGATCATATTGTTAACGAGGATTCTAATTATTGTTTTGGAGAGGGTGGAGCAGGTACATATAGTGATGGTAAATTATATACCCGGTCTAAGAAAAGAGGAGATGTACATCGTATTTTAGAGCTTTTGGTTGGATTTGGAGCTACCGATCAAATTTTGGTCGAAGCACATCCACATATCGGAACAAATAAATTACCAGGCATTATAACTGCAATACGAGAGAAAATTGTTGAAAGAGGAGGAGAAGTACATTTTAATACTCGTGTAATTGATTTTGAAATTAAAAATTCTGAAATCAATGGCGTTACTCTAATGGATGGGAGTGCTATTGCTACGAATAACGTTATTTTGGCCACTGGACATTCTGCAAGAGATATATTTACACTATTGTATGATAAACAAATAGAAATCGAAGCAAAACCATTTGCTTTGGGAGTACGAGTAGAACACCCGCAAAAACTCATAGACCAGATCCAGTATTCTTGTGAAGTTCGAGGGCCTTATTTACCTCCTTCACCATATAGTATCGTAAAACAAGTAAAAGGCAGAGGAATGTATTCTTTTTGTATGTGTCCCGGTGGTGTGATTGCTCCCTGTGCTACCAGCCCGGGAGAAGTGGTTACAAATGGCTGGTCTCCTTCTAAGAGGGATCAACCTACCGCCAATAGTGGTATTGTTATAGAATTGCGGATAGAAGATTTTAAGGAATTTTCTAAATATGGCCCTTTATCGGGGATGTATTTTCAGAAAAATATAGAGCAGTACGCATGGCAAATAGGAGGGAAGACTCAAAAAGTTCCTGCACAAAGACTGGTAGATATGGTTGAAGGAAGAATATCAACAAATCTTCCAGAAACTTCGTATAAACCAGGTTTAACATCTGCTGATATGGGTGTAGTGTTCCCTAAATTTATTCATCAAACATTACAAGATGGTTTTAAAGCATTTGGCAAAAGCATGAAAGGGTATCTTACCAATGATGCTGTAGTGCATGCTCCCGAGTCTAGAACATCATCACCTGTTCGTATTCCCAGAGACTGGAAAACATTAGAACATACACAAATTAAAGGATTATATCCTTGTGGTGAAGGAGCAGGGTACGCCGGAGGTATAATTTCTGCAGCTATTGATGGTGAAAAATGTGCTCAGGCTTGTGTAGCAAAAATACTATCGAAAACAGTTTAAATAGATTTCTTTATAGAGAACTCAAAAGTGGTCTGAATTTTTTCTTTAGAAGATACTTTAATATAACCTCCTAGATTCTTAACTAATTTTTCTACTGTAGAAAGCCCAATACCATTACCTTTATTACCGCTTCTATCTGTAGTATTAGCGGTAGTGAAAAGCTCAAAAATGGTATCCAACTTATCATTCGGAATCCCCATTCCGTTATCTGTTATTCTGAAATAATAAAAATTCTCATCTTCGTTAGTTTCTATTGATATAATGATCTGATCTTTGTCATTATATTTAATACTGTTTCCGATAAGATTAAAGAAAATTTGTTTTAATGCTAGTTTATTACATTGTATGATTGGATCTTCTTCTGGGAAATAGATAGTAAAATCCGGTTTCATAGTAAGTAAATCAACAATTTTATTCAATAGGTGATTTAAGTAAAATTCTTCGGGTTCATTATGTATTAAACTTTCACTCTCATAATGATCAAGTACATCACTAATATAACTACTCATAGAAAAAGAAGAAGTTTTGATATAATCAAAATATTCTAAACTTTCATTGTCGAGTTTATCTTCCAGTTTAAGTTTTAATAAATCTGTAGATGTAATAACATTGGCTAATGGCATTTTGAGATCATGCGATATCACTCTAGCAAATTCCCTTAAAGATTCGTTATGTTTTTTTAATTTGTTTTGAATTATTTGAAGATCATTATTCTTTTTGTTAAGCTCAAAAAGAATAATCACCTGTTTTGCCAGAGCGTTAAGGGATTCTAGCTGCTTATTAGAAAGCTCTCTGGGAACACTATCCATAACACATAAGGACCCCAAAGCAAAACCATCTTTATCTATCAAAGGAATTCCGGCATAAAAAATAATAGGTTTTTCTTCTAGAATAATTGGGTTGTCATTAAAACGTTTATCCTCTCGGGTATCTTTAATTATTAAAGGAGCATGAGGTTGTAAAACAACATGAGAGCAAAGCGAATTATTACGAGGAGTCTCACACGTTTTTAAACCGTGTTTAGATTTAAACCATTGTCTATCATTATCTACTAATGAAATTAGTGCCATATCTGTTTCACAGATATACGCGGCAAGCGCAGTAATCTCATCAAACTCCTTCTGTGATTCGGTATCCAGAATGTCTAATGATTTTAAAGCTTCTAACCTAAAGTTTTCGTTTATGGGTATAGCATTCGATATCATCCTCTTACAAAGAATTGATTTATATAAGAATCAATTCCTAATAAAATTAACAAAAATAACCCAGATATTACGAATTAATTAGCATTACATAACAATTTTACGTGATAACCGTAATGTAACTCAAAAAAGATATGCGACCATCTATACCTTAAATTGATGAATGGGTAATTAGTAATCAAATTCTTTTTTAATAGGTTTCAATATCATCTTCTAATGTATGTATAAATGAAATAATATCCTCTATTTCCTGATTAGTGAGATGTAACGGATCAGGAGGTAAGGTTTGATATTCATTCTGGATACCAATACCAATACCGCCTCCGCGATTATAAAAATCCATAACATCTTCTAGAGTAGTATATACTCCGTTATGCATATAAGGAGCTGTTTTTCCAGCATTTCTAACCGTGGGAGTCTTAAAAAAATGTTTCCTTTCGGGAGTTTTATACACATAATACCTCCCTAAATCGGCACTAATAGTGGCATTGATAGTGTCATTTTGTTCTGGAACTCCGATTAATTCGATTTCTGATTCTCTATAGTTAGGAGGTACAGTACCATTAAAAACAGGAGCAAAATGACATGTAGCACATTTGGCTTTACCATTAAAAAGATTAAAACCATTAATTTCATTTTGAGTAAGCGTATTCTCGAGAGTGTTTATGTTGCGATCAAATTTAGAGTTAAAAGGTGCCAAACTTCTTATATAACTAGCTATAGCATTCCTAATTTCGGCATTACCGACCTTTTGGTTTTTAAAAACTTCGGCAAAACTTTTTGTGTATGTACTATCTTGTATAACAACTTGTCTTAGCGTTTCTAAATCTGTATGAAATTCATTTTCATTTTCTATTACGGCAATGATCTGACCTTCTAAACTACCGGCTCTTTTATCATAGAAAAATGCCTTTTGAAGACCAGCATAAAATAATGTAGGGGTATTGCGTGTAACTTTTGCTCCAATTTTCAAGCCATCTGTAAATGCTTTATCTGGATGATGGCAGGTTGCACAACTAATTTTTTTATTCGAAGATAAGTTAGTATCGTAAAATAACTTTTTTCCCAATGCTATTTTTCCGAAAGTCATTTCTCCAGAATTTCTATCAGCAAAATAGGTGTGATTATAAGTATCTTTAGAAAAAAGAGAAGTAGCATTATTTTTTATTGCTAACTCAAAAGGAAAGCTCACACGCCAATCATCTACAACCTGATTCCATAATTCTAATTGTTTATGCGTATGGTTTTTGATAAAATTATATCGGTTAAACGTATTAAAATTAGCATTTAAATCTTTAATTGACGCATCTATTTCGTGGTTCCATTTTTTTAAAAGTGCTACGTCGTTAAATTCATTCTTAAAGATAGATAAATAAGTCTTTAAACTTTGGTATACTACTTTAGACTCTTCTAAAGAGTTTTCTAAGACAGGAGAATCAAAACCTGTTACTCCTGTAAGTGCAATTTGAACTATTGATTTTCTAAATAGCCATAAAAAATGATATGTTTTTAAGTGATTAAAACTGATATTTTCCCTAATTAATTTTAACCTGTTTGATACCAGATTTAAGTGTTTGTTTACAAGTACAGCATTCATTTCTTCTGTAAAAATCTCTTCTTCGAGAACTTGATATCCACTTGGTTGTTTTGTTTTTACATCGGTAAAGTCATCTTCTTCAACTTTCAAAATATTAGGTTGATTTAAGAAGCCATAGTTTTCAATATCCAGAGAAGCCAAAATGGGTTCAGTTTTTTTGAAATACTTTCTGGATTGAAGAAAATGCTTTTTGACATTGGTCGTATCGGTTTTAGCGCTATCCAGGTGATTAATTGCCATAGTAATATCGGTTATGAATTGTTCTTTCATTTGGATATTGAATGGTGCATTTTCTATTTTTACTTCTTTCTTTTCTGAACAAGAAGAAAAAATACAGAATATGATAAAGAGGCTTATCATAAAATAAGCCTCTTTGTTGTATTTAAATAAAATCATATGTCTATCGTTCTAAACCTTTAATTACATAAAGCATACTACCTTCTTTACGGCTATTTGCTACATCAGGGTTTGCTGTAGGGTCGGTAAAAGGTGTTCCGTCTGCTCTTTCCCATCCATGATTTTGAGTAATCATAAGAAAAGTTTCATCAACACCTATCACGTCTGATATATCGATCATACCTGTTATTTCCCATATCTTATTTAAACTACCGTATCCAGATGCTGCTGCTTTAGGCTGATCACATTCTAATACTACTTTTAATTCTCTGGTGTTTAAATTGTATTGATACAATCTCGAATAATGATTTGCTGCAGGTTTAAAATCTTGAATCCCATTTGGATCTTCTTGTATGTAAGCGTAGTTTTTGGTTACCAAAATATTATCAGGACTGTGAAAAGCTTCGGCTGTACCACCAATTTTGTCACCATCTAATACACAAGTTATTTTACCAGGGCCATATGGATTTCTATTATTTAGTTCTACTTTGTAAATTCTCCCAGAACGTGTTCCTTTTCCTATTAATCCAGGTTTATCTCTTCCTGTTACAGCAAAGTATACTTCTTGGTTGTTCTTTCTGCTACGCCCTCTTCTCCAATCTATATCTTCTAATCTAGAAAATCCCATTACTCCTTTTTCTTTAGCTTCGGCATCTAATAAATCAATATCTTTTTCGGTTAATTCTACAAACTCCATATCATAAGAAATTCCTTCTTCCATATCTACCTCGTAGGTTACTCCTGGAGAGGTTACTTTCAACCCGTATAATTTACCTCCTTCAAGATCACCTTGTCTGCCAACATACATTCCTAATTGTCCCGAAGGAACTTCGTTATTACTATTATCATCACCAATAAAAACGACAGTTTTACCCGGATATGCACGTCTGCTTAGTGCCACAGCATTCTCGGTAGACCATTGCCCTAGTGCAGTCAACATTCTTGGAGCAGAAGCTTCTGATGCATTCTTATATGGGTTAGTTGCAAAAACACCTTTAGAATTTCCTCCCCATTCACCACCAGAAAGATATAAAGGGCCAAAACCATGTATAGATGGAGTAATTAGTGAGCCAGAACACTGGGCAGTATTTGCTGTGGCCAAAGCATTAAGGATATGTTCTCCTTTAATTGGTTTAAAAGTTTCGTCTAATGTGATTCTGGCAACAGAATAATCTGCTTCTATATTATTAATTAAAGTAAATGTTCCGTTTTTATTACGAAGTAATCCTGCACCATCTGCCATAGAACCGTATGTGAAATCAGGAATATAGGTATCTTCAGAAGAAAGCAGATTGTATATTTCTATATCAGAAAACTCAGGGGTTTTTTCTAATAAAACAGGAGAGATAGAATGATTTTTTAGTTCAATTTTTCCTGTTGGAGGCTTAGTAGGACCTCCTGTGTAATCGTCTAGGTTGCAGGAAGCCAATAGTAATGCAGCACCTAAAGAGGCAGTAATAAGATAATTTTTCATGATTGTGTGGATTTTTGTTTCCACAAATTTAGCTTAAGGCATACCTCAACAGCTTTATGAAGATGTTTTATGTTTATTAAAGAAATATCATCTAAATGTTTAGAATGTAAAGTTAAGATTACTCTTTAGAATGGTTCTAAACTTAAAATTTTTCAAAAACTCCAAGCCCAAATAATGCATAATCATACTTAACTGGGTCTATGGGATCTAAGCTTCTCAGTTTTGTATCAAGCTCTAACAATGCTTTTCCA
Source organism: Aquimarina megaterium XH134 (assembly GCF_000520975.1). GTDB lineage: Bacteria > Bacteroidota > Bacteroidia > Flavobacteriales > Flavobacteriaceae > Aquimarina > Aquimarina megaterium. The sequence goes on from NZ_JACB01000019.1 coordinate 50,996, forward strand.
TCATTTTGTTTGCGTGTAAGCAATCCCAATTTACGAGCAACGTTTCCCGAGTGCACGTCTAAGGGGCATGATAATTGAGCAGGGGAGAGGTTACGCCAAATACCTAAATCAACTCCGGCAGAAGCATCTCTTACCATCCACCGTAGAAACATATTGATTCGTTTGGCAGCAGAGTTTTTATGAGGGTCACTAACATGTTTTTCTGTTCTAATCGGATGCGGTAAGGAAAAGAATTCTTTTTTAAAATTATGAATTGCGGTCTGAAAGTTGTCTTCTTCTTTATACAATTTAAAAAAAGCTTCCATATCATCATACTTAGTATATATATGTCGTAGTGCTGTGATGAAGTAGGAGAGATCTGTACTATTAAAAGTTCTATGTACAAAACCATTAAAATCTTGAAGATTTATCTCGGTATGATTCATTATAAAATCATACGGGCTATTCCCCAAAAGTGACATTAATTTGTGAGAATTGGTTAAGATGCTTTTTCGATTCCCCCAGGAAATGGTGGCAGTAAGAAATCCTGAGATTTCAATATCTTCTTTCTCAGTATATAGATGAGGAATCTGTACCGGATCTGTTTCAATAAATTTTGGTTGTTCGTAGTAAAATGCCTTTTCATCCAGAAAATCTTTGAGGTCGATATGGTTAAATTTCTTCACGGGGATATATTATCATTTTATTGTTTTATCATCAGCAAAGATGATAATTTTAATGAATATCTATTAATATTTAAGAAAAAGGTTAAATAAAATACAGATTTGAGTTTTGTGTACAATAAATATATGTGTTAAAAAGTTTATCTATTTTAATACCATTAACAAGATAGTTTTTATTATGTTACAAAACATATAGGCATTTCTATTGATCTATATTAATAACAGTCAGTGGTTTTTTGTTATTTAAAGATTCTTGAGATGAAAATTATAGATTATTTATTTTTAATAAGTGGCTTACAAACGTTAGTTATTACTGTTATTCTACTTTTTTACCGATCTAAAAAAGTTCATATTAATAGATATCTGGGATTGTTTTTTGTTACTTTATGTGTCGAGATGGCAATGTATTTTGTTTTTAAGTATGTTAAGCATCCGGCTATTTATTATCATCCGTTTCGATTTAATTTGTTAAGTATGAGTTTTTTATTTTTCTACGCAGTAGAAACGGCTGGAATTTATATAAAGCGAAAATTCTATTACTATATCCCTGCAATCTTAGAGTTTTTGTTTTTATCAGTATTTTTTCTTCTAGTGCTGCAAAACCCAGAAATACATACTACTTTAAAAGAAATGCATTTTGGCAAAATAATGAACATTGTTGGCGCTATCTATATCGTAACGATGTCTGTTATGATTATTAAAATTAATAATAAGCATAAAAAACAATTACCTTATTATTATGAAGTCACCAAAAACAAATCATTAAATTGGTTAACTGTTTTTTGTATTATCTGTATCCTGTTTAATCTTTCGGGTAACTCATTGAATCTGTTTATTAGTGAAAAGTCTTATAGGTATTTGATGAATACTATTCTTTTACTTTCTCTCTATTATGTTACCATTGCGAGTTTGGTACAGGTTAATATTATAAATATGATTTCTCCTAAAGTAGAAGAAAAAGAAACTAAGGCAGAACTAGAAAATATTATAAGGATTATTGAAGAATATATGACAGAAACCAAAGCGTATTTAAACCCTTCAATTACCTTAAAAACATTTGCCAAAGAGATAAAGTTGCCAGAAAGGCTAATTTCTAAAGCAATTAATAAGATAGAACATAAAAATTTCAATAATTATATCAATTATTATAGGATAGAGGAATTTAAACAGCTTTTGTCTATGGATAGGCATAAAAAATTTAGCATTTCTGCAATAGCTAATGAGGTAGGTTTTAATTCCAGGGCATCATTTTACAAAAATTTCAAAGATATTGTTGGAGTCTCTCCTTCATCATATGCAAAAAACGCAGATGACTGATTATCTTGCTTTTATGTGTTTATGATTATGATTTAAGACATCCTATATCATGTTAGGGGACACCTGTTTGTTGATTTGTGCATTTTTTTTGTTGAATTTAGCACCAACTAATTTTACACAAACAATCGACTTATTATGAAAACACTATTCAACAGCATTCCAATTCTAGTTCCCTTAGATACAAACTAAAGAATTTATTAAGGTAAATCATAGATTATATAATTGATTTCTACAAAGTTATAAACCGGATTTTTTTAAATATAATTTTAGGATTCTTAGGGACC
>NZ_JACB01000020.1 GCF_000520975.1 Aquimarina megaterium XH134
TATTCCAATTTTGTTTTTACTAAATAAACAATAGTCTATAGGATAACTATAGATTAAATTCTTGGTTGCTACAAAGCTATAAACCGGAATATTTTTTTTAACGCAATTTTAGGATTCTTAGGGACCATTTTGAAAGCCTAAAAGTTGAGATTTAAAAATTCTTATTGAGGAACAATCAAAAAGTAACTTTCCAAATTTTGATTCATATGAGGTCTTTTTAGCCTCTAT
>NZ_JACB01000021.1 GCF_000520975.1 Aquimarina megaterium XH134
TTTCTTATTGAGTGAGTGGCAATCAAAAAAACTTTCCAAATTTTGATTCAAATGAGGTCTTTTTAGCCTCTATCCGGTTTATGCTTTGTTGTTTAGCGATATGCTTAAACAGCTTCATTTAGAACAATAAAGATTACATACTCTAACTAATATTAAGGTTTCAAAGTTCTTAATATCTATTTTTTTAATCGAGATAATAGAAAACCTTTTGGTTTTTG
>NZ_JACB01000022.1 GCF_000520975.1 Aquimarina megaterium XH134
GTATTAAGATTTCAAAGTTCTTAATATCTAATTTTTTTAATCGAGATGATAGAAAACCTTTTGGTTTTTGTTGACTCACACAAATTAACAAACTTAATAATATGAAAACTATCAAATTATTAGCGCTTAGCGCTATCGTGGCAGGATGCATTACTTCTTGTCAAAAAGAAGAAGTTGCTGCAGAAGTAAATGAAATAGATAATGTTCCTACAAAAGAACAACTTCTT
>NZ_JACB01000023.1 GCF_000520975.1 Aquimarina megaterium XH134
TGCGGGGTGCATTACTTCTTGCCAAAAAGAAGAAGTAGCTGCAGAAGTAAATGAAATAAATAATACTCCTACAAAAGAACAACTTCTT
>NZ_JACB01000024.1 GCF_000520975.1 Aquimarina megaterium XH134
GGTTAATACAAATAATGTGACTGTTAAAACGGTTACAGATTTGGATGGAAGTAGTGAAGACTACTTCGTTAATGGTACAGATCTTGGGATACCAGTTGCTGGACTTGCAGATCAGCCAAGCT
>NZ_JACB01000025.1 GCF_000520975.1 Aquimarina megaterium XH134
AGTTAATACAGAAGATGTATCTGTAAAAACAGTTACAGATTTGGATGGGAGTAGTGAAGACTACTTTGTTAATGGTACAGATCTAGGGATACCAGTTGCCGGACTTGCAGATCAGCCAAGCT
>NZ_JACB01000026.1 GCF_000520975.1 Aquimarina megaterium XH134
GTCTTTGGATAATGGAATGAAGCAATATAGAACAAGAAATCTTGTTTCTGCCCGTACAATCACAGTATTAGGATACACAGGTGGTGGTGGTAATGGATTAAACCAAGCTGCACAACAAGGTTTAAGGCAAGCGGTAAACAGCTATAACAGTTTAGGGTTAACGATTAGAATGAATCTTAGTTTTGGTACTAATTATCAAGCAGCAGATATAGTAGTTTATGTACGTGGAGACCTAGGTGCTGGTGGATTAGCTGGATTTCCTTCAGGAGGAAGACCTTACAAGTGGGCAAGAATCGGACCTAGTGTAGGTAGTAGAGGTGTAACTTATTCTAAACATGTAATTGCTCACGAAATGGGACATTGTATTGGTTTACGTCATACAGACTGGTTTGCTAGATCATGTGATAATGGTCAAAATGAAGGACAAGGACAAGATGGTGCTATTCATATCCCAGGAACTCCAACAGGCGTAGATAGATCATCAATCATGATTTCATGTGGAGCATTTGGAGCTACTGGTCGTTTTAGTAGTGGGGATGTAGCTGCTCTCCAGTATATATACTAATATAAAATTATTAAGAACTTTGAAATTTATTAAGAAAAGGCTGTATAATTAATTATGCAGCCTTTTTATTTTTTTTGTCCCGTCCTGAAATAATATTCATAGTATAGATATGGTCTGTTATATGCCACCGGATTTACCCTACAATCTTACCATCTACCATAACCAGCTTTCTATCAGCCATATCGGCTAACTCTTGATTATGCGTTACAATAACAAAGGTTTGCCCAAATTCATCTCTAAGCTTAAAAAATAATTGATGTAAATTTTCTGCAGCTTCACTATCTAGATTTCCAGATGGCTCATCAGCAAAAATCACTTTTGGATTATTGATTAGTGCTCTGGCTACCGCAACTCGTTGTTGTTCTCCTCCCGACAATTCACTAGGTTTATGATCATATCGATGAGAAAGCCCTAAGAAATCTAAGAGTTCTTTGGCTCTTTTTTCTACCTTGGCTTTTGGAGTTTTTTTTATAAAAGCAGGAATACATACATTTTCTAGAGCAGTAAATTCTGGTAATAACTGGTGGAATTGAAAAATAAAACCAAGTTGTTCATTTCTAAATTTTGAAAGCTGTTTCTGAGATAATGTATTAATATTGGATTCATTAATCGATAATTCACAATCTTTTTTTTCGCTAACACGGTCTAATGTGCCCAAAATTTGTAATAATGTTGTTTTTCCTGCACCAGAAGCACCAACGATAGAAACAATTTCTCCTTGTTTGATATGAAGATCTACTCCTTTAAGAACATGAAGGTCTCCATAATTTTTATGAATATTATTAGCTTTGATCATCTGTTTTCTATACTTGAAGGAGTGAAAGTAATCAATATCATTAGAATCCCCAAGATTATCCTTTAGAAGAACGCTTTAAATTATTCACATCAAGAAAATAGACCACTCTTAATGATAAAGTATGTTTGATAGGCTTGTTAAATAAATTATCCAGACTTTGTGTGTAATTTAAAGTAGATAACTCATCATCATTAAAAATTTGATTGCGATAGAGTAGAGTAGCTTCACTGCCAGGTGCGAATCTCCAATTAAAACTTAAATCCAGATTCCAAATGTTAAAATTGGTGTTGGGATTATCTTCTGAAATATCATAATCAATTTGAGTTCTGGATCCGTTTTCGTTCAAAATATAAAATACATTATCAGAATAATCGGCAGTACTCCAGAAGTTTCGAAAACGTAAATTTACAGCTTTATAGGGATTAAAATTATAACTAGCACTTAGAGAATTTTCTAACGAAACAATATCTCGTTGTCCTAGAAATACATCTGTACCATCATCATCAACATATCCAAAATTATTTGGGCGATTATAGTATTCTGATCTCCATATCACTAATAATTTATCAGAAAATCGATACCTAGGAGAAACTTCTATTCTATATATCTTTTGTCCATCACCAAACCATTGCCTTGTTCCGGCACTAATATCATAGGCGAACTTTTTTCGATAATCAGAAGAAACAAACATTCTACCACCAATACTTTGACTAAAAGTAACAAACCTTCCGTCTACACGAGGCTCAAAATAGTCTTGATTTTTAGAGTTATAAGATCCTCTTCCACCAAAACCAAATCGTTTTCGGGTTACAAAAAACCAATCTGCACCTACAGAATTTTGTGTTTGGATACTAGGATCATATAGTCGTCTATGTCTTGCAAAAACATTAATACGATACGTATTAAATAATCCTTTAGGTTCGAAGATTTGATAGGAAGCACTTACTCTAAAATTATTAAAATTATTCCTGAAATTTACTCCTAAATCATTAATGTTATATGTTGTATTTGCCAAATCATGACCAAAACCATATCTGATTTTACCTTTTATACGATCAAAATCAAGCTCTGACGCAAAGCCACCAATATTATCTCCCGGAGAATTTATGTGACTAACCAAAGATCTTCCGGTTAGGCGATAAGAGTTTGCCTTATTGGCAAGATTCCATACCAACCCTGTTACATTTGCATTTCTAAACTTGCTACCACTACGAGTTACATTAGTATTAATTAAGGAAACAGAAGAATTTTTATTAAACTGTTGGTCTAATACAAAAATATTGTAATTCGATATAGGTTCAACTACTTCTTTACGCACAGCACCAGTGATAGTATCGGTAATTCGAATTTCTGTTTTTTCTGTAATCGCATTAAAAAAACCGATACCCAGATTTCCCTTTGTTCTTCCCGAAATTTTTAAGGCATTAAGGAGGTTTACTTTAGAAGGAGCATCTTCTGCAACTTCATTCGTATTAAGGTCATCGTCTGATATAGATGTAGAGGGTTTACCGCCAACTCTTCTAGAAAAGAAAATATTTCCTTTATTAAATAATTCTGTGCCTTCAGTAAAGAACTGCCTGTTTTCTCCAAAAGTTTGTTCGAACGGCCCTAAATTAAGACGAACTTCATCAAAAGCTGCTTGCCCAAAATCCGGAATTAGAGTTGCATCTAATGTAAAGCTATCACTTAACCCGTATTTTACATCCATCCCTGCACTAAAATCGGTTTCGGTATCTCCATCAGAGTGTGATACCAGACCTTGCACAAATGGGAAAAAAGTAAGTCTTACAGGAGGGTTAACATTCTCTACGCCTTTAACCAAACCATTATATTGCGTGCGTTGCCCAATTTTGTTATCAATAAAGTTCCAGGTATGGGTCTGATTTCGACTTAGAGATCTTCTATAAAAATTGATACTCCAATCCTGTATATCCACTTCTGGGAAGCGTAATGCATTATATGGTATTTTAAACTCTGCATACCATCCTTGATCATCAAAAGAAACTTTCGCATCAAAAACTACATTATAACTAAAATCTTCATTGAATTGATCTGCTCTAGCATCACCAATAGTACCAGCACTGGTAATATAAAAACGAGTTTCATTAACTCCATCATTATAGGTATTTATCGCGATACTAAAATGATCGGTTTGCACAAATATATCATCTCGCTGGCTAAATTGGCGTAATACTGTATCGGGTTGATCATCATATAAGTAGACTCCAAAATAAACAGCTTTATTGTCATACGCCATTTTTACTTCAGATTGGGTCTCTTTTGGTATTTCACCTTCGTTTCCAGGTTGCCACATCTGAAAATTACCATGAGCCGGAAGGGTTTTCCATACATCATCGTCAAGAACACCATCAATTTTAGGAGGATTACTTATTCTTTCTGCTATAATTTCCTTTCTTTCTTGAGCAAAAGATTGTAATGTAATGAAAAGTAAAAATATAGCATAAGCTTTTGAATGTAATTGTATATTCATAAAATTGTAATAAAAACCTTACTTTTTTTTGATTAGTTGCAAAACTAGGCTTGTATTAGGAGATGTGGTACTAACGAAAAGTTAAAAAGCAAAAAATGGTATTGCATATATGTATTTTCGTTGAAAAAAAGACGACTAAATAGTTATGGAAGAAAATAATTTTGAAACAGCAGTATTTGCTGGTGGCTGTTTTTGGTGTACAGAAGCAGTTTTTCAGCGTTTAAAAGGAGTCGTAAAAGTGGTATCTGGATATACAGGAGGATCAATAAAGAACCCCGCATACCGCGAAATAACAACAGGAAGAACAGGGCATGCCGAAGCAATTAAAATTGAATATGATCCCAAATGTATTGGCTATCAAGAATTACTTGAAGTGTTTTTTGCTACACATGATCCTACAACCTTAAATCGTCAGGGAGCAGATCGTGGCACACAATATCGAAGTGCTATCTTTTATATCAATGAACAGCAGCAGCAGATCGCAGAACAAGTAATTAGAATGCTTGAGGATGAATCTGTTTTTGATAATCCGATTGTTACAGAGGTAACGGCATTAGGAGCATTTTATAATGCCGAAACATATCATCAGGATTATTATAACCAAAACAGTAGTCAGGGATATTGTCAATTTGTGATAAATCCAAAACTTAATAAATTAAATACTACCTTTAAAAACAAATTGAAAAAAGAAAAATAGAATTATTGCTATGTTATATAAGAATTTTGAGGAATACAACATAAAAGTAACCGAAGAAGTAAAAGAGAAATTTGAATCTATTATTGAGGATCTGGGTGAAGATACAAAAAGAGAGGGGATAGTAAAAACTCCCGAGCGAGCGGCAAAGGCAATGCAATTTCTTACACAAGGATATCATCAGGATCCTGCCGAAATTCTTAGGAGCGCTATGTTTAAGGAAGGTTATGACGATATGGTAATAGTTAAGGATATTGAATTGTATTCGTTATGTGAACATCATATGTTACCATTTTTTGGTAAGGCACATATTGCATACATTCCCGATGGTTATATAGTAGGGCTAAGTAAATTGCCTAGAATTGTTGATGTTTTTGCCAGACGATTACAAGTGCAAGAACGACTTACTCATGATATTTTAGAATGTATCAATACTACCTTAAAACCTAAAGGTGTTGCTGTGGTAATTGAAGCTTCTCATATGTGTATGATGATGCGTGGAGTACAGAAACAAAATTCTGTAACAACTACTTCTGGTTTTAGAGGACAATTTGAAAAAATAGAGACTCGATCAGAGTTTTTGAGATTAATTACAGCAGATCTGGGATAACAAATTTTTGGAATACTCTTTGCTTTATTTATTGTATATTAAACTATAAATTATGTATTAAATATGGCAAAAGATAAATATAAAAAACTTGGATTAAGTTTACTTTTCGATGGCTTAGGAATGATTAGCTATGTGATTCCTGGAGTAGGGGAGTTTGCAGATGTGATATGGGCTCCTTTAGCGGGTTGGTTAATGACCAGAATGTATAAAGGTAATGTTGGTAAGGCTGCCGGGGTATTTACCTTTGTAGAAGAAGCTTTACCAGGTTTGGATATTATACCAACGTTTACTATTATGTGGGTATATACCTATGTGGTTAAAAAGGAAAAAGTAAAAGATATTATTGATGTAGATATTTCTTAATCTTTAAAGAAACGAGCAAATCCCATTCTACTTAACATCTTTTTTTCAAAATCCCAGAAAAATTTAAACTGTCCAAAGAGCCACCCTACGATAATAAGTAATATTTGATATACAGGAAATATCAATAGTATTCTTGCAGGCCAATACAACCAACCATTTGTTGTATCTCTATGTATCCCTATAAAAGTAAGTATAGGATCAGAAACACGGGCAGCAGTAGAACCCGTTACAGCAAACGCAATAAAAATGGCAATGAGTTCCCATCGATAAGAAACGTTCCATTTTGTTTCGAGAACATTAAAAAGTTTTAAGGTAATAAAAAGAAATAATGAAGATAGAAAAATTATTATCGCAGATAGTACACCAATATAAATGCTATCGTTTTGGGTAATTGGTAATAGTTTTAGAATATACTTACCAATCAGATAAGACGAGAATACTAGACTTAGCAGCCCTAATATAGGAAAGATTAATTGCCAATTATCCTTTATTTCCCAACGTTCCTTAAATTTTTGCATGTCACAAAAATACAACTAAAAAGAATGGAAATCAAAATCGTCGCCCTCTTGTTACAATAAATCGTTGTCGATATTGCTGCTCAAAATATAGAAAGTAATTATATAGAAGATAATTTACTTCATACCCATAATGAATCACGGGATCATAATTAATTTGTTGAAGATATAAATTAGGATCAAATCGCTGCGGTTGCATCACTCTTTGATTGTATTCTGTAACATAGATACGATTTCTGGTTTCTAAAAATGTTTCAGAATAAAACCCTCTGGGTCTTTGAGTAATTAACCATGAATTAAATCCAGGTTCTATAATAATAATTTCATATTCCAGGCTATCATTTGCGATCCTTATGGTATCTGAAGCAGTATCGGTTGTAGCTACATCCATTTTTCTGTTTTTGGTTGTAGAACAGCTATAAATGAATATTCCTATGATTAATATATAAATACAATTTTTCATGATCTTATAAATATATCTAAAAAAAGAATACGATAGTGTTGTAGAAATTATAAATTCCAGAAATCAACCTGGTCTTGTTCAATTTCCTGAATATCAACAAGGTTAATATCCATGCGATACATAATGAGTTCGGTAAATCGATTTGTGGCAAATTCGCGATTGGCTCCATTAGAATATAGAATACCCGCTCCATTTGTTGCAGTACAACGACCCAAAGTATAGTTTCCGGTTCTAAGAATAGTACCAGATCGTCGAATTGTCTGTACAACATTAGCGCGAATAAAAGAGAACTGTTGCCATTGATTATTCGTATTAGAAGCCCATCGAACAGGATCACTACAACAAATCCCAGAATCAAAATAAACTCTGTTATTTGTCCAGTTTACATGAATAGACCATCGATTTCTATTAACACCAGGTTGCCTGGTACCGAATGAAAACTGATTATCAGAAGTAGAGTATAAAACTGTAAAAACAGAACCGTTAACTCCTGCATTAGTAAGAATTTGAATACTTGTATTGATATCTAACCGATCATTGCTACCATCTCCAAAAAAATAAGGTCTGGCGGGATCGGTTATAAACCGTGGTTGAAATGCATTGGTATTCTGAATAGCATTTCTACCTAAACCACTTTGATCATACCATATGACTACAAATACATTTGCAGCACCTCTCCAGGTATCTATTGCTGCCACATCCACAATATCATTATCGTCCCACCCAAAATCTTGTTGGGCGTTATCGCTATCTCTTCTTAGGCGTATAAGAGGTCCATTATAATCAGATTCTAGCACCCTTAAGGAAAAAGCAAAGCTAATATTAGTAAGTTTTTCATCGAGGATATGAGACGGCTTCATCGTAGGGAAATTATTGTATTGACCAATTTGACAATAACCAAGGCTAGAAAAAAACAGACCTATGTAAAGTAATAATCTTGCCATGCTATTAATTTCTTTTTAAATCCCCGGTGATATGAAATGTATTGGTTGCTGTGCATACGATACCGGCTCCTGCATCTAATCCTGCTGTTTTAAATCGTAATAATCTGTTTTTTATAGTTACCCCTGCGGCTCCTGTGACGGTTACTTTTCCTGCTCCCAGTTGATAGATACTAACATTATACCCTATAGAAAGTCCCGCAGGAACTGTTAATGTAACATCTGTTGTGCTATTAAAGGTTAGTATATTATGATTGTCAGTATCTACAAGAGTATAATTTCCGGTTTTAGCAAATACAGATGGGGATTCGAGTAATTCTTTCCATTCTGTTCCATTAAATTGAAATACCTTTTTTTTAACTGTATCGAAGATTAAAGATCCTTCTTGTATTGTAGTTGTACTAATACCATTTATATCGGTTGTAGTAGCTCCTGGCAATCCCAGTAATGCATTAGCATCGATTTGAGCAATAGTGCTTGTGTAATATAAAAACACTACTAAAATTAGTAATTTTTTCATGTTAGTAGGTAGTTGGTTAAAATAAAAGCTTATTAAAGTTATATAACTCTAATAAGCCCTTTCTTTTGATACATCAAAATAATAAAAATTATATTATTTGACTTATTGGGTAGGAGTATTATTTTCCAAAAAGACCACCAAGCAGCCCTCCAAGACCTCCTTTTTTCTTTCCTCCACTACTTAATAGCATTCCGGCAACATCGTCAAGAATACTTCCATCACCATCTGCATCTAAGAAAGATTCTATCAATGATTGTTGCTTAGTACCACCGCCAGACATACTACCTAGTAGACCTGATAATCCATTAGCATCGTTTACATTATTCTGTTTAGCTTGTTTTCCTAATACTCCTAAAAGAATTGGAGCGGCAACTTTTAGTATTTGAGCCACAGAACCAGCATCGATTCCTGATTTTTGACTTAAAGCATTTTCTACTGCAGGTTGTTTATTTCCAAGAATATGACCTAGAATACCAGCTCCATCATTAGTAACACTTTGATCAACACCACCGTCAAATAAACCTCCTAAATTATCTAAAATCCCACCTGTATGCTTACCAGTTAATGCTCCTAATAGTCCCGAAGCTCCTTCAGGTGTAGATGCATTTCGTTGCATTGCACCCATAAGTACAGGCATAGCCATACTTAATAGGTCTCCGGTTTTATCTTGGGATTGGCCCGTTTGTGAGCTCACACCGTTGATAATTTGCTTGCCCATTGGGCTATTTAATAGATCTAAAATTCCTGACATTGTAAATATTTTTTAATGAATCTAAATTTACATTTTTAATACCAGAATTAGAATTATTAACTCATTTTATTTTGATAAAAATGGGATAAAAAACCATTTTACAGGATGAAAAGTAAAAAAAGAGCTGTCTCAATCATTGAAACAGCTCTTTTTTTATGTAATTTATATTTTATATCTAGTTCAGAATCTTAATAATTTGCTCAGCTAATTCTTGGCCAATACGATCTTGTGCCTCTCCTGTAGCCGCACCAATATGCGGTGTTAGCGATATTTTATTATTCATCAATACTTTGATTGCCGGGCTAGGCTCATTCTCAAATACATCAAGTCCTGCAAAACCTAGTTTCCCTTTTTCTAGGGCTTCTACCAATGCTACTTCATCAATTACGCCTCCTCTTGCAGCATTAATGATTCCTGCACCATCTTTCATTTGTTCAATTTCAGAACTCCCGATCACATATTCTTTTTGAGCAGGAACGTGTAGTGTGAAAAAATCAGAATTTTTAAGCACCTCTTCTTTGGATACAGTTTTGATTTTGAACGTTAATGATTGCCCATCAAAGAACTCTAATGGTATTTCTACTTCTTCGATAAAAGGATCATAAGCAATAACATTCATTCCAACTCCAATTGCAATTTTTGCAGTTGCCTGTCCGATTCGCCCAATACCTATTACTCCAAGAGTTTTTCCTCTTAATTCGATACCACTACCGTATGCTTTTTTTAGGTTTTTGAATTTACTATCTCCTTCGAGAGGCATATTACGGTTAGAATCATGTAAAAAACGTACACTACCATATAAATGTGCAAAAACTAACTCTGCTACAGATCCAGAAGATGCTGCGGGAGTGTTAATTACATGTAGTCCTTTTTCTCTAGCATATGCTACGTCTATGTTATCCATTCCTACACCACCACGGCCAATAATCTTAAGAGAAGGACAATTATCAATAATATCTGTTCTTACTTTAGTTGCGCTACGCACAAGTAGTACAGAAATTTCATTTTCGTTAATATAATTAACCAATTGATCTTGAGCTACTGTAGTTGTTAAAACCTCGAAGCCTTTTTTTTCTAAAGCTTCAATTCCGCTTTGAGATACTCCGTCGTTTGCTAATACTTTCATTTTCAAGTTTTAAATTTTGAATATTAAGTCCTATTAATTTGACTTGTCTTAAATGATTATTGTTAGAATATTTTACGCTTTACGTTCTAGATCACCCATTACATCTACAAGAGTAGCAACACTTTCAAGGCTTAATGCATTGTACATACTAGCTCTATATCCTCCAATACTTCTGTGACCGTTAATTCCGTTAATTCCTGCTTCTTTCCACATAGCATCAAAAGTTTCTTTAAGATCATCATTTAAAAGTTTAAATGTTGCATTCATCATTGATCTATCTTCTTTTGCAGCAAAACCTTCGAATAATGGATTTACATCTATTTCAGAGTAAATAAGCTTAGCTTTCTTTTCATTAAGTTCTTCTACTGCCGAAATACCACCTAATTTTTTAATCCATTTTAAGGTTAGCATTGATGTGTATACTGAGAACACAGGCGGCGTATTAAACATACTACTTTTGCTAATATGCGTTTGATAATTAAGCATAGAAGGAATTTGTCTGTTTACTTTCCCTAAAATATCTTCTTTAATTACTACAACAGTAGCTCCTGCAGGGCCCATATTTTTTTGAGCACCAGCATAAATTAAATCAAATTGAGAAAAATCCATCTGTCTAGAAAAGATATCACTACTCATATCACATACAAGAGTAGTATCGGTAGAAGGAAAATCTTTAAGTTGTGTACCAAAAATAGTATTATTACTAGTTAGGTGTAAATAATCTAATCCTTTAGGAATATTATACCCTTTGGGGATAAAATTAAAATTTGAATCTTTTGAAGAAGCAACTTCTACGATCTCACCAAAAAGCTTAGCTTCTTTTATGGCTTTATCACTCCAGGTTCCTGTATTTAGATACCCAGCTTTTGTTTGTAATAAATTATAAGCGGTCATAAGAAATTGAGTACTTGCCCCACCTTGAAGAAAAAGTGTTTTATATCCTTTTCCTTCTAAACCTAGTAATTCTAAAACCAAACTACGGGCTTCTTCCATAACATCTACAAAATCCTTACTACGATGCGATATCTCCAGAATAGAAAGACCAGAGTTGTTAAAATCTAACACTGCTTGTGATGCTTCTTTAAATACTTCTTGTGGTAAAATACAGGGTCCAGCGCTAAAATTATGCTTTTTCATGTGCTAATGTTTGTTGTTTTTAATGGCCACATGGAATCTTCAACAATTAAAAATCTTATAACTATTTATGTTAACGGTTATCTAATTGTATCAGTTTCATTAGTAGTTTTATTGTTGTTAAATAGTATGGTTTCGTTGTTTTTTCTTTACTCTAAAAACAGTGTTAGAAAAAACACCACAAAGGTGCTAATAATATGATACAAAATCATTATCAAAATGATAAATTATTTAATTAATTTTTGTCAAAAACTCAATAATATCTATACCATCTGCATAATCTGAAAGTTGAGGGCTTTGCGTTTCTCCAAATTCAATACATTCTGGAGAAAAATCAAGGCCTACAACACACTGGATCTTTTCGCTGTCACTCTTAATTTTTTTGCTTAACTGATCTTTAGAATCATAGGTTTCATAAAACAAGGTTGCAATAGGGGAAGCATAGCTTTCGTCTTCTTTGAGCATTAAAAAGCCGTTTTCAAATAATTTGTAATTACTCATTAAGTAAACTGCTTTATTGTAATCATAATTATTAGCATACTTTGCACTATTAATGACATCATGATATGGATAAATAGCTTTAAAAAAAGAATCAAAATCATACCCTTTTGGGACCATTAGTTTTGATACACTTCTACATCCCAATCCATAATATCTAAAAATATCTTTACCTAGTACCTCGAGTTGTTCTTTGGTCTCATTTCCTGTTAAAATGGCAACAGAATTTCTGTTTTTTCGTATGATGTTGGGGACTTTACCAAAGTAATATTCAAAATATCGAGAAGTATTATCACTTCCGGTGGCAATTACTGCATCAAAATTTTTAAATTTTTCTGAAGTAAATTTAATAGATGCCTCAAATCGAGGTTCTACCGCTATTAGATACGAAGCTAAAAAAGGTAACAACTGATTATCATTAGAAGATTGTTTTACCAAAACGTGATGCCCAGAAATTAATACAGAAAGAAAATCATGAAAACCTACTAATGGTATATTCCCTGCCATAACAATACCGACAGTTTTTGGTTCTATTTTTTCTAATGTATAAGGAGACAACCAATCTTTTAAACTATTCTCGGTAAGAGCATTACTCCATTGTTCTAGAGAAAAAAGTACATTTTCTTCTGTAAACCACCCATTATGATGTACGGCAGTAGTAATTTTATGAAGCATTTTATCAAAAAAATCATCGTTATGATAAATGGTATTAACCTTCTCATAACCAGTGGATTTGAATTGACTAAGAAACTTTCCTAATTCAGAAAAAGCTTTGATACGATCATTTAATAACATTTCTTATTTGTTTATCACTAGTTTACGAGCTATTTTTGTGCTGCAAATTTAGAATAAAAAAGAGCTATGGCAATTATAATAACAGATGAATGTATAAACTGCGGTGCATGTGAGCCAGAATGCCCAAATACTGCAATTTATGAAGGAGCTGATGATTGGAGATATTCTGATGGTACAGATTTAGAAGGAGATGTAGTTCTTCCTGGTGGTAAAGGTGTAAATGCCGATGAGGCACAAGAGCCTGTTAGTGATGAAGTATATTATATTGTTCCTGATAAATGTACAGAATGTAAAGGGTTTCATGAAGAACCACAATGTGCTGCAGTATGTCCTGTAGATTGTTGTATTCCTGATGAGGATATAGTAGAAACCGAAGAATTTTTATTACAGAAACAAGCTTTTATGCATAAATAAAGGATATTATCTCAATATAGACCATAAAAAAACCTGTCATATGACAGGTTTTTTTATGGTCGTTTTTTAAATTTTAGTATTTTCGCTCTATTACAACCTCAAATCTAAATTCGAAATCATGAAAAAAATAGTCTTTTTTATTCTTTTTGCAACGCTTTCTGTTGTTTCTTATGGGCAATATCGCTGGGAAGTTTCTGCTGGAGCTACTTTTTCTAAACTAAACCTTGATAATAATGAAACTACGGGCGGAACAGGTTTTTATGTTAATGCCGGATATGGTTATGTAATGGGAGTTAGAGCGAGAACAAGTATTGTTTTTTCTTTAGATCTTTTACAACGTACCAGTGAAATAGAAGGAACAGGCGATGCAGAGACACTTCAGGTTGGATTTAATCCAAAATTTAGATATTTAACTGGTGATGGTAAAGATCGGTTTCGTGGTTTTATTAATGTCGGACCTTCTTTTCGAGTAAATACAAAATTTGAAATAAATGGTGTAGAATTAGAAGATGATGGTTATGAGAAGTTGATTATTGGTGGTGTGTACGGAGCTGGTTTTTCTCAAATGGTAGGAGAGATGTTCGATATTATGGCAGAAGTAGGAGTGATGAACGATTTTGTAGATAATATTACCGATACTAATAGTAAATTCTTTGATATTTATGCAAGAGTAGGAGTTCGATTCAGAATTTATGATGCGCGACGATAAATTTTAACAAATAATATGTAATTAAAATCCTGCCAAAGCAGGATTTTTTTTATACCTCAATTTAATTTTTTGTAAATTAGATACTTACAAAAAAGAATAATTGGATGTCGTATTGGGGATATATAGCAATTAGTATTCTTGCAGTGTATGTTGTTGTAAGTATAATCTTGTATTATTTGCAGGAATATTTCATTTTTAAACCAGAGAAGTTAGATAAGGATTTTGAGTTTCATTATAACAATCAGGTTGTAGAAGAATACAACCTGGAAACAAGAGATGGTGCTATACTTAATGGTCTTCATTTTAAAGTAGAGAACCCAAAAGGTGTTGTTCTATATCTTAAAGGAAATTCTAAAAGCATTAAAGGCTGGGGAAAATTTGCTGTAGACTTTACAAGACATGGGTATGATGTATTTATGTTAGATTATAGAGGGTTTGGTAAAAGTACAGGTAGACGTTCATTTAAAGCAATAAAAAGAGATCTTCAGTTTGTCTATAATAAGATTAAAGATAGAGTAAAGGAAGAATATATTATTTTATACGGTCGTTCAATGGGGTCTGGATTTGCTACAAAACTTGCCTCTATCAATAATCCTAAAATGTTGATATTAGATGCTCCTTATTATAGTCTAAATAAGGTTGCTGCAAAGTTTATCCCGTTTATGCCAATTTCTTTAATAATGAGGTATCCTATACCAACCTATAAATGGCTTAAGTATGTAAATTGCCCTATTCATATTATACATGGTACCCATGATAAATTGATTCCTTTTAAATCAAGTATTAAATTATCAAAAATTCGACCAAAACTTACTCGGTTATACACTGTGATAGGAGGAGGGCATAAAAATTTGAATAATTTTGAATCTTATCATAAGATGCTTGGAGAAATTATCAATTCTAAAATTAAAAAGATAAATCTTTCTAATACAAGTATTGGTGTTGTGCATTCTTCAAAAAAAGCAAATGCGCAAGCTTAAAAAAATACTATTGTGGAGTATAATATTGTATAGTATTACTATCGTATTGCTTTATTTCTTTCAGGAAAAAATCATTTTTCAACCAGAAAAACTTCCTACCGATTTTATTTTTCAATTTGCGCATCCTTTTGAAGAGTTTTTTCTAGAAACCAACGATCATAGTCGTCTTAATGCTATTCGTTTTGTTAATGAAGATCCCAAAGGGGTTATTTTGTATTTTCATGGTAATAAGGGAAGTTTGAAACGTTGGGGGGAAATAGCGATATTCTTTGCTCAAAAAAAATATGATGTCATCATAATGGATTATCGGGGGTATGGAAAAAGTAGAGGTGAAATCAGCGAACAAAAATTATATGAAGATGCACAATTGTTCTATAATTATGTTTTAGAACGGTATCCTGAGGATCAGATAACTATTTATGGAAGATCTATTGGAACCGGAATAGCAGTAAAAGTAGCTTCAGATAATCGACCTAACCATTTGATATTAGAAACTCCATACTATGATATGAAAGATATTGCAGAAAATTGGTTACCCATTTTTCCAACAAACCTATTGCTACGATATAAAATTCCGTCTCATGAGTTTATACAAAATGTAGTTTGTGGTATTACTATTTACCATGGCACCGATGATAGGGTAGTCCCTTATGCATCAGGAGAGCTATTATTTAATAGTATTACAGTTTCAAACAAAAGAATGATTACAATACCAAAAGGATCGCATAATAACCTAATAAAATTTGAGGAATATCTTACTACGATTGATAGCGTATTAAAAAATGATTGATACTGTTAAAAAGAGAAGCGCTATTCCTACATAAAAGATATGACGCTTCTATAAGATCTATAATTTTTTAAAAACTAAATCAGAAAAATGACTCACTAAAAAGCTATCATTTAATATTCCATAAGAGCATCTCTGTACTCTTTTAAATCTGAAATATTTGTTCTGTTTTTAAGACTTTTTGTTAATGATACCAAATATTTAAGACTCTCTACAGGGTCTTTAGTTTCTTCATTATTTGGGATTTCATTGTCCTCATCTATAGGTTCATCATCAGGAATAGGTATGAGAAAAGAATTATTCTCTTCTATATGCTCATAAGTAAACCTAAGAACCTTTACTACAAGTGGTATTTGCTCTTCTAAAGCATAAGTCCTTAATTCTTTAAGGTCTACAATTAGTGCATCTGTGTTGATACCTGTTTTTTCCAGGTCTACCAGAATTTTATCGATTAACTTGATTGCTTTTTTATTTTCCAAATGGGTAATATTATAAAGATGATTAACTACTAATGATTGCAAATTTAAATTTTTCTTGAATTATTAGAAATCAATTACGGGTATTTATTTATACAGATATTTGTTTTTTTTATTTAGTATAATTTAACATACAGAGTTGATTTATGTTAAATACCTGTTTTTCAGTTAATTAAGCGGCTTATCTTCAATTCATACTACTATTCCGGCTAAAGTTTGAGGTAAAACCGTAACCGTATATGCACCAAACCTCTTTATCTTTGACATGTATTCCAATTACAATTTTTCCCTTACTTTTTTTGTTTTCCCCAACACTTACCTCCTTATCCTAAGGAGGTAAGTTCTTCATGGGGTATTATGAACTTAAATAAATTAACGATTTTCTACTTGATATCTTATCCAATTTTTACTTTAGATTCATATAAATATATGGTATATATGTATATATACAACCGTTATAGAGTCTAGTTTTGGGATATATTATTTTTGAATATTAGAAAAAGTAAAACCAAATTAATAGTCATTTAACCACAATAGATACTTAAAAAGAATTCTTATTATTAATTTACTTTTTTATTGTTAATAGAGCAATTTCATATTCAGAATCAATCATTACCGAATCATTAGAAACTGTAATTTCCTTACCCGAGTACTCATCGATTAAAATAGCTCCCTCTGGAAAAACCGAATTAATTTTAATTATTTTTTCACCCATAGGAAGATCTAATCCTATTACCACCTTGTCTGATACTCCATTTTTATGATACTTTCTTGAGAATACATAAGGTTTTTGAGATATCATTTTGTGCTTACCAGCTCCTACAGCGGGATGATTTTTTCTAAAAACTCCTAGTTTTTGCCAATGCTGTAATAGTGTTTTGGTATCCTCATTATCGATTGCATCCCAATTCATATTAGATCTAAGCGTGGCATCTCCTTTGGTTTCGTCGACAATTAATGGTCTTGCTATCTCATCTCCATAATATATCTGGGATATGCCAGGAGTTAGTAACAGTTTGGTGGCAGATTCATACGTTTTATTTCTTTTTTTGTCAAAAGGTTTACCATCATCATGAGAACTTATATAATTGGTTATTCCTTTACCAATTAAATTCGTGTATAAAGCTTTACTGTATTTGCTAAACAATTTTTCATAATCAAGTTGATTAGCATCATATTTGAACTGAAAATTGATCATATTGTTAAATCCATGAGCAAAATAGTCTACTCTACGATCTCCAAAATCATAATATCGTTTCCCATCAATTCCATAGCCATATAATTCACCCAACATATAGAATTCATTATCATCTAGTGTTTTGTCGGGGTTTTTTGATTTCCATTCTAAAAATGCCAGCTTAGCTTGTTCGGCCAATATACTCCATGCATCTTCTTTAATATGTTTTACCGTATCTACACGATATCCATCTATTCCTAACTCTCTAACATAATCGGTTAACCATTTGATAATATAATTCTTGGGAGATCTTTTTAACCGTGTTTTGGTAAAGAAAACGTCTATCTCTGCAAGTTCTATTTCTAGTCGACCTTCGGCTTTCCATTTATTTATTAGCGCTTCGGGTAATTCTACATTTTCGTTATTCTCTGTTTTAATATCGGGGAGGTTTTTTACCAGCGTACAATTTATAGTACTTTCATAATTTTTATAAGTACATTGTGGCGAGGTTCGTACCCAACTATCAGGCCAGACAGGATCCTGCTCTGTAACAGGACCTGTATGATTCATTACCACATCCATTAGGATTCTAATATCATTTTTATGGGCTGTATCTATTAACTCTTTTAATTCTTTATACGTGCCAAAATTAGGATCAATTTTTGTCCAATCCTTTGTCCAATATCCATGAAACGCATATGTATTTCCTGTGCCTTCATCTACACTTCCGTGTATCTGTTCTACTATCGGACTAAACCATATAACATTTACTCCGAGTGCTTTAAAATACCCATCTTTTATTTTTTGAATAATTCCTTTAATATCACCTCCTTCAAAACCTCTTAACTTGCCTGTTTCATTAGTTCGTTTTATAGCCTCGTCATTTGTTGGGTCTCCATTTTTAAATCTATCGGTTAATAAAAAATAGATATTAGACCCTTCCCAAATAAAAGGTGGTTTTTCTGATTTTTTTATCTTTAGAGTATCGGATTGAATGGTTTTTGATTGATTAATACCATTTGTTTTTGGCTCATCTTTACATCCGATCATAAGGCATAAGAGCAAAAAAGTAATGGCTTTTGTAAGTTTAATCATTGTATTTAGGGATTTAAAAATGCTAAGCTATAAAAAGTCTCATAAAAATTAGAGTAAGATGAATTACTAAATTCGTAAAAATAAGTGATATTATAATTTGTTACACATTTTTATAAACTCTTAAGGCAAAGAATTGATGTAATTAATTTTTATTTTTCTATAAAAATAATGTTCCTTTGAAGTCAAAATTATAAAAATGACCAAATTAAAAGCATGGATCTCTGCAGCTAGATTAAGAACGTTACCACTATCGATTTCGGGAATAGTTGTCGGATCTGCTTTAGGTTATAAGAACTTTTTGGAAACAAATACCTTCTGGCTGGCTATTATTACTACATTAGGTTTACAAATTTTGTCCAATTTCGCTAATGATTATGGTGATGGGGTAAAGGGAACTGATAATGAAGATAGAATAGGGCCACAAAGAGCTTTACAAAGTGGAGCCATTTCTAAAAAGGAAATGTATAAAGGAATAGTACTTACAGCATTAATCACCTTAGGAGTTGCTATTGCTTTAATTTATGTTTCTTTCGGAAAAGAGTACTTTTTCTATTCTGTATTCTTTTTCATATTAGGACTTGCTGCTATAGCCGCTGCTATTAAATACACAATGGGTAGCTCTGCATATGGATATAGGGGGTTAGGAGATTTTTTTGTATTTATCTTTTTTGGTTTGGTTAGCGTCGTTGGATGTTACTTTTTGTTTGCAAAACAATTAAATGTTCTTGTTTTTCTACCTGCGATCACTATCGGATTATTGAGTGCCACAGTGTTAAACCTTAATAATATGAGAGATTATCATAGTGATAAAAAAGCAGGTAAAAATACACTTGTTGTAAAACTAGGAATTAATCGAGCAAGAACTTATCATTTTACCTTACTAATTATCGCTATGCTATCCATGTTAGTATATTTATATGCTACCTATAAAACACCTATGAACTTTTTGTTCTTGATTGCTTATATACCTTTACTTATTCATATACGAAAAGTTGCTAAAACCAGTAATTCAGAACTATTAGACCCCGAGCTTAAAAAAATAGCTTTAACAACATTTTTACTGTCAATTTTATTTAGTCTGGGGCAGATTTTATAATTTAGTCGAACTCTGTTATAGCAGATAATTTATAATAGCTTTTGTGAGCATTCTATTGTATCTCAGAACCTATTTGTAGTATAATTAGTTTTAAATTTTTCACACATGAAAATCACCTTTTACGGTCATAATACTTTACTAATTGAAATCAATGAAACAAATATCCTTATAGATCCATTTATTTCGGGTAACCCGTTAGCTAAGGATAAAATTGATATAAATACAATTAAAACAGATTATATATTGCTTACTCATGCACATCAAGATCATGTTCTTGATGCAGAAGCTATAGCCAAAAGTAATAATGCTACGATTGTCTCAAATTATGAAATAGCCACATATTACCAGAATCTAGGTGTCGAAATACATCCTATGAATCATGGAGGAACCTGGAGTTTTGAATTTGGAAAAGTAAAATATGTGAATGCAATTCACACCAGTAGTTTTGCCGATGGAACATATGGAGGGCAACCAGGAGGGTTTATCATTGAAGGAGAACATAAAACTATTTACATTGCGGGGGATACAGCATTAACAATGGATATGAAATTAATCCCATTGAGAAATACTTTAGATCTAGCTATTCTACCTATTGGTGATAATTTTACAATGGGTGTAGATGATGCTATTATCGCAAGTGATTTTGTTGAATGTGAAAAAATATTAGGAGTACATTATGATACTTTTGGATATATTGAAATTGATCATGATCAAGCCAAACAAAAGTTTTTTGAAAAAAATAAAGACCTTATGCTATTAGATATAGGGGAAAGCATCACATTATAATGAATGCCAGATATTATAAACATATCCTTAAGTTTAAAAGACCAAGCGGTACCTCGAGAGGAATTCTAAAAACCAAAGAAACCTGGTTGATTGTGATTTCTGACGGAATAAAAGAAGGAATAGGAGAATGTGGTATTCTAAGAACATTAAGTATAGATGACCGACCAGATTATGAGGATAAATTAAAATGGACCTGTGAGAATATTCATTTAGGTGTAGACAAGCTTTGGGAAGAGCTTATAGAGTTTCCAAGTATTCAATTTGGAGTAGAGATGGCGTTTAAATCTTTAGAAAGCGATTCTCCTTTTTTACTGTTTCCTTCACCATTTACCCGTGGTGAGGAACAAATTTCTATCAACGGACTCATATGGATGGGAGATAAAGAATTTATGAGACAACAAATTACCTCTAAATTAGAAGATGGATTTGATTGCATAAAAATGAAAATTGGGGCTATTGATTTTGAAACAGAACTAAATTTGTTGTCTTATATACGATCTCAATTTTCCTCAAATAGTATTGAATTAAGAGTAGATGCTAATGGCGCGTTTAAACCAGAAGAAGCTTTAGATAAACTAAAACGGCTTTCTGCTTTTGATTTGCATAGTATAGAGCAACCGATACGACAAGGACAGCTTAAAGAAATGGCAAACTTATGTAAAGAGACCCCATTGCCTATAGCATTAGATGAAGAGTTAATAGGTGTTTTTGATGTAACAGAAAAGAAAAAACTATTACAAACTATACAACCACAATATATTATTCTTAAACCAAGTTTGATAGGAGGTTTTAAAGGAACCAAAGAATGGATTGATATAGCAAAATCTTATGGAATTGGATGGTGGATTACCAGTGCACTAGAGAGTAATATAGGACTAAGTGCTATTGCGCAATATACATATACTTTAAATAACAAAATGCCTCAAGGCTTAGGAACAGGAGGATTGTATACAAATAATATTGATTCACCTTTGGTTGTTAGTCAAGGAACTTTAGGATATTATAATAACATAAACTGGAACGTAAATTATTTAAATTAAGATTATATGTATATAGCACAAGCACTTAAAATAAAGCATGATTGGTGGAGATATTTAATCGGGTTAGCAATCATTTTTATTTTTTGGCAATTTATAGGTATTATACCTTTATTCATAGGGGCATTTATAAATACTGGTGATTTACAAACGTTGATGATTGCTGCAGAATCTAACTTCACCTCGTTAGATATGAATTCTAATTTATTTCTAACCTTAGTGATTATAAGTTTTATATCTGGATTATTGGGGTTATTTATAGCTGCTAAGTTTATTCATAAACAAACGATTAGAGAATTGACTACAACAAGAAAAAAGATTGATTGGAAACGTATTGGGTTTACATTCTTTCTTGTTTCATTTATAAATATTGTGTTTTTTGTGATTAGCTTTTATGCAGAACCAGAAATTTATAAGCTTAATTTTGAAATGATTCCGTTTTTAATCTTGGCTTTAATTTCTTTACTCTTGCTACCATTACAAACTAGTTTTGAAGAGTATTTGTTTAGAGGATATTTAATGCAAGGTATAGGTGTTTTAGCTAAGAATAAATGGTTACCACTTATCATCACTTCTGTAACGTTTGGATTACTTCATGGTTTAAATCCAGAAGTTGAGAAACTAGGCTATATTATGATGGTGTTTTATATAGGAACTGGTCTTCTATTAGGTATTATGACCTTAATGGACGATGGTATGGAATTGGCTCTAGGTTTTCACGCAGCAAATAATATAATGGCTGCAATGTTGGTTACAACAGATTGGAGCGCTTTTCAAACCAATGCAATATTTTTAGATATTTCAGAACCTTCAGCAGGTATTGATATTGTACTTCCTGTTATTATATTATATCCTGTTTATCTATTCATATTAGCTAAAAAATATAAATGGACAGGATGGAAAGATAAACTTTTTGGAAATATACCATCTGATACAATTTCAGAATAACTAACAAAGAAATAACACACTCTTTACATATTGATAACTTATGAGTTTGTTAGAAAATTGAAATTTGAATATGCAAACGAAAAGTACATTTTCTATTCCCGAAATACATCAAAGCTTCTCAATAAATAAAAATTGTTTTGATAAAGAAAGACTAAAATCTTTAGCCTATGGTTTTATTAAAGAAGGTGAGGTATATGAACAGGAAGCAGGAAGTTTTTTGTTAGATTGGCTAAATGAAAAAGATCATATTGTTGTACAAACCTCGGGTTCTACAGGAAAGCCAAAAAAAATTAAGGTATATAAACAACACATGATCAATAGTGCAATAGCAACAGGAAAGTTTTTTAAATCTGAAGAAGGAACTACCGCACTATTATGCCTTCCTGCAAATTATATTGCAGGAAAAATGATGCTTGTAAGAGCTATGGTATTGGGATGGAAAATAGATTTGGTACCTCCAAGAACAAATCCTTTGGATACCGTGTATAAGCAATATGATTTTTGCGCAATGGTACCTCTACAATTAGATAACTCTCTTAATAGACTTCATTTAATTAAAAAGTTAATAGTAGGAGGTGGACCAGTTTCAGAAAACTTAAAAGAATTGGTCCAAGGTTTTAAGACTAAAATATTTGAAACCTATGGTATGACAGAAACAGTTTCTCATATAGCCGCAAGAAGAATAAACCCGAAGAAAAAAGATAAAAAAGATGCTCACTATTTTAAGGCTCTACCTAATATTACGTTAAGCATTGATAATAGAAATTGCTTGATTATTAAAGCTCCGCAGCTAAATGAAGAGACGATCATTACTAATGATGTGGTAGAGCTAAAAACATATAAAAAGTTTTTGTGGAAAGGACGTCATGATAATGTAATTAATAGTGGAGGAGTAAAGTTATATCCAGAAGAGATAGAAACAAAATTACAACTATTGATCGGACATCGTTTTTTTATTACCAGTATCCCCGATGATACGCTTGGTGACAAAGTAATCCTACTAATAGAACGTGAGTATGATAAAATTGCATACCTAACATTGCAAGAAGCGATACAGAATTTAAATACCTTAAATAAATACGAAATCCCGAAAGAGATTTATTTTATCCCTCAATTTATAGGAACAGAGAACGGAAAAGTGCAAAGAAAACAAACCGTAGAATTGGCTATGAATTCTAAATTGTAATGCTTTTCTGGTTAAAGTATAGATTGTATTAACCAATCAATTCAGATAATAAACTTCCCTCTTTTACATTTTCTTGAAACATAAAAACCAATATTTTCCTTTTTACTCAATAAAAAGACGACTTCACTCATTCTTGATTGTTATCGCTTATAAGAACGCATAGTTTTGGTTTATAATTAAAAACTATTAACTATGAGACTATTACAATACATCTTGTTTGTCTTCTTTATAACAGGGATTTCAAATGCACAAGACATAAAAGTTACAGGAAAAGTAACAGATGATCAAAACCAGCCTTTACCAGGTGTAAATATTGTTATAAAAGGAAGCACCAACGGAACGCAAACAGATTTTGATGGTAATTACACCATTCTTGCTACTATAGGAGATACACTAATGTTTTCTTACATAGGATTCGAAACCGCTGAAGAAAAAATAACCGCTGCCTCGGCTTTTATGCATATTAAATTGATTCCTTCTTCAGCAGAATTAGAAGAAGTGGTTGTTACAGCATATGGATCAAATAGAGTGAGAAAATCAATGAGTTATGCTGTATCTAGTAATAGACCAAGAAGGAAAGGGAGAAAACACAGGCAAAGGCACGTAAATAAGTCGCCTGGGGTACGGGTTTTTAATACAGGTAATACATTAAAAGTTAGAGGAGTTAATTCGGTTTCGGGAGCAAAACAACCGATGTATGTGGTAGATGGAGTACCTGTTGATAATAAAGACATAGCCGTAGTTAACGCAATAGATCCAACAAAAATAGCAAAGGTAGAAGTACTTAAAAATAAAAAAGCAACTTCGGTTTATGGACCTAAGGCTAAGCATGGATGCATTGTAATTACTACACATTCTGGTAATTATAAAGTACAAAATGATGAGTCATACCGAGAAATTGTTGAGAATGATTTTAAAAAAGTTCAAATGGCTCCTCTCTCGACTTTTTCTATTGATGTAGACAAAGCATCCTATAGTAATATTCGTAGAATGATTAATAATGGAGTTAAAGTTCCTGCTGATGCCGTTAAAATTGAAGAAATGATCAATTATTTTAATTATCAATACGAACAACCCAAAGACGAACATCCTTTTGCAATTCATACTGAGTATGCTTCAACTCCTTGGAATACAAAAACGCAATTGGTTAAGATAGGATTAAAAGGAAAAGAAATTCCTCAACATGAAATTCCTGCATCTAACCTTGTATTTTTAATTGATGTATCAGGATCGATGAGTAACAGCAATAAGTTACCTCTACTAAAAAAGGCTTTTAAACTTTTGGTTAATCAATTACGAGAAAAAGACAAGGTTTCTATAGTTGTATATGCAGGGGCAGCAGGAATGGTATTAAAACCCACATCTGGAGCTAATAAGCACGAAATTAATCAAGCATTGCAAAACCTTGAAGCAGGAGGATCAACGGCAGGAGGAGAAGGAATAAGGTTGGCGTATAAAATAGCAAAAGAAAATTTTATAAAGAATGGCAATAATAGAGTTATCCTGGCTACCGATGGCGATTTTAATGTAGGGATTAGTAGCGATAAAGACATGAAAAAATTGATTGAAGAAAAACGTAAATCTAATGTGTTTCTAACATGTCTGGGATTCGGGATGGGAAACTACAAGGATAGTAAGCTAGAAACATTGGCAGATACCGGTAATGGTAACCATTCATATATTGATACCATGCAAGAAGCACAAAGAGTATTGGGGCAAGAATTCGGAGGTACTTTATATACAATAGCTAAAGATGTAAAAATTCAGGTTGAATTTA
Source organism: Aquimarina megaterium XH134 (assembly GCF_000520975.1). Taxonomy (GTDB): domain Bacteria; phylum Bacteroidota; class Bacteroidia; order Flavobacteriales; family Flavobacteriaceae; genus Aquimarina; species Aquimarina megaterium. Next base: position 24,731 of record NZ_JACB01000026.1, read on the forward strand.
ACCCAGGGAAAGTGCAAGCATATCGATTGATAGGATATGAAAACAGACTTTTGGCAGATGAGGATTTTATAGATGATACTAAAGATGCTGGAGAGCTGGGAAGCGGGCATACAGTAACCGCACTATATGAGGTAATTCCTGTAGGAGTAAAAAACAAATATCTGAAAGAGATTGCAGATCTAAAATATACCAATTCAACGATTAAAAAAGAGTATGGAGATGAACTATTAACTGTTAAGTTCAGATATAAAAAACCACAAGAGAAAAAGAGTATTGAAATGGTTCATGTTTTACATACAGATACCAAAACTTCTGCATCACAAGATTTTAATTTTGCAGCTTCAATCGCTTGGTTTGGGATGAAACTAAGAGGTTCGAAATATATTGAAAACCAAGATATTAAAGATATTATTGATTTAGCCCAAACAAATAAAGAAAAAGATAACCAGGGATATAAAGCAGAATTTATAAGACTTATGAATAGCTATCTAGGATTAGAGGAGTAATCAAAAGGTATTGTTAAAGTTCGAAAGAGGCACCTGTATTGTTTTGCAGGTGTCTTTTTTTGTGATATTTTTATTTCAATTATATATTTAATTGCCTCACACTAATCACACAATGAAAAACTTCGTTATTATAATTTTATTTTTTCTAAGTACTACAATTCAATCCCAAATCCTTAACCAAAGAGAAAGAGCTGCAGCAATTGATATGGTTTTAAAAGATCGATTCGATAATCTTTTACCTCAACTAATGGATCGTACAGGGTTTGATATGTGGATTTTGATTTCTAGAGAATACAATGAAGACCCCGTGCTTAAAACAATGTTACCTTCGACATGGTTAAATGCCAGACGGAGAACTATATTGGTTTTTTATAGGGATAAAGCTAAAAATACAATAGAAAAACTGGCAGTAGCTCGATATAATGTGGGCAAAAATATTGATTCTGCCTGGGACAAAGATGAACAACCAGATCAATGGAAAGCACTTATTGATATAATTTCAAAAAGAGATCCTAAAAAAATTGGAATTAATTATTCTAAAGACTTCGGAATTCTGGATGGTATAGTAAAAACAGACTATGATGAGTTGATGAATGCGCTGCCAGAAGAATATAAGTCAAGAATTTCCTCTGCCGAAAAATTATCAATTGCATGGGTAGAAACACGTACCCAACAGGAAATGGAAATATATAAAGAGTTGGTAAAAATCACTCATGATATTATTGATGAAGCATTTAGTACTTCGGTTATACAACCAGGAACCACTACTACAGATGATGTGGTTTGGTGGTTAAGGCAAAAGGTAACTGATATGGGGCTAAAAACCTGGTTTCATCCTACGGTAGATATTCAGCGTTCGGGTGAAGCATTACAAAGCCATATTGTTTCCTTTTCTGATCGACCAAAAGATAAAGTAATTCGGCCGGGAGATTTGATTCATTGTGATTTTGGGATTACATATTTACGATTAAATACAGATTGCCAGCAACACGCCTATATTCTTAAAAATGGAGAAATATCTCCTCCTGAGTTTTTAACAAAAGCTTTTGCAGATGGAAATAAAGTACAGGACATTTTTACTTCTAATTTTAAGACCGGTAAGACCGGAAATGAGATTTTATTAAAATCTCTTGAACAAGCAAAAGCCGAAGGGCTTAAACCGTCAATATATACACATCCATTAGGAGTATTTGGCCACTCTGCAGGACCAACAATAGGAATGTGGGATGCACAAGGCGGAGTCCCGGGAACAGGAGATTATCCTTTGTATGAAAATACTGTGTATGCTATCGAATTAAATACTACAATAACACTCCCAGAATGGAAAAAAGATATTCGTATTATGCTCGAAGAAGCGGGCTTTTGGGGAACTTCAGGTTTTAAATATGTGAATGACAGGCAAACAGAATTGATAACCATTCCTAAAAGAAAATAAATTGAACTACATCACTTATCGGTTAAAATCCTCATCATTTGTTGTGCAGTAACCGTACCGATCACTTTTATTTTATCTCTTGGAGTATCATCACCTATTTCATAAGTTACACCTGTAGCATTATGCCCATATAGAAACCATCCTTTAGAAACTGGTTTCTTGCTATTTCCTGGTTTTTCGTTTACAACATAGTCAGGGATATTGTTTTCTAATGCGGTAAACCAATCTTCAATAAAATAGGGGAGTGTAGTGCCTTTTCGTATTTCATTGGTATAAAATATATCATACCAGGTAGAATGAAAATCAAGACCTAATATTAGTTTCGAATTATTTCTTTTTAATGTTTTAGAAATAAATTGTACTGTTTGCTTAATTTCGGGTTGTCGGTATGCAGACCAATCTCGATTAGTATCTACACCACCAGCATTATGTCTCCAATGACCAAGATCTACACCATCCGGATTCATAATAGGAAAAGCTAATACACGATACTTATTCAAAAATTCTTTCGAAAGCTCAGAGTCATCATTTAATAAAGTTTGTACAAAGTGTTGAAAAGCAAAATAACCTGTAACTTCTGGAGGATGTTGTCGCGTTAACAAAACGATTACATCCTTATTTTCGGGATTTCCGTTAAAAATATCTAACACAGGCAATTCTCTACCCAATTTAGAGGTTCCGAATACATTCAGATTTACATAACTCTCTTTTCCCTTAATCAAATTTGTATACCAATCCTTAACATGTTTAGAAGAATGTATTTCATGAGCAGCGATCAATAAAGGCGTTTTATCTAGTTGAATTTTTATCGTAGTGTTTTCATTTGTTTGATATAAATTAATAGAGTCAATACTTTTCCATTGTTCGTTATTTGCTTTTAATTGTGGGAGATACCTGTGTTTATGTCCATCGGGATACAGGAACTGAAAATAAAAAGGTTTTGGTGTATTGGCCCATGCTTTAAAAGCGTAGTATGCGCTTTTATTTATAGGAGTATTTTCAGGATGTATAATAACCACCGCAGTACTATCGTTCATTTTTTTAAATCCATTTAGACGAGCACCGTCAAACTCATTACTGGCATATACACCAATATCTTTTAACGTATATGTTTGCTTAATTTGATGGTTGATTTTTTTTGAAGTAGTATCTACAGGGGTTTCAAAAGCAACTTTTTTGGCAGTCTGGCAACTCACTATAAAAATAAAACTCAGTATCGATAGTATGCATGAGATGTTGATATGTAGTTTCATAACTAATGCGTATTTATTCCTCATAAATGAAGATCTACAAATAGATAAATAAAGATACTGAATACTAATTATATTAATAAACAACTCTAATTACTTAGGTATAGGTTACGTTAGTAATTAGAGTATGTATATTTTACTAATCTATAAAGTAGATATTTGTATAATTAGGAAATCGACTGGATTTCTTTTATCCCTTAAAAAGCGCACAAATCATCAATATAGTGGCCTGCTATTGTTACTCCACATCCTCCACAAGGACAATCACTATCTTTCCAACATGCTCGAAATTGAGGGCACCCTCTATCAAATGAACCTGCATTAATAGACTTTTGTTGTTCTTTTTTAAGGATTATGACCTTGTCTAGATTTAAAATGTTCTTAATCATTGCGAAAATATTTAAAATGGTTAATTAAGTTTTAAAGTTAAGTTTTCTAAAAAACCTAAAACATACATTTTGCATATTTTTAATACACAAATCATTACTACATACGATATATTTTCATGTTATACTTGAATGATTCCTAAATTAAATTTCTTTTCAATTGGAGAATGATCTGCAGCCTCTATACCCATAGAAATCCATTTTCTTGTATCTAATGGATCTATGATAGCATCTGTCCAGATTCGTGCAGCGGCATAATATGGAGAAGTTTGTTTGTCATATCGAGCTTTAATTTTATTAAACAGTGCTTTTTCATCTTCTTCAGATAATTGCTCTCCTTTCTTTTTTAGAGAAGCTGTTTCAATCTGTAACAATACTTTTGCTGCTTGAGCGCCGCCCATTACCGCTAATTCTGCACTTGGCCAGGCAGCAATTAATCTAGGATCGTATGCTTTGCCACACATCGCATAATTACCTGCACCATAAGAATTACCGACTACTATGGTAAATTTTGGTACTACGCTATTACTCACGGCATTTACCATTTTTGCGCCATCTTTAATAATACCTCCGTGCTCACTTTTACTACCAACCATAAATCCGGTTACGTCCTGCAGAAACACCAACGGTATTTTCTTTTGATTACAATTGGCAATAAATCGGGTTGCTTTATCTGCCGAGTCAGAATAGATGACACCTCCAAACTGCATTTCTCCTTTCTTAGTCTTTACTATTTTACGTTGATTAGCTACAATACCTACAGCCCAGCCGTCGATACGCGCATACCCAGTTAAAATCGTTTGTCCGTATCCGGCTTTGTATTCTTCAAAATCAGAATCATCCACCAGTCGATTGATGATTTCCATCATATCATACTGTTCATTCCTGGCTTTTGGTAAAATGCCATAGATTTCATCTTGATTTTCTTTTGGAGAAACAGGTTTACTACGATTAAAACCGGCTTTTTCGAAATCTCCAATTTTTGACATTAAATTTTTAATGGTATCCAGAGCATCAGCATCATCTTTAGCTTTATAATCGGTTACTCCAGAAATTTCACAATGAGTGGTAGCACCACCCAGAGTTTCATTATCAATGCTTTCTCCAATAGCAGCTTTTACCAAATAACTTCCCGCAAGAAATATACTACCTGTTTTATCCACAATTAGAGCTTCATCGCTCATGATTGGCAGATAAGCGCCTCCGGCAACACAACTCCCCATAACTGCAGAAATTTGAACGATCCCCATACTGCTCATTACTGCATTATTACGAAATATCCTCCCAAAATGCTCTTTGTCGGGAAAGATTTCATCTTGCATGGGTAGATATACTCCCGCACTATCCACAAGATAAATAATAGGTAATTTGTTTTCAATAGATAATTCCTGAGCCCTTAAGTTTTTCTTTCCTGTAATAGGAAACCAGGCACCAGCCTTTACTGTCGCATCATTAGCTACAACAATACATTGTTTTCCACTTACATATCCAATCTTAACAACAACACCGCCGCTAGGACATCCTCCGTGATCATGATACATATCCTCTCCTGCAAAAGCACCAATTTCTATAGATTTAGAATCTGTATCTAATAAATAATCGATTCTTTCTCTTGCTGTCATTTTACCTTTGGCATGAAGTTTTTCAATACGTTTTTCGCCTCCTCCTAATTTTACTTTGGCAAGGCGTTGTCGTAATTCTGATACTAAGAGTTTATTGTGATCTTCGTTTTTGTTGAAGTTTATATCCATTTTGTGTATTGTGTATATTGTGTGTATTGTTTGCACGAAAATACAAAAAACGTAGATTTTATGAATGATAGGAGACCAAATTAAACCACGCTATTATTTTGTTCTTAAAATATTGTTTTTAAGGCGGTTTAACCTGTTGTTTTTTAGTAGTTTAATAACGAAAGGTGTTGAGGCTATAACTTAGAAATCCCCACTATTTGGTACTTAAATTCAATATCAGCAAAATAATTTGATCATAACTTTTCTTTCCAGCTACGAAGTATTAACATGAGTATGCTAATATTTCGAATCAGAAAAAGAAGTGCATATGCCATTAATAATATTCGGCACTATGTTTTAGCGTTGATCTAGACCCCTGAAGAACTGTTTTTAAATAAAAGTGAATTCTTAATTTACTGTAGGACAATAGGTAAACTATTTTTTTGTCTTAACAACTCTATAAAAACCTGTGTTTTGACGATAAAATACCGATATTTGCACTTGCTTATGTATAAAAACATGAGTAACCGTACTAAACTAAAAAAAATAATTTATGGGAATGAATAAAAATACAGTGTTGGCTTGGGCAACTTTTATAATGATAATAGTTGGTTTAGCACTTATTGCATTAGGAGCTTTTAGATATAGAGATGTATCTGGATATGGTTTTGCGGCTGTTGGAGTTGGCTTTTTTGCAATTGCCTGGGTTTTTAATGCATTAAAAGGGAGAGTTTAACTCTTATAAACTATACAATCTAAAAATAACAATTAAGGGCTTATGTCAGACGATAAAAAAGTAATCTTTTCGATGTCCGGAGTGAGTAAAACGTACAAAAGTGCAAATACTCCGGTTCTCAAAAACATATATCTCAGTTTCTTTTATGGTGCGAAAATAGGTATCCTTGGGCTTAATGGTTCGGGAAAATCTACTTTGCTTAAGATTATAGCAGGAATAGATAAAAATTACCAGGGAGATGTTGTATTTGCCCCGGGATATACAGTTGGTTTGTTAGAACAAGAACCAAAGCTAGATCCTGAAAAAACAGTATTAGAAGTTGTAAAGGAAGGTGTAGCAGAAACGGTTGCCGTTTTAGACGAGTATAATAAGATCAATGATATGTTTGGTTTACCAGAGGTCTATGAGAATCCTGATAAAATGCAGGAACTTATGGATAAACAAGCGAACCTACAGGATCAGATCGATGCCAGTAATGCATGGGAGTTGGATACCAAGTTAGAAATAGCTATGGATGCACTTCGTACTCCAGAATCTGATAAGAAAATCGGAGTACTATCTGGTGGTGAACGTAGAAGAGTGGCACTCTGTCGTCTTTTACTACAAGAACCAGATGTCTTATTATTAGATGAGCCTACTAACCATTTAGATGCAGAATCTGTTCATTGGTTAGAGCATCACCTACAACAATATAAAGGTACTGTGATTGCTGTAACTCACGATAGATACTTTTTGGATAATGCAGCTGGGTGGATATTAGAACTTGATAGAGGAGAAGGTATCCCGTGGAAAGGAAATTACTCTTCATGGTTGGATCAGAAATCAAAACGACTTGCACAAGAACAAAAACAGGCTTCTAAACGTCAAAAAACATTAGAACGAGAGTTAGAATGGGTTCGTATGGCTCCAAAAGGTCGTCAGGCAAAGCAAAAAGCACGTTTGAGTAACTATGATAAATTGTTAAGTCAGGATCAAAAACAAGTAGATGAAAAGCTTGAAATTTACATCCCGAATGGCCCTAGATTAGGAACTAATGTTATCGAGGCTACAGGAGTAAGTAAAGCTTTTGATGATAAGTTGTTATATGAAGATTTAAATTTTAATCTTCCTCAGGCAGGTATTGTTGGGATTATTGGTCCAAACGGAGCTGGTAAAACTACTATATTTAAAATGATAATGGGAGAAGAGCAACCCGATAAGGGTAGCTTTACAGTCGGAGATACTGCTAAGATTGCTTATGTAGATCAAAGTCATAGTAATATCGATCCGGATAAAACTATCTGGCAGAACTTTAGTGAAGAACAGGAGTTGGTTATGATGGGAGGAAGGCAAGTAAATTCAAGAGCGTATCTGAGTCGTTTTAATTTTAGCGGAAGCGAGCAAAATAAAAAGGTATCTACGCTTTCTGGAGGTGAGCGTAACCGATTACACTTGGCAATGACCTTAAAAGAAGAAGGTAATGTATTACTTTTAGATGAGCCTACTAATGATCTAGATGTTAACACATTAAGAGCATTAGAGGAAGGGCTAGAAAACTTTGCCGGATGCGCCGTGGTAATTTCTCACGACCGTTGGTTCCTCGATAGGATTTGTACTCATATTTTAGCTTTTGAAGGAGATTCGCAAGTATATTTCTTTGAAGGAAGTTTCTCTGATTATGAAGAGAATAAAAAGAAACGTTTAGGTGGTGATTTAATGCCAAAACGTATTAAGTATAAAAAATTGGTGAGATAAAATGCCTTTAAAAAAAATTAAAGTAATTGCTTTTGATGCAGACGATACGCTCTGGGTAAATGAGACTTTTTTCAGAAAAGCAGAAGAAGAGTTTTGTACGTTATTAGAAGAGTATTTACCTAAAGAAGAAGCAAACAAATTACTTTTTGATGTCGAAATGCAAAACCTGCCATTATATGGCTATGGGATTAAGCCATTTACGCTTTCGTTAATAGAAGCAGCTATCAAAATTTCTAATGGAGATATGACGATAGACCTGGTACAGAGGCTAATTGAAAAAGGAAAGGAAATGCTTCGAGAACCTATAGAGTTGATCGATGGGATTGATGAAACATTACGTCGGTTATCAGAGAAATACCGACTTGTAATGGCTACCAAAGGAGATTTGTTGGATCAGGAGCGTAAACTTATTAAATCTGGATTAGAGAATTATTTTCATCATATTGAAATTGTTTCTGATAAAACAGAAAAACAATATAAAAAACTGGTAAAACACCTGGATATTACTGAAAATGAGTTTTTAATGGTGGGGAATTCTCTAAAATCTGATATCCTACCCGTTTTAAATATTGGGGCACATGCATTTCATATTCCATTTCATACTACCTGGACTCATGAAATGGTTGATGATAAAATAGATCATCCTAATTTTAGGAGCTTTGCAAAGGCTAGCGAGTTATTGCAAATATTATAAAAATGAAAACAAAACTAGATCTTACTACCTGGAACAGAAAAGAGCATTTTGATTTTTTTGGTAGTTTTGACGAACCGTTTTTTGGGATAACCACAACTGTAGATTTTACAATGGGGTACCAAAAAATAGAAGACCTTGGGTATCCTTATTTTTTATTTTACCTCTACAAATCTCTTCATGCAGCTAATGCTATTGAGGCCTTTAGATATCGTATAGAGGATAATCAAGTGTTTGTGTATGATAAAATTCATGCATCCCCAACTATAGGAAGAGAGGATCATACATTCGGATTTTCATTTATGGAGTATGACAATGATTTTGAGATGTTTTGCAGTAAAGCACAACAAGAAATTGAAGCTGTTAAAAAAAGTACAGGATTACGACATACGGATAATGCCAAGCGTATAGATACCATTCATTATTCATCTATTCCCTGGTATAATTATACAGGGCTTACACATGCCAGACATTTTCAGTTTAAGGATAGTGTACCAAAAATCTCTTTTGGCAGATATACCAAAGAAAATGGTAAATTAAGTTTGCCTATTGCTATTAATGTACATCACGGACTAATGGATGGGTATCATATTGGCCTTTATCTCGAAGAGTTTCAACGACTATTGAATGAATAATATACTTTCGATTTCATAAAAATTACTCTTTATGATGTGTTTGCTTTTAGGTGTTTTAGATACTATACGTTAACTTTTTCTTTTCTATTGTATCAGAAATACAATCCCATAACTTAATTCTATGTGCTAAAGCTTTCCTGGCAATCTGCAAAGTTTCTTCCCACTTTTTTGAATCGTTTCCGCATAATTCAGAAATCATTTCTAATGAAAGCGGCCCATGTTCATCTCCATCAAGTTCAATATGTCTTTCGAGGTAATACGTTAGTTTATTGTATCGTTTATTTTCTGAGTCAGATTTTTTCAATATTTCAATAAACATATCGGGAATAACATCTTCTCTTCCGAAAGTGAATGCAGATGCAATACGGTGAGATTCGCCAGTTTCTATAATTTCGAAAGAAAATTTAACGAAATCCAGTACATGCTGATCTATATTTAATTGATTTAATGCATGATCGACATCATTTCCTGATGCAATTAAATCGACTAACAAATCAATTTTAGATGTATCGGCCTTTATCTGTTTCATAGCATCTAAATACATTTCAAAATGACTTTTAGGTTCTCCTAACTCATTAATATCACTTTCTTCTGCATGTACAATTTCATTGATAAATCTGGATAATATAGGGTTTTTTCTAGGAATCCATGGGGTAGTTACATTGGTTAGTTTAACTTGTATTGCTTTTAATAAAGACATAAAATCCCAAACTGCAAAAACATGGTTTTCCATAAATATTTTTATGTCATCAATATGGCTTAAATTTTTATAAAGCTTATGATTTTGTAATTGTACCCTTAAATCAAAAAGTTCATTTTCTATGTGTTGTAATCTATTCATAATGTATTACGTTCTATTTTTCTATTACATGTTAGCTATTCTAACCAAAAAAAGACAACCATGTTTTTTAACTGGCGCAAAAATAATATAAAAACAGAATACCACCGCATATGGCGGTGGTACTTTGCAATGATAAGTTAATTACATTATAAGAAAGTATTGTTGAATTATATTAAATAGTGAATGGGGTATTTTATATAAGAAACAACAATATACTTTTTACACAAATTCACTGACGAAAATACCATAAAATTGAATGTTTTCTTATGAAAGAATCATTACAATTTGTTATGCCACATTATGTTATGTTATAATCATATGATTTTAATTTTATATTAGACAGTACACATTTCTACTTCAATATCTGCTATAAAACTATCAATTTGTTCGTAAGATACATTTGGCATACAAATGATATGGGATTGTCCGTTTTCTGTTGCTAATTGCCATTTATCTATAATTTCTGTGCTGGGAGCAGGGAAAACGATAGTTATAGCATTAGGGTTTCTCCAGGCTTCAATTCCAAGATCTTTGAGTTTGTTTTCTGTATAAGAAGCTACACCTAAACTATGCTCTGTTCGTTTTTTGAACCCTTCGACTCCTAATTTTTTTATTGCATACCACAAAAATAATGGGGTGTGTCCATTTCTTGATCCGGTTATAGTAGCATCAGAACTACCGATGTACGCTATTCTTCTTGCAATTCTGTCTCTGTTATCCTTTTTTACAATAACTACCCCCGACGGCATGGGAGACCCTATAAACTTATGCCCACTGATTGAGATGCTATCGATACCATCTTCAAAATCAAATTGTGGTCTTGGGGTGACAAACGGTGCAAATCCCCCGGCTAAGGCAGCATCTGCATGTATGTAATGCTTCTCTATAGCCATGTCTTCCAGAATTCCTTTAATTTTTTTGGTATTGTCTTTGGCCTCTGTCATTGTTGTTCCAATATTAGCAACTACTATTGCTGGTCTATGTCTATTGTAACCAATTGCTTCTTTTAAATCATCATAATCCATCTCACCATTAGGAAGCGACTTTACAATCACATAATTAATATTAAGCAAGGTTACATTTTTCTGAATACTGTAATGTGTAGCTTCAGAAAAATAGACCATCCCTTTTGGGTGTAATTCTCGCGCTACATAAAGGCTATATAAGTTTCCCTCAGAACCACCATTGGTTACATATCCCCAAATATCATTTTCATGGGCTCTAAATAATCTGGCGAAGAAATTTACAACTTCACGCTCCATGGCTCTAGAATCTACACGATACGTAGATTCACTAAACGGATCTCCTAAATTGTTTAAAGGGAATTGGAGGAATGGCATTAATTCTGAATAATCAAAATCTTTTGAAACCGGGTATCCTAAAAAATTTTGTGTTGTACTTTTGATGCTATGATATAATTCTTCAAGCTGCTGTTGTTCTGTAGTATGTAATTTCATAATAGGCTAAATAATTTGTTCAAAATTACATAGCATGGATGAATATTCTAAATATGCATATTAATTTAGAATATTAGTCTTTGTTATATGGTTTTTGTAGATTTTAATTCTAGTCAGCTGTAATTAAAACATGTTTTTTAGAATATCATTCTTATACATATTTCATTTTTACTAATGACACAGGAGAAGTAAAGTTGTGTTATAGGAAGAAAACAGAATATTTAATCCAAATAATTAAAAACAGTAGCGATTGTGTGGGTTTATAGAGTATGATTTGATTATAAAGTGTATAGTTCTTTCACTTCTCCGGCTTTCATTTCATTTAAATAAATATTACCAACTCTTACTCGTACTAATCGTAATGTAGGAAAACCGACGGCTGATGTCATTTTTCGTACTTGGCGAAATTTGCCTTCTTGTAATGTGATAGATACCCAGCTGGTAGGGCCATGCCTGTCATCACGTATTTTTTTTGGCCTTTCGGGAAATGTGGGGATAGTATCTATTTTGGAAACTTTACAAGGTGTAGTGATATATTTTTTTCCTTCAAAACCAATTTCGACCCCTTTTCTTAATAATTCAATTGCATCTATGGTAATATCACCGTTTACTTGAGCATAGTATTCTTTTTCTACATGACCGCTACAGATATGGTTACTGGTTTTTCCATCTGTAGTGAGTAATAATAGCCCTTCTGATTTTTCATCCAGCCGCCCAATAGCCATAGTTCCTTCAGGAAAATTATACAACTCTCCTAATAGTTTTTTTGAATTTTGTTTTTGACCGTTATTAATAAACTGGCTTAGATAGCCATATGGTTTGTAAATAGCGAAATGTTGATGATTTTGTTTATCGGTATTGTTTTTCATTCAAAAAATATAGGGATTGGTGTTTTAGAGGTGAAAAAATGAGTTTTCGAATTTACGAATTTAGTTTTATCAGAGCTAAAATTTCATACAGAACCATGAATCAGGTAAATACTTTTCTAAAATTAAAAATGAAAACTTATCTTTGTAAAAAATTCAGTATATCAATATTTATATATTAGATGTATGCGTTATTGCAACAACTGGGTAAATTATTAGGTAAATCAATCTTAGAAATTGCTATTTTCCAATCATTCGTTTAGTATTTCAATGACAACCTCCATTTTTAAGGTTAAAAATCGGTTTAACAAAAAACAAAGTATAAATAACGAATGGCAAAATCACAGCAGACTTTTAGTAAAATTGAAAAAGAGAAAAAGAAATTAAAAAAGAGAGAAGAAAAGCAGAAAAAGAAGCAGGAGCGTAGAGCTAATTCTAATAAGGGTAATGGCTTGGATAGTATGATTGCTTATGTTGATGAGAATGGGTATACTACTGATACCCCACCAGATCCGACCAAAAAGAAAAAAATCAAAGCTGAGAATATTGAGATTGGGGTTCCTAAAAGAGAAAAAGAGGAATTTGATCCGGTAAGAAAAGGAAAAGTTGCGTTTTTTAATGATTCTAAGGGATATGGTTTTATTAATGATACTGAAACGCAGGAGCGATATTTTGTGCATGTGAATGGTTTGATGCAAGAGGTAAAAGAAAATGATAAAGTGACTTTTGAACTTGAGCGAGGTCAGAAAGGGATGAATGCTGTTAGAGTAAAAAAGATATAATTATTATATAATCTACATAGAACATATAAAAAAGGTCTGCATTTGTCGCAGACCTTTTTTATGTTAGATTATTTATTAGAATAGAACGGTACTGTTAACTTACTATTTGGTGTTGTTGGGATACCAATCTAATTGAATTACTTCTATATCCGGATTTTTTGATACCAGTTCTTTAAACTTCGCAACATCACTTAGTCCCTCGGTTCCACGATAATGATATGGGTATACTTGCTTAGGTTTAAACTCAAGAACAGCACTCGCTGCACTTTCTACGGTCATAGTATAGGGTAGATTCATGGTTACAAATGCCATATCTATGTATTGTAATGCTCTCATTTCCGGAATATCTTCTGTATCTCCCGAAAAATAAAGCCGTTTCTTTCCTAAAGTGATTACATAACCATTGCCTCTTCCTTTATCATGAAATTTTAAAGCTTCTTCTCTTAGGTTGTACATCGGGATGGCTTCAATGGATATACCTTGTACTTCTTTTGTTTCTCCATTATTAAGAATAATCAAGTGATCTGTGTATTGTGCAGGAAGTTTTTCGGCCACTGCCTGAGGTGCTATAATTTCGGCTTTTGATAAATCCAGGCTATCCAAGGTTTCAATATCCATATGGTCACCATGTATATCTGTGATAAGTACAAGATCTGCAAGTTTTTTATCTTTAAAAGCTTTGGCTCCTCCTGCAGGATCTATATAAATAGTTTTTTCTTTCCATTCTATAATAGCTGTAGCATGAATTATTGGGTCGATAGTGATATCACTAATCGGTTTTTTGGGTAGTTCTTGTGGGGCTTCGGTAATAGTTTCGTTGTTTTCTTCGGTGTCTTCATTTTTTTGTGACTTACAGTTAAAAAAAATAAGACATACCAGGGTAATGAATACGGGGGAAAGTTTCATGAGATGGTGATTTTTGTGTTTATTAGTTCTAAAAGATAAGAATATTGAGCGAGATATGTGGGGTAAGCTGTATTATCGCGAGCAGATAGAGCAATTGTTATATCTTGTTTTTGGTGTAATATATTGTAAAAGAGTATAAAACAAGAGAAGAGGTGGTGTAACAAAAATTGCTTATTTTTTATGCGATTAACTGTCTATCCATAATTTAATAGCCATAGCAATAACCATAATGATTAAAAACACTTTAACCAAACCATCTCCCTTTTTTACAGACCATCTGCTTGCAATCCACCCTCCTGTAGCATTTCCTGTTGCAAGAACAAAACCATAGAGGTAGTCGATCTGATTATTATATACAAAAATGGCTAATGCCCCAATGGTATAAATAAAAACGACCAATACTTTAACGGCATTAGATGTAACCAGGTTTAGGTAATTTATAGAGGTTAATGCTAACAAGATAAATATTCCTACACCTGCCTGGATAAATCCACCATAGACCCCGATAAAGAAAAAGGCAAGAATCGAAATCCAAAAATGTTTACCTTGTGTTCTTTCTATCACATCCTGAAGATTTACTTTGGGCTTAAAAACCATAAAAAGGACTACGATAACCATTACAATTGCAAGGATTTTATTAAATGTTTCTCCTTTAATGTCGATTGCAATCTGTGCTCCGATTAATGATCCAACAAGAGCCGATATTCCTAGATAGACCCCAAAAGAACCTGGTTTAACTCCTTTACTTCTAAAACCGGCAATAGAGGAGATAGATTGAATGAAAATTCCTATACGATTTGTGCCGTTAGCAACGGCAGGAGGGAGTCCCATAAAAATTAACATAGGTAAGGTGAGTAAAGAACCGCCGCCAGCTATAGTATTAATTACTCCTGCTATAAATCCAATAATTGCTAAAATGAAAAGAAGTAGTGTTTCGTTCATAGAGTTTTTTGAAAAGTGCTAAGAGAAAAAAAGTATATGATGTTGTTTTCAAAAATAGGTAAATCTCTATAATGAGCCTGATTAAAATTAGTTATTTCTATCAAAATAAAACGAATTCAACTTTAAACAGATGAATTATAAATTCTTTTGGTATAACTTCTGAAACTGTTGTAGATTTACCTAATAAATCAAAAACCTTCGGTAGCGTTAAAAAGTTATATAAAATAGTCCCGTTTCTTCAGATTTTTAAAGATAAAAAGTATAGTAGCTCTTTCTTTAAAGCAGATTGTATTGCTGGTATTACAGTAGGAGTTATTCTTATACCGCAAGCGATCGCTTATGCATTACTTATGGGGGTACCCCCAATTTATGGGTTGTATGCTTGTCTGATTCCTTTGTTGCTTTATGCCTTTTTTGGAACATCCAGACAACTAAGTATAGGGCCGGTAGCGGTTACTGCAATATTAGTAATGAGTGGAGTGAGTCAACTTGCAGACCCATTTACAGAGAGATTTGTAGAATTGGTTCTGTTTGTGGGGTTTTTGATAGGAATATTGCAGATTATTATGAGTGTGTTGCGTATGGGGTTTTTGGTAAATCTTATCTCTCAGCCTGTAATTTCTGGATTTATCTCTGCAGCGGCGATAATTATTATTGTTTCTCAATTAGATCAGGGGCTGGGGATTGCTATTCCGGATTTTAAATACACGCACCAGACAATTTGGTATGCAATTAGTCACTTTGCTGAAGTAAATTGGATTACACTTGGGATTTGTTTATGCTCTATTGTAACTATTAATGTGCTTAAAAAATGGAAACGCTCTTTCCCAGGAGCACTTACTGTATTGGTGATTACAACTTCTATAGCCTATATTTTTGATTTAAATGCGAAAGGATTGGCGATTATTAAGGATGTACCTAGCGGGCTCCCTTCTTTTAGTATTCCGAATATGGATTATGATACGATGGTTGCACTTATCCCATCGGTATTAACGGTCACTTTTATTGGGTATGTAGGGAGTATTGGGATTGCCAAATCTATAGAAATGAAAAAGAGAGACCATATCATACGCCCTAATCAAGAATTATTTGCATTAGGAATAGCTAAGGTTATTGGTGCTTTTTTTCAGGCAGTACCTTCTTCGGGAAGTTATAGTAGAACAGCAATTAATGATGAGGCAGGAGGGAAGACCACTGTGTCCTCTATTATAGCTGCATTAATGGTGATGTTTTCTTTGCTTTTTCTCACTTCATTTTTTTATTATATCCCTAAAGCAGTTCTGGCGGCAATTATATTGGTTTCTGTATTTGGCCTGATTAATTTTAGTGAAGCAAAATACTTGTTTCGACTTAGAAGACGAGATTTTATTGTAATGATCATTACTTTTTTAGGAACATTGATTTTTGGAGTAGAAAATGGAATCTTTATCGGGGTAATATTGTCGTTCGTGTTTCTACAGTATTACAGTGCTCGTCCTCATATTGCCGAATTAGTAAATATACCAGGTACCAAATATTATAGAAATATTAATAGGTTTCCAGATGCAATACAATCAGAGGTGTATTTAATTATCAGGTTTGATAATCAATTGTATTTTGGTAATTCAAGTTATTTTAAGGATGCTATTCTGGCTTATGTTTCTGATCGAGAACGGTTACCCGAATTTCTAATCCTCGACAATACAAATATGCATGATATTGATAGTACTGGCTTGCATGTATTAGACGATATACAGCAATATCTTGATGGTATCGGAGTTCAGTTGTTAATGGTGGGGACAATAGGTCCTGTTCGAGACTTTTTAAAACGATCAGGTTTTACAGATAGATTAGGTGCGACCTATTATTATTTGACAATTTCTGATGCGGTAGATCATGCAGAAAACCAAACTGCCAAACATAAAGAAATACACGAAGCAGCAGTACAGTTTAATACGAAAAGAAAATCTTTTTTAGATTAATGTTACTCTAATCCTCTTCGTATAAATGTAGTTTTAACCCCATACCATAATTGGTGTTGTTATTTTTAATCAGATTATTGTTTTTGCTATACCCTCTGTCAAAACGCTGCCAGGTTCTATTTTTAAAAAATACTCTTCTGGTAAAAGTTTTGTAACTACTTATTTTGTCTGTAAACGGAAGTAAAGGTCTAAAAGTGGTAGATACTTTAACGATACCTTTTCGAGTTTCAATCTCACTATACTTTTTTGTTTGTTGTAGTTTTCCGTCCTTATCTGTATAGCCTAATACCTGTATGGAAACAAAAATACCATCTTTTGGTATGAAAACTTTATATTCTGAAACGTTCAGTTCAAAATTAGATTTATCCTTGTTGGTTACTTTAAATATAATATCTTCATAAGGCAATCTTTTTCCTGGATATCCATTGTTATTGCCATAAAACTGCATTTTGAATAAAGTAGAAAATGATTCCTTTTTGTTAGCATTTCGATTTGAAGATTCTGTTTTAATGGGTATATATACTGAAGCTATTTTGGTAGATTTCTCGGGGTCTTTGGGGAAGAAAACTGCAATTTCAGATTCTACTGTAGGGAGCCAGCTTTTAAAATAATCATTATGCACTTCTGAGGCCAATCTCTTGGTTTTGTACTTTCTTTTCTTTTCTGCAACAATATACACCTCTTTAAGTTCTGCAATATCTTGTGTTAAACGTATTTTCTGAGGTAAGGCAGAAGTAGACAGTGCTAATTCTTTATATCCTATAGATGATATGTATAAGGAGTCTACATCAGAATACCATTTTTTTGAGAATCGAAAATTACCATCTGCATCAGCAAATGTTCCGCTTCCGTTTCTAAAAGAAATTGTGGCATATGGTATAGGTGTATTTTGTACTGAATCAAGTACAGTATAAGTCTGCGAATAGACAATTTGTGCTAAAAAAAGCAGTAGTAGGAAGGACAGCTTTTTCATTGAGTAATGGGGATTAAAAAAAATAAAGTTATGAAATATATTTATACTAGAACGATTATCATGCCAAAGAGCTTCAATAATAATTAGAATTATTTTAAATCACAACTACTTTTATTGCATATGTGTTTGTAAATTAAGTACTTATATATTTTATTTAAACAATTACTCCAATTACTTTGTTTAACCCACATCTTTCAATAAAGCCATTGGTAAACACATTCATTGCTTCTGGTTCTAGTAGATCGTTACGAGTGTCAAGCCAATGCTGTACTGTTGCGGTACTATACATATTCTGGATTCGCTGAAAATTAAGGTTGAAGTTTATTTTTCCCCAATGTAGGGTATATGGTATATTGATAGCTTCTAATCGATTCCATACTTTTTCGTAGAACTTACGAGTTATATCTGCATCTACACCATCTAATTCTAATACACAGGTTTCTGGAAATTTCGTAAACCCTAATAATGCCTCAGTTCCTTTTACATATCGTAATGATATTCCACCAGGAAAAGGGTCGCCATCTTCAATAATCATCATAATTTCTTCAACAACTCGTACACTGTCTTTGATATCTATTCCTAAAGCTGCACTGGCAACTTTACCTCTAAATTTGGTATTGCTAAATGTTTCTCCTATAGTTCCTTCCATAGGAGGGATTTCTTTATAGGCCAGGGGGAATAGTATGTTAACTAATTTCGGGACTAATAAAATAGATAACCCTCCCAGACTATCCATAACTGTTTGTATTAACCCCAGTAGATCATCACCATAGGTTAACCCTTTATCATCTGGAGTTCTACGGGTGTAGTTATCCCTGTATTTGCGTTTATAGGAAACTTTTAAAAACACACCTTTATTATTGTTATCGGGTTCAAAATCATAAGGGTTTATTAGTATTTCAAAATGATATAATTCTCGATCAGGAGAGTGTTGAGGAAAGGGGAGTATAGTATTAATTGCTGAAAAATCTAATGTTTTCATGGTGTTTTTAAGCTCACTGTTGTATGCAATTTTGTCTATACGATGCTCTTCAAGTAGAAATTTGGGCTCTGTTTCGATCATAATACCGTGTATAATCCCAAAACTTCCGAAACTAACCAAAGCGGCATTAAACATAGTGTCGTCTCTTATTAAATCTGCGCCTAACCAATCAATAAACCGATCTGATACTACAGGGTTGGAGCTTCGCTCTAGCCATACATGACGATTGCGACCAACGATGAGATGTATTCCTGTTACAAAATCCTGTATTGCTCCTACGTTAAAAGCAGCGCCATGTGTACCTGTGGATAATGCGCCTGCTACTGTTTGACCATTACTAGCTCCCGAGGCTTTGATAGAGCGATTAGGACGTTTCTCTTTTTCTAATTTTGAGTTGAGTTGCAATATAGAAACGCCGCATTGCACAAAAAATAAATCGTCGGCTAGCCCTCCTTTATCGAGGTATTCGTTGCTTATATTAGACTTACTAACCGAAAAACTTAGACGTAATGATTTAGTATCTAAGATACCGCCTTCAGAAACCGCTACCTTAGAAAATGACCAGCCGCTACCCATAGCACGTAATCGAATATTGTTATCAATTGCATGCCCTATTAACCATCGTAAGTTTTTGGTTGTAGCAATATATTTATCCGCTCCTTTGCTTAGCGAATCATCATTACGTACTTTAAAAGAAGCGTTTTGTGTTAGCTTTTGTGTAAAATTTTGATGCCTGTTTTCCCATTTTCTTATGGGTAATGTTTCAATGCCTTTTGGTAACGCCATGATTATGTTTTTTAATATTTTATTGCAACTGCTCTTTGTTTTTTAGGTAGTACTGTTAGTAAGCCAATATCAAAACCAGATATGATTTCTGTCTTTATTGGTATAGATCAAGTAGAGATGATGCATTTTCTCTATAACTCTTCTATTGGAGGGTCTGGTGGGGCGCATTCCCATGTTATGGTTTGCGGTACAACAATGCCTAATGTGATTGTGGATAATAAAATGTATCCAAAATTGGTGGTGTTGGTTGCTGAGCTTAAATGTTTGGATTCACATCTGGCATCGATATCTTTAGGAGAAACCAGCCCCCAAGCAAAGCTCCAGGTGGTTTTAGTGTTTTTAACTACAGCATCACTGTCATGAAGACTTACAACTCGTGTAGACATACAGCTTGTACAACAAATAGTTATTGCCAGTACTATGCTTATGTATTGTAATCGGATAGAATGTTTCATTGTCTTAGACTTTAAGACAATCAGACGATATGATTAGAGGGGGATCGCTAAGTAGGTTAAAAATAATACTATTTTAAACGATATAAAAGGGGGATTTACCTGTTTTTTATGAAGACAAATATCTAAAATTCAGTTTCGATAAATGATGAAGATATTTAAAATCTAATCATAATATTTAAGGTATATTATGGTGTACTTTATTTTATTTTTAATAATTTTGTGTATATTTTATTATACTTTATTGTATTTAGTAAAGAATTATGTTATAAAGTATAATAAAATATACGTAATTTACGTTTTATGATTTTAATGTATATTTTTCTATACATTAATTAAATTTATGTGTGATGAATGTAAATAACCTTTCAGACGAACAAATACTAGCAGAACTTACTCAAAGAGTAAAACAACGGCGTCTTAATCTTAATATTACTCAGGATGAACTTTCTAAGAGGGCAGGAGTGCATGTGCAAACGATTAAGAATTTTGAATCCGGAAAGACAACTACACTATTAACTTTTATACAGATACTCCGAGCATTTGGAGATTTAAACGCATTAAGCTCTTTATTTCCCGATCCGGGCATAAGCCCTATAGAATTATTAAAACTAAAAGGAAAGGAACGTGAGCGTGCATCACGTAGCTCTAAAAATCAAAAAGAAGATCCATTATGGTAGATGTTATTAAAATTACCCTTTGGGGAGAAGAATTGGGAGCATTAAGTTGGGATAGTCAAAAAAACTTTGCTTCTTTTGAGTTTTTTCCTTCATTCCTAAATAAAAACCAGGATGTCTCACCAATACATATGCCAATACAGTCTTCTGCAAAAAAAATATATAGCTTTCCTAATCTAAATCAGGACACCTACCGTGGATTACCAGGAATGTTATCTGATGTATTGCCCGATGATTTTGGGAATCGTTTAATTGACCAATGGCTTGCTCTTAATAACATTCCAAAATCCAAATTTACCCCACTAGATCGCTTATGTTATATTGGCACTCGCGGTATGGGAGCACTAGAGTTTCAACCTGCGAAACATATAGGGCAAGCTCAAACTACTACATTAGAGGTAGATAAACTAGCACAACTGGCAGAAAAGATACTTAATACACGAGAAAAACTAGAACTTAATCTTTCTGAAACAGAACACCTTAATGAATTGATTAAAGTAGGAACTTCGGCAGGAGGGCAACGAGCTAAGGCTATAATTGCTTATAACTCTACAACAAATGAGATACGGTCGGGCCAGGCCATAGCTCCTCACGGATTTGAACATTATATTTTTAAGTTTGATGGAGTAGATGATACTACTCTTGGTGATCCACAAGGGTATGGTAGGATCGAATATGCATATTACTTAATGGCATTGGATTGTGGTATCAATATGGAAAAATCTTTGCTTTTTGAAGAACATGACAGAGCTCATTTTATGACCAAACGCTTTGATCGCCATGGTAATAATGAAAAAATACATATGCAAACCTTGTGTTCGATAGCACATTTTGATTATAAATCTCCAGGTGCACACTCTTATGAAAATGCATTTGAAGTAATGCGACAACTACGATTACCACATAGTGATGCTGTACAATTATATAAAAGAATGGTATTTAATGTTATTGCCCGTAACCAGGATGATCATACCAAGAATATTTCTTTTTTGATGGATAAACGTGGAGTTTGGAGACTTTCGCCTGCATATGATGTAACCTATTCATACAATCCATCAGGGATTTGGACCAGTATGCATCAAATGTCAATTAATGGTAAACGAGATGATTTTACATTACAGGATTTAATTGCAATAGGAGAGAAGATTAGCTATAAAAGTCATAAGGAGACCATACAGCAAATTATTGATGTTGTTTCTAACTGGGATTACTATGTACAGAAAACAGGAATTCCAAAATCACAAGGTAATACATTAGCAAAACCATTTAGATTATACCTTTGATCCTTCTAACTAGATAAAATGAAGAAAGCTATATACTTTATGCTTCTAAGTGCTGTGTCTTTTACAGCAATGAACCTATTTGTTAAGTATTTAGCGCACTTTGGAGGAGCACAGCTTGTATTCTTTAGAGCATTTGGCTCGTTATTTTTTACAATGAGTTACTTGTTATGGCATAAGATTCCAATATTGGGTAACCAAAAAGGATTGTTGATCTATAGAGGATTGGCAGGAGTAACCTCGATGGGGTTATTCTTTATGTCGGTTAATTACCTTCCTATTGGTTCTGCAGTATCATTACGGTATTTATCACCAATCTTTGCTACTATTTTTGCTATACTTTTTCTTAGAGAACAAGTAAAACCAATACAGTGGTTGTTCTTTTTAATGGCGTTTAGCGGTGTTTTAATGATCAAAGGTTTTGATCCTAATATTGATTCTTTTGGTCTGTTATTAGTACTGGGATCAGCAGTATTTAGCGGAATAGTATATGTACTAATAAATAAAATTGGTCATAGAGACCACCCTGTTGTGATCGTTAACTATTTTATGTGGATTTCTGTTACCGTAGGAGGTATTCTTTCTATTTTCAACTGGACTACACCAAAAGGTATAGAGTGGCCACTATTACTTAGTTTAGGGGTTTTTGGATATTTCGGGCAATTATTTATGACCAAAGCATTTCAATCTCAAGCAACAAATAAAGTGGTATCCCTAAAATATGTCGAAGTAATTTTTACAATGATTGCAGGTACTTTTTGGTTTGCCGATATATATCCAGCTCTAAGTATTATAGGCACCCTATTAGTGATTACCGGATTAATCCTTAATATTTGGTATCGACAACGTTAATCTGGTTTATACATTAGGATCTTATCGTTATAAGACTAGAAAGCCTGAAAACTTAGTAGATTTTCTAATGTATAAAACGGATTACTGTATTTGCAAGTATCTAAAAAACTTTAATTACGAAAAGTCTTCTCTAAGATAAAACATGAGTTTTCTTTTATCTGTAAAACTTTTGATAGTAATGATATCACCAGTAATTTTATTATAAATCACTTCAACAAACAATAAATCTACGTAGTAAATAGAATAGTAAAAATCGCGATTCTGGTCATTTATAGTAAAGAGGTGAATACCTCGATCCCAGAGGTCTTTGTATTTGATATCTAACTGTCGAGCATTAAACTCTTCTTCAAGGGTAATTTTGCGCATAAGCTATTAATTTTATAATGAGGCAGGATAAAATTACGGAAAAACCGTAACATATGCAAGTGAAAATTGTATAATATCCTGAAGAACAATAAAATGCACATATAGAATAACCCTTGTTTAAGAATATATTTGACTATAAAATATAGAGACTTTAAATAGCTTTAAGGTTAATATTGAGTACAAGAATATTATGATTTTTTTAACAAATATAGGTGTATGGATAAAGTACCTATCACAGGCTTTTATTTAACCCTGTTTTTTTACCTTTGGTAAGAAAAAACTTGTGTCGGAATACAACAAATCCTACAAAAAAATATGTCTTTGTAGATTTTTGTTTATTTTAGTTGTAAATAACTAATAAATAGGTGTTTAATAGAAAGCGGCCCTCTAGGTTAACTACTCCTATAGAGGGCCTAAATTGAAACATAATCGGTATTTAACACAAACTCAACTTATACTAATTATGAAGTTTCAACTTTACTTTTTACTGGTTCAAAGATATCTTAGTTTTATAAATTTTCTCATGTTTATTCATAAAAAATTTAACATTTAATCAATTAATAACAAAGCAATGTTAATTAATTCTTAACCAGTTGTTTGAATGTCTGCATATGTGATTGTATTTGTTGGATTATACTTATTTCGGGAGTTCCTTTCTAGGTTTGTTCTACACTTTTTATGGGGTAGCCATAATGAAGAAAATGAAAAAAGTCAAATAGATGCAAAATCTGTTCTCAATTCAGAGAAAAACAAAACTAATTATAGCGTATTATTACTATACATAATGTATTTAATTTTATGTGAGAAAACTAATACCTGTATATAAATTTCATAAGAAGTGTAATTACAGAACACTCATAAATAAATAGGATTTAGGATTATATTTTTTGAGGAGTTACTTTTCAATTTTATTAATCTCGATAATACGATGTGTATTACTGGTATCCCCATACGAATTTCCGTTGGTAGCGATAAAAACACGTCCCTGAGGAGAAATAGCGATATCTCTCAGACGACCAAACTGTCCATTAAAGAATATTTCCTCATTGGTAATTGCAGTTCCGTCACTGTTTAGAGTAAGCGCAATTATTCTTTGATCTTTTAACACTGTCATCAGTAGTTTATTAGTCCATTCAGGAATTCGATTACCCGTATAATAGACCAGATCAGAAGGAGCAATGGTGGGTGTCCATTCAAAAATGGATTCGATAACCTCTGTACTCGCTGCAAAAGTCTGTTCGTTGGGAGTATCTATTTTACCTTTTACAGCAGGCCATCCATAATTTTTACCAGATTGTATGATATTTATTTCATCATCAGAACTGGGTCCATGCTCAGAACTATATAATTTACCATTAGGATGCAATACCAGTCCTTGTGCATTTCTATGCCCTAAACTATAGATATAACTACTCGCAAAAGGATTATCGGCAGGGATACTACCATCTAAGTTTAATCTTAGTGTTTTACCTCCCAGAGAATTCATATCCTGAGAAAGGTTGGTATTACCAGCATCGCCTGTAGTCATAAATAGATGCATATCTGGTGTGATCAATAACCGAGAACCATCGTGATTAGAGTTGGCGGGAATTTGATCGATAAGTACAGTTTCGTTAGACAAGGTGTTATTTGCATATGTAAACTGAACCAATCGTTCCAATAAGCCACTTCCCCCGTTATAGGTATATACAACGTATACATATGGATTGGTATCAAAATTGGGGTGAAGTACCATACCTAATAACCCACTTTCTCCAACTTGAGATACATTAGGAATCGTATATACCAATTGTTGCTCTCCGCTGTCAGGATTTATCCTGCTAATTTTTCCATTACGTTCGGTTACCCACAAGAAATTATCAGGACCCCAAATTAGCTCCCAAGGAACGCTTAAGGTTTCTACCAATATTTTTGTCGCTTCTACAGGTTCATCTGTACCAGGATTTGTAGTATCATCATCTCCCGAACAAAACCATAGCAAGGATGAAATTAGTACAATACTTGCTAATTTTGATATTCTTTTCATAATATTTCTTTTTAAATCAACAATTGAATCCTGTATAAGGTAGTGATTGTTAATGATTTGCGTGGTAATTGATAATTATGATTTCACCTATCAATTATTCTATATGTTTTTATGAGAAAACAACATATCCAACTTTATTCTCAAAAGCCAATTACTTTCTCTTAATTATAACGATTAACTTATACGAAACCCTACTTTTTTTTGTTTTTTTTAATTGTTTTTAATTGTTTATTAAGAATTGTTTACATTCTGTTACGTAAGGTTTTAACACTTATTTGAAGTATTATTTTTTACTTAAGGCTAATTTGATTCCTAGTAAAATAAAGAGAACCCCAGTAGTTTTATCCATCCAAAACTTCACTTTACTATTCTCTCTGATCTTGTTAGCGAACTTAGCAGAAAAGAAAGCCAGTATCATGCACCATATTGTGCCTGTAGTCACAAAAGTTAACCCCAGAATTAAGAAAGGGATGGCACTTTTAGCGTAATCCGGATTAATAAATTGTGGTAAGAAAGCCAAAAAAAAGAGTGCAACTTTTGGATTAAGTAGGTTGGTTAAAACCCCCGAGATATATACTTTTTTGTAGTTTTTTGCTGTTTCTTTTTCTTTAATTACTTCAGCAATAACTGTTGATTTTGTTAATAATGATTTAATTCCTAAATACATTAGGTAAGCAGCACCAGCATATTTAACGATACTAAATGCAGTAGCAGATTTTGCTAATAGAATAGATAACCCAAGTGCTGCAAAAATACAATGTAAAAGAGCTCCCGAAGAAATCCCCAGAGCAGAAATCACCCCAGATTTTTTTCCTTGCGAAATGCTACGTCCTAAAATATATATAGTATCTGCTCCAGGCGTGAGGTTAAGCAGTATTCCTGCTAAAATAAAGGTTCCAAAATTAAGAATGCCAAACATAGGATTGTATTAGATTTTGATTCAAAATTATACCAAACAAAGGAGACTTAGAAAACAAATCATTGGTTTATCTTTGTTTTTTCTGGAGAATATATCTTAATTATAAACAAAAACCGACGATTATGGTGAAAGACGATTTAGACTGGAAGATTTTAGAGCTCTTACAGGAAAATGCACGTTTGCCATTTGCACACATAGGTAGAGTAGTGGGGCTTTCTCCATCTGCCGTGGCAGAGCGTGTACAACGTTTAGAAGATACAGAAGTGATCACAGGATATACGACACAGGTAAACCCTGCTAAACTAGGATGGTCTCTTTCTGCATTCATTATGATGAGTGTAAATAGAATCAATTTTCAGTCGTTTACCGATGCACTGGATGCGGATGCGTATCCTGAAATGGTAGAATGCACCAGAGTCACCGGTAAAGACTGTTTAATTATGAAGTTTCATGTAAAGAACAGTAAGCATCTTGAAGAAGTCATCAATCGTTTAGCGCAACATGGAGATCCAACAACATTATTGATTTTGAATGAGTTGATGAAAAATGGTGCGATAGGAAGATGTGCTCATTAGTTACTTCTATTTCTTTCCTCATCATTTCCAAAACCTCTTTGCTTACCTTTTATCTTATTATTTCCAAATGTGTAGGATAGTGATATTCTGGCAAATCGAGGGCTATAATTTTGGGCATATACTGTTTCTATACCATTTACTACAGAAGCTAATCTACTATAACTCGATGTATCTAATATATCATTTACCAATACTGAAAGCTGTAGTTTATCTTTAAACATGCTTTGTTTTAGTGCTAAATTAAGATTGTAGGTTTCACTAATGTCAAACAAGTTTGCTTTATGCGGAGAATTATATACAAAGTTAAGCTGCAATTTGGTGGTTTTACTTAATGTAAAGGTATTGTTCGTAGATAGATGAAGCTGAAACCCATCCTCGGCATTAGCGTTTATCGCGTCATCAATGACAGTTTTGTATCCAAGAACATATACCTGGTTCTGGCTTTTCCACCACGGTAGTGTGCTAAATGAGAAGGTTTCACCAATTCCCCAATTATAACTTTTATAATAGTTTTCTCGTATTACTGCCTGTACTTCGGTCTCCTGATCTGCTGTAAAAATAGTACCAAAACCATCAGTGGTAATATTAAGGAAAGCATTGGTAGTTAATGTATTGTTGTAGGTATGATTAAATTCGAAAGTGTCTGTAAATGATGGTTGTAAAAATGGATTTCCTTCAGAGAAACTATTGCTATTAACATATATCCTGAATGGATTTAAATTTCTAAAACCTGGTCGGTTAATACGTCTTCCGTAATTGAGCGAAAATACGTTATTATCATTTTTTTGATACGATATATAGGCTGTCGGAAAAAACTTTAAGTATTCGTTTGTATTGGTTTGGTTTAGGGTTTCTGAGAAGCCTTCTGTAAGTGTGTTTTCTACTCGTAACCCCAGTTGAAACTCCCATTTGTCATTGATCTTTTTAGAAGCATTTACATATAATGCCTGAATATTTTCTGTGTATTCAAATTGGTTGGAAGATATAGGGTCAAAAACCGGAGTACCAGTTTCTGTTATAAAGTTTTGTAATCCATTTATGGTTTTGATAAAACTAAGTTTACCACCATATGATAAATTAACAGAAGGAAAAGGGTGCTCGACATCTATTTTTGCACTAAAATTATCAATACGTTGATCTGATAGATTCATAGCAGCATAGTTAATCCCAACAAATTCACCGTTTGGTAATAACGTATTTACTACATTGTCTTGTTTCAGAGTATTATCATAATCAAAATAATCAATATCAAAAGAAATCTTTCTGTCCAGGGTATCTAATGTAGTAATCATGTGTAGGTTATACAGGTGGCTTTTTACCTTTCTATCAAAAAAACCTGTATTATCCAATATTGAATCCAGTTGGTTGGTTGCATTAAAAATTTGAGTAGTTGATTGTACAGTATTATCGGGAGTATTTTGATTACCCAGGTATTGTGCACCTACTATAATATTATCGGTAATGTCATAATCTATTGATAAACGACCTGATATATTGTCTTTATTTGCTTTATTATCCATATCCAACACCCATGGACCATTAGGGTAATACACATCTACTTCTTCGATTTCTCTTATATTCCCTTTAGTACCATTGGCAGTTACAGAAAATCGTAGTTTGTTTTTGTTGTAGAAAAAGTTGTTACGAAGCGTAGTAAAATTGTATGTATTCTGATTGTAAGCCAGGGTAGTGGTATTTTTCCAAGAGTTACGTGCTCCTTTTTTGTAAACAATATTAATAAGTCCACCATTTCCGGCAGCTTCATATTTGGCTGGTGGGTTCGTAATGATTTCTATTTTCTTAATATCACTTGCTGCTATACCATTTAAAAAGTCTATCAGTTCTTCTCCAGATAACTGTAATATCCTTCCGTCTACCATTACACGCGATGCACCTCTACCAATCATACTCAAAGTATTATTCTGAACCGTAACCCCTGGTGCTATCTTAAGGGCATCTAAAGCATCTCCGCCACTCGCTGCAATACTATTTTCTACATTAAACACCAGACGGTCGGGTTTACGTTCAATTACTTTTTTGGTTTTGGTAATCACCACTTCGTCAAGACTGGTAGTACTGCTTTCGAGGGTAATAGTACCTAAATCCACAGTGTTATTTAATACAATATCTTGTTGCCATTCGGTATATCCCATAAAGCGTATTGCCAGAATATAGGTTCCTTCTTTTGCAGATATTGTAAAGTTTCCGTTTTCATCAGTAATTGCTCCCGTAATTACTGCTCCATCAGATCCTGGAGTTGATAAAATAACATTAGCAAAAGCTATGGTTTCTGTTTTACTAATTACCGTTCCTTTGATTTCTAGTTGAGAAAAGCATAAGAAGGGACATAAAAACAATAAAGAAATAAAGATAGATCGCATCACAATTTTATATTTAAGATTAATTATGAGGCAAATATCATTTTTGAATACAACCTGTGCGACCGATTAAAATAATCGAACGCTTTTGATCACCAAAAATGAGTTCGACTTTTTACAGCCAAACGTTCGACTTTTTACAAATACCTGATTATGAGTTGTTTTTTCTGTATTGAGTAGGGGTGGTGCCAGCGTATTTTTTAAAAGAAGTATTGAAAGAAGATTTAGAATTAAAACCTACTTCGTACAAGATTTCGAGAACAGTTACCTGTTTTTTGGCAGGATCTTTTAAAATATCCATCGCATGTTGTATACGATATTCATTTACAAAATCAAAAAAATGCTGATCCAGATGATGGTTGATCAGAATTGATACTTCTCTAACAGGCAATTGTAGATCATCTGCCAAGTTTTGTATTGTAAGTGTGGGATTCAGATAAGGCTTTTGCTCGATCATATGTGTTCTTAATTGCTGTATTTGATCTTGAACCTCTTTATCATCAGGAAGATTGATCACGGTCTCGTTTTTTGTGATCATATTTTCTACCGGGAGTAATTTAGAATCAATTCCTCTAAAAATTCCCGGATCATACAATGCTTTTAAAATTAACCAACATATAAAGCATAGAACCAGAAACACAACAATAATTCTGGCAATATTTATGGTTTGGAAATCATCATTGAAAAACTTAAATATCGTTTTAGAAGTACTAACAACAAAGATAAAGCTAGAAATAACGTTTAACTGAAACAACCATTTATGTTTTGCTGTGGTTGCATTAGAGTAGTTTTCCAGCATTACCTTCTTAGATTTTTTTAGAATGACAAAAATGGCAATAATATATGCTATAACCTGAATATGACCAATAATCAAAGTGGAAATGGATTCTGGAGTCAGCAAATAATTATTCATAAAAGAAAGCTTGGCTTCTTGGTTTGCCAAATAAAATCTGGGAATTAATATCAAGGTATTTATCACAAAAGGAAGACCATGTAGCAAATGTTTTGGTTTCAGCTTAAAATCTATATAGATAACCGATAAGACAAAAAGATAAAGTACCGGACTAGAAAAAAATGGAAGATCCATACGTATCATTTCTAGCGTTAGAGGCATATCTATAAACCGATGATAGAAAAAAGAGCTGATATCGATGGCTACGAGTATAAGAAAAGCAGCAATAAGCCGATTACTGGTTTTGTTTTTTGTTTTTACAGTTAGTAAGAAGATGGCAAAAAGCGACGATATAAAAACAATCATCAGGCTTATAATGCTAAGAATAGCGTAGTTATCCATTTAATAATTTAATACTTGTGTTTACCTTTGATGATACATTGGTTTCTATACAGGATTCTCATAATTTCATCAAATATACTAACTATATTAAGATATCTCATGTAGAGCTCTATTAAGACTGCGTAGTGTTATTCCTAAATAATCAGCTAGATCTTGTTTAGAAAAAGCCATGGCTTCATTAGAAGAAAATTTCATTAATTTTTTAAGATTATAAGCAATAGGATATGATTGTTGTTGAGAGGCTCTAATTGCAGTATCTCTTACTTTATTGGCTAATGCTTTTAAAAGTAGTAAATTAAGTTTTGGGTGATTTTCTAATAGGGTATAGAAATCTTTAGCATCAATCTCATATCCAGTAACTTCTGTTATTGCTTCTGCATTACAAAAACTAATAATATCATTAAAGACTTCTAATTCTCCAAGGATTTCACCAGTGCTAAAAAACTCCTGAATAAAATCTCTGCCATTATCCTCGTTTACATAACATTTTACTACTCCATTTTTTATAATGAATATAGAGGGTACATATTTTCCCTGAATAATAATCTTTTCTTTTGAAATAAATCTCTTCTCTTTTACCATAGTACTTACAGAAGACTCTGATAGTTGTGAAAAGAAATCTAATAATTCTTGATTAATCCTAATCATTTGAAAAATGCTTAAACGAACCGTCTTTTTGAGTTAAAAAATGATGCACTTGCAATATACTAAAGAAGTAGTATGATTAAGTAGATATTTTGATTCAATTATAGATTCTGGATCAGGTCTGAAAAAGTAGGTTAACTCATCGTAAGAAGAGTATATCACTACCTTAACCTCTCAAAGCTTACATCACATTAGATCATACTTAAAAAGGGTAAATCACTGACTATTAATAGGTAAATCCCCCTTTTTTGAGAGGCGAACCCATTGTATCTTGATAAAAATTTAGTTGTACAGACAAGTATAGCAATACAACTTGCAACTAAAAAGAGAATAATAATGCTCGAAAAGATATACATACAAATACCAGCATACCGGGATAAAGAACTGTCTAACACAGTGATTGACCTTAATAAAATGGCTAAACATCCCGAGAGACTAAGAATCGTAATTGCATGGCAACATGGAAATAAAGAACAACTTAAAAAAGAAGTTTTTGACTACGGTAATGTCGAAATTATTGATATTCACTACAAAGACAGTAAAGGTTGTAACTGGGCACGTAATTTACTTCAGAAACAATGGAAAAATGAAGCCTATACCTTATACCTTGATTCTCATCATAGGTTTGTGAAAAACTGGGACGAGGAAACTATAAAAATGTTTAAAGCCTTAAAAGATGAAGGTATAAAAAAACCAATTATCACAGCATATCTTCCTTCTTATGATCCCGAAAATGAACCCGATGGAAGAATGAAATACCCGCTTAAAATCTATCCTTTAGAGCGAGACAAAGGACTCCTTACGAAGTTAACAAGTTATCCTATTCCTCATTGGAAAAAAATTAAGAAACCACTTCTTGCACAATTTATCTCATTACACTTTTTGTTTGCCGATGGTTTCTTTAATAATGAAATTCATTTCGATCCAGAGATCTACTTTTTTGGAGATGAGGTATTAACCAGTCTTAGGGCATATACGTATGGATATGATTTGTTTCACCCTCATATTATTTTGGGATGGCATTTATATGATAGAGAAACAAGAACACCACATTGGGATGATCATACCTCATGGTATAAACAGGAGGAGATATCTTATCATAAAATGAAAATAATCTATACAACAAACATGACTTCTAATACTATACTTGGCCCTGATAGGAAAGTGATTGAGTATGAAAAATATATTGATCTTAAGTTGTATGATAATGGTATAGAAAATGAAGCAATCTGTAGCTGAGATATTAGAAAAAGATAAAATCATATGTATTGATGGTTTTGTACCTGCATCGATGTGTGCCAAAATATTAGAAGAACTCGAATATTCTTTCTGGAAACGCAGTACGGTAATAGATCCAAGGATACATAAGAGTCATCTTAGCAACACCCGGATTAGTAAAAGTGCAGATCAGGAATTGTTTACAGATACACTTATAGGAGTGATAAAGAAAATAGAAGAAGATATTACATCATTATTTGATGTAGAACCGAATAGGCTAGAGCAATGGCAAGCCACAAAATATGCCAAACATGGTAAGTTTGATTATCACTATGATAGTGGAGCCTGGGGAGAGCATTATGCAGGAGAACGAAAGAAAACCTATTTGTTATACCTCAATACACCTAAAAAAGGAGGTGCGACACATTTCAAAAATTTAGATATCAAAGTCAAACCAAAACAAGGAAGATTATTGGTCTGGGATAATTTACTGCCAGACGGAAATTGTAATTATAATATGTTGCATGCAGGCTTACCCATTATTAATGGTAAAAAAACAACATTGGTTACCTGGGAAAGACAAAAAGCAATACGATAAAAACTCTAAAATTGAAACGCATATGACAAAAAAAATCAAAAACTTAAAAGCCGAAGGTTCTAAAATATCTCATATACGAGACAAGAACCTTATTGTTTCTGTAAAGAACCAGGAGAAAATTATAAAGGATGTAATAAAAAAGCACGGACCCATTATTGATCTTGAAAAAGACCCACAATTACTAATTGATATCCTGGTTAAATTTAAACCTCAGTTTTATGGACCTGATGGAGGGTTACCACCGGGAGGAGTACCAGATCCACCGCCACCTCCAGGTCCAGATTCTTACAGAGCAATTGAAAATGTTCATCTTATGAAAGAAATTTTAAAACTAAATAAGAAAATGAGTAGTATAAAAAAACGACTCAAGTAACCTTTAACCCAGATTGTGCAGTAGATTTTCTAATACATAATTCGGGTTTGCTATGTATTAACCTGAGTTTGATTAATCTGAAATGCGTCAGTTTGAGTGAAATTCTGTTAAGAATTTTGTATCGAAAACAAGCATTTCAATGCTAAAAACCTATTCTCGATACAAATTTCACTCATTTTAATCGTAAAATTCACTCGAATTGACAGTTTTTATGCCCTTTGAAATATTAATCAGGTTATTAGTATCAGACCGAGCTTTTCTAAACCTATATAACCATCAAAATAAGTAAACAAACCTTCAGAAAGGCTCGGTTTGATCAATTCATTTTAGAAAATGTATTATTGCAAGGTATTCTCTTTGGGATAATACATTCGTCTTCTTTTTAGGCCTATAATTAATCCTGTTATACCCACCAGAAAACAAACTCCTGCCCAAAAGAAAGGGTCATAACCATCAACTAGTAATCTATAGATAAAAGTGAACAGGAATAAGGCGATCCCAGTTATTTCCCAGATTTTATCTTTTTCAAACCTTTTCTTTTTATCAAATATAGGGGGGAGGTTGATTATAACCTTTAGCGCATTCCAATCCCATATAATCA
Source organism: Aquimarina megaterium XH134 (assembly GCF_000520975.1). Lineage (GTDB taxonomy): Bacteria > Bacteroidota > Bacteroidia > Flavobacteriales > Flavobacteriaceae > Aquimarina > Aquimarina megaterium. Next base: position 58,584 of record NZ_JACB01000026.1, read on the forward strand.
GTAGCATATTTGCGAATAGCATTAACCCTGTAATCACAGGTGTGTAGGCAAAGCAATAGGATAAGGTAATTATAAATACATTGGCGATTATAGGGAGATTAAGTAGCGCTCCCAGTTTAGCATATCTTTGGGTCATGAGCAAACCTCCTGCGATGAGTTGGCCAATGCCAATAAATTTCCAATATAACCCAGATTGATACATGGTTTCAAAAAAATGCCAGGCAGTATCAATAGGCTCCGATGCTCCGCTTATCGATGTAAATCGTTTTCCTTTGATTTTGATAAGGCTTGCAAAAACAAATGCCCCACCGATCATATACCGGGTATAAATGATAAAAACCTGTAACCATAGCTTTTCTTTAATGCTACTCATATCTTATTTTTAATCTTAGAATTCTTTTTTTAATTCCTCTATAGCAGCAATGTGATGATCATCGTGCTCTGCAACAAAAAGAAACAGGTCCATAGTTCGCATTGGTGTTTTTAACCTGGGGTGCAATGCATGTTTATAGATTTCCTTTTCGGTAAGTTGATGAAGTTGGTTTACAGTTACTGTACGAATAGCCAAGAATTCTTTAAGTAAATCATTACTGTCTCTTAGATTGTGCTGGGCAAAATCTGTTTTTTGGTTTTGCAGATCGGCAGGCCTCAATTCTATTTTGTCGGTTATAATATCATTAAGTCTTCCTTGCCAGATGGGTTCTAAATCGATCAGGTGGCCAATGTTTTCCTGTATCGACCATTTTCTGTTTCTTTTATGGATTAATTGTTCTTTTGTAAGAGAATCGATCGTATTTGCAAGAACAGAAGGAGCGCCTTCTAATCTTTTGAGTAGTAAGGGGAAAATATTTTCTTCAAAAGAAAAATCAAACTTTCTATCAAACCATTTTTCTCGTTTCATATATATTCTTTTAATTTAAGCTTCAGACGTGATAATTGTTTTTCCCAGAACAAGTCCTTCTCCAAAATACTGAAATGCTGCTATGCCCTGGGATAGTGGATAACATCTATCAATAATCGGTACTACTTTTCCGGCATCACGTAGTTTCAGCATATGACCGATATCTTCTTTATTTTGTTTATGCATCAGGAGTCCCATTTTCTTACTCGTAGTTTTTGAGATCAGAGGACCGCAAAAGAGAACCTGTAAAAGTCTACACATAGAACCGCCTGCCATAACGTAGGCTCCTTTAGGTTTTAAAATACGCTTAAAGTCAAAAATCGAACGACGTCCCACAATATCAAAAATCAAGTCGTATTGTTGTTTATTTTTAGTAAAATCTTCTTTGGTATAATCAATAACGTGATCTGCACCGATTGATCTCATCAAGTCTAGTTTTCTGGCGCTGTCTACACCAGTTACTTCGGCGCCCAATGATTTGGCGATTTGTATCGCAAACGTTCCTGCTCCGCCGCCAGCACCATTGATCAAAACTTGTTGTCCGGGTTTAATCTCTCCATTGTAACGAAGTCCTTGTAGGGCGACAACACCTGCTTGCGGTATGGCTGATGCTTCTTCAAATGTAATATGCTCTGGTTTTAACAATAATAGATCTTCGTGAACACATACATACTCTGCAAAACCTCCCCACTGTTCGAATATATCTGCAAACACGGCATCACCAGGCCTAAATTTACTAACGCCTTTACCAATACTAACAACTTGTCCGGCAATATCAGAACCAAGAATGTGATACTTCGGTTTTAGAAGTCCCCAGATACGGGCAAAGAAAGGTTTTCCCCTCAGGAGTTCCCAATCTGATGAGTTGATGGCAGTTGCACGAATTTTGACCAGTACTTCATTTTCTTTGGGAATAGGTACAGGGATTTCTTTAAAGGTAAGTACATCAGACGTACCATATTTGTGATACATCAGAGCTTTCATTTGAGTATCCCTTTCTATACTATACCTCATACGTATTTATGATTTAGGATTGGTGTGTATGTATAGGACGATTACCTCTGGGTATTGTTACAATGCTCAGAGGTAATCGGTTAGTTTTCGACACTGCTTCGACACTGCTTCGACAGGCCTGCCCTGAGTTTATCGAAGGGCTCAGTGTAAACAAGCTCAGTGTGACAACTTAGTGTGGCATGTTTTTGATTGCACCTATCACTAGTTCAAGAATAGTGTTGTAATAGGTAGATAATCAAAATCTTTATTCGACTTGCTTTTGTTTTTTCTGCTCTATTTCCTTGATCATGTTTAAGGCATTCGTATTTTTCTCATTGAGGCTATACGATTTTTTGTAGTTCTCAATGGCCAGATCCAGTTCTCCGATCTTCATACAGGCTTCAGCATAACTGTCATATACATTAAAACTTTCTGGATAGAGTAGCATATTAACTTTAAATATATCTTGTGCTAATTTTAAGTTTTCGGCACCCATAAAACGATATCCTAATCGGTTTAGATTATTTTCTGAAACCGCAGGATCATCTGCATTGGTTTTCATTATTTCCTGATACGCTTTCAGACCTTCTTCAAAATTACCTTCTTCAAGAAACTCAAAAGGAATTCTTTCATCTTCTTTCATCAATACCAAAGTAGATTCAACTGTTTTTTTCATAGGATGTATGAGTAACATATTCAGTTGCCCACTTTCTGCATTGGTTGTAAACTGAATAGGTTGGTTGTTTTCTCTACCGATATACGTGCTATCAGATACCTTAAATAAAGCTACCGGTTCTGCACCCATATCTTTTTTGAATAGCTGATTGTTAGCATGGTATATATTGATAAGGTTGTTATTCCCTAAACGATATCGACCACTAATTTCCTCAAGCTGAGTAGTGGTCATTTCCATTTTTTCATATGTTGGTACAAAACCATCCCACGAATAGGAAAGTGCTACCGATCGAATCAATTCTGAGATAAAATCAGGATGATTAGAGTTGGTTAATACAACCACTCCGTATCCTTTATCTTTATGCGCTATCATTTCACTAGAAAACCCTTCGTCCCAACCCCCGTGGCCAAAGTAAATTTCGTCTTCCATTTTGTTTATAAAGATGCCTAATCCACTAAAATCTTCTACAAATGGAGTTAGCATTTTGGTAGTCATATCCTGAGATAATGCAGCTTTGCTTTCTCCTTTTAATGTCTGTTGTATATTAACTGCAAATTTAGCCAGGTCTTCTGCGGTAGTCCATAATCCTGCTGCAGCCATTTCTGGATAGGTATGTCGTTTCCCTTTGGTCATAGAACCATCAGGCAGGTAACCGGTTGCAGCCATTTTTAATTGTTCACTTTGTAAAGGTTGATCATATGTACTATTACTCATTTGTAAGGGTTGCAATACCAATTCATTCATAAGCTGTGGAAATGGCTTTTGAGCAACATCGATCATCATTTGTTGCATCACTGTATATCCTCCTCCTGAGTAGCGAAAACTCTTTTCTGGAGTTTTATCTACAAAGATAGCCCCAGAATTGGCCGGGGATTCTCCGTTTAACACCTGTACTAGTGTAGGTACAGGCAAATCAGGACTGTATCCTAAAAAACCATGTACGGTTAATCCTCCAGAATGATTAAGAAGGTGCTTAAGAGCAACTTTCTTTTCTTTGGTAAATTCACTGTCTGGTAATTTCCAGGACTGTAAATAGGTATTTACATCTTTGTCGAGATCAATTTTACCTTGTTCTACAAGTGTTAATGCCCCATATGCTGCTACGGGTTTACTAATAGATCCGGCCTGAAAAAGCGTTTGATCGGTGACAGGGGATTTTGTTTCCTTGTCTGTGATACCATAGCTTTTTATCCAATCGATCTTATAATCTTTAATAACAGCAATGCTTACTCCCGGAACCCCGTAATGTTTCATACGTTCTTCTATGGTCCATGTCGAATCCCCCTTGATATATACGGGATGACTAAGATTGGTTTCTACCAGCTTTACATGATCTGGTGCAACGACCGCTTCCGGAGTAGTAGAACAAGAAATAAAAAAAGAAAGAACAGGAAAAAGAAATATGAGTTTTTTCATGATGATTTTGATTGTTGTGTGGTTTGATTGATGATTCTATTTGATTCGGATAAAGTTAGTAAAAATAGTATAGGTAGTTGGTATGATAATCATACATTTCCTTAAAACAAGACTTAGAGTAAAAAGGAGTGTTATTTATCTTTTTTTAGCTCAAAATTAATAAGTACAATAGGGTCTTTGTCTTCTATTCCTCCTGCAGCGGCATATGCTTTTCTTGCAGCTATATTAGAATGTTCTGTTGCCAACCAGGCTTCTTCACAGTCAAATTGTTTTGCATATTCACATAAATACCTGGTCACTTTGCGTCCGATGCCTCTATTATGATATTCATCCAGTACAGAGACTTCATCGATAAAGAATACAGGGTCTTTATCGGGGTGAACATAATGAAATCCCGAGGCCATTCCTACAATTTGTGCACCATCATAGGCTAGTACCATGTGGTGTCTTGGATCCTTTAAAAATTCTTTGGCCCGATTTGTTTTTATGGGGTAATCAAACAAGGCATCTCCCACCTGCACCATTGCAGAGAGATCAGCTTCGGTAGCCAGTTTTAATGCTATGTGTTCTACCATGTTGACAATATATATTACTACCAATGTACCATTTTTTTGAGTACCGGTACTTCTTTTTTTCTTACAAATCAAAAACTTAACATTGCAGGTGTTTCTTGTTATTTATGATATAATACGTATAGACCAAAAATGAGTTCCCTCATCAAAAAGGGGAGTTCCCTCATTTATGATTTTATTACCATAAGTTACGTGATATTTTTAAGTATAACTTAAACCCGGATTATGCAGTAGAAAATCTATTACGCTTTGAAACTGCTTCAAAATATACCGTTGCACTACATTTTTCAGTTTAACCATAGCGATGCTATGCAAAAACTAAGAAAATTGTCATATTTTATGGTACTTTCAAGTCTCATAACGAAGTTCTACTGCATAATCCGGGTTAAAACAACTCACCATGAAAAATTCAACACACTACAGTAGTACAATTCATCAATATTTTTTCTCAATACTGTGCATATATAGGACATGAGTCAGTAATCATATCACGACAACATAGTTTAGCATAACAATCTCACTGTTACAGAAAGGGAAAGGATTGTTATTTGGTATAACACATAAAGAGAAACGTATATGGATTGTATGATCAAACATATCAAAATCATAGAACGAATGGATCAGCTTATTCGTTTACAAGCCACCGGATCACCAGAAAAATTTGCACAACGATTAGGGATTTCAAGAACCAAACTCTATCGAATGATAAAACTTATGAGAGCATTAAACGCTCCGATCGAGTATGATACAGTTATTCAAAGTTATGTTTATACAGAGGCGGTAGGATTTACTTTTGGATTTTATATCAGAAGATAAAAATAATCATAACGAGTATACATAAGGAAAAGATGATGTTTTTGAGACGAATTCAATACTAAAAAATGTATTTTCGCCTTCTTTTAAAACAATTGATATTTGGCTACAACCTCTCAGAATATATTTTTAACGAAGAAAGAAAAACTTCGATGTATACAATGTGGTAAACGCATTCTTGTCGGGAAATCATTTGTAGCAGAAAGCGAGAAACACAAAGGCACCTGTTTTAGTTGTTCTCCGTTTGGCGGGTATGTATTGTTGCCGCCAGGAGATGCCGCAATGACCCGTAGATCTAAGAAATATTCTACCTTGTGCGGAGTAGTATGGGCATGGAATCAGCGTCGAAAACGCTATGAGCGACAAGGACAGTTGGTGGAAGAAATTGCAATAGAGAAAGCAAAAATAGAATGCCAGAAAGATCAGGATATTCGTGCAGAAAAAAATAGAAAAGCAGCTATAGTACGAGAACAACAAGACAAAGAATATATTATTAATTTCGCCATCGCTATTAGAAAACGATATCCTAATTGTCCAGCAAAGAGAGAGTTTGATATAGCAAAACATGCATGCGAGAAATATAGTGGTAGAGTGGGACGTACAGAAAATGCTAAGGAGTTTGATGATAAAATGATTGATCTTGCAGTAGAAGCTCATATACGACATGCCGAAACTAATTATGACGATCAGTTTGGTAAAGGGAAACGTAAAAAAGAAATCCGAAAAGAAGTACGATCAGATATCAATCAAGTATTAAAACACTGGAAAAAGTAATGTTCAAAAGTGAGACATGACTATAGGACAAATAAAAAAGCAGACTTCACTTAGAAGCCTGCTTCTTTACTATCGATACTATGAATTCTCTATCTGTATACTGTGTAAGCTATTACACAAGAATTGCTTTCTCTTTCATTACATGTCCAAAATACAATGTCGGCACTAATAAAAGCAGCTCCGGTAGAACTGGTTAATTGATTTACGTGTGCCTGTAGATCGTCTTGATAGTGATCCAAATTGATATCTCCGTCACCGTCAACATAATAGATCATACTTTTGTAGTGTGTAGAAACGGCTCCTGTTGGTGGCCATATACGAGGATACGTAGTACATTCTTTTACATAACGTTCGAACTCAGATGAAGCATCATCGCTACATCCTTCATCTCCGTGAAGTGTACAATTAGCCTTAGCTTGAGTAGGAACAAGTTTGCTTAATTCCTCTTTAGTTGCCTGACGATGCTCTACAGTACCCACTAATTCCAGATATGGATTAGTCTTAACAATTTCTGGTTGTTCAGTATTCGTTTCACAAGAGGTAAATAATACCAGGAATACTAATAAACTTGATAAGATTTTTGAGTGTAATTTCATTTTATATTTTTTATTGGTTAATACTTCTACTAAATAACTAATTATCTACCTGATACTATTCGGTTTGTATTTTAAGAAAATGTAAAGAAACCAATTCATACTTCGGGGAAATTTCACCTATTTATAATGATAAATTAACAAGTAAATAACGCATTGTATTTTGAAGAAAACATTTATACTATTGACTATACATCATAATTTACCTGACACCTAGAGTTTATGCAAAGAGCGACACAATCGCTCTATTATCGAAGCATATCAATTGCCGGATTATGGAATGAACTACTTTGAGACAGAGCCGCGAGAAATTCTTTAAATTAAACACTCGATCACCTACGGTAGCACCATATAAAGTTATGTTTATACACCTATTGTACATTTACTTCTGGATTTTTCAGAAGAAAATAAAAAGCTTAAAATGATTATAAATAAAGGAGGAAACAGATATGTTGCTTTTTAGATTATAGATTAATTACTATATTATAGCAGTTGTGTATTAACCAAAAATCTGTCAATTCAGGTATTTCGATAAGTTCTGTACACCTATCGAGCCTTCCATCTTTATTATAGATAATAAGGGTTTTGGTTAAAAAATATCCAGATACACAACTAGCACAACGGCTTATTTAATATTACTTTTTATGGGGGTTTAGGAAATATGTATACATAATATGGGATATATAAAGGATTCTCCTTTCTACAAGGACGCGATACACGAATTTAATTTTTCTAGCGGTAATTATTACCTGTTTGATACTTTTGTAGTTGCAGAGATTAATGAAGGAGTGCTATTTACATGGGAGGACCATGCCAAACCCATAACCGAAGAGTTTGCTCACCTGTATGATAATAATGGTGAAGATATTGTATATATATCCAACCGCGTGAACTTATATTCTGTAAAACCTAGTGATTGGGTTAAGTTTTTTAGAAATGGTTATAATCTAAGAGGGTATGCGGTAGTAAGCTATACTTCGAGAGGAATTTTTAATTCTTTGATAGAAAAACTCTTTATGAGAAATAGTTTCCAGAGCTTCAATAATCTTGAAGATGCCATTGCTTGGGCAAAAGAACTTGCTCAAAATACAGAAATAGATCCTGAAAATGAGAAAAGCGCATAAGCATATGCTTTCTTTTCTTATTGAAGGAATACAAAAATTGATAAATTAGTCACGCTTTGCACTATAATAGTAGGTGCCAAAAATCCTATCCCAGATCACGGTATAAAATCCAAAATTGTATTTGGAGTATTCGTGATGGTTTCTATGAAAAACATTATTACCAAATAGTAAAACTCGTTTGTTCGAAGATGTATTTAGATGCGATAAAACTCCGATCAACCAATTAAAGAATAGAAAGAAAATAAAGCTATAGAAATTAAGAGAGATTACCAATGGAAGCAGGGTTAGTATACAACCAAAAAGAATAGCTTCAAGAGGATGCATCACATAGAGGCTAATCTCGTTAAAACTGTAGTGTTCATGATGTTTTTCATGTGCTAATGTAAATGGCCATACATAGTGAGAAGCATAATGAAATACATACATTACAAAATCAACAACCACAAAGAGTAGTATAAAATCCCATATAAGGTTAGTATCGGTAAACGTAATGTTGGAGTTGATAAAGAGCAGATATCCGGGAATTGCAACGAGTACATTAATTATCATAATTACAATAGAAAGCGTAACATCTTTCTTTTCGATGGGTAACTTTTGATGTCGATAAAAAGATGACCATAGATAGCTAATCAGGATGGTACATAAGAACATTGCTATATTTGCGATAAGCAGTAGTCCCCAAAAATAGAAGGGATTATGTAATTGGCTAAGATGATCTATAGTTTGCAATAGTAATACTTGTAGTTGATGTACAAATTTAGTGGAATTTTGATAGACTTAGAAGTATTTGTTGAGTAACCTAGGACTTCGGCTTCGCTCAGTCCTCGATTTGAATGAAAGAACGACTTCTTCCGAACCCTGAGGTGTCACACTGAGCCTGTCGAAGTGGTGTCGAAGGGTGAGATTGATCGAGATAAAAATTGGGCTTCGAGAGCCTCAGCCCACAATACGAATAAAGCAACGAATCCCGAACCCTGAGCTTAGCCGAAGGGATAACAACCAGACCATTTTATTATCAAAAAATGACAGGAATCATTATTCTGAAACCAAGTGTATTGTATTTTTATCAAAAATCAGGAATATAAATAAAAACAATATCGATTATGGAATTTATGGAAATCAAAGACAAACAGGGAATTATGCATTATATCAATCCCAGTCATATTTCGGCTATTTGCGAAATAGATGGAGAGTGCAAAATTAACTTAATGGGACAGGAGTATATGATCACTCAGGATACCTTAAAAGAGGTAAAACTGCATCTTACTTCGTTTAGGCATTAGTATCTTTATATTTACCGAACCCTGAGGCTCTCGAAGGGTGAGCTCTTCGATAAACTCAGAACAGGCCTGTCATAACGCCAGTATGGGTAACATGTTTATAATGAGGGTGTCAGTACCGTTTGGTTGAGTAAATGTATCTTATAGAAAACTAAACGTTATCTTTTGATGAGTAACCGTTATTTTACTGTTTAAAAGAAGCTAAATACCAGAACGACAGCCTGTCAGCTATCGTATTTGTGTTACTTTTTTAAGAGGCGGATAAATAAATCATTGATAATTAATCAATTATTATTTAAAATTAACATATAATTATTATGAAATATGTTAAAAATATAAATAATCGGTATTGTAATTGACTTAGTATGTACTCAAATAATTGTAGAACTTAATCCGGATTGTGTCGTATGATTCGGGTTTTAAAAAACAAAAAACGTATGAGTAATGTATTAAACAACCGATTATCGGTTACCGTAGATCCACAAGTGATCACAGAAGTAAAAAGTAAGATTGAAGAAATCAATACTTTATTACCATTTTTAACAGGCTTAACTAAGGAAGAGCGTAAAACCTTGCCTAAAATTAACAGAAGTAACAAGCTCTTTGTAGAAGATACTTTAAATAGTATGCGACAGAACGAAGAAATTGTACCGGGGTATATTAACCTGGATGAGGTAGAAAAGGATTATGCGCTCTATAACGAGCTTAAGGTATTGGCATTAGAATTGGCCGAATTGAGTGAGAAGGTAAATGATACCCGTATTCTTGCCGGATCAGAGGCATATACAACGTCACTATTGGCCTATAAGATGTTTGGTATGGCGGCACAGAGTGGGGTAGCTGGAGCAGAGTCACTATATACACGATTAAGAGAACGTTTTGCGAGTACCGGTACTCCTACAGAGGATACGGTAATCGACGAAACCGATCCGGATACCACAGGTACAGACACCGATAGCATTGCAGGCGAAGCTGCATAATCAATCACTGATGGTTGTATTCAAATTGTACCCTGAGCGTAATCGAAGGGTAATTTGAAATACATCCTCTACACATCCTATAAAGAGGAAGACACTCCCGATAGTTGGACGCAACTATCGGGAGTGTTTTTTTGTTTAATAGAAAAGATAGTTGCCAAAAACGAGTATAAATACCTGTTTTATATCAAATGAATAAAAATTAATTTGCTACTTAATTTTTTAAAAAAAATACTCGCCACTGGGTATGGTTTTGCACAATGCAGTTGTTTATTTTTCGAAAATAAAATAACGAATCAAAACAAAATTATCATGAAATTAAAATTACTTGCTTTTCTGCTTTTTATCTTATCAAATTGTAGTGTTATTTTTTCTCAACAACTAAAGAGTCCAGTTGAACAGTACAATAAAGATAGGTGGAGATATACCTATAAAAACGGGGTTAAGGTTGATTCTGTCCAAAAATTATTTAATCCTAAAATGCTTAATATTCTTTTTGCTAATAAAGTGGGAACATCATTTGGAGGTTCTAATGATTTGTCGCTACAAAAGTTTCATGCTTCATTAGATGCGGATGATAACTCACTATCTATTGGGGCTAATTTTGATTCCAGGAGAAAAGATGAGCTCAAAAAATTATCTTGGATATTAAGTGTTGGAATAAAAATTAAGGCATCCAATAAGTTTGCCACGGTTTATAAAAATGGAGATTTTCAAGAAGACAACATCGGTAGTACACTTAAGGCGACATGGATTGGAAGAGGGGTTATAAATTTTAATGATAAAACTAAAGGTAAAAAGAAAAAACTTCGAAAAAAAGCTGTTAAAAATAATCGGGAAGAACTTGAAAAGAAATACAACGCTGCTGCAGCTAAATTTAATACTGATAATCTTTCTGATTTTGACATTTCTCAAAGTAATGCAATAAATTATGATAGTGATATTACAAGTGTGCAAGATGCGTTGGACGATAAAACAGATGCTTCTTATGTAGAAATGGCAAAAGAAGAAATAAAATACTTAGAAGATGCAAAAATGTATCGCTATTTATGGGATCATTGGTATTCAATAGAGCTTTTCACACCTTTTGGAGAAAACACATATAATGTTGCAACGGATCTAACAACTGCATTATCCAAAAAAACTTTTTATGCGTTTAATGCCACTGCATCGGGAACAACTATGTGGCAATTCTCGAATGGTATCTCAACTTTTATTAACTTACAAGTAAGTCTTAAGAACAATAATAATATCATTGTAGATAATATAAGTTCTAAACCTTTTCAAACAATTGTAGCTGGAGATAATAATATAAATATTGTGACTGAAAGTACAGATGGATATGTTACTACATATAATGAATTTATAACGGGAACTGTAAAACTAGAACCTGCTATTTTCTTTTTGAATAACACCATTGGTCTTAGCCCAGCGATTGAGCTGAATACAGGGGAATATAATGAGACCAACTGGAAATTAGGAATTCCAGTTAGTTTCAAAGATAAAGATGGAAAGCCAAAAGTTAATTTCGAAATACAATGGAAAGAACAAAAAACATTTAATTCTAGTATTCATTTAGTAGGTATCAGTGCTAATTTCCAATTCGGAAATTTAATCAATTAATAAAAAAGGGATCATTTTTCCCTCGGACAGAAAAAATGATCCCTTTTTTATTTAGATATCTGTTTTTAACTTTTACAATAATCACTATATTCGGTGAAGTAATAATCTTACCCCAGATTTAATAAATCAACTTTGAATAAGAAAGATCTTTCAGAAAGAGATATCTGTACTAAGTATATTAATCCAGCTATACAAAAAGCTGGTTGGAATATGATGAAACAGGTACGTGAAGAAGTTTCATTTACAGATGGCCGTATTATTGTACAAGGTAGTGTTCATACTAGAGGGAAAACAAAGCGAGCGGATTACATTCTATATTACAAACCTAATATCCCTATTGCTATTATAGAAGCAAAAGACAATAAGAAAGCTGTGGGTTCTGGAATGCAGCAGGCGTTAGAATATTCTGAAATATTACAGATCCCTTTTGTGTTTACCTCTAATGGTGATTCTTTCGTTTTTCACGATAAAACAATTGAATCGGGTCAATTAGAAAGAGAGATTTCATTAGATGCTTTTCCTAGTCCAGAAGAATTGTGGATAAAATACCTTGACTTCACAGGTATTGAATTACCAGAAGCAAAGGAAATTGTATCTCAAGACTATTTTGTTGATGACGGTGGGATGTCTCCACGATATTATCAGCAAAATGCAGTAAATAGAACAATAGAAGCCGTTGCCAAAGGTCAAAATCGTATTATTTTGGTGATGGCCACAGGAACGGGTAAGACCTATACCGCTTTTAATATTATTTGGCGTTTATGGAAGGCCGGAGTTAAAAAAAGAATATTATTTCTTGCCGATAGAAATGCTCTATTAAATCAAACTAAAACAGGAGATTTCTCACCATTTGGGAATGATATCATGCATATTATTAAGAATAGAAAAATTGATAAGTCTTATCAGATCTATTTTGCATTATATCAAGGATTGACAGGCAACGATGAATCTAAGAATGCCTATAAAGAGTTTAGTAAAGATTTTTTTGATTTGGTAATTATTGACGAGTGTCATAGAGGTAGTGCATCAGAAGCTTCTGCATGGAGAGAAGTACTAGATTATTTTTCTAATGCTACTCAAGTTGGTTTGACCGCTACGCCAAAGGAGACTAAAGATGTTTCTAATATGGCGTATTTTGGAGAACCCATTTATACATATTCATTAAAACAAGGTATAGAGGATGGATTTCTTGCGCCCTATAAAGTTGTAAGGGTTACAACTACAGTCGATGAAGGTTGGCGACCAACAAAAGGGTTATTGGATAGGTATAATAATGAAATAGAGGATAGGATTTATAATCTAAAAGATTATGATCGCAAATTGGTAATTGATGGACGTACACAAGTAATCGCTCAAAAGATTACTGAATATCTAAAAGCCACAGATCGCTATGCAAAAACCATTGTTTTTTGTATTGATATAGAACATGCAAATAGAATGCGGCAAGCATTAATAAACGAAAATGCGGATTTGGTATCTAAATATCCAAATTATGTAGTAAAAATAACTGGTGATGATGAAGTAGGAAAGCGTGAATTGGATAACTTTACAGATGTAGAAGAAAGAATTCCAGTTATTGCCACTACTTCTAAAATGTTGACAACAGGTATTGATACCAAAATGGTAAAACTAATTGTTTTAGAATCTAACATAGGTTCTATGACAGAATTTAAGCAGATTATTGGTAGAGGTACACGTATTAGAGAAGCAGATGGAAAAGTGTATTTTACCATTATGGATTTTAGAAAAGCGACCAACCATTTTGCCGATCCTGATTTTGATGGAGATCCCGTTCAGATTTATGAACCGCAGGATGATGATCCCATGGTTCCTGATCAAGAACCAGAAAAACCACTTGATGGAGAAACCCCTCTAGAACCCGATTATCCAGTTTCTCCAGATATCACAATTGATGATATACTCACAACACCCAAAAAGTATTATGTAAACCAGGTGTCTGTTTCTGTAGCTCATGAACGAGTACAATATTATGGTTCTGATGGTAAATTGATTACAGAGTCTTTAAAAGATTATACAAAGGCTAATATAGAACGAGAATTTACTTCACTAAATGTGTTTTCTCAAAAGTGGAATGCCACAGAAAAGAAAGAAGAGTTTCTTAAAGAATTGGCGGAACAAGGAGTTTTAATAGAAGCTTTACGCGAAGAAGTAGGAAACGATATGGATGCCTTTGATTTGATATGTCATGTAGCATTTGATCAACCCCCACTTACAAGAAAGGAAAGAGCTAATAATGTACGAAAGCGTAACTATTTTGCAAAATATGGAGGATTAGCTAAAGAAGCGTTGAGTAGCTTATTAGATAAATATGAGGAAGAAGGAATTGTATCTATTGAACAGGGATCTGTACTAAAAGTAAAACCTTTGAATGAGATAGGTTCTCCTGTAGAAATTGTAAAGGCGTTTGGTAAAAGAGATGATTTCGAAAAAGCGATTAAAGAATTGGAAAATGAAATTTATAATATAGCCTAATGTTTACTGCTAGAGATATACAATGGGTACGTAATGTAAAGAGAGATGGAGGAGAACTACCAGCCTATTTAGAAAAAGGTGCAAAAGACGAGTTTATTCTGCAATGGTCAGATAGGTATGTAGATGAGAAAGAAGCCTTAAAACCTAAAATAGGAGAATTAATATTGGTCTTTCAAAACATCAATAAGTATAAAGGTATTCAATTAACTCATTTGGTAACTCCTTTAGAAAGTAAGCACGTTGATTGTTCTAAGGAAAATTCACAATATCCTTGGGGAAGAAGAGTTGCGGTTATAGCTAGAGTAGATGATGGGTATAACCCTAAACCCAATGATTTAAAGTTTGGTAGTGTAAGTAGAACACACTCGTTTGATATTGAAAAAATAAAATCTAACCCTATTATCTCAAAAGAAACGTTACAAAAGAAAATATGGAATACCTTTACAAATCATTTTAAGAATGATAAAAAGATAGAAGATATTTATTATAGTATTCTAGAAAATAATATCGACAATAATGTTTTAAGTGCTATAGAGGGTATAGAAACTGAAGTAATACGGAAGCATATATTGAGAGAGCGAAGTTCTTCTTTAGTGAAGGAAAAGAAAAGGTTAGCAGTAGAACGAGATGAATTACAATGCAAATGCTGCGGATTTGATTTTGAAAAAGTATACCCGGGAGTTGGCAAAGGATTTATAGAATGTCACCATACGTTACCTATTAATCAAGGAGAGCGTATCACTGAACTTGAACATTTAGCATTGGTATGTGCTAATTGTCATAGAATGCTGCATAGAAAAAATGAAAAAGGAGCGTATTACCAAGTAAAAGAATTAAAAAGAGTAATCAATAACAATTAATGAGTAACATTACAACAAACATAAAAAGCATACGAGATATTATGCGTAAGGATACCGGAGTAGATGGAGATGCGCAACGTATCTCACAGATGGTATGGATGCTTTTTATGAAGATATTTGCAGATAAAGAAGAGGAATGGGAGATTACTATAGATAACTATAAAAGCCCAATACCTGAAAATCTAAAATGGCAAAACTGGGCAGCAGATGAAGAAGGATTGACAGGAGATCAATTGATGGATTTTATTAATAACCAATTATTTCCTATGCTTAAGGAATTGGATATCACTTTTAGCCCGCAGGCGAAAATTATTCGTTCGGTATTTGATGATACCTATAATTATATGAAAAACGGAACATTGTTTCGTCAGGTTATCAATCAAGTCAATACAATAGATTTTAATAGTACTACAGAACGACATTTGTTTAATGATATTTATGAAACGATCCTAAAAGAACTACAATCAGCTGGTTCATCTGGTGAATATTATACCCCAAGAGCGGTTACCCAGTTTATGGTAGATATTATTAATCCGCAGCTAGGGGAATCAGTATTGGATCCTGCATGCGGGACAGGTGGTTTTTTAACATGCAGTATAGATCATACTCGTCAACAAGTTAATACTCCTAAAGATCGAGAAGTATTACAAAAAGGTATTCGTGGGGTAGAAAAAAAACCACTACCACATTTATTATGCACTACCAATCTAATGCTTCATGGTTTTGATGTGCCGGCAGTGCGCAGAGATAATTTATTAAGCAAGCCTTATAGTGATTGGGGAGTAAAAGATAAGGTGAACATCATTCTGACCAATCCACCGTTTGGTGGAGTAGAAGAAGATGGAACAGAAACCAATTTCCCCAAAAAATTTAGAACCAAAGAGACTGCAGATTTATTTTTGGCATTGATCATTCGTTTGTTAAAAGATGGTGGACGTGCTGCAGTGGTTTTACCTGATGGTACATTATTTGGAGAGGGTGTAAAAACACGGATTAAAGAAGAATTACTAGCTAAATGTAATCTACATACTATTGTACGCTTGCCTAATGGAGTGTTTAATCCATATACTGGGATTAAAACCAATCTCTTGTTTTTTGAAAAAGGAACGCCTACCAAAGATATCTGGTATTATGAACATCCATATCCAGAGGGAGTAAAAAGTTATAATAAAACCAAACCCATCAATATCAAAGAGTTTAATGTAGAAAAAAAGTGGTGGAATAATAGAGAAGAAAACCAATATGCTTGGAAAGTTTCTGTTGATGAGATTAAAAAGCGAAACTATAATTTAGATATAAAGAACCCATATCAGGAAAAAGATGATTTGGCAAGCCCAGAAGAGTTGTTGCAAAAATATCGTGCTACAGAAAAAAAGATTACTTCAATACAAGATGAAATTGTAAAAGTGTTAACCGAAGCCCTACAATAATATGCAGTTATTAGAACACTTTCACAAACTAAGCATTTATCCTAAGAATGCTAAAGAATTAAAAGGACTAATTCTGCAATTGGCTGTACAAGGTAAGTTAACCAAAAAATGGAGAGAGATAAATTCAAATGTAGAACCCGCTTCTGAATTGTTAGAACGAATTAAGGAAGAAAAACAACGGCTGATTGCCAAAAAGAAAATCAAAAAAGAAAAACTATTACCTCAAATCACTAAGGATGAAATCCCTAATGAATTACCTGAGGACTGGATCTGGTGTAGATTTCAAGAAGTTTTTGATATTCGAGATGGAACCCACGATTCTCCAAAGAACGTTACAGGAACAAATTCTTATCCATTAATAACTAGTAAGGATTTTAAAAACGGAGCAATAAGTTTTTTAAATGCAAAAAGAATTTCTAAAGAAGACTATATTAAAATAATTCAACGATCATTAGTTGAAGAGGATGATATTCTTTTTTCAATGATTGGTGGAAATATAGGAAGTCAGGTAATGGTTAAAGGGGATACTAACTTTGCAATCAAAAATGTAGCTCTTTTTAAATATTATAAAAAATCTTTAAGTGTACCTAGTTTCTTGAAAAAATTTAGTGAGCATATTGCTTACTCTTTGCAGAATAAAGCGAGTGGAGGTGCACAACCTTTTGTTTCTTTAACTTTTTTGCGTCAGTTATTGATTCCTTTTCCACCACTCGAAGAACAAAAAGCAATCGTAGAAATTGTAGAACAATTGTTTAAAGAAATTGAACAGTTAGAACAGTTGACAGATAAGCGTATCCAGCTGAAAGAAGATTTTGTTGTTTCTGCATTGCATCGATTGCAAGAAAATAATACTCAAGAAGAGTGGGTGTATCTACAAAAGCACTTTAAAACCTTCTTTACAGAAGAGAATAATATTAAAAAGTTACGAGAAACAATCTTACAATTAGCCGTTCAAGGAAAACTAACAAAAGATTGGCGAAAGCAAAATCCCAATATAGAACCTACTTTAGAATTATTAGAGCGAATCAAAGCAGAAAAACAACAGCTGATTACTGAAAAGAAAATAAAAAAAGAAAAACCATTACCTCCAATAACTGAGGATGAAATACCTTATGGACTACCTGAGAGTTGGGAGTGGTGTAAAATGCAAGAAGTGGGATTGTTTCGAAGAGGAAAATCAAAGCATAGACCAAGAAATGATATAAAACTCTTTGTAAATGGTAAGTATCCATTAGTCCAAACAGGAGATATAAGTGCTGCTAAGCATAAAGGAGGGTTTATTACTACACATAAATCAAGCTATAATGATTTTGGTCTTGCTCAAAGTATTTTATGGGATAAAGGGACTTTGTGTATAACGATAGCAGCTAATATTGCGGAAACAGGTTTTTTAAGCTATGATGCTTGTTTTCCTGACAGTGTTGTTGGCTTTACTTCTTTAAGTGAAGATGTTATTTCTAAGTATGTCCAATTCTTTATTGATATCACTAAATCTGATCTTGAACGTTATGCTCCATCAACAGCACAAAAAAATATAAACCTTGGAATTTTGTTTGGATTAAACTTTCCACTACCTCCTTTAGAAGAACAAAAAGTTATAGTTCAAAAAGTAAATACTTTAATGGGCTTATGTGATCAATTAGAGGTGCAAATTAAAACAGGTAAGGAACAATCAGAAAAACTAATGCAATCTGTTTTAAGAGAAGTTTTTACTACTGAAGAAAAAGAAGAGTCCAAAATAGAGGATTTGATCCCTAATATTAATAAGTATATGCAAGTAGCTATGATTACCCAAAAGATGGAAAATGCATTTGGTTTTAATCATGGTAAGGTAGAAAAACAAAAAACTAGTTTCTTACTAAAAGCTATTAAAAAACAACCCATCCCATATAACTTCGAAAAATCTAATTATGGTACGTTTTCTTGGGAGTTGTCAGAGGATTTAGATAGTAGTCCTTTTTTGTGCAAAAACAAAACAGATAAAGGATTAGTATATCAAATAAAATTAGATAAACAACAGGAAATATTGACTGCTCTTAATGCGCCAGAAAATTCATCTTTTGTACAAGCAATCGATGAACTCGTCCAAGTATATCAAAATCCATTGGTAGCTGGTAAAACCGACAAAATAGAGTTGCTTAACACAATCTGTAAGTTAATCTTAGATCTAAAATCAAAAGATTTAGATATTATCTATAAAGCCATGCAAGATTGGCAGATTAAACAGGATGGCTACAGTACTAAAGCAGATAAGTTTTTGAAGAAAGACGTTGAAAAGATGTTGAAGTTGGTAATTAAGTTGGGATGGGATAAGGATTTGATAAAAATGTAAGTAATTATTATGGCCGGAACTATACTTACTAGAGAACAATTTTTTCAACGTCTTGGAGAAGACGCGTTTGATGGTTCCGAATACGGAGTCAATTTTGCGGTCGATATAAATGAGGAAGCAATAGATTGGGAGTTTAGAATTATTCGCAATGTCACTTTTGAACACGTCGTAAGAGTTAGCGGAGATATTCGATCTGGTTTTTTATTTAATAATTGCAATTTTAAAAAAGGAATAGTTTTTAGAGGTGCAATAACATTAAATTTTAACACAGCACATAATCAATCAAATGCTTCACTTGTTTTCGCTAATTGTAAAGCAGATCATATAACTTTTGCTGATGATTGCCAATTAGAGAGAGCAGTTTTTATACAAGGAGGATGTATTATTAAGAATAAAGTTGGTTTTTATGATTCTACTTTGAGAGGCACATTTAAAATAGATAATAGTGAACTTAGTAATCTTTTAGATTTTAAGAATTGCAATATTAGATCTCTTACTATACAGAATGAAACCAAAATAAAGAGTCTACGACTTGATTCATTCACAGGAGATATTTCACTTATTAAATCTAATTTTACAGATAACGTAAAATTCTGGAATATTGAAACTCCGAATAACCTCACGTTAAATTATAATAATTTCGAGGACACCTTTGATATCAAGGCGAGTAGAATACCTGCCTTTTATTCACATGGCGATACTTTTAAAAGAAGGGCTAAACTTGAAAATAGAGACGATTCTGGACAGAATATTGAAGCATATCTAAATAAATTATATCTAACTGATGTTAATTTGATAGAAGGTTTTGAATTTGATGGAATGGGTAATGAATTACAAGAATTAAGGTTACCTCTCACGACAAGTTTCTCTGGTGTTCTTCGTTTAATGGGATGGAAAATTAAGTCTACCAATATTTCTGGGATTAATCAAAATTTAAAATTAATATTCGCTAATGTTTTATTTGGGCAATTAACTTTTAATGATTTTTCAAATTTTGCAGACATTACTTTTGATCGAAGTGGGGCAAATCCAGATTTTGATGAAGAGAGTTTTATTATAGCGGCAAATACAGATTTCGGAAATTCTAAATTTAATGAATTTAATTTTAATTCTTTTAATTTTATAAACTTAAGTAACACCTCTTTCAATAATATTGTTGCAACTAATGTAATATGGTTTGAAGAAAGTCAAATTAGAATTAATTCTTCCACAATAAATTCGTCTCAAAGTTTTAGAAGAATTAGAGAGGTTTATAGACAAATAAAACAATCTCTGATATCGCAGGGGAATCAGATCGATAGCTTGGAATTCAAAGCTAAAGAAATGAGAGCTTATAGAAATGAATTAGTAGCTTCAGCCAAGGAAGGAGGTAAATATAAGTTATCAGATAAGGCTATAATGACAGTTAATCAAACCAATAATTATGGATTAAGTTGGTGGAAACCTGTATGGATTATTTGTTTATTAACATTAGTGTTTTATATTATTGAACTTCCATTGTTTTCAAAAGAAATAAATTACACTCTTGCCAAGAGTTGGGAAGATGTTGGTGTGACATTTTGTGTGTTCTGGAATAATTTTAACGTGTTCTGGCAAATGTTTAATCCTGCTCGTAAATTTAGCTCGATCTATGGAGAAAATATTATTGCTTTTCTTTATTTCCTTGATTTTTTACACAGGTTGATTTTGGGTATTTTTATTTTTCAAATCATTAAGGCCTTTAGACGATTTGCTAGTAAATAGACATTCAATAACTAAGGACTTTTTAAAAGTGATTTGACATAACCAATTTTTAAGATATTGATATTATGAAAGAAAAAGATTTTATGATATGGATGGTACGAGCAGGAAGTGGTGGTTATTTAATTGATGAATTTCTCAATGAAGGAATTGTTGCCATCGGCTGGGATGACATGGGGAGATTCCCTAAAAATATAGAGTATGATGAGTTAAAAGAATTGTTAGTAAATACTTATGAAGATTGGACTTCAGGCAAAATAGCTCAGACTGCAGGTCAAATATGGCGTTTTTTGAATGAATTTGAGTTTGGTGACAAAGTAGTTACCTATGACTCTAATGCAAGAGAATATTATGTTGGTGAAATTGTCTCTAACTACAAGTACAGTAAAAAATTTGAGCATAGGCATTATAGAAAAGTAAGATGGGATGATACACCAGTAGATAGAGATTTGTTGACGGTAACTTCTAAAAATACATTAGGATCTATCTTAACTATTTTTGAAATATCAATGGATATTTGGGATGAATTGCTAAGTGCGCACCCAGCATATATTTCTGAAGAGAAATTCAGAGAACTAGAAGAGCTTTCAAAAAAAAAGGAAGAGTTAATGGGGTTGCAGGACCTCAAGGAAGAAGCTGTTTCAAAATCTTTTGAGTTTATAAAAGATATTATCTCAAATCTATCTTGGAGCGAAACGGAGGAGTTGGTAGCCGGAGTACTTCGGGCTATGGGATATAAAACCAGGATGACTTCAAAAGGGGGGGATTTAGGTAGTGATATTATTGCATCACCAGATGGTTTAGAAATGGTAGAACCTATAATCAAAGCTGAGGTAAAACATAAAGTGAAAAGTAAGGAGAAAATAGGCGCTCCTGATATTAGAAGTTTTGTTGGAGGGTTGAGAAATAGTACTAAAGGTTTATATGTTTCGACTACTGGATTTTCTAAGGAAGCGATGTACGAAGCTGAACGCGCTAATTTTCAAATAACACTTGTAGATTTAGATCGTTTAGTAGGGTTAATAGTAGAATACTATGAGGTTTTAGATTCAGAATCCAGAGCATTAATACCCTTACGTAAGATTTACTGGCCAATATAACTTTTATTACATTATGATTTAAGCTTATGTCACTTAGTCGAATTGAAATAAAGATTTATCAAAATCATAAGAAAAGTAAAGGGCAGAATCATCGTTTCAATTCTTGGAATCATTGTTTTAAGGCTTTTAGTGATATTAAAGATACGAATTTACTGAGTTTACATCTTGGCTTTTATTTGGCTAGTTGGGGTATGTATAGAGGTTCCGGATCGTTATTGCAAAATGATTATTTAGTTCATCAAGATGCTATTAGTGTTATCAAACAGTATCATTTTTTGAGAGCCTTAAAGAACAAAGAAACAGAGGTTAATCAAACTAAAGATATCTTAGATTTGTATAGTGAATTAAGTAAGGCTTATGAGAAAAATGGTATTTCTCCTACAGGTACACTTATAAGCAAAGTTATATTAGGAACTTTGGGATGTTTACCAGCTTATGATCGTTTCTTTAAATCTGGAGCTAAGGAAAACTCAGTTACTTCATATGAAATAAATGAAAAGAGTTTGGAATCTCTTTTTCAGTTTATTTATAAAGAAAAAGAACCTCTTAAAAATATCCAATCAGTTATCTACAAAAAAGACAAACAATTTTATCCAATTATGAAATTGATTGATATGTATTTTTGGCAATTAGGCTATGATGACTATGAATTTAGAAAAAACAAGAAAAACAAATTATGATATCCAACCAAACCCTTACTATTCTTATTATTCTGGGAGTTCTTATAACACTTATTGGGTGGTTCTTATCCTCATTCACTACGATCGAGAACAGTGATTTTTTATTTCGTATTGGTCTCTGGCTGATAGAAGTGCCTGGCATGTTTCTGTTATTGTCTAATGGTACATTTCTTAAAACCAGATATTCTCGTATCGCAATGGGGTTAACAGCGTTGATGATAATAGGAGTGTTGTTTAAGATTATGCATTGGTCATTTCAGAATATATTATTGCTCATCGGATGTATAGGTATTGTATTCTCTTACTTGTTGCATTTTGTCCAGAAACCTATTAAAAAACGATTGGATTACCTAAAACTAGCTTGGGTTATTGTGAAATATATTGGTGCCATATTATTTTTATCTCATGTTATCGGAAAAGAGTATCAAATCCTAACCACGGTATTGATGATTTTGGCATTGATGGATTATATGTTACCCAGGATAAAGAATAAAACATTGTTTGATTAACTGTTAAAATGAGAGAAAATATATAGATATATACCATTCTAAAAATAATTAATATTCACTTTAACAAAAACTGTTAAAATACAATCCAATACCATACAAAATAGGCCAAACCCCACTTATATAAGTGGGGGTGGGTACTTATAGTAGTGGGTAGGTTAAGGGTATACATGCCATAGGGGGTACTTATGGTAGTGGGTATCACTGCCTGCAACCCTGGCCAGGGGTACTTCGATTGCCGGGTGGGGGTACTTCAAACAGAGGCAGCACTTGTGTTTAACAGAGGTGTGGCCTCTGTTTTATACAGGACACACCTATGTTTGCACAGGGGGGTGAGTACTTCTGCAGTGGGGGGAGGGTACTTCGTAAGTACCCTATCGTCCTAAAAAAAGTTTACATATGTTATACTAATCCTAAAATAAGGTTACAACTTTTAGTTCGTCCTGGTATTGGTTTACAATACTGAGATATTTGTACGATGATGCTCTGGTTTCAAAAAATGAAACTCATATAGGAGAGTTACGAATACAAAAAACGTTCTTTTATCTTCAATGTTTTGGTATAGCGTATATCGAAATCTAGTTATTTTTTTCTTCCAGATTAAGATCTCAAAATTTTGTTAGTACTTGTGAATATTTATGTATATTTAATCAAAATAAACCTAAATAAATTTTATTCTATGTAACAATTTTACCTTTTATTACAAAATATTCTTCTCTTAACGTATTCCTTCTTTTTATATCCCACCTTGAAAAGAAGTAATTTATTAATCATCTAAATTTTAAAAAATGAAAAGATTTTTTACCAGCTTTTTATTGATTTTTTCTATCTCAGTTTTTGCTCAAAAATATACAGTCGATACAGATCTTATTGATCAGTTTACAGACAGTGATAAGATACATATCATCCTATCAGCCAGTATCGATGCAGATGGTTTTCATACCATAGAGTTGGATTGTGATTGTGCAGATACACAAACGTTTAAACTAAAACCATTAACTTATCCAAACTTTGAAGTAAGGGTAAAGCAAGCGATTAAAACAATCATTACTTCTACCAAGGATAATAACGATGTTCCCTTGGTTCCCAAAGATGTAACGAATACCGATTTGGTTCGTAATCGAATTACACAACTTTTTGCACGGATTGTTACGTTTTACAATACCGAAGAAGAACGGCCCCAAGTAGCTACGATCAAATTAAAAAATGAAGAGATTCCTGTATATTATAATACCGATGTAAAGAGTATACGAAAAATTCCCCTTGATGATCCTTTAAAAAATATAGAGGTCGAGATTTCATTCTTTGGCGGGTTTATAGAAAAGATACAAGTAAATGGCAGTTTGGGAGAAGAGAATTACTCATTCAATAACAAATACTCCATTGGGATCAGTTCTACCAAAAATATTCAACAGCTGTCGGATTATGTTTTGTATTCTAATGAAAAAATATATAGAGACACTTCAGATACTAATGCTATAAAACTACTTCATGAAGATCAGTATCAATATGAAAAAACAGAGAAAAAGAGCCTATTTATCCAGGTAGATGATGTGATTCGTTATATCAAAAAAGTAGATGTTAATGCCAATGATATTAGTCCCGTACCTCAAACTATTGTTCTAGATAAAAGTAAAAAAGAATCGAAACTTTACCGGGAAGAATCTTCTAAGTTATTTGAAGCGGTTGCCTATACCGATCTCATTGGGTTGTTTGATGAGGAAAGCCCTAATGGATTGGTACAGTTAGAAGTCAAAAAACGATTTAACCTGAATACACGTAGGTATGACAGGCCTTGGTATTATGGTATTATTCCGCCTTTTTTGTTGTTTGAAGGAGCAGGAGTGTTTCAGAATGCAGATGTATTCTTTCAATATTCTAAGATTGAAGAAAATAATAAATTCTTGTTACCTCAGACAGTTGGTAGCGAAACGTTTTATACCCCGATTTCGTTACTACAGTATAGAAATTTTGCAGTTGGGGGTATTCTGAATTTAATGACATTTGAGAATCAAAACTCTAAAATCAATATGTTTTTTAATGCAGGTGCTTTGTATGGTAGAACAGGTGTAAAGTTAGATGCAGCAGATGAAGAAGGAGTGTTTTATAACAACCTCGAGATCCCTTTTGAGGCTTCGATACAACTTTTACCCGAGAAAAGAGTAAGCTTTTCATTTACAGATCGTCTTTCCTGGTTCGAAACCTTTAGTGAAGATATTGCAATCCGATCTATAGAAAATAGTGAAGTAGTTTCAAAAAACAGATGGCTTAATAGTTTTAATATAGACTTACTGGTCGATATATCTACCACAGGAAAATTATTTCTGAGATATAAACTTATCCATGAATTAGATAATATAAATAATAACTTCTCACAACTTCAATTTGGGTATAGTTTCTATATTCTTAAAAATAACGGAGTAAAAGGCAAAAAATAAATAACTATTTGATGTTAAGAGGTCTAAAAAGTTATTATATTTTGATTTGTCAGGTTGAGCTTGTCGAAACCCGTATTGATTATCAGTAAGATAAAAATATTTCGACAGGCTCAATATGACATTGGACTTATTCTTTAGACCTCTTTTTTATGTTGAAATAATACAAAATAATAAACAGGTTTACATATTTTAACACTAAACCGTGATCTTATTAGTATGGTTAATAAGTGTCGTTTTATTAAAAACTAGTATAACATTACTATTTTTAGTCCTTCCTGTTATTAGTTTATAATACCAAGATTTTTGTACGATGATACTCTGGTTTCAAAAAATGAAACTCATATGCGCTACTATTGTAAAAACAAAACTTTATATGAATGGATACATGTATATTTTAATGTAAGTTCTATGTAAGGATTTAGCTTGAAAATTTATTTGTCTTCAATAGCTCTGCTGAGTCTGGTCGAAGTACAATTTTCTATCGAAAATTACTACCATTGATGTATTTTATAATGATTTGTTTTTCATAAACTTATACATTCTTAAACTTCATCTAATTCCCTTTGATTTGGCTTTCTGTTCATTTTCTTTGCTTGCCCAAAGAAAACGAACCAAAAGAAAAGGCACTTTTTCAAGGTATTTTTCAATTTCACTGAAAATCAGATTTATTGTGCTAAATCTTTCCAAGGCTTCATAGATGTTGCAAACGCAAAACAAATCTTATACTGGTGAAAAAAGATTTCAAAGCTCTGCTTTGGAACGTCAGCTTAAACACTGAATAAAATTTTATTGGATGTCTCTGACTGAGGTAGGTTTTCTTACATCGAATTCACGTTATTTTAGAATGTAGTGATGTATGAACACTATAATCGAATCGATACCGCGTTCTACAGAGAAAAACAAGTACAAGGTTGGTCGAGAGCAAAGAAAGAAGCATTAATGAGAGGGAAGTTGGAAACATTACCAGGATTATCCATGGCGTATCGGGATAAAGATGGGGCTTCGACAACCTCAGCCCCCGCTGATTCGAATAAAACGACGACTTCCGAACCCTGAGCGTAGCCGAAGGGTGAGATTGATCGTGATACAGAATGAACTCCGGTTTCGAGTGTACTTCGACAGGCCTATCCTGAGTTTATCGAAGGGCTCAGTATGACGCCTCGACCTCCGATATGGCTAAAAATAATAATATAACTCCGAAGGGTGAGACTCTCGAACCCTGAGTCAAGCCGAAGGGCCATTACTACCTATCAAAAATCATATTCTCTAACCTTATAACACGTCTATTTTCGATGAGAATCCCGTAATACAACTATGTGAATTATGTAGTAGCTAATAATATTGTTAAATATTTAATTTTTTTTCAAAAAAAAGTGTCTATGCTTGAATGATTATCATCTCTATTAAAATAGACAAGTAACCAAGCAGAGTTTTTTCCATCAAACCAAATGGAATTAAATTAAGTTTTGTCTTAAATAATATAATCTTAAAACCTAACGTAAATTATGAGAAATCCAGCAAAGTCATGCATACTACTCAGTGTTATGCATCTGATGTGCGACACCTAAAAACGCACATTAAATATCAATTACCAATTTCCCTTTCTACGGGAAGTATATATTCAAAATCATAAATAATAAAAAACTAAGTCAGTCATATAGTTTTTTAAATAGTCAGTCGTGAAAATAGGTTAAAAAGCCGAGCAGTTTTGTGAGGTTTTTTGACGCATCCTAGTGATGAAAAAACATTAAAAACCTGAATGTTAAAAATCAGGTTTTTGAGGTAATCAAATCATAACAAACAATTATTTAAAACTTACAATTATGAAAAATTTAGTTAAAGTAGCTTTTTGGCTATTATTCTGTGTTTTTAGCGTGCCGAGTACTGCACAAAGCTTTAATTACGGAGAAGCATTACAAAAATCTATTTTCTTTTACGAAGTGCAACAATCCGGGAAGTTACCCGATTGGAATAGAGTGAGCTGGAGAGATGATTCGGCAATAAATGACGGTTCTGGTGTTAATAAAGATTTGACCGGAGGATGGTATGATGCGGGAGATCATGTAAAATTTGGATTTCCTATGGCGTATTCTGCTACTATGTTGGCCTGGGGAGCTATAGAATATGAAGATGCGTATCGTAATAGCGGGCAATTACAGCATATCAAAAATAATTTACGATTTGTATGTGATTACTTTATCAAATGTCATACTGCACCCAATGAGTTCTATGGGCAGGTCGG
Source organism: Aquimarina megaterium XH134 (assembly GCF_000520975.1). Taxonomy (GTDB): domain Bacteria; phylum Bacteroidota; class Bacteroidia; order Flavobacteriales; family Flavobacteriaceae; genus Aquimarina; species Aquimarina megaterium. The sequence continues at coordinate 86,147 of NZ_JACB01000026.1, forward strand.
TAATGGCGGAGCGGATCATGCATGGTGGGGTGCTGCAGAAGTAATGCCTATGGCCAGACCTGCTTATAAAATCACAAAAGCAAAACCAGGAACAGAATTAGCCGGAGAAACTGCAGCAGCATTGGCAGCAGCCAGTATTGTATTTAAAGATTCTGACCCAACTTATAGCGCGACATTACTTTCTCATGCAGAACAATTGTATGATTTTGCAGATAAGCATAGAGGAGATTATTCTATATCTATACCAGATGTACAACAATACTATAAATCATGGAGCGGATTTAAAGATGAAATTGTATGGGGGGCTACCTGGTTGTATGAAGCCACAAAAAAACAATCCTATCTGGATAAAGCAGAATCAGAATATGATAATATGAATAATGAGCCACAGTCTACCACAAAATCGTATAAGTGGGGATTGGCCTGGGATGATAAATCATACGGATGTTACATACTATTATCAAAGATTACGGGTAAAAATAAATATAAGATTGATGCAGAAAGACATTTGGATTATTGGACCACAGGATATAACGGAGAACGTGTTCCTTATAGTGCCGGAGGTCAGGCGCACCTAACGCAATGGGGGTCGTTACGTCATACTGCTAATACTTCGTTTTTAGCATTTGTATATAGTGATCATGTTGACACTCCAAAAAAAGCGACGTATCTCAATTTTGCAAAGCGTCAGATCAATTATATTCTGGGAGATAACCCTAGAAATAGTAGTTATGTAGTTGGTTTTGGTAATAACTCCCCTAAAAACCCACACCATAGAACAGCACATGGGACCTGGACTAATAACCTAACAGGTTTACCAAAAAATAATAGACATATCACCTATGGAGCACTGGTAGGAGGACCGCCATCTGCCAATGATCAGTATGTAGATGATAGAGGAGATTATGTCGCAAATGAAGTTGCATGTGATTATAACGCGGCATTTACAGGAACTTTGGCTAGGATGTATAAAGAGTTTGGAGGGACTCCACTAGCCAATTTTCCTATAAAGGAAACTCCTAAAGACGAGTTTTTGGCAGATGCCAAATTTAACAGCAATAACCAGAATGGAATAACGGTATCGGTAATGGCCAAAAACCATACGGCATGGCCAGCCAGAACAACAAAAAACCTTTCTTTTAGATATTTCTTTGATATTTCTGAAGCTGTGAATAGTGGCTATACCATAAGTGACTATACCATAAAACTTAGTTATGTTGAAGGAAATGGAAAATTAAAAGTTAGACCCTGGGATGCTGCCAAAAACATATATTATGCAGAAGTTTCGTTTCCTAATGATCCTGTAGCTCCGATAGGAGAGTCTCCCAGTAGAAGAGAAGCGCAGCTACGAATAGAAGTAAAAGCAGGAATGCCATGGAATCTTGCAAATGATTATTCTGCAGATGGTCTTAATGGATCAACTCGTATCAATTCTCAGAAAATTCCAATGTATGATAAAGGAATTTTGATTCATGGTAAAGAACCCAAAGGGAAACCAATTGCTGTATTATCGGCAAATGTAACAACAGGAAATGCTCCTTTAGAAGTGAGCTTCGATGCTTCTGGTTCTAGTGATCCCGAAGGAGATGCGTTATTCTATTCATGGGATTTTGGTAACGGACAAACATCAACAGAAGAGAAACCAGTAGTGACATATGCCCAAATAGGATCGTATGTAGTAACGCTAACGGTAAGTGATGGTACTGATGTTTCTACACCTGTAACAGAAACCATAACTGTAATCGATGGTAATATTCTTATTGCTGATTTTGTAGCAAATCCAACTACCGGAATAGCACCGGTAACTGTAAGTTTTGATGCTTCGGCTTCATCAGATTCTGATGGTAATCCGCTCACATATGCATGGGATTTTGGTGATGGTACTACAGGAAGTGGAGTAATAGCTACTCATGAATACACCACAGTAGGTACATATTCGGTAAAACTTACCGTAAGTAATGGGAATAAAGTGGCTGTTAAAACACTAACGGTAACTATAAGTGATGGAAAGCCCATTGCTTCTTTTACAGCTGATCCAGAAGAAGGATTTATTCCTTTACTGGTTAATTTTGATGCATCAGCCTCAGTAGATCCTTCAGGAGGAACATTAACATATCAATGGGATTTAGGTAATGGTGAGACTGCGACATCAGAAACTGCATCTACAACCTATACAGCAGTAGGAGATTTTACCGTTACACTTACCGTAACGAATCAATTAGGAAAAACAGATACAGCAACCAAAGTGATTAAAGCATCCGATGGATCTGTTGATTGTGCTTTTGGAACTCCACTCGATTCTGGTATACCTTCTATTCATCAACGCTATGATTACATTCATGTTTTAGGACAAGGAGGGCCAGATTTTAGCAATGTTACTCATTTTGTTTTAAACTGGGATAATCGTAATAACGGGTTGTATCAATTCTCAATGAATACCAATAATGGAGTACCAAACTGGTATGTTGATATGTTAGGAAAAATAACGCACAACCTAAAAGCGGCTAGCCCAAGTGTAACACTAACAGGAACCGGGTTTCCAAAATTTGATGGATCATACTATGCTGCTCAACATGAAGGGAATTTTGTCTTAGTGTCTAAAAACAAAGGGTTTACCGTGTATTTTAGTACATCGGCGACTCCTCCGGATTGCTCTAGTTCTTTAGAAAGAACGGCTATGAAAAATAAGAACTCAACAGACCATCAATTTGACATCACAATAAGTCCAAATCCTGTTAAAAATAAATTAACCATCGTTGGTACCGAAGATCTAAAAGGAAGCCAGATTATCATCACAAACTTAGCAGGGGAGGTAATCAGAAGCTATGCTATAGGTAAGAGTAAGAAATCTACTATGATTCGTGTAGATCACTTAAGTTCTGGCCTGTATTTGGCAAAAGTAACCACAGTACATGGTAAACATATCGTTACCAAATTCATTATAGAATGATAGTTCACAATTAACCAAAAAGAGCGGGACATTCTTTCTCTCCTGCTCTTTTAACACTAACTCTTAAAACTTAATAAAATGAGAAAAATTAAATTATTTATTTGCACATTGATTCTTTTACTCCCTGCTTCCAGAAGTATGGGGCGAGAATTAGAAAAATCAATTATAGATTACGAATATCGGAATGTAGAAGATTGTACCTTTGGAACACCAGTAGCCAATCCGTTACCTTCTACACCACATATTTCCTATACAAATATATTTGTATTAGGAAATGGAGGACCTAACCTAAGTAATATAGCTAACTTTACCATTAATTGGGATTTAAGGAATAAAGGGCTGTATCAATTCTCTATGTTAACTACAGATGGAGTCCCGGGATGGTATGTAGACTTATTAGGAAACATAAGCCACACTTTTGCAAATGCAAACCCATCAGTAAAACTTAGCAATACCAGAATTCCTGGGTTAGATGGTGATTACTATGTAAATAAAGAAGGAGATAACTTTATTATGGTTTCCAAAAATAAAGGTTTCACCATCTATTTTAGTACATCATCTACCAGACCAGATTGTAGTGGAAGCGCTAATAATAATGACCCGATAGCAAGAATATCAGCTACACCCACTGCGGGAGTACCACCATTAACTGTGAGCTTTGATGCTTCTGCATCTAGTGATCCGGATTCTGCAGATGAAGTACTTACGTTTGCCTGGAATTTTGGAGATGGATCTACTGCTACAGGAGAATTGGTTTCACACGAATTTGTAGCAGAAGGAGAGTATGATGTTGTTCTTACCGTAACCGATGAAGGAGGAAGAACCGGGCAGGCAACAAAACGTATCAAAGTGAAAGAAGATATTGTTACTCCTCCTGGATCTAACGAATACTATAACAGATTCAATGAATTAAAAGACGAATTCTATAGTGTAAGTAATGGATATTTCAGTGCAGACGGGTCTCCACATCATTCTATTGAAACATTAATTGTTGAAGCACCAGATTATGGTCATGAATCTACAAGTGAATTGTATTCATACTGGTTACAGTTAGAAGTGATGGATGGAAAAATAAATGAGGACTGGTCTGGAGTTGGTGAAGTATGGGATGCAATGGAAAAATTTATTATCCCAACAGTAGATGATCAACCTACCAATTCTGTTTATAACCCTTCAAAACCTGCAACCTATGCAGCAGAATTCCCAGATCCTAATATGTACCCATCACCATTACAATTTGGATTACCGGTAGGAGAGGATCCAGTTTCAGCAGATTTATCGGCGACCTATGGTGACCAGGTATATCAAATGCATTGGTTACTGGATAACGATAATTTCTACGGATATGGTAATCGCGGAGATGGAACAAGTACGCCATCATATATCAATACGTTCCAGAGAGGTGAGCAGGAATCTGTTTTTGAAACTATTCCACATCCATCATGGGAAGATTTTACATGGGGAGGCGAAGAAGGATTTTTACCCTTCTTTACAGGCGACCCTAATTATGCAAAGCAATGGAGATATACCAGTGCACCAGATGCAGATGCCAGAGTAGTACAGGCGATGTATTGGGCACAAGAATATGCCAAAGAGCAAGGAGTTACGCTTACAGACCATTTGGGTAAAGCGTCAAAAATGGGAGATTTCTTGAGATTAGCGATGTTTGACAAGTACTTTATGAAAATGGGGGCCGAAGGTCTTACTCCCGGAAAAGGATATGAAAGTGCACATTATCTAATGTCCTGGTACATTGCCTGGGGTGGTGCAACACCTCCGGGAGAATGGGCATGGAGAATTAGTTCTAGTCACTGTCATTTTGGATACCAAAACCCAGTTGCAGCATATGCATTAACCAATGTAAATGAGCTAAAGCCTAAATCTCAAACAGGAGAAAATGACTGGAATACCAGTTTACAGAGAATGATGGAGTTTTACACCTGGTTACAATCTAAAGAAGGTGCAATTGCTGGTGGAGCTACCAATAGCTGGAATGGAGATTATAGTCCATACCCGGCAGGTAAATCTAAATTCTACGGAATGGCTTATGATGATAACCCAGTATATCATGATCCGGGAAGTGGAACATGGTTTGGATGGCAAGCCTGGTCTATGGAGCGTGTAGCAGAATACTACTACATCACCAATGACAAAATGGCTAAAGATTTAATGGATAAATGGGCCACCTGGGTTAAAAGTGTAGTGAAACTAGTAGGAGATGATGATTTTGAAATCCCTGCGACACTAGAATGGACAGGAGAACCAGACGATTGGAATCCTGCCAATCCAGGAAACAACAATAACCTTAGTGTTAAGGTGGTTAACTATGGTAAAGATTTAGGTATTGCAGCATCTACAGCAAAAGCATTGATCTATTATGCCGCTGCTACTCAGAAACACGCTGTCTTAGATACAGAATCTCGCGATCTGGCAAAAGAAATACTGGATAGAATGTGGAACAAGTATCGAGATGATAAAGGAGTATCTGCACCAGAAACCAGAGGAGATTTTAATAGAATGTTTGAGCAGGAAGTATATGTTCCTTCTAATTATAGCGGTACAATGGCTAATGGTGATGAAATTAAGCCTGGAGTATCTTTCTTAGATATCAGATCAGGGTATAAAAATGATCCTGAGTTTGGAAGACTTGAAGAAATGTATAATTCTGGACAAGAATATACACAACGTTACCATAGAAGCTGGGCTCAAATTGAAATAGCTCTTGCAAATGCAGAGTATGGACATTTCTTCTATGAGTCAGGAAATAAAAGTACTCCTGAAAAGAATCTGGGAATCAAAGTGAATCCTAATCCTGTATCAAGCTATGTAAATATTTCTGGAAACGCTAAGCTTACAAATGCTAAAGTTAAGGTTCTTGATATCGCAGGTAATGTGGTGGTAACCAAATCTTTCAAGGATTTACAAAACAGCGCTCAACTTTCGCTAGAGGGGCTTTCTACCGGGTTGTATATTATTGAAATTATCAATACAACCACTGGAGAAAAGTTCAGAGAAAAAATAATTAAACGATAATTATTTGAGTATCATAGAGAGGCACAATACGATGTGCCTCTCTATTCTACTTAAGTAAAATACTATAGAAAATACGTAATGATAGCTACTGTATACCAATCACAATTCTAACATGAATTAGATCAAAAAATAAGATGTATAAATAGGGTGCAATACCAATAGTTTAGAATTCAATTTCTCAAAAGAGATAAAACATGTATTTCTGTTGAAAAATTTAAAGATAAAGTAATAAAGCACTGATGTATTCTGATTATTCGATGATTGAGAGAAATGTTATATAGCGTATGCAATGATGATTTGTATGATAAAGTAAATGCTATCCGACCTCAAACACAATACACATAAACAAATGAAAACTAAGCAAAGATTATATCGTAAATGGTTAGGCATTATAACATCAAAAAGGCTATGGCTATTATATGTTTCAGCTATTTTGATGTCATTTGGCCTGGTTAAAAAAATGATCGAATCCTATGATGGGACTTCAGGTCCGTCGATGACTACGCAAACATGGCCTGCAGGTACCTTTTTATCTAATTTTCCACAAGGTGACAGGATCAATACATACCACCGTAATTATTTAATGATAGCCGGCCAGGAAGGAACAGGAATATGGGATGTTTCTAATCCTACAGACCCTAGGAGACTTCAATTTGATGGAGCAGGAAATAATGGACATCGATGGTGGAAAATGGGTGATCTTTACTATAGAGAATATTCTGTACCAGAAGTAGCAGGATCAGGATATAAATACCTTGATCTTTCGAATATGTTAGAAAGAAAACCAATCACTTCCTCAGATGTTTTATATACGGTTAAAGACAATCAACCTCATTATGATAATTTAGAAACATTTCCGCACACTATAGATGGCGATAGGGTGTATGATATGAGAAGCGGAGAAGAGGTAGGGAAAATACCAATTGCTGCTACTCTGCCAGATATAGTACTGCGTTTAGGGAATTATGTTTTTTATGCTCCGCAGAGTGGGGAAATAAAAGTATTCGATTTTGGAGATCCGAAAAACATAAAATTTCTGGGTGCTTTTGGAGGCGGAGTACCACATGAGCAATATAGCACTGGTTTTCAGGTATGGAGAAATTATTTGATTTACATGAGTGGAAATGAAGGAGATAATACATTGGTAGCTTTTGATATAAGTGATCCTACTAATGTAAAACACGGTTTTAATATCTCCTCAGATGATATTACTCTGGGACGTTATATGATTTTTAAAGATGAATTTGGTTTTACAGGAAGGTTTGACAGAGGAGTAAAATACAATTTTGAAAAAATGCGTGTAGAGCAAGAGTTTTTTCCTCCTTCTGATGATGAGACCTTACAGTTGTTAGATAATCAATGGATGCCTATTGGGCATATCTTAGTAGCAAGTGGGGATGGTAAAACTTCTATTTTTTCTCATCAGGATGATCTGGATACACGCCCGCCAACTGTAGGGCATCATTTCCCTGTATCAGGAGCAACAAATCAACCCGTAGATACAACCATTGGTTTTGTAATCAATGAAATTCTTGATGATAATTCACTTAATGATAAAACAATACAAGTAAGTCCATTAGGAGGAAATCCTATTAAAGGAGATGTTACTTCGACTTCTTATCATGTGATTAACTATGCACCGCGAGAGAAATTATTACCCAATACAACGTATGAGGTAAAATTTGTCGATGGAGGAGTTAAAGATGCTGTAGGTAATGGGATTAAGGAGTATGTGTTTTATTTTACAACAGGAGGAGACGCTTCAAATAAGTCACCAGAAATTACCAGTATAGATAGTAATATGCCATCACCTGTAGGATTGGACGATACAGTTGAGTTTGTAGCAAATGCATCTGATCCCGATGGAAACTCGATGAGTTACCGTTGGGATTTTGGTGATGGTACTCCTAAAACGGATTGGATAGGAGAAAAAACGTCACATACTTTTGCCAAGCCAGGAAATTATTTGATACAGGTACAGGTATCTGATAACAATGGTGGGTTTGCTGTATTTTCAAAATCATTATCTATTGTAGAAACATTACCAGCTAGTTTACCTACACAATCTACTCCAATTGCAGTAGATGAAAATAGAAGGATTATTTGGTCGGTTAATCCCGATAATAATACGATAACCTTGATTAATGCAGATGATTTATCTATAATCAAAGAAGTAAGTACAGGTACAGACCCCGTAAATGTTGCAGTAGACTCAGATGGAAATTCATGGATAACCTGCAGGGATTCTGATGAAATATATGTGCTTAAAGCGAATGGTGCGATACACGCAAAAATTCCTTTACCTAAAGGTTCTCGTCCATTTGGAATTGTTTTTACACCAGATCAAAGCCGGTGTTTTGTATCTACTTATGGGTCAGGAAAAATTTTAGAAATATCCCCCGTAACTCAGCAAATAACTGCCACACTTACTATAGGGCAAACACCAAGAGCATTAGCAGTAACAGGAGATGGAAAAGAATTGCTCGTGACCCGATTTATATCCCCAGATGAAGAAGGGCAGGTTTGGAAAATAGATATAGAAACATTTAAGCTTACCCATACAATTGCATTACCGATAGACGATTTTACTGTGGATAATGGAAACGAAGGTAGAGGGGTTCCGAATTATGTATCGGGTATTAGTATACATCCTAATAATAAATCAGCTTGGTCTGTAGCAAAAAAAGATAATATATTAAGAGGTCTTTCCCGAGATGGAAAACCACTTCCTTTTGACAATGCAGTACGAACTGCAATAGCATCGATTGATTTAACTACAAATACAGAAAAGCTAGCGCATCGATTAGATATTGATAATCATGGACAACCTTCTTCTGCACTTTTTACCCCAACAGGAAATCTTCTTTTTCTTACGATGCAGGGAAATAATAGAATCGTGGTAATTGACCCACAAAAAGGACTAGAACTCATAAAAAAAGAGGTGGGCAGTGCTCCTCAGGGAATGGTAATCGATAAAAAAACAAATCGCCTTTTTGTCAAAAACTTTATGAGTAGAGATATTACGGTATTTGATGCAAAAGAAATGATCGAATCAGGAAATACTTCTTTAGAAAAAATAGCTACAGTAAAAACGGTTACGAATGAAAAGCTTAGTACGACAGTATTAAAAGGAAAGCAAATATTTTATAATGCTGCTGACCTGAGAATGGGAACCGACGGGTATATTAGTTGTGCAAGTTGTCATATTGATGGGGCCCAGGATGGTCGTAATTGGGATTTTACAGATAGAGGAGAAGGAGTACGAAATACAATCTCTTTGGTCGGAAGAGCAGGAACAGAGCATGGTAGAGTGCATTGGAGTGCTAATTTTGATGAGATTCAGGATTTTGAAAATGATATTCGTTTTCATTTCAAAGGTCGGGGATTTATGAAAGACAGTGACTTTAACAAAGGAACAACAGGACTTTCTCTGGGAGATCCAAAACAAGGGAAATCGGCAGATTTAGACGCACTGACAGCTTATATAGAATCCCTCAATACTTTTGATCCCAGCCCATACCGAAAAGCAAATGGAGCTTTGACAAATGATGCAGTGGCCGGAAAAAGAATATTTAAAAACCTACAATGTGCTTCTTGCCACGGTGGAAATAATTTTACCGATAGTAAAAGCGGAAAAATGCATGATGTGGGTACGATCACAACGAATAGTGGTAGCCGCTTAGGAAAAAAAATATTAGGGATTGATACCCCAACATTACGAGATGTATGGGCTACAGCTCCCTATTTACATAATGGAAGTGCTACAACCTTAGAAGAAATATTTACCACTTATAATACTAATGATGCACATGCTGCCACTTCTAGCCTTAATCAATCTGATTTTAACAAATTGATAGCTTATATCAAACAGATTGATGGCTCAGAACCGGCTATAGAACAATCACAGGTTGTAAAAATGGCATCTCCAAAAGCAGGAGCAAGTATAGAGAAGTCTGATCCTGTGAAATTAATTGTACAAACAAATATAGATGGAGTTACTAAAATCGAATATTATATTGATGGTGAATTATTGGGAGAAGTGAATACTACTCCTTTTGAAATGAATTGGAGTCCTGTACTATGGAAAGCATATAAGGTTTCTGCAAAAGTGTTTTATAACCAGGGAAATACTGCTTCTCTAACTCCAGAAATAAAAGTAAGGTATAAGAAGCAAATAAAAGTAATGTTTGTAGTGGGAGATGATAAAAAACTAACTCCCGAAGATCAAAAGATAAAATCACGTTTAGAACAGCAGTTAGGATTTAAAATACTTCTATTTTCTGATGAAAAAGTGAGTCGCCCAGAAATGGCAAATCCATATGATATGGTACTCGTTTCTTCTTCTGTCGATCCGGGAGTACTTGGAAACGATTTAGAATCTGCTGTAGTACCTATTATGACGTGGGACCCTTTTATGTATGGGAAACTGAAACTAACTTCGGGAAATATCAATTCTGGATTTGGATTTACACCACAAGCGTATCCAAAAGTGACGATTTCTAATGCTGATCATCCTCTTGCCGCTGGACTAAACGCGGGAAAAACAGCATTATACAAAATTACGCAACGAATGCCCTTTGGCAAGCCAACAGAAAATGCAGTGACTATTGCCAAAGTGGGGAATCATCCAATTCTATTTGGTTATGAAGCAGGGACGTCACTTCCTTCCAGACGATTAGCCTTTCCACTTAGGGATCAATTTATGCACCTGCTCACCGATAATGGATGGGAACTTTTTGATGCAGGAGTACTATGGACGTTGCATGGAGGAGATGCACAAACACCAGTACGACCCTTACCAGATATTCATTTTAAATCACCTTTGGATGCTGAACTGGTAAATACACCATTAAAAATAAAATTTGAAACCGAAGGATGGGACCTTCCATCTAATTTGTACAAGTTGAGGTTTAAAATTGATGGAAAAGATCGCGGTTTGATTACAAGCGAAGGTGTTTTTACCGATGGTACTGCTTTATCTGAAGGACCACATAAATTGGTATTACAGATGGAACGTAGTAATAATTCGGTTTTGGATTTAAAAGATGAGATCACAGTAATCGTTACAAAAGATCCTCTTCCCGAAAGACCAACAGCTATTATTCAATCCCCGATTAATGGAAGTGTCTTAAAACCAAGTTTTGATGTTAAGTTTACCACTTATAAATGGGATATTAGACCAGGAGGGAAGCATATACGTTACTATATTGATGGTATAGAAAAGGATGCTGTTTATACAATCGAACCCATTTCAATACAAAACCTTGAAGATGGAGATCATAAGATAAAATTAGTATTGATGGATGAAAACGGAAATCCTGCTGGTGATCCGGGAATAGTTAACATAACGGTAGATAAAAGTATCATAGATTTACCCGATACTCCTTTTAGAGTAGAATATTATGATAATACTCAAAACGTAAATTCTTCAGAAATAAAACCTGTATTTCAGATCGTTAGTGATTCTACCAAAGCAATACCATATTCAGAATTCAAAATACGATATTGGTATACCCCAGAACATACTGCGGCAATGAGTTTTGGAATAGATTATACTTCGATTAGTGGAGTAAACGGAAAATTTAAAACCAAAGGAGAAGAGAAGTATGTTGAAATAGGCTTTACTGGAGTTTCAGGAAAATTACCTGCAAAAGGAAAATCTGGTGAAATAAAAACAAGAATACATCACGCAGGGTACCTAAATCATAATCAGTCTAATGATCACTCTTATGATGCTAATAAAAAAACCTTGAAACCTCATGTCAAAGTAACTTTATATCATAAAGGGAAATTAGTATGGGGTATGGAGCCCAAAGATGAATCTGGTACACCGGTTGCAGTGATATCGGCAAGTACGACCAGCGGAAAAAAACCTTTAGAAGTACATTTTGATGCTTCGGGGTCCAGTGACCCCGATGGAAATTTGTTGACATATACATGGGATTTTGGAAACGGAGAAACTTCTTTAGAAATGGCTCCTGTAGTTATGTACACAGAAATAGGATCTTATTTGGTAAGTCTTTCTGTAAGTGATGGCGTTAATACCTCTGTAGTGGCAACAGAAACAATAACCGTTATTGATGATAATAGTAGTCCTATTGCTGATTTCATAGCCAACCCTACTATAGGTGTAGCACCATTGCTTGTTAGTTTAGATGGATCTTCTTCTTCAGACCCGGATGGAGATATTCTTACATATACCTGGGATTTTGGAAATGGAAAAACAGGAACGGGAGCTACAGTTACTCATGAATATGATACTGTAGGTGATTATGTAATACAACTTACTGTAAGTGACGGTAAAAAGGAAGCACATAAAACAATAGTCATAAAAGTAAGCGATGGTAAACCGATAGCTTCTTTTACTGCCGATCCCGAAAGTGGAATACGTCCTTTATTGGTGAATTTTGATGCGTCATCATCAATAGATCCTTCTGGAGGAGTATTAAGTTATAATTGGGACTTAGGAAATGGAGAGACATCAATATCTAAAACTCCATCTGCTACATACACAGTACCTGAAGAGGTAAATATTACACTTACGGTAACTAACCAATTAGGAAAAACAGATATAGCAACCAAGGTTATTAAAGTGGTTGATGGGACTGTTGGTTGTAATTTTGGTGTTCCTTTGGATACGGCATTGCCTTCTTTAAATCAGCAATATGATACTATTCATGTTTTAGGAGATGGTGGACCTAATTTGGATAATATTAAAAACATAACGATAAATTGGGATTCGAACAATAATGGTCTATATCAGTTTTCTTTGAATACAAATGATGGTACCCCAGACTGGTATGTGGATTTGTTACAAAAAACTACGCATAGTTTTAATGCTCCAAAACCAGAAGTGCAGTTGAGTACTACAGGAATTAATGGTTTAGATGGATCATATTACGCTACTACAGATCAAGGAAACCTTGTATTAGTATCAAAAAACAATAATTTCACTTTGTATTGTAGTACATCATCTACACCTCCCGATTGTCAAGCTACCAATTTGGTAAATGAAGACACATCCTTTCAGAATAGGAACATGCAATTAAGTTCGATGAAAAGCACTACTATTAAGATTAGCCCTAATCCCGTTAGCAATAGACTATTTCTACATAGTTTCGAAAACCTTCAAGGAAGTAAAATCACGATTACAAGTATAGCAGGAAATGTAATAAAAGATGATGTGATTCGTGAAAACAGTAAAGAAGTAATAATTAATGTAAACCAACTAGACCCCGGCTTTTATCTAGTCATAATAACCACACTTAAAAAAGAGAAAAAAGCCATGAAATTCATTGTTGAATGATGCATTTTTTGTTTAGAGAGAAAAGAGAGAGGTAAAACTCTCTCTTTTTATTTTCATTCATATTTCCGTTGTATTGAGGCTTTTCTAAAACACACACACACTAGTTTGTAGTATTAAAATACTTTTATTTACTTTTCTACTCGGTTATAAGCTTCTTACACAAGTAGATGATAAGAATAAACACATAAATCAATCCAGTAAACATAAGGTTAAAAACAACGATATCAACCCCTTTTGTCGTTGTGGGTTGAAAAATCATCGTACTTGTCGTAAGAGACATATGCATAAGAATTATTATACATAAACTTTGGGTGTGATCATATACCCAGACCATCAAAATTCTAAAAGCTGGTAAATGCGTAACGAGCTTTATGATCAGTAAGATTGCCAATGGAATATCTTCATCAGGGTCGCTATCCATGAAAAGAGGCAAATGCCATACTCCCCATATGACACCAACAATTAACCCTGTAGTACCTATATTGAAATGTTGCCTCAATCTTGGGGTAGCAAATCCTGTCCAGCCAATTTCTTCAAAAAAACCGGCTAGAATACCACCTAGAATTCCTCCAAGAACTAAAAAGAGAAGATCATCGGTAGAGAAAAGGATAGGAGAAAATTTAGAAGAAAAAAAAGAAAGGATTACATAGGTAAGTCCAAAAAGTAGCGGAGCAGAAAAAAGTGCGATTGCATACCATTGGGTGCTTACTTTCCATTTACCTATTCTGGTTATTAGTTGTTTAAAACTGGCTTTACCATTTTCAAAATAATTAACTAACAACCCTGCAATAAAAGGCCCTGCACACATAGCCAAAAATAGTAATGGAATTTGATTATCCGGTACTTCTTTCTGTCCGGTAAATCCGTCAATACCCATAATAAAAACTAGACCAGTCCACGAAATCAAAAAAGTGAGTAGAAAGTATATCAACAAAAGATGTTTTGCACGTATACCCAAGCTGTTTTTCATGTTATATCATAGTTTTATTTGAATCTTTTAGTACAACCTATTCTCGATACAATTTTTCTCCATTTTAATACGAAAAATCACTCGAATTGACGGTTTTTATCGTATATCTAAATATTAATCGGGCTGTGGTTTATAGTACTAAAATAATGAATCTTTTGGTATGATTTCAACTTTTAAAAGTGTGTTTTTGTCATGATGTATCTTCAGCCCAAATACCAATAAAAACAACGAATCCCAAACCCTGAGCTGCCACACTGAGCCTGTCGAAGTGGTACCGAACCCTGAGCGTAGTCGAAGGGTGAGCATAAAAACAAAACAAAAAACATCCCCCTATAAAATAAAAGAACCCTATACATCAAAACAGATATATAGGGCTTGTCATGTGTTGTTTTATAGCAAGATCAAGATTAATCTTAGTTACCGAGAATAACAGTATACGTGATATTAGCTACTTTCCAACCTCTTCCGCAACCATTAGATGCATTAGCACTTACCAGTGCTATTTTGTTAGGTGCTATTCGCTGTGCGATATCTGCTACATGAGAATCGAATTGATATTGATACTGATCCATGTTTATATCTCCGTCTCCATCGATATAATATGAATAGTTATAGGTAAACTGTCTGGATTGAATAGGGATGATCAATGTTCCTTTGCTAAAAGAAATACAGTTAGAAAGATTTACATATTCTTCGATCTCTGCAGCGGCATCACTACCACATCCGATATCACTATCTAATGTGCATCCAACCCTTTTGGCAGTTGCCTGGTTGTTTTGATGTATCAATTTTTCTACTAATTGTGGCATCGTAGGATCGTTTGATACGTCTTTTACACTTACAAACTGTTTTGAAGCATCTTGAACAGTTGCATTTTGTACCTCTTGTGCTTCGGGAGCATCAAGACCATCGTTTTGACATGCTATAAAAGTAACGGAGATAAAAGCAAACAGGCCTAATTTTAAAATGGATTTTTTCATTGTGTAAGATTTTAAGAATTTGGTTAATGATGATTCAAAACTATTTAAAAAACAGATGAGTTAGTTGTTCCTTTCTAATTGTTTACACAAACATAAAATCGAAGTATAAACCGTAAATAAATAATAATTTTCACTTTTTGGTAGTGTGGAAATTATTGGTTTCTCAACAGTATTATATGTTACTGTAATAATTCAAAAGCATTGATTTAACAGGGGTTATATTACATACATCTTTGTAGGGTCTAGAAATAATGTTGATAACATCTTTTATAGTAAACGAACTTCGATTATGTGTTTCGTGAACCAAGCCAAAGAACTCAATTCTTGAAGTAGGAACCCTGAGGTGTTACGTTGAGCCTGCCGAAGTGTCGAAATACTCTCAAACGGTGAGCGTATATCGTATCACTCCTCAGCCCCCGATTCTAATTAAACAAAGGAAATTAATACCGCTCCTAATGCTGTTTTATCACGGTAAACAGGGGAGGCGGTGGCGGTAATAAATAATATATTTGTAGTGCATACCAATGATATACCATACATGTTATGAAATGAGCCATAACAATTGAATTGATACCAACCGAGATGTTCAATGGCGAATTCCATCTGACAACTAAAAAACAATAAAAAAAGAACAGATGAAAAATACACTTATCTGTATCATACTATTTATTACATTTTTTTCTTATGCCCAGGAAATCAAGGTGCTTACACCAACACGTATTGAAGTACTGGACTTGAATACTACAGATGAAAAGGAGTTTAACAGAAACAGAAAAGCTTGTGAAGCCATTTGGGAACGCATGTCAAAGGGATTAAAAAAAGAAGACCTTACCCAGGAGGAGAAAGCAGAATTAGATAAGATGGTTGATGAAACAATGACTAATTATTGGGATATTGAAGGCCAGGGGTGTAGTTGGTATTGCGGTGGAGGACCATTTAAAGAAACTGCATCATCATATCTGGCCGATCAGGGAAACATAAATTATCATGCAGAGAATGCCATGGATCTTAACTATAAAAATGCATGGGTAGAAGGAGTACCCGGATATGGAGTAGGAGAATACCTGGAATATAGTTTTTACCAGGGAAGCCCTCGCATCACAGAAATTATTGTTGTAAATGGGTATGTAAAAAGCGAAACGACCTGGCGAAACAATAGTAGAGTAAAAAAACTTAAAGTGTATGTTAAGAATCAACCCTATGCAATCCTAAATCTTACCGATCAACGTGCTGCACAACATTTTAAAGTAGATCCGATAGGTAAATTAGATAAGAGTATAGATTATATTACTTCAAAAAGTTTACCGCCCTGGACTATGAAATTCGAGATTATGGAGGTGTATCCGGGAGATAAATATGAAGATACAGTACTTTCTGAAATCTATTTTGATGGAATTGATGTACACTGTTTTGCCAAAGGCACTTTGATTACTATGGCGGATCACACTCAAAAACCAATAGAGAATATACTAGTAGGAGAACAGGTACTTTCTTATGATCAATCTACAGGTAGCTATATTACTGCGACCATTCAAGAACTGGCAAACCCAATACATGATGCTCTTATTACGCTTTCACTATCCAATGGTTCTACGATTACCTGTACCCGTGATCATCCACTCTTATCTTCTTCTGGAGATTGGTTGTCTTATTCTCCCGGGAAAACACAGATGGCATACCGGTTTGATAATGTTAAACAGCTTAAAGCAGGGAGTATATTACAAGCTAGTTCTCGTGCGGTGAAAATTTTAAATATCAAAGAAATTGATACTGCTCAACAAACGTATACTATCGTAAAGCTGGATAATGCCAATACATTTATAGCTAATGGTATTGTGGTTGGTACCGAAGAATTACGTACGTTTAGAACATGTGATAGACATAAAATAGTAACAGAATGAATTGATCTTGTTGTATGGTAATGAGAGGTTTATATTTGTATTGTGGATATTAGTTTTTATGTATGTTCTGGCGAGCATATCCTTTTGCAATGGTATTTTGTGCTGGTTTGTAGCGCGGTGAAAAATCCAGGCTTGTAGGTGCACTATCGATAGAAGTTCTGGTATCCCATTGCCAAATATACATACCCGAAAACCATTCTTTACTCCATAATGATTCAAATAATGCCTGGTATGCAAGCTGTTGGGTACGATCAGATTTTTTCTGATATAGGATACCCAAAGAAGACTGCCACTCCCATGGTTGTATTGCAGCAGAAGCTTCGCTTTTATACCCCACTTCTGTAAATAGTATCGGCTTTTGGTGTGTTCGAGATAAGGCTTCTAATGTTGTAATGTGAGTACTCCATCCCTTTTTTAAAGTAACCAGGTCGGGATGAGATTTTTTGGTAAGTGGAAAATATGCCTGTATACCAATATAATCTAATTCTTGCCAAAAATCGACATGTTTAAATTCTCCGTCCCAATTGGCGGCATAAGTAAGCTTACCATGATATATAGTTTTGATTTCCTGTACCAGGGCTTTCCATCGATCCGGCTGATGTTGTAACGATGATCGTAGTTCGGTCCCTATACAGAATAGTTCAACTCCTGTTTTTTGAGCCATACGTGCATAATGGATCATATTGCTACGATAAGAATCAAACCAGGTATCCCAGTCGGTGGCAGAAGGTAACGAAATATCAGAGCGCCAGCCCTCGCTCATCCATAAATGTGGTTTTAGGTGTACATGAACTCCCTTTGCCCGTAATTGTGCAATACTGTTGATAAAAACAGAATCTCTCCTGGACCATTGCCCAATAGCTTTTGGGGTATCCATTTGTATGGTATGTTGATCTTTCTGGTATAAAAAAGGAATAACAGCCACCCATTCTACATTGTTTTTTACTAGTGTAGTAATAGATTTTTTGTTTTGAGAACCCCAGCCAAATACACTCATTCCGCGATGTTTCCCATCGATTTTATAAAGATCATTTGTCGTATTGCTAGTATTTTCAATAGAATAATCCCACTTATAAGAAAACTCTTCTACACTGTTAGTATATATAATAGCTTTATAGATACCCAATAGGACAAAAAAAGGAATCACTACACCAAATAGTACTTGTTTCCCCATAATAATAAAGCCTTTGCGACGGTATATTCTTATGAAGTATCGAATGAGTAAAAAGAGTATATAAAAAATGCTAAATGCGATATGGGTACTTACTAAAAATGCAGTATTCGGAAGTACTTCTATTAAGGTTTCAACAGATTTTTTAAAACTAATATCTGCTCTTAATGATAATGAAAGGAACAATAATACGATCAATATCCAGGTACTTACATATACTTTAGCAGCAGTAAAGAATTCCTTTTTCATTTCTAAATATATCTAAAAACTATTATCTATTAGAGGAGTATTGTCAAAAAACGTTACATCATGAATCTATAACCGGTCTAAGAAACGAAGCCCGAAAGAGCCTAATAAAATGGTGTATATTGATTAATTATCGAATATGATTCGGATTTACTGAGAAAACCATTCGGTTTTATATTGTATTTAAAAGGAAGCTATATCTTTAAATAGAAGTATAATCCACACTTTAAATTATTATATCATGGCAAATGAGATTAGAAAAGAATACAACAACGGAGAGATTACAGTAGTTTGGAAACCTGGAAAATGTACTCACGCGGGTGTTTGTGTAAAGACCTTACCAGAAGTATACCAACCTAAGGAAAAACCATGGATCCGACCAGAGATGGCTACTTCTGAAGCATTAAAAAACCAGATCGAAAAATGTCCTTCTAGAGCCTTGACATTTTACGAAAATGCAAAGTAGTTATACCCTGAATTAATTAGGTACATGCCAGTAAAAAAGCATCTTGTTCTGTAACAAGATGCTTTTTTAGAATCAAGCTAATTCAAAAATATGAGTCCCTGCAACAGGACTTCTCTTTACTTCTCGTTTGATAAGCCTGTCAAAGGCCAATTGACTATTATGTTCACTTTATCATTTTAAAAATCTAAACCTATTGATCAAAGTTAGGATACAAACAGTACTCATAAAAGAGTGTAATGCCTAATGTAGACAGGTTAAATCCCCCTTTTTGATGGCAATTTTACTATTGAGTACTACTTTGTTTTCTTTGTAGAACACAAAGAAATTAATATCCAGAGACGCTAGAAGAAGCCGTTGTGTATTTAGATAGTTTTTAATCAAAATCTGTCTATTCATTTAAAATGCACAACGAGTTATAAAAACAAAAAACAGTATTGTGGACAGATGTTAAAAACTTGTTTTTACTTTCTGAAAAAATTGTGATTTCTTTGCCACCGGGAAAAAAATATGCATTTGGAACATCAGGAAAAGGAACACGTTAAGGTATACACGCGTTATAACTTCTTTAATAAAACGTATTGTGTATTCAGAGGAGCTTCGCTACGCGAAATCACCAGAAGAAAACCAAATTACAGAAGTGAGTCGGGGAGTACCTATTATTATACAAAACATGGAGTATATAGAATGTCTAACCATTGGGGTAGAGCTGCAAAGTGCCAATGGAGACTAGTATCTGATTTTCCTCCAGAAATTGACGATTTACGATTGGGATATGCAGATTGGGCAGATTTTAGAGAAAATCTGGATCCCGATGTAGATGCCTATTATATTTCGGTTGATTTTGAAACCAAAAAGGTAAGCTATATGCATAAAGATAATCCTGATTATGATCAGGTTGCTGTGCTACGTTCTGCAGATGCAACCCGAAAGCTTATCAAGCAAATCAAAAACCTTCTCGAAACCTACAAGTGGGCCAAATATTATGATTATGATGATCTGGATGAATTTCGTGAAGAGGTAATCACCAGGTTGATTAATAGCAACATCTCTTTAAATGAATTAAGACGTGAGCTGGTGTAGTTTAATCAACTACAGTATAAGCCAGATAAAATAGTAAAGTAAATAATGTGAGTTCTACGTAAGAAAATTTACTTGTTTTTGATACAATTTTCTACCGAAAATTACTCTGACTGACGTAAATTTTCAAGTAAATGCCTTTTGATGGCTTTTTTAAACTAAATCCTTAGATCGAATTCACGTTGAATATGTAATTCCTGGGGTTATCAAAGAATAGTAAAATAGGGGTAATGTATCTGGAATGGAAATGAAAATTATAAATCATTTTTAAATATTTGCTATATATTTACTTTACCTGTTGTGCATTTTGATATTTTTGAATACCAAATTCGTCAATTAGAGTGCTTCGACCATAGGAAGAAATGTATAGAGTCCTTCGATACACTCAGGATGACGAGGATTTGGAATCAAAAAAGCTATTCTCGATAGTTCTACAGAGCTTGCCGAAGTAGAATTTTTCTCTATGTCATCTCGAGCGCAGTCGAGAGGTCACTATGAAAAACCACTCGAATTGACGCTTTTTTTATAGTATTAATTTTAAAATACACAACGGGTTTACTTTTTATATTTTCATGGATTTAGAGCGTCAATTATTATTTCTCTTTAGTGCACTAGGAGCATTAAACGGGTTTTTGTTAAGTTTTTATTTTGCTTTCTTTTCTAAGAAAAGAGGACTGTCTAATTATTTCCTGTCGGCACTTTTATTTGTATTAAGTGTACGAATACTAAAATCCGTTTTCTTTTATTTTAATCCAGCATTATCAGAAGTATTTATTCAAATAGGGCTTTCGGCTTGTGTTCTAATAGGTCCTTTTTTATACTTGTATACCAGAAGTTTGATAGTTGAGTCCAAACGTAATGGCTGGTGGTTATTTCATGTTATCCCTGTTCTGTTAGTAGTCATTGTATTAAGCATTATATATCCGTATTGGGAACATAAAAGATTATGGTCAGGAAACTTGGTTAAAATCATATATCTACAATGGCTTTTGTATATTATATGTACAGCGATTCAATTAAAAACGGTTTTTAAGACATTGTTTTCTAAAGAGCATAAAATAAAACAATTAGAAATTTGGGTTTTAAGTGTATTTGGTGGAGTATTTATTATCTGGATGGGATATAATATTGGATCTTACACATCGTATATCGTAGGTGCACTTTCGTTTTCGTTTGTGTTTTTTCTGTTAATTCTATTTTGGGTATTGAAAAGAAATAAAACGTCTTTGTTTTTTGAAGAAACGATTAAATACGCGGATAAAAAGATAGACCATGATGAAGCAAATAAGTTTCAAATCAGATTAGATGGTATGATTAAAGAAAAGAAGTTATTTAAAAACCCGGATTTAAAACTTGCAGACGTTTCTAAACAACTGCACGTTTTACCGCATTACTTGTCTCAATTTCTAAATGACAATCTGGGAAAAAGCTTCCCTCTATTTATTAACGAATATAGAATCGAGGAAGCCAAGCAACTTTTGGTTGACGAAGGCAATTATACTACAGAAGCTGTTGGGTATGAGTGTGGATTTAATTCGAAATCAACATTTTATACTACCTTTAAAAAGATAGTTGGTAAGACTCCGGCGGCATATAAAAAAGAAACAGAATAGTTCTAATTTATAAATCAGTACTTCTGATTTATAATATATAAACCAATACAGGTGAGGATTTTTCAAATTTGCTGAAAATTAATTCAGTATGAGAAATTGTATAGTATCATTTTTGGTGGTTTTTCTTTTTATGGGGTGCTCGGCATCTTCAAAAGATAAGATTTTGTTTGTTACCTCTAATCAACGTACCTACGGAGACACAACTCTAAAAACGGCTAATCATTTTGCAGAAATCGTATTGGCCTATGATGTATTTATAAAATCTGGCTACCAGGTTGATTTTGTAAGCCCAGAAGGTGGCGAAATACCAATAGGATATATAAATACCTCAGATCCTATTCAAAAAAAATATTTAGACGACTTAGATTTTATGAATTTATTTAAAAATACGTACTCACCAGATGCTATTGATGCAAAAAACTATAAAGCGGTCTATTATAGTGGTGGTGGGGCTGCTATGTTCGGGGTTCCTGAGAATAAAGCCATACAGAGTATCTCAAGGAAAATTTATGAGAATACAGGAATTGTATCAACCATTTGTCACGGAACTGCAGGAATTGTAAATTTAAAGTTAACAAATGGAAAATATCTGTATGAAGAAAAAGAGGTAAATGGTTTTGCTGATGCTTTTGAAAATAAAAACAAAGCGTATTATAAAACTTTTCCCTTTTCTATTGAAGAGGCTATTACTAAAAATGGTGGAAATTTCACCTATTCTAAAAAAGGATGGGATAATCATTATATAGTTGATGGTAGATTAATTACCGGACAAGACCCTACAGCATCTGAATCCGTGGCAAAACAAGTTGTAGCAATGCTTAAGAAAACAAATCATAAATAACTTAAAATAAATAAACAGATGAGAACAATACTTTATATCCTACTTGTATGCATTAGTACTTCTTCATTAACTTTTGCTCAGGAATCTGATAAAGCACTTGTAGAAAAAACCGTTACGTATTATCTGGACGGTGGTACAAATAATGATTTTGAAACCTTAAAAAAAGCATTTCATACCAATGCTACGATGAAATTTATTTCAAAAGACGGTTACAAAGAGGTAAATGCTTTAGAATTCTTTAAAAAAGTAATGAAACCGGGACCGAAACAAAACCGGAAAACAAAAATTGCATCTATAGATATCACAGGAAATGCAGCACAAGCAAAACTTGAAATTGAATACGAAACATTTGCATTTATTGATTACATGAATCTATTAAAAGTAGATGGAGAATGGAAAGTAGTGAGCAAAATATTCTATAGAAAGCAAAAGAACTAAAAAATGAAATCATTTTTATCAATTTTACTTCTCATATTCATTTGTAATAAGGCAATTGGGCAAAACTATATAGGAGAAAAAGCAGAGATCAAACAAATATTAGAAAACGGTAAATACTTTTCTAAATATGTAAATACTTCAAACTATAAAATGATTGGTGAATCGTATACCAAGGATGCCAAAATATTCCCTAATAATTTAAAGATTATTGAAGGAATAGAAGATATATTGGGATATTGGAAACTTCCTGAAGGGATATCAATCATTAACCATAAAATAGATCCTATTGAGATTAAAATCATCGGTAATGAAGCATATGATTATGGTACGTATCAAGGCACTACAAAAAAAGCTAACGGAGAAGAAATTTCCTGGAAAGGTAAATATGTGATTGTCTGGAGAAAAGTTGGAACTAATTGGAAAATGTATCTAGATATATGGAACTCAATTAAGCAGTAAAGTGATTTAATATTATCATTGTTTATTCAAGATTTCTACTGCTTTTGCCCAATCATTCTCTAAAACCGAATGTACTTGCTTTTGATCTGATCGAACAGTATAATCACCAACAAATTGGGTGCCTAACAAATCAATATGATACAATGCTTTGAGACCATTATCATAAATCACAGCAGGATACACATCATGTTCTCTGAACAAAAAAGAAAAAGGTCCAAAACGAACATGGGCATCTACAATTACTCCTTTGCCATTAGGAGATAAAAGGTAATCTTCTTTAGAAATAAAAAGGGTAAACCAACCTTTATGAATTCGGAAATCATTTTTGGCAACACCTGCTTTTCCTTCATTTGGTAAAGGAGTAATAATTGATTTGATAGAAGCATCACCAACTATTTTCTGAAATAACCCCATCATAGTAAGCAATATCTTATTTTTAATACTAATCGAAGCCTTTAGCATTTTAGACCAGCTTTTTATTTTAAAATTAAAATTACCAGTCCATTCTCCTTTTGCTATTCGAAAGTAATATATCTGGTTAGGAGCATTCTTAAGAGCTTCCGGACTTAGTGTGATGCCTTGTTCTTGTTCTATTAATTCAAGTAATTCGTTTCCAGCATTTAAGGTGTCAATAATCTGATCGACATTTTTTACTTCGACAGAATTAATAATCTTTAAGACAGATTCTCCCAAAAAACCTGGGTCAATAATTTTTTGACCCACCTGGGCTATATCTATATTTTTTTGTTCAATGACAATTTGTTGATCTGACAAGGTGAGTGGTGCTAATTCGATAGCAAGTTTCCAGGCAAAGTCTCGTGCGATTTTCATACTAAAATTAATAATCGCCTCTTCTTCTTTTTTTGCAATGTCTTCTAATAAGTATAATAATGGTGAAAGCTCACTTAACTCCTTCAGAACAGTTGGGATAATAGAAGCAAGAATCGTATTTACCTTTTGAAAATCATCGTGCAAATCATGAATAGCAGCATCAGGAGCAATTTCTGCAGCAGCAGCTCCCAAATCAATATTGATATGTGGATTCATTCCTAATAATAAGTGTTGAACAATAATGAGTTCATGATCAGATATTGCATTAAAAGCAACTGCCCATGCTTTGGGCATGGCAGGATCATTGTTTTGAAATTGTTCAACTACTTTAAAATAGCGTGCTGCAAAATGAATATCTAACTCTTCAAGTCGTTTATCATCATCAAAATACCCGGTACCTAATTTGTTTTTAATGGTTTGGGTTACTCGCAAATATAAACTAGCGAAATAGCCCACTCGACTAGAGTGCTCTTTTGACCACTGCAGAATAGATTCTAATTTTTCGATTACTTCATTGATAGAAGCTGGATTCATAATAACAGATTTAGAATACCGTTAGCCCATATTTAGCTTTACTAAAGTTATAGCATTTACAATCAATTAAAAAGAGTTAAAACCCCCAATTTATAGCGGGTTTTCTACCTGAAATTGGTAAAAATAGCGCATGTTTAAGATCACAGCCTTCATTATCAATACTTAAGAATTCTTCAATTTCTAAAATAGAGATACTCAAAAATTCAATTTAAGAAACACAGGTATTGTCGTTATAATGACTAATTTTATGTAAAGGGTATGTGTTTTTTTTAATTACCTTCGTATGATAAGTTATCTATATCATGGAATGTGCGACCATATGTTATGATAAAAAACATTTTTTCCCGATGCATTTGCATCCGGATCGCTATACCTTTTCTTATATCATAAATGGAAGTTCAAATCTTATATGTAAAGATGCTATATTCACATTAAAAGCAGGTGATTTGGTCGTGATCCCTCCTTATGTGGCACACCAGACGTTGGTAGAGAATTTTTTTCATTATAAGGTGATACGAGTTCCAAAGTTATACTCTTTCAATACTATTTCCAGTGACCGATTAGGTCTAACAATAATACAGAATTGCCATTCGTATAAACATCATTTTGATACCTGGTTCGAATCGATCAGGGATACCAATACGAAGAATTTGGGTGCTACAAATAGTGAAGAAACCAGAGTACCAGAAGTATTTAAGCATTTTTTGATTAGTACTAGTGCTAATTCAACAAAGTCAAAACTTATTTTAAAAAAGGCACTGGTACATTTCGAGCATAATTATAATCGCACCATACTAGTGGAAGAATTATTAGATCTAACCTGTTTAAGTGATAGTCATTTTCAACGTCTTTTTAAAACCAATATCGGGATTTCGCCTATTCGCTATCTACAAAATCTGCGAATAGAAAAAGCTAAAGAATACATAAAGACGAGAGATAGTTTTACCGATATTGCTTATGATACGGGCTTTTTTGACCAAAGTCATTTTAATAAATATTTTAAAATGAATGTTGGGATGATCCCAAAAAAATATGCCGACCTGGTTAAAAATGATTGAATTTTACAATTTTGGGGTTTAAAATTGATCGAACTTGCTATCAAAAGTAAAACGTTATGCAAGATTTAAACCCAAAAGAAGTAGAAGAGGCCCAGGAAACACTAATACGGTATTGTGGTGAGTTTTCACCTTTTATTGCCGAAAAAGCTTTTGGAAGCTATATCTATAATAAAAAAGGAGACGCAATTCTGGATTTTACTTCTGGTCAAATGTGTTCTGTATTTGGACATAACCACCCAAAATTTGTTGAAATATTAGAAAAATCAGGAGATAAAGCTATTCATTTACTAAGTTCTATTTTGTCTCCTCCGGTTATTGATCTTGCCAAAAAACTAACCAGCAAACTACCCGATAGTCTGTCCAAATGTATATTTCTAAATACAGGATCCGAGTCGAATGAAGTGGCAATACGAATGGCAAAATTAGTTACTGGTGGTTTTGAAATCATAGGATTTTCTGGATCCTGGCATGGTATGACGGCCGGGGCGCAATCGTATACCTATTCAAAAACAAGAAAAGGATACGGACCTGCGATGTCTGGTAGTTTGATGATACCGGCACCTTATGAGTATCGCTGCCCGATTGCACATTGTAAAGGGAGTTGTGATCATACTTGCCTGGAAGTAGGCATGAAAATGGCCGATCAGCAATCTGTTGGTGAATATGCCGCGTTAATAGCCGAACCTTTATTGAGTGCTGCAGGGATGATAGAATTAAAACCCGACTATATTAAGAGGTTAAAAGAACTATGTGACGAACGTGGATTATTGCTAATATTTGATGAAGCCCAAACGGCATTAGGACGCCTTGGGACAACTTTTGCTTTTGAACAATATGATGTTATTCCTGATTTCTTAACCTTATCAAAAACACTAGGAGGAGGGCTTCCTTTGGCTGCAATGGTTACTACGGCAGAAATAGAGGAAGAATGCCATAAAAGAGGGTTTGTTTATGTGACTTCTCATGTATCCGATCCATTTTGTGCGTCCTTTGGCTCGGCTGCTTTCGACATACTCGATGAACAACAATTAGCCAAAAATGCTTTAGAAAAGGGGAAGTACTTAAAACAGCAATTGCTACAACTACATGAGAAATATGAATGTATAGGGGATGTAAGAGGTAGCGGACTTTTATTAGGTGTTGAAATTGTAAAGGATAGGGAAACAAAGATACCAGACGATGATTTGGGGCAAAAAATATGTAGTAGATGCCTGGAGCTGGGACTAAATATGAATATAGTTCGAATGAAAGGTTACGGAAGTGTTTTTAGAATTGCTCCTCCATTAACCATAAGCAAAAAAGAAATAGATTTAGGAATTGCAATTTTGGATGAAGCGATACAGGATTGTACTAAATAAAAAATACTATTTATTGAATGTGTATATGAAAACAGGTATTTTTACGTATTGTTAGCTATAAAAGTTCATCTTAAGTTTAAACATCATAATCGTCATTTTTTAATTCCCCGCATTGATTATAAATAGTTGATTTAGATTTCTTATTAATGTATTCTTTTATTAAAAATATACTGTAAAATTCTGGAATTATGAGTGAAGATAATAGTAGTACCGAAAGTACCTTTATTCCTTTTGAAAATATAGGCTTGTGTTTTAGCGGCGGTGGTTATCGAGCAACATTCTATTCTTTGGGGATACTCTCGTATCTAAATAAAGTCAAATTTAAAGAAAAACCTCTATTAGAATATGTAGAAGCTTTAAGTTCTGTTAGTGGTGGAACACTTTTGGCAGTGGCTTATGCCAAATCTGCACAGGATACGAAACACAGTTTTACAGATTTTTTTAAAGCATTTTACCAAACCTTTGAACCTAAAAACGATAAATTATTAGATACAGCAATTAAGAAACTGGAAGATGATACCGTTTGGAAAAATAATTCATACAAGACACGTTCCCTGATTAATGCGTTTGCATTGACATATGCAGAAATGGAAGTTTTTAAGGGAGATTTTTCTATGTTCAAGGACCCAGCATCAATACACTTAAAACAAGTATGTTATAATGCTACAGATTTTTCGTTTGGACTTACGTATAGGTTTCAAAATACAGGAGTTTTTGGTAATTCTCCACTTTCTAATACATCTGTAGAAAAGCTTAAATTTAAAGTACAATTGGGAGATATTATTGCTTCATCTTCCTGTTTTCCTCTTGGGTTTGAACCATTACAATTTCCGGATGATTATTTTAAAGATCATAATACTACAGATTATAAAGCATTGAAAAGCCTTGATAGATTTATTGATGGAGTAGGAATCATGGATGGTGGTATTGCAGATAATCAAGGAATTGGTAGTATGATTCGAATTAATGAGAGAATGAAAAATGCACTCAGTCTTATCATCGTAAATGATGTTGGAAGTTTTAAAATGGTACCCTGGCATCAGGATAATAGTTTTGAGAAAAAAGGAGTTTCTGTAAAACAGTTTATAGCGAAAGCCTTAACATATTTCAGGATTAAACCATTGTATTGGATACTTCTTGTAATAGGAGTACTTATAGTGGCTATAAATTCAATGAAAATTTTCAATAGTTGTGATGATTGTGCCTGGCCTGCCATCTATATCATTGGCAGTATATTAATTGGTATTGGATTGACTTTAACAATATTGGGAGGATTAGCCTCGGTTATCATGAAGTTTTTTAAAAGCAAGATGGCATCGCTTTTTAAAAAAAATGTACCAGAACCACTTGTAGATGACATCCTGAGTTTTAAAAAACTTGATATTGGATTGGTGCAACAGATGCTTACAAATCGATTAACATCTGCAGTAAAAATGATTAATGATGTTTTCTTAAAACAAATGCGTAGACTTAATTATGATTTGTTCTATTCTAAATATTCACTAAAAAACAAACGTATTACCACCACAGTATATAAGCTAAATGGCCAAAAGACACCTTATTCGGGAGCTAAGCCCAGTTATAATAAGGATATTAAACCAGTACCTAGCAAATTATTAATGAGTGTAGGGTTAACTGCATCTGAAACACCAACAACATTATGGTGGGATAAAAAGGATATTGCCAAAAATAGAATGGATACACTAATTGCCTGCGGCCAATTTACGCTCTGTTACGAACTTATGGAGTATATTCTAGAGCTCAAAAAATCCGAAGATGATTTAAAAATTGATTTCACCGAAATTGATACCTTATATGAACAGCTAAAAAAGGATTGGAAAGCCTTTAATAAAGATCCGTTTTTTGCACTAGAGGAATTAAAAAAATAAGTGTTTAGAATAGGTTTTTGAAGTTGTTTTGATGTTTGTATACCTGTTTTTTATGAGAAGCTTTTATACAAGTCATTTAAAAAAAGCTAGCATGTTATCTTTATAACTGTTTCCAATAGGAATTTCAATTCTTCCTATTTCTACATCATTCTTAGTATATGCAGTGATCTTTTCGCTATTTACAATATAAGAACGATGTAAACGAATAAAACGTTTATCAATACGTTTTTCAAAACTAGAGATACTTTCCTTAATCGTTAGTGCTTCATTCTCTAAATGAATTTTAATATAATCCTTTAAACTTTCAATATACAGAACATCATCAAAAAGTACTTTTATTTGTTTTTTTGCTTTGTTTACAAAAACAAAATCTATTTTCTTATGTACAGTATCTTCTGGTGAATCAGATGAAATGGATTTTCTTTCCTGTTTTAAAAACTTCTGAATGGCTAAGAAAAAACGTTCAAAAAATATTGGCTTCAATAAATAGTCTACAGCATTTAATTCAAATCCATCTACTGCATAATCACGATAAGCAGTAGTAAAAATTACCTGAGGTTTGTAGACAAGGTTTTTAAAAAAATCGGTGCCTTTTAATACTGGCATTTCAATATCTAAGAAGAGTAAATCTATTTTTGTTGTATTTAATATCGAACTGGCTTCAATAGCACTTGAGCACGAAGCAATTAATTCAAAATCTGGTAGTTTATCTAAATACGTTTCGATTAATTCTCTGGCTAAAGGTTCATCGTCTATAATTAAGCATGTATAGCTCATATAATATCTAATTTAAGATTAGCAGAAAATGAATTTGATTTGTTTTCAATAATCAAATCATATGCTTTGGGGTACAGTAATTCTAATTGTTTTTTTATGTTTTTTAGCCCTATAGAATCTTTATTCATAGAAATATCAACTCCCATCGGTTTGCTGTTTTTTACATTAAACACTAATTGCTCTTCCTTTTTAGAGATGTTGATTTCGATACTTGCTTGATTTATTTCTTCTTTAACACCGTGTTTAAATGCATTTTCGATAAATGTGAGCAATAATAAAGGAGCTATTTTTTCTTGTCCTGTTACATTTTTACTAAATGAGATTTTTACTCTATCGGCATAACGAATTTTTTCTAAGGATAAATAGTTCTCGATTAAATCAATTTCTTTATCTAATGATACATAATTTTCGTTACAACGATATAAGATATAATCGAGGATATTAGAAAGCTTTTGAATTACTTTGGTAGTGTCATCAGACTTTTTTAAGGCCAATGCATGTAAATTATTTAATGTATTAAATAAGAAGTGAGGATTTAATTGATTTTTTAATGCAGCAAGCTCGGTTGTTCTTTTCTGTTCGTTTAACTTTAGTAAACGTTGTTTCTCTGTATAAAGTTTTAATACCAGGATTAAGAATGTTGGATACAGTAAATACAATGATTTTGATATAAACTCACCTATGTTGGTAAACCTCCCTAGTAGTGAAGCATCGGTAAAACGTTTTATATAATTTACATACGTTGCAGGGAAGGTAGGCTCAAAATAATACATATACGTTAAGGTGCAAATAAGGTAAAAAGTAACTAGTGTTATTATGATTGATATCCAAAAAATCAAGACCTTACCCTTATTTAAAAGATGTACAATTAAAAATTCTATAATCACATAGGACATGGCAATTTGTAATATAGCTCTTATACTGTACGTGATTAACAATTCTTCAGTTGTTGCATAATACCAACTTGCGGTAGAAGCGGAAAAGACAAAAATCAAAAGCCCAAATATGAGGTACTTGAATCTTGAAACTTCCAGAAAGCTTTGGATTTTATGTAACATATCGTTTTCTATTTCTATTGATTGTAAAGGTACAAATTAAAAGAACCCAAGTTCGTATAGGACACCAAACTGAGGGTTTGTGGTGTCGAAAATCTATTTCCCGTAGACAAAATCATAGATCGGCAGTAACCCAATCTATGGCATCACTTATACTGCTTCTGTCTGTTTTTTTTATACGGGTTTACTCTTCATATAATTTAGCCGCTCAAACCATAATTTTTTTGAGAATGAACTTTATGAAAACAATCTTACCTAACCTTTTAGAGAATAGAAAGCATGCATTTATATTCCTTTTCCTTATTTCTATAGGTATGTATGGGCAATCGGGTACAGTTACAGGAGAAATATTAGATCAAAATACACAAGAACCTATACCTTATGTGAACATAATTGTTAAATCCGGAGATAAGATCACAACTGGTGGGATTACAAATGACAAGGGAGTGTTTTTTGTAGATAAAATTCCTTTTGGAGCATATGATTTTGAAGTTCAGTTTATTGGTTTCAAAACAGTTACAAAGAGTATTGCAATTACCAAATCAAACAATAAAATCGATTTTGGAACTATTTTAATCGAAGAAGAAGCTGTTGCTCTTGAGGGAGTCGAAATTACAGCCGAACGTTCGACTATCGAACAAAAGGTTGATAGAAAAGTTATTAATGTCGGAAAAGACTTAACCACTGCTGGGGCTTCAGCAAGTGATATCATGAGTAATATTCCTTCGGTAAGTGTTAATCAAGATGGCGAAATTTCTCTTCGGGGTAATGAGAATGTTCGTATCCTGGTTGATGGAAAACCAACTAACATTAGTGCCACCGATTTATTACAACAAATACCATCTACATCAATCAAATCTATAGAACTCATCACAAATCCATCATCAAAATATAATCCCGAAGGTATGAGCGGAATTATAAATATTATCTTAAAAAAGAGTACTCGTTTAGGGTTTAACGGATCTATAAACTCTGGGGTAACTTTTGGACAAAAAGCACGATTTAATAATTCGCTGAGTCTAAATTACAGAACAGGGAAAACTAATTTTTACGGGAGCTATGGCAATCGTTTCGGGACGCAAATAACAGATGGAACTGTTACCAGAACTATAGAACAAACGAATCAGTTAACCAAAAATAATAATGGTCGTACATCACATCTATTTAAAGTAGGTGTCGACTATTACATTAACGAAAAAAACACATTTTCGGTGTATACCAATCAAAATTTGTTTAGTGCAGATCTAGAAGGTAAAAAAACACTTACTTTTTTTAACGATACTGCTTCAAACTTCATACAATTTGATACAATAAAAAGAGATAATATAAATTCGACTTATAATGTTGATTTTCTACATTCTTTTGCTAAAGAAGGACATACCATAGAACTCGAATTAGATTATAATACACTACAAAGTGATATTGCTAACGATTTTAAGTTCGCAGGAAATTCACCTATAAATAATTATACAGAAATTGTTGATGATAAACGAACAAATACGACAGTAAATCTTGATTATGTAAACCCTCTTAGCGAGAAGTCAATCGTAGAAATTGGAGTAGAAACGCGTCTGCGACGTACCGATAACTCTTATGAAACGAGTCGCATTGATTTTAGAAATTCGACCTTTTCTTATGATAGAGATATTTATTCGTTTTATACAACGTTTAGTCAAAACTTTAATACATGGCAATATAATATTGGAGTTCGATTAGAAGATTATAATGTAACGACTCAATTTAATGAAGTAGGGGAGCCACAAGATAGTTTTAAAGATCACCTTTTTAATGTATTTCCTTCTGGGTTTTTGAAATATACTCCTGACGAAGAGCAGAAAAACTCATATCAATTAAGTTTTAGTAGACGTATTGATAGGCCATCACTAACCCAGATTAGTCCTATACGACGTATTAGTACTCCCCAGATTATTATCATAGGTAACCCAAACTTAAGGCCGCAGTTTACCAATTCGGTCGAACTCAATTATAACAGAAAAATAAATAAAGGCAATATAACGTTTGGTGGTTTTTATAGAAAAATTAAAGATGAGATTAATAGAATAGGCTATTTTGATCAAAACAATCCAACACTACTTATTCTTGATTATGCAAATTTTGATAGTAATGATGCTTATGGAGTTGAATTTTCGGTAAGTTACCGACCAATAAAATGGTGGAATTTTAATGCAAACTTTGATGTGTATACCAGAACACAAAAAGGAGTTATTGAAGGTCAAAATGTAAAAGTTAATAATACTTTATTAAATGCAAGACTTAATAATAGTTTTAAAGCTTCTAAAAACTTAACGTTCCAAATCTTTACTTTTTATAGTGGTCCGCAAAAAATATTACAGTACGAATTAAAAGACAATATTTTCGTAAATGCCGGTGCCCGTTACAATTTTGCCAAAGGAAAAGGAACTTTTAGTGTTAATTTTAATGACATTTTCAGAACACAAAGATTTGCTTTTGAAGCTTATAGAACTGTTATTCAGGATGGTGAATTTAGACGTGATAGCCAATCTGTTTATTTTGGACTTTCTTACCGTTTTGGTGGAGGAAAAAACAAAAGACTAAAACGTAAAAAACGTGACAAAAATGAAAAAACTGACAAATTCTTATAAAAATTACAAGATTATGAAATTGAGAATATACATTACATGTATAGCTTGTATACTGGCTAACATAACCTTTGCCCAAAAAAAGGAATTATCAAATAGCGATTCTGCTAAAGCCCTAATAGAAAAAATGGTTGCTAGAACAGGAAATTATGAACTACTTAAAAAGCTAAAAGATGTTGAGTTTACCTATGATTTTTATAGCCCAAAGACTAAGAAAAGTGATATTTCTGTAGAGCGTTATATTTTTAATGGAGAAGTGTCTTGGGGACAATATAAAACACATAACGTATTTGTACTTCCTAAAAAGAAAGGAATAGTTACCCAATATTACGAAAGTACAGGTAATTCGTGGATAACTATTGAAAACACTAAGATAACAGATACACGAACATTACGAAGTTCTGATTTTTTGCGTAAAGCTAATTATTACTGGTTTACTATGATGCCTAAGTTATTAGATAATGGTATTGTGTATACGCAGCTTCCTGATAGAGTATATAACAAGGTAAATTACAGCATAGTAAAAATAGGTTTTGAAAAAGGAGTAGGGGATGTTCAGGATGATTTTATACTGTATATTAATCCAACTACTCTTCTTGTAGATAGATTTTTGTTTACTGTAAAAGGAAGTGCATTAGGGATATCTCTTATGGAAATAGAATATGAAACCGTTAATGGATATACTTTTATGGCAAAGCGAAAAGTAATTCCAGCAGATTGGGATGGTAATATTAAAGGTAAAGTATTGTATGAACAAACCACTACAAATGTCAAGTTTAATAACGGATTTAAAAGAGAATTACTAGCAAAATAAAAACCACATGTTGGTAAGGAACACAAT
Source organism: Aquimarina megaterium XH134 (assembly GCF_000520975.1). Taxonomy (GTDB): domain Bacteria; phylum Bacteroidota; class Bacteroidia; order Flavobacteriales; family Flavobacteriaceae; genus Aquimarina; species Aquimarina megaterium. The sequence goes on from NZ_JACB01000026.1 coordinate 120,562, forward strand.
GCAGTGTAACGGTAATACCATATCGACTGTATATGGTAATGAATTAGCCAATTCTACCTGTAAAAGTCTATCATTTTGGTGATGGGCTTTTATATTATAATCGTTTGTAACATAATTCCTAAAGTTTAATTAATGTGATTGATTACCGTATTAAAAAACATTAAATTTAGAGTTAAATTCTATTCAAAAAATATTCTTAAAACCTAAAATTCTGAATTATGAAAAAAGCACTTTTAAATGTAACAGGAGCTAAAGAGTTATCTAAAGATGAGCAAAAAAGTATCGAAGGAAGCGCAGGTCCAAGCCGCCCTTGTGGTGGGGATGGTTCATTTATATATGTAGATGGTGTTAAGGTATGTTGTTATTTGCCTTGGAGCGGTCAATATATATGCTAACATTTCTTTTAATAATATTAAAATTCTAATTGAATTTATTTTTAGAATATTCAAGAGATCATCTTTATAGATGGTCTCTTTTTTGCTTATCTGATTACTACATAAGGTATTCAAAACATAATTTAGTCTGACGGAATTATCATTTCGACAGTTTTTACAATGATTTTGGTAGTACTTCGCACTGTAATTCTAAAAATCATGTTATGTTTAAAAAATATCCAATTCTTAAATGGATTCTAATTGTCTCTGGCAGTATAATCGTCTTTCTTTTTATTTTCGGTTGGTGGTTTATGAGTTTATTACCTATAGAAGAAATGGGTACCGATTTGTCTACTACACAAACAATTGATTTACCATATTTATCTGAAGACATCCAACCCTCACGAGGAAAAATCCTTGCTATAGTGACAAGCACAGCTACTATGGGGAGCACCGATAAAAGTACGGGTTATGAACTAACCGAATTGTCACGTGCCTATTACGTTTTTCAAGCGAATGGTTTTGAAGTCGATATTGCCAGCCCGTTGGGAGGAGAACCACCAGTTGTGATTGATGATGATGATATGGGGAAATATGATTTTGCATTTTTAAACGATAGCATTGCTCAACATAAAATAAAACATACCATTCCGGTAAAAAATATTAACCCAGATGTGTATGAAGCTGTATTTTTTGCAGGAGGAAAAGGGGCAATGTTTGATTTCCCACAAAATAAGGACATTCAAAATATTGTACGCCATTTATATCAATCAAATAAGGTGGTTGGCGCAGTATGTCATGGGCCGGCAGCTTTGGTAAATGTAACTCTCGATACCGGTCGCCCATTACTAGAAAACAAAAAAGTGAGTAGTTTTACTAATAATGAGGAATTACTACTTATTCCAGATGCCGAAGAAATATTTCCTTTTCTTTTACAAGATAAACTAGTAGCTCAGGGTGCACGTTTTAATGAGGGAGCCACGTATTTGGAACATATTAGCTATGATAAAAACTTGATAACAGGTCAAAATCCTTGGTCTACATGGATATTAGCAGAAACTATGATTTCGGCATTGGGATATACACCAAAGCATAGAGAAATAACAGCCGAAGAAAATGCTATGAAAGTCTTAATTGCATATGAAGAAGGAGGTACTCAGAAAGCCAAAGAATTAATTAAACAAATATCGACTGTAGAAAATAAACCTTTGGCCAGGCAACTTATTGCTGTACATAGTGTTGTTGCAATTATGAAAGGTAGTATTGGACGGTTTTTTAACCTTGTTAGTTTAACATCATATGCAAAAGGAGAATCCAAAAACATATAGAGGTTTATAGCATAAGCAGTATTTATCTTAGATTTAAAGTACAAATCAATACTTGGTTTGTACTTTCTTTGAATTTTAAATATCCCTACATTTGGAAAAAATAATTCCATTGAGTTTTTTAGATATATTACTTGTAATTGTTAGTAGTGCAGGACTCTTGCATGGGGTGTTATTTGCCTTCTACTTAAGTGTTTTTAAAAAGAAAAAGACATTGAGTAATCTTTTACTGGCATTCATTCTTGTATGTATGGCATTTAGAATAGGTAAATCGGTCATGTTAAATTTTGGTGATGATCTGGAGCCTATATTTATTTTTGCGGGATTAGCATTTTTGTTACTAATCGGACCACTTTTAAGGTGGTATGTTTTTGGGATGACACGCCCTAATTTTAAATTACCCAAGTATTATATTTTAGAATTCGTTCCATTTGCTTTGATTTTTATCGCTAGTCTTTTTGTGACCAAAGAATGGTATGAAAACAGCAAGTTGGTTATTATCGTTTTTTCGAGTGGTCTTGTTTTTATATATCTACACTTCGCTTTTTATATAGTTTTATCCTGGAGAACCTTAAAACGTGCAAAGAGGCACTATAAGCAAGAGCAACAAACAAAATCTCGTAGCGCAATATTAAATTGGTTACACCTCTTAATTATTGGTTTTGTGGTCATCTGGGGATCTTATGTTCTAAACATATTAGATGAAACCGTACCGTATGTTGTAGGCCCAATATTATATTCGGTAATTATCTATTTTTTAAGCTATAAAGCATTCCAACTTAAAGTAACAGATCTGGATGGTGATGTGTTTAAAGCAAACAACAATAACCTCTTATTTGATGAGATTTCAAAATTGGTTATTGATACTAAATTATACCTCGAACCAGATGTATCTCTGGCAAAACTGAGTACCATGATAGGAAAAACCACACAACTAACATCATCGGTTATTAATCAATATGCTAAGCAAAATTTTAATGATTTTATAAACTATTATCGAATCCAAGACGCAAAGAAACTACTTTCGAGTGCAGGAAGTGATAAATATACGATTTCATCAATTGCTTTTGATACAGGTTTTAGTAGTCTTTCCTCTTTTAATGGCGCATTTAAGAAATTTGAAGGCATGACTCCATCATCGTATAGAAAAGGTAGAGTTTGATTTTTGAATGTTTAAAAGAGATTTGACTCAACTTCTTAAAAAAAGATAGTAACTATAGGAGAGTAGATACATATGTGCAATGTAGATGCAATTTGTACAGTTCATATTTTTTGATATATATTTGTACCTACAAATAATGTATGTGTAATGAATATTTATTTTGAAGCTATTTTTGAGATTATAAGAACAGGACATTGGATTACAGATTCAATAACAAGAGAGCTAAAGGAGTTTGATATTTACGAACCTCAGTTTAATGTATTAAGGATATTACGAGGAGCCAAAGGCAAACCTATTTCTGTAAACACCATATTAGAAAATATGGTACAACGTTCTAGCAATGTTTCTCGTATTGTTGATAAACTAGAAATGAAAGGACTTGTTGAACGAACACTTTGTACCGAAGATAGGAGAAAAATGGATATTATAATTACTAATAAAGGTCTTGAACTATTGAAAAAATTAGACAAAAAGGTTCATGATTTTCACAAACCTATGATGAATAATCTTAATGCTGAAGAAGCAGATACATTAAAACAATTAATTAAAAAACTAAAAGGACAGTTACAATGAAAAAAATAGTAGCGATAGGTGGAAGCAATAGCAAAAAGTCAATGAATAAAACATTGGCAAGATACGCAGCAAACCAAATTGAAAATTCTGAAATAATAGTAGCAGATCTAAATGATTTTGATTTACCAATATATGGTATTGATTTAGAAACAGAAAATGGAATACCAGAAGATGCAACTAAATTAGATAACCTTTTAGAATCTGCAGATGCATTGGTAATTTCTTTGGCAGAGCATAATGGATCATATACCACAGCATTTAAAAATGCTTTCGATTGGCTATCAAGAATAGACCAAAAGGTATGGAAGAATAAACCTATGTTATTAATGTCGACTTCTCCAGGAGGAAGAGGTGGATTGGGAGTTCTTCAAGGAGCGAAAATGACATTTCCACATTTAGGGGGAAATATTATTGCAGATTTTTCTTTACCATCTTTCTATGATAATTTTTCGGAAGAAGGATTAAAGAACGAGAAACTAAATACTGATTTAAACCAAAAAATTAAACTATTACAAAAAGCAATTTAAAAAGATAACAAAATTATATTTTGCTATTTTTTTAATAAAATATATGTACTTACAAATAATGTATATGTTATAAATAAGAAAATAAAATCTATACACGGATATAAAAACATAGATGGGCTAATCCCAGGAGTGAAGGGGCAGAGAGCTTTTCCAAGTAGTGAGTTTAGAACCTCAGACTAAAGGTTTTCTTTAAAAATGTCCTATAATTCTAATCAATCAATTTGAGTTAATACTCACAAATATGTATAGATTCTAAGGGGATATACTTAGATTGAAAACACGTATATATACTCTTACAATTAACTGAAAAAAGGCATAAATTCCAGTAGTATTTTTTATTAATCAATAAATATTATCAATATGAATACTTCTAATGAAAAGTTCGTTGTCTATTGGTTGGGTTATAAGTCTAACCCACCAACCCTTCAATCACTACCCGCAGGGATCGATATTATCAACTTGTTTCTGTTTAATCTAGAATCTACTACTTCAGGAACCAGTATAAACTATGACTACCTTACCTCTCGAGGTACTTCCTGGAGCGAAATCCAGACACAAGTTGCAGCAGTGAAAGCTAAAGGAGTAAAGGTTTGCGCCTCTATAATCCCTCCAAATGCTACTCTTATCTGGAATACCATTCCTGATCCAGATACTTTTGCATTAAATCTATATAATTTGATCGTATCATGGGGTTTTGACGGAATTGACATCGATCCTGAACAAGGAGGAGGTGTAACACCCAATCAGAACTTTGTAGACGTTATGGTTGCCTTGGGAAAATATTTTGGCCCTAAGTCCAATACAGGATTGATATTGAGCTATGTTGGTTACCAGATATACAGCGATAAGATTGTATTGAAACCAACTGTGGGTATATTCGATTATGTGATGACCATGGGGTATTTTTGGGATTATAACACGATGATTACTCAATTTGGATATTATGCTGATATTGTAGGAAATGAAAATGTTTTGATTGGAATTGGAGGTGATCCTTGGCAAACACCACTTTCTGAAACCAAACAACTAGCAGCTTGGGAACCAACCAACGGTAACAAGGGGGGGATGATGGAGTTCAACATTAATGACGACACCAATTTTGATGCAGCCAATACGATCATTAATAGCATGGCTTCGGTTGAAATGAAGTAGTCGGAGCTATAATGTATGCAGAATGTGATTGTCTTGTTTGATTTTTAGATGATTATGAAAATTAACATGCATAAAATTTCTTTATCAAAATAATCCCTGAACTACACTTCAGGGATTATTAATTGTTTTTTATCATTATTAGAACAAGACCCGTTTTACAATTTTGATGATTGTATCGAATCTAATTTTGCTGTAACAATTTCAGATATTTTTCCTAACATCTCACTGTTTTTATACAATTCGCCATATGTGCTTACAGTTTCAATATAATCTTTGGTTTTTTTATACATTTTATTTCTGTTATACACCATTGCTACATATTCAGCATAGTAAAAATCATTTTTGGCATTAGCTCCATATTGTATTGCTTTTTCGAGATACTTTAGTGCTTTTTTATAGTCTTTCTTTGCATAATACATAACGGACATAAACTCATAGCCTTTGGGTAGATTTGGTATTAATTCTGTACTCTTTTTGTAGCATTCTAAGGCCTTGTCAAATTCACTATTGTAATAATATGCCATACCTAAAGACCAAACAGCCGCAGCGCTATCTGGATACATATCCACTACTTTTTGAAAGTATTCTTGAGCTTTAGAATAGTCTTCTTTTACCAATAGATAATACTCTGCCTGCATAATATCTCGCTCTGATTTTAATGTTGTTGCTTTAGAGAGTTCAAATGCTTTAGTTACTTTTTCTTTATATTTTTCTGGGTCTTGTTCATAAAACCCTCCCATTAGAAAACCACTAGGATAATTGGGATCTAATTTCATAATCTTTGCCGCTTTCTCTTCAAACTTTTCTTTATCTCCGTAAAAATAGAAGTTCTTCGACAAATCATTAAAGAGTTGATGTACCTCTGATACTTTTGAGTCTACAGGTAGGGTAAACCCATGAGTATTTAAATTAGAAGGAGCGTACTTTTTGACAAAATCGTCCTCGATTTCACGTTCTGTTTTCTGGGATTGGCAAGATGAAAAACTTACTATAAGTAAAAAAATACTTAGATGTTTAAACATGTTCATATCTACATTTTTGAATTAATTTATGGTAAAATTATGCTTGATATGAATACTATTCTTAAAAAGTAGATGATGTTAGATTAACCAGTGATAAAAGCTATAAAAGTGTCTAAGTATGTGATAATAAAGAGAAGACTTTGTTAGAGTAACTAGATCCGATTGGGATTTCTATAGTATCTATTTCTATATCTTTTTGTGTATATGCAGTAATTTTGTCGATAGCAACAATATAAGAACGGTGGGTACGTAGAAATAGAGATGAAGGGAGTTGAGTTTCTATTTTACCAATATTACTTTTAACTACCAATTTTTGGTGAATAGTATGGATTTTTACATAATCTTTTAGGCTTTCAATATATAGAACTTCATCAAATATGATCTTAATGTGTTTTTTGTTTACGTTTACATAAAAAAATATATCACTTTTTTCGACAATAGCCAAAGGAGAAGATTGTACTCTTTCATAATAGCGATCAATAGCTTTTACAAACCGATCAAAAGAAATAGGTTTTAATAAATAGTCTATAATATCCAAATCATATCCTTCTATTGCATATTCTCTGTAGGCTGTGGTAATAATCACTTTAGGGGGGTGTTGTAATGTTTTTAGAAAATCTAAACCTTTTAAAACGGGCATTTCAATATCTAAAAATAACAAATCAATTTCTTCCTTTTTGATGACCTCAAAAGCTTCTACAGCACTATAGCAATTGGTAACAATTTCTAGATCATCAAGCATTTTTATATGATTTTTCAGCAAATCAATTGCAGGAGATTCGTCATCAACAAGTAAACATCGTACCATATTAATTTGTTTTTAAAGTCAGTTTTAAGCTAAAGAACGTATCAGATTCATCAATCTCAAATTTATGTTTTTCGGGATAGATTAAATCTAATTGCCGTTGAATATTAACAAGACCAATTCCGCTTTTATATTCTTCTGTTTTATGATTGTATTCGGTTTCTGGTTTTGTGTTCCAAACACCAAACTCTATATATCCGTCAAATTGTTCAAGTGTAATTTTTATTTCTGGTTTTTTAATATTTCCTCTAACCCCGTGTTTAAAAGCATTTTCGACAATAGATAGCAATAATAGTGGGGTTATTGGTTGTTCATTTTTAAAGTGATTTTTTTCAAAAACAACATGTAATCGTTTACCATATTTAATTCGTTCTAATGCTACATAATTTTCTATAGTATGAATCTCTTCGACCAAAGGAACTGATGTTTGCTGACTTCTATATAAAATATAATCTAAAATTTCTGAAAGTTGCAATACCATATCTGGTGCTTTAGGAGATTTGGTAATCACATAAGAATATAAATTGTTTAGTGTATTGAATAAAAAATGAGGGTTTAACTGCGCTTTTAAGTATTTAAGCTCTGTAGCTATTTTTGCTTTTTCTAATTGATACACTTTTTGTTTTTCTAACTCTTGCTCTTTATTGGTTTTGTAGAAATACATGATCAAGGCAGGAAAATGAAAAGATAGCATATAAAATGGAAAATCGTCTAAACTAATTAATGGATAAGGACCATCTGCGCAATATTTGTCCAGATGATAATATCCCATTATACGAAATAGTAGAACTAATATGATAATCATAAAAATCATAGATAACCCAAAAGCAACGTATTTTTTATATTTTAAATAGCGTGGTATTTGCCAATAGTTGAAAGTATAGGCAGCTATCATCAATATTGGGAGTTTAAACAAAGTTGTTTCTATAGATTGTTCAAACAATTCTGGATGACTAGAAGAAAAAATGTAGAAAAGAAAAATTCCTACCCAAAATATAATATGACTAAGGATTCTTTTTTTGTTAAAAATCATAACTGGGAAGATAATCAAATTATCATTTTCTTATTAAAAAAAGAGCTGTTTAGGAGCAATCTGTATTTAAAAGAAGGGTAACTGTAGATAAACTCGAGAAGTAGAGTTTTCTAAATAGACGAAATCTTATAAAACGTCTATTAAAATTTTAAGTTTATCTATATAATTTTAAAACACAAATCGCTTGATTCATTTTTGTGGCATAGAAATTTGAAGCTAATGCTTCTTAATACGATAAAAAAATGAAGAAACGCGATGTATTTATTTTATTTTTCCTTTTTACCATTATAACTTGTTATTCTCAAAAGAATATTGAAAAATTAACAACAAAAGAAATTAAGGAAACTATCGATGCAGTTGGAAAAGTAATAAAAGAAAAATATGTATTTCCAGAAATTGCCAATACAATAGTAGAATTGATTAATAGCAACTTAAAAAAAGATCATTATAAGAGTTTAAGTAATCCAGAAGAATTGGCAAAAATCCTTACCAAGGACATACAGTCAATAAACCATGATAAACATTTAAGAGTTTTTTATAACCCTGAAAGTCAAGGAAGAGAATCTACAGAAATGAGTGCTGAAGATCGTGAGAAGTTTCTTGAAAAAATGAGAGAAATGGAGAAGAGAGATAATTTTACGTTTAAGGAAGTTAAAATCCTCGATGGAAATATTGGATATATAAATTTTAGAGGTTTTCGTGATCCAGAATATGCAAGTGAAACCGTAATTGCTACAATGAATTTTTTGAGTAATACAGATGCTATAATTTTTGATTTAAGAAATAATGGAGGGGGGTATCCACAGATGGTTCAGTTGCTATCCAGCTATTTTTTTGATGGCGATCCTATTCATTTAAACACATTTTATAATAGAGTTGATGAAACCAATGAACAATTTTGGACCTTACCATATGTTCCGGGAAAAAGATTACCAGATGTACAGTTATATATACTAACCAGTAGTAGTACGTTTTCTGCAGCTGAGGAATTTTCATATAACCTAAAACATTTAAAACGTGCGGTAATTATTGGTGAAACTTCTGGCGGAGGGGCACATCCTGGTGAATCGTTTCAGATATCAAAAAAATTCAAAGTTTGGACCTCTACAGGGCGAGCAATAAACCCGATTACAAATTCAAATTGGGAAGGAGTAGGGGTTATTCCGCATATAAAAACTTCTGAAAAAGATGCACTAATATCTGCTCGTTTAAAAGCTCTAGATTCATTAAAAAGCGTTAATACAGATGTTTTTAGAAATGATTTTTATGATTGGCATATTGGTACTTTAAAAGCAGTCCAAACTCCAGTAAATGTTCCTTTATCTTCTTTAAAAAGTTATGTAGGTACGTATGCAAATCTAGCCATTAGTTTAGAAAACGGAGTGTTATATTATCAAAGTGGTACCGACTCAAAAGTTAAGTTAACTCCGATTGATAATTCAACCTTTCAATACGGTGAACTTACCGATGTGAGGTTACTATTCTTAAGAAAAAATGATCAGGTCGAAGCATTAATGACAACGAATGTTTATGGTAGATCCGACACTTATACAAAAGATAAGAATTGAAGATGCATATAAAATGATTCAATAACAAACAATCATAAAAAAGGTCGATTAAGACTATTAATCGACCTTTTTTGTATTGTGAAAGTATTTCGTTTTACTATTTCAATTTCACTCCAGAAAAAATTTCTGTTTCACTTGGCAATTCAAGTTTTTCTCTAATTGCCTGACCAGCTTGAAGACCTGCAACGATAGCTCCTTCATAATACCCTACATTAACGCCAAAATTGATCCAATCTCCAGTTAGGATAAGGTTGTCAAAACCAGACTCATTAGCTTTAAGACGATATTTATTAGAACCAGGAAGTGATAGTGTGTATCTATCTGTTGGGTTTACATTAGCACGAAAAAACTGTGTTTTTAACCTACTATAATCGGTTTTGGCATTTTTCGAGAAATCATGAATTACATCTAATTTCATTCCTTCTGGATACTCCAGAGTAGTGGCATTCGGAAAAAACCAACCCATTTTATCTTTTAACCATTGTTCTGAAACCCGCATGATACGTTCTAATTGCTCGTGAGGATACCTATGATCTGAGTATGGAGGTATCACTTCTGGATCTAGAAACGATCCTGTATAATATATCAAAACCCCAGGTTCATCACTTTTCCAATCCTCATATGGCATCACCTGCGACATATCTATAAATGAATATTGAGGATCGGCATACGTAACCAGATTAGGTAATGACCCTTCAGGAAAGCCCCAATCGGGTAAATTCATACCTAGTTCTTTTAAGGTAGGTTTGATCCATAATTGCATAGACATGGTAGGGATACTTTTTACATGATTGTACATATTTTTCCATGCCTCATTATTATCAATAATCTCTTTACAGATGCCTTCATCACCACCCAAAACATCAATAGGGATACCCAAAATTACATCATCAAAATCTTTACCTTTTTCTAAAGATATTTTACCAACATTCTCCCAACCGCACCAGGCTTCTTCGAGATCATATTGCCCTTCTTTAAGTGCTTTGGCCTGTTGGTCATCTATTTGGTCATAAAGTGGCTCTCCGGGCCATACATCCAGATTTTTAAATTTATAAGTAGGAGTGTAAGTCCCATTTTTTAAGGTAACCTGTTCGGCCATAGATATCTTTTCTATTTCTCTAGAATCAGAATAATGTACCTGTTCTACTTTATGAAAGAATTTGAATTTCACACCTCTGTTTTTAAGGACCAAATAAATTGGAGTAATCATAGTATCTGCAGTTCCTGCTTTGAATTTCCATACAAAAGATCCTTTATACCCTGCAGAATTTGTTAGAAAATGAAGCCCTACTCCAGCTGCCAAACTACCCTGGTGATTAGATCCAGTAAGGTTGTGAAAGGTTCCTGTATAAAGAAATCTTACCATAGCAGAACTCAACAATCGTTCACTTGCTCCATGGTTTTTAAGCCATTGACGATAATCCAAGTCATTGATACGATCATAATCCAACTCATGAGTCTCTGAGTTATATACATCTTCAAATGTTCCCTTCATATTTACAAGTCCGAATTCTACAAATACGGCTAACCAATAGAAATACTCGTTGTGATCGGCTATCGAATCAATAAGTTTAGCTACCCATTTAGAAAGTAAGTCGAATAGTTCTTTGATCATAGAATGATGCTCTTTTCGTTGTGCATGATCGTGATCCTCACTGGTCAGGTTCTCAACTAATTCTGATATATAATTCAATAGTTTTTCACCTTCATGCTTAAAGAGTTTATCCTTTACAAACGCTTCAAATTTAGACTTAAAACTTGCCCAAAGCGGATGGTGCTCAGGTGGTTTGATTTCTTTAGCAGATTCAGAAGCCATGCTTACTAGACTATTCTTATTTGGATCGGTACCAAACAAAATTTCGGAGACTAGACCTACTGCTTTATGAATAATGGCCGAAAAAGGCAAAGGACCGCCCTGACCAGGTATATACTCATTAGATGGGAATATGATATTCTTTTTGATCCATTGATTTGTTTTAGGGTCAAAGTGAGTGAGTAGGGTAGTATCTTCCCGATCAAAAGCTTCTTCCCAGGATTTAAAGGGGCTATCGGGCATTAGATTATGTTGCTCACATTCTTTGTAAGAGTCTTGTATCAATCGAAAAGCATTTTCGTACCATCCTTGGGCAATATGAATACCATGCTCCTGAATCCTTTCGTTTGGACCTCTACCAGTAGCGGTTTTTCCTCCTAGTCTCCAACCCATTTGATAAATGGTGATATCATAATGATCTTGCCAGTTTTCGTAAGAGCTAAGTTCATAAGCGGCTGTTAGTGATGACATACCACTACCTAGTATGGCTATTTTCTTTTTGTTTTCTGAGTTTTGCATTGGTTTATTAATTTTAAAGAGTATGGATTTTCTTAGTTGTTAATTTTGTATTGAAATGTGCTGAACTAAATTCACTCTCACTAATCGGATAGAGCGGTTTATTATTTTTGATGTATTCTAATACTATTGGAGACTTGTTCCATTTGGCGGCTTCGGTATATAACTCATCTAAATGTGGTATGATAAAAAGCTTGTCGAAAATATCTTCAATCAATCCATTTAGATTATGTGCCCGATGCGTAACATATTCAATGTCTTTTTTAGATAATGGATAATGACTTGGATAAAAGGCTTCAATATCTGTTAGGATAGAAACTGCAGCTCCTCTCGGATTGCCAAATATTTCACCTAAAATTCCAAAACTCACACCTTCAACCATTGACTGAGCATACAATACACGATAAAGCACGATATTCATAAAATATTGCTCATAAATATTTTCTTTAAACGCTAACGAATCGGCTACTTGATACCCGGCAATGATACTAGAGTTATGAGCACGATACCAGGAACATTCATCGGGTGTATGAATATACTGCAACCAAAAATTAACAGGCACAGGTAGATCCGGAAACGTCTCACCAGATTCATAGATCAATTGGGCAAGTGTCCCTAAATATAAAAAATGACTGTTTACTGATCTCCACCACAGACTACCAGGATGTTGTGCATTTATAGAATTAAGGGTTCCTCTTCTTATTTCCCAATCCATAAACGCTAATTCAGAATTTCCCAGTCCTTCTTTTCCTTTAATGAAAGGTTCTCCGTATTTTTGATAGAATTCGTAACGTAATTTATAGCGATTCTGCGGAGTTTCGGAGGCATGAAGTACAATTCCTTTGGCTTTTTTCTTAAGTATTTCGAGTTTGTTCATATATTAGTAAAAAGGTTTATAAACTTACAAGTAAAATTATTATATACAATAGATATTTTAGGAAATTCAAGTAGTATGATATATTAAATTTCCTTGTTGAGCAAAAAATGATTTCTCAAACTATTAAACATTAAGAATGACAGCATATTTTAAATACTATTTGGGGTTTTTATCGATTATATTATTGTTTCCTCTTAATGTATTTAGTCAAACTACTATCCTTCTTGATGATTCAACAGAATTACATGATATTGGAAAACAAACGCAATATTTGGAGGACACTTCGCTTAGACTATCTATTGAAGAAACTAGAAATAACAACCTTGAAACCAAGTTTAAAGCGTATACTCAAGAAACCATAAATTTCTCTAGTACAGCTTCCGCTTACTGGCTGAAATTTAAAATTACTAAGGTCATACCGGGCGATTTTTATCTGAATGTTGGCTCGGCGTTCATAGATTCGATATCACTTTATGAATTTAATGAGGCAAATCAATTAATTTCTACCAGACACACTGGTGATGATTTACCTTTTAATACCAGGGAAATTGAAGTTGGTAATTATCTATTTGCTCTTGATTTTGATGTAAATAGTACGCGAACTTTTTACCTTAGGGTAAAGAGTGATCAACCTTTGTTTTTCCCGCTTCGAGTAGGAACACTTCCTAATTTTTTAGATTATGAACATGATTTAGACTTTTTGCAAGGGATCTATTTTGGGTTTATGCTCTTGATTTTTCTATATAATCTCTTTTTATATTTTTCGACCAGAGAGAGAATATACCTCTATTACATTGCTTATGTATTTAGTATAACCTGGTTTATGGCTTCAATATTTGGCTACTTCTTCGAATACTTTTGGCCAAATACTCCTTTCATTAATCAAGTTGTAGTCGTTAGTTCTGGATTAACGATGATTACTGCTACTTTATTTACCCAAAAATTTTTAAACACCAAAGAATCCGGTTCTACTATGCACAAGGGATCTATGGTATTTCTTGTTATTGGTATTTTGGTATGTGCTCTTGTGTTACTGGGCTTTAAAATAGAAGGCCTGAAATTATCACAGGGAGGTCTGTTAATCATGGCATCATACTTTCTTATCTTAGGTATTCGATTTAAATTAAAGGGATATCGCCCAGCCAAATATTATTTATTAGCCTGGGGAGCCCTTATCATTGGTATATGTTTTGCCATTCTCGAGTCTTTAAATCTCACTTTTGTGATGACGTATTTAAATGCAATGCAGATTGGCTCGGCTCTGGAAGTTTTACTGCTTTCATTTGCGTTGGGTGATCGAATTAATATGTACAAAAAACAAAAAGAAGATGCACAATTAGAAGCGCTGTTGGCAGCCAAAGAAAATGAAAGACTAATTCAGGAGCAAAATATAATACTTGAAAAGAAGGTCAAGGAACGAACGGCAGAGGTCGCTATTCGAAATGAAGAACTAGTTAACCTGAACAAGGAAAAGGATATGTTGGTTAATATAGTTGCTCATGATCTTAGAACTCCGCTGAGCCATATACGATTATTAATACAATTAATTGATGTTACCTCTTTAGATTTGACTAAAGATCAGGTGTCCTATTTAACCGAAATTGACAACTCAGCTGATCGCCTCTCGCAGATGATTGGCCGTATCTTAAACATACATGCATTAGAAACAAATCGGGTTAAATTAAAGAATCAAATTATTGATTTGTTAGAATTGGTGAAGTATGTGGTAAGATGTTTTCGTCTTACCGCCGAGGATAAAGAGATTAAAATAATTACTACATCACAACCAGGAAATCACTTTGTAGAAGTGGATAAAAACTATATGATCCAGGTCCTAGAAAATCTGGTTTCTAATGCCATCAAGTTTTCTGAAAGAGGAAGTGAAGTTATATTACATGTAAAATCCCATGATGCTAGAACATATGTTGTGGTAGAAGACCAAGGACCAGGTATTAGTAAAGAGGATCAAAAGAAACTATTCGGGAGATTTCAGAAACTTAGTGCACAACCCACAGAAGGAGAGGCATCTATTGGATTAGGGTTATCTATCGTTAAAAAATATATCGAATCGATGGATGGCGAAATTCACTGTGAAAGTGAATTAGGTGTCGGAACCAAATTTATCATTTCTTTTGATTCTAAAGATCATTTGGAAAAAGTTGAAAGTTAATATTCTTTAAAAACTTCTAACGAAATTGATAATTCATACTTCTTTAAAACAATAATGATTTTGTGAGCTGAATACTTTTTTAGTAATATAATATTTATTGAATAAAATGATTGATAGGTAAAGTAGGAAAATTTGTTTGAAGTAATAATTTTTGCGTCTTTTTTGATTCTTTACGTCTATAAATAAATCAAAGATTTATTTTTACTACTATGAGTAATGAGATTATACACGTTTGGAATGATATGAATGATCGATTAACCAATTTTGTTAATGGAAAAGTTAATGATTCGGAAATAACCAAAGATATCGTTCAAGATGTGTTTCTAAAAGCGTTTACAAAATTTAATACCCTAAAAAACAAAGAAAAACTTGTGTCTTGGATATATCAAATCACTCGCAATGAAATCATTTCACATTTTAGAAAAATTAAATACAATAGAACTACCAAAGATATTGAAGTATCGGAGACATCAAATGAAAACCTTACTTCAGAACTTATTGATTGCCTAAGTCCGTTTATAAATTCACTTCCAGAAAAATATAAACAAGCCGTTATTTTGGCTGATATTGAAAATGTACCTCAAAAAGAAATAGCTGAACGATTAAACATTTCATATTCAGGGGCAAAATCACGTATACAACGGGGCAGAGAAATGCTCAAAGCTACCTACGAGCAATGTTGTTTAATATCTACTGATGTCTATGGAGATGTTATAGACTATAAGGCCAAAAGTTGTAATAAAACTTGTGAATAAAATTTCTTGCGTCTTTTTTTTGATGTGACGTCTATAGAGTAAAAATAAATTAAAAACACTTTAAAATAGATATAGTATGTCACAAGAAATTAAAGAACATGTAAAAGATGCATATACAAGAGTAGCTAATTCTGGAGCAGGCTGTGGTTGCGGACCAACAGCTTGTGGTTCGCCGGCGCAAGACTGGACACTTAGTGAGAGTTATGAATCGATAGATGGTTATGAAGCAGAAGCAGATTATGCATTGGGTTGTGGAATCCCTACACAACATGCTAAAATCAAAAAAGGAGATACTGTTCTCGATTTAGGTTCTGGAGCAGGAAATGATGTGTTTGTTGCCAGCCGTATTGTTGGAGATACTGGTCATGTAATTGGTGTGGATATGACCGAAGCTATGATTGAAAAAGCCAATGAAAATAAACAGAAATTGGATTATGATAATGTGGATTTTGTATTAGGTGAAATAGAAGATCTCCCACTGAAAGATAATTCTATTGATGTTTCTGTTAGCAACTGTGTATTAAACTTGGTTCCAGATAAAGAGAAAGCTTATCAAGAGGTATATCGTGTTTTAAAACCAGGAGGGCACTTTAGTATGTCAGACATTGTCTTACGAGGTAGTTTGCCAAAGGGTATTATGGAAGCAGCCGAAATGTATGCGGGTTGTATTTCTGGAGCATTACAACAAGAAGAATATATTAATGCTATAAAAAATGCTGGTTTTAAAAACATTACCATTACAAAAGAAAGAGAAATTGAAATGCCAGATGATGTGCTACTACAATATGTATGCTGCCCCAAAGAATTAGAGAAGTTTAAGGCAAGTGATAACGCAGTTATTAGCCTAGGGGTTTATGCAGAAAAGTAATTTTGATAGAATGAATTAACAACAAAAATTGCCTCATATGTTAATGAGGTAATTTTTTTGCATCTTTTTTAGACTTACCCGTCTATAGAAGGAAAGAATCAAAAAATATAATTTTAAATTATGAATATTTTAAAACAGAATTTAAGCATCATTTTAGTATTCGGTATTTCTTTAGGTTTATATAGTCAAAATACTATTTTTCCCAAAATTCACGATATAGAACCTATAAGTAATCATTATAAAGAGTTAAAGAAATTAAGCTCAGAAAAACGAACAGCTTATACGGCTATGGATGCTATAGTTTATCCACCAGAAAAATACCTGTCATTTACAATAGAATACGCCTTAAATAAACCTTATTATCTAAGTTCTGATCAGGTTGATTTTATAACAAACTCAGTAAGTTTTCCAGCCAATAGTTCAGAACAAACAAGAGCTGAACTTGATTTTTTACTCGATTTACAAGCGAAAAGAACAAATGAAGAGATAGATCGTGTATTGCAACTTGCAAGAATTGGGTATTGGCCACATAAAAACTACACAAATACTCATAAGGATTATGAACGTAATTTAAAGGACTTGTTTTTTATGGTAAGAGAGGTTACTAAAGAAAAACATGATATAAAAAGTTTTCCGAAAACAGCAAAACTACTAAAAAGTGTTATGCAAGATACACGACTATTGGAGTTTGCGGTAAAATTTAATTTATTACGAGCAAGACCATATCATTTAGATTCTAATATAAAACCCTTACAAGAAATCCCTACGCCTTCTTTCGCAAGTGGTCATACACTATGGGCATATATACAAGCGTATACATTAAGTGAACTAATACCAGAAAAAAGAGATGAATTTATAGCTTTAGCCTATGAAATTGGTTTGTCTAGAGAAATCATGGGAGTTCATTTTCCAAGTGATGAAGAAGTCGCAAGACAAATAGCACATAGAATGTTACTTTTAATGTGGCATACAGATAAGTTTCAAAAAGATTTTGAAGCTGCAAAAAGAGAATGGAAGTAGTCAACAAAAAATAAATATAACATAATGAGTTCCTTCGATAAAATACATACAATAGAAAACAATTTTGCAAGGAGTAATCCTAATTATTTAAAGTCTATGTTTGGCTCAACAGATGTTATGCCTTTGTGGATAGCTGATATGGATTTTGAAATAGCAAAGCCAATACAAGACGCTTTGCAAAAATTGATAACCAGAAATATATATGCTTACGAATTTATTACTGAAGATGTATTTAAAGCCATTTCAGATTGGAATTTTAAACGTCATCAATTAAAATTAAACCCTAAATCATTTGTGCAAGTTTCTGGAGTACTCACAGGAATAGGTTTATTAATTAGAGAACTATCGGAAAAAGGAGATAGTATTATGGTGCAAACACCCGTTTATCATCAATTTTATAAGGTTATTGAATCTGCAAACAGGAAAGTGGTTAGCAATAAATTAAAAGTTGTAGATGGTCAATATAAAATGGATTTTGAGGATATAGAACGTAAGCTCAAAACTTTAAATATTAAAGCAATCTTATTTTGCAATCCACATAACCCTGTTGGTCGTGTATGGAAAAAAGAAGAATTACAAAAGTTAATAGACCTTGCTAATAAATATAATGTAACAATTATCAGTGATGAAATACATTCGGATATTGTGTATTCAAAATCACAGTTTAATAGTATAGCTTCGTTAAATAATAATGAAAAAAATATTGCAGTTATTGGTTCTCCTGCTAAGACATTTGGCATGCAAAGTATTTCTAATGGCTATTTATATATACCAAATAAGAAAATGTATACACAAGTTAAGAGCATCGTTGGATCATTGTATTTGGATCATGGCAGTATATATTCTGCTAATGCTACTATAGCTGCTTATACCAAAGGAGAAGAGTGGTTGAATGATTTATTAGTATACCTCGAAAAAACAATGAATTGGATCATTGATTTTATAGAAACAGAATTACCTCAGATTACATTATATAAGCCAGAAGGGACGTATCAAATCTGGTTAGATTTTAGCACGTTGCATTTATCAGATAATGCATTGAAGCATTTAGTAGTTCATCAAGCTAAATTAGCCTTGACTCCAGGAGATTGGTTTGAAAGAAGTCATACTCAGTTTATGCGTATGAATATAGCTTCACCATTGTCAAAAATTCAACAAGCGTTCTATCAGTTAAAAAAGGCTATTGATACTGGTGTAGATGCTTCTTTTGATAAAAATACTAATACTAACAACTGTTGTTCTTGTTAATTAATTTGGATACTATTGTGTAGTAGTCATTACTTGATTTGATAGTTGATATTTATCTGGTACTTCGAAAATAGCTTTTAGTGTGGATTATTCTTTAGGTGATCTTTTAAGATGTCCCTCCCAAAGTCATTTGCTTTACTCCTAAAAATAGAATGAATATGATTTCTGCTATTGTCAAACTCTATAATAAAGGTTGGGCCATGAATTAAATAATAGTAACTATCACTTCTTTGTATATTTCCAATCCATGCGAAATGAATATTGTCAAAACCAGCGTTATCAATTATTTCCATCTCGTCATGAGCTAAACTATGTTCCAGGTTATGAACGTATTCTTCTATAATAATTCTTAAGAGTGTTTTTTGTTCTTTACTTAGTTCAGAAGCTTTGATTCCCCAGAATGCTGTGAGGCGTTGCTTAGCATCTGGATTTGTAAGAATATCACGAGGAACCCTTTTATCTTTCAAGACTGCTTTGTTTTTTTGAGTTTCGTTTAGACTGTTTATAAACAAAAAACCTAAATCTTCTTCTTCGCCTAATACCCGCCAACCAGCATATTCAGTTTCTCTTACCTCTGCCGGATCTGTTCCTAAGAATAGAGGTGTAGAAGAGATTTTCATATCGGCATATGTAAAATTTAATGATAAATGATGACCTTCAAGTTTAAATCCCCAATTGGTATCTTTTTTAGGCGTATTCCAAAATGTAAAATAATATTGTTTGTGACTCCATTTAAGGTGAGGAACGTTAAAATGCTTTTCCAGAATATTATCCAAATGCATTATTCCTGTAGTTTTTAAGTACCCTTTAGAACTAAGGAGTTCGGATAACAGCTTATGAACTGCTATTCGTTGTGAATTGGTCATATTTCCTATACTAATTCCTTTTCGTTGTACAATACCCAAAGGAAGGTTAGTCCATTTGGTTCTGTCATTATCCTCAAAAGAAAGAAGAACTTTTGATTGGTCATCAAAAGTTTTAAGAGCATTTTGTGCTCTTAAAAGCACTCTTGTTTTGGCATCGGTTATCGTTTCAACAACCTTCTTATCTTTTGTTACAACATTGTTATTTTCTTGCGCACTATTGCAAAAAGGTAACATTGCGCATACTGTGATAAAGATGGTTAGTTTTTTCATGATTGCTAGTATTATCTAATTAAAAATAAGAATATAAAAGGAAAAATTAAACCCAATGTCGCCAGCCACCAACCTCGTATTTTAAAGCTATTTTTCCCTTTAGCTATAAACATACCTGTGATCGCAATAATAAGCATGGCCACACCAAAAATATCAGAGAACCATATCCACCACTTATTCGTAGTTTTATGTAGGATTGTCATTTGCCCCAATAAAGGAATGGTTTGGACATATTCAATTTCACCCTTACCTGTTTTAGGGTCTAGAGAAGCAAAAGCATCTTCAAAATATAGTCTTATAGTGTTTTCTCTTTTTCTGTTACCCTTATATTCTTCTTTTGAAATCTCTTTTGCTACTTTTTTTAAAAATTCATCTGTAATTTGAGTATCATCAGAAGGTATTTCTATTTGAAAGGTTTCAGTTTTTACAGTGTATTCTTGTGGATCAAAATTGGTTCTGTGATTCAAAGCAATACCCGAAATTGAAAAAGCGATAATCAAACCTACATAGAAGTAACCAATATCTCTATGTAGGTTTCTATTTAATAATGTTCTTGCCTTTTTATTCATTTTTAGCTTTTCGCCATCTCTAAATTAATAGTAACTTCAACTTCTTCACCTATTGAAGCACTTCCTGGTTTTCCCACATTGAAAACAGTACGGTCGATGGTTGTTGTTAGTTTTAATCCGGCTTTTTCACCACGGTCATTTTTGAGTATTCCGTTTAGTTTGCCGGTAAAAGAAACTTCTTTGGTAATACCTTTGATTGTAAGATTTCCTTTTAACGCAAAGGTCTTTTCTCCTGTCTTCTCAAAAGAAGAACTTTTAAATGTGATATTGGGATGCTTTTCAGCTCCAAAAAAATCATCGGCTTTTAGGTGGTCATCTCTTCGTGTGTTTTTCGTATTGATACTTGCCGTTTGAATAGTAACATCGAATTTGGGATTATTAAAATTGTCTCCGGTTGTTGCCGTAATATCGAATTGATCAAAAGATCCTGTGGTTTCTGATATTACTAAATGCGATACTGCAAAGTTGATTGATGAATGACCTAAATCGAGTTTCCAGGTAGATTGTGCGTTAAGAGTAAGTGTTACTAAAACTAAAAAAGTTGTCAAAAATGTTGTTCTCATTATATTTGATTTATTTGTTATGTATTAAAATCTTCGAGAGCCTGAGTATTGCATGGCTTCACCTTTACCAAATCCATAGCTTAAGCCAAAAGTGATAAAACGACCTCTTTGATTACGGTTATAGGTAGAAAAATCAGGTTGATCAGTTGTAAATTCAAAGACTCTTGTTTCAAAAACATCTCTAACACTCAAATTGGCTACAATTTTGCCTTTGAAAAGTTTTTTTCGTAACCCTAAATTGGCAAATAGATTTTCCTCTTGTTGTCCTTGTATGGTTTTAAAACGTGACCTGTAGTTGCCAGAGACTTCAAAATCAAAACCTGCTGGTAACTTTATTTTGGCAGTAGCTCTAGAATTCCAACGAGTACCATCAAAATCTAAAGAGTTTCCTTCAAAACTCCCTTTTCGATTAAAAGCATTCCAGTTGAAATCGGCTGTGATTGTTCCCCATTTAAAAGGGCTGTATTTGGTATTAAATTCTATTCCTTTGGTATTGTTTGTTCCTGCATTAATAGGCAAACGAGTGCTAATACCATTCTCAAACGTAGTTACATCCTCTATTACATCTTTGGTATAATGATGGTATAAGCCAAGATTAAAAGAGGTTTTTCCAATTTTGAAAATACTCGTCAATTCATACGAATCTGTAAATTCGGGTTGTAAATTTGGATTTCCAGTCGAAATACTGAAATTATTTCTGATATTAAAGAATGGGTTTAGATCCCATAATCTTGGTCTGTAAACACGTTTTGAGTATCCGGTCTGAAGCGATATATTATCAGAAATTTTATATGATACATGAGCGCTTGGAAACAGGTTTGTATAATTTTGTGTGTTTTGTTCATTAGTATTCTGCAAAACCGTTTTTAAGTCGGTATTCTCTAGTCGTAAACCACCTTTAATTCCCCATGTTTCACCTTCGAACCCTAAGGTTCCATAAACACCCAGCACATTCTGATTATAATCGAATAAGTTGGTAAGATTAGGGTCTACTACTAAATTTCCATTTTCTAATGTCCCTACCTGATAATCATTAGATACATCATTTAATATATATTGAGTACCTAGCTCCATTGTATATTTTTTGGCAAAAGGGCGAGTATAATCTAATTTAAAGGTGTAGCGTGCTTCTTTAAAATCGGTTGCTGTTTGTTGATCAAGATTTTCACGAGAACCAAAGGTCGTTCTATCCTTAAAATCAGATGATTGATCTTTACCAAAAAACGACCCCAAAGCACTAAAGAGTAGATCGTGATCCTCATGATTTTTAAAATCTTTTTTGTATTGAAATTCGTATTGCCATTTAGGATTGGTCGCCTCAGTTTCTTCAGTTCTTGTCCAGCTTTGCGTTAAGACTTCAGATTCGTTAAATGAAAACAGATTTGTTGAATTTTCGTCTTCTACTTCATAAGCAAAGCTTCCCGAAAGTGTAAAAACATTACTGTCGTTTAGGTGATAATCTGTTCCTAACAGGATATTGTAAAATGTTTCATTTTTATCACCATCACCCACAGATCGCAGTTGAGTATTGTTTACAAGATCATTATTCTCTGAAATCCTTTCTGTAGGAAAAGTTCTATGACCAACACCCAATTGTGTAAATAGATTAAATTTTTCGGTACGTTTATTAAGGCTTACACCAATACTGTTACTATTGGGAGTACCTACATTTAGAGAAATAGATCCATTTAATCCTCGTTTTTCTTCCTTTTTAAGAACAATATTGATAATACCCGACGTTCCTTCGGCGTCATATTTCGCAGATGGATTAGTAATCACTTCAACACGGTCTATCATTTCTGCCGTAATAGTTCCCAAAGCATTGCTACCCTGGTCGGTAAGCACCGATGGTTTTCCGTTAACAAGCATTTGCACTCCCTGGCTTCCTCTTAAACTTATTTGCCCTTCGATATTAACATTTACCGAAGGTACATTATTCAATACCTCTAGAGCACTAGCACCAGCGCTACTCAAATCTTTTCCGACATTGAAAACACGTTTATCTAACTTGAAAACAGTTTGCGATACTTCTGCAGAAACAACGACTTCGTCTAATTGTTCTTTATCCTCTTCTAATAGTATTATTCCTAAATCTATGTTTCCTTTTTTTACCTGATATGTATTAAATGTTTTCTTTTGAAAACCAATAAAACTTACTTCTATAATAAAGTTGCTTTCTACAGTAGAAAATTCAAATGATCCATCTTCAGAAGTTGTAGTGCCGGTAATAGGTTTTTGGGTTGCTTTATCTGCAATTAAAACCGTAGCAAATTCAATGGGTTGTTGTGAGGTAGCTTCAACAATTTTTCCCGTGATAGTTTTAGATTGTGCATTTACAATACAAGTGGTAAACAGTAGTAAAAAAAGATTAGCTACTAGAAATATTCGCTTCATATTTGAAATCTTAATTAATCGAAATCAAAATTCACAAAGCAAAATAAATACAGAAAATAAAACACGTGAACTACAAAACTTTTACCTTAAACAACTTAATGGTTGTTTGCCTCCAACTTTTTGTCGTTTACCTTATAATATATGATGCTTACGGTAAATAGTAGGGGCGTATACAGTAATTCCTATATTTTTGTGTTATGAGGCATTTTATGAAAGGCTGGAAAAATAAAGAATGGATATATCAAATTGTATTTTTTGTTGTACTGTTTATAGTGTATTCTTTTGATAAACACGATCCAGAAATAGAGTTCTATAAAGTAGTATTCTTTATTCATTATGTATTTGTTTCTCTTTTTATAAGCTATGTTTTAGTTCCGTCTTTCTTTTATAAGAAAAAGTATCTCAAACTTGCAGTTTCTTTGATTTTAGTTTTTATGTTCGTCTATTTTGTAGAAGAATTTGTTCTCGAAAAAATATTTTTTCCAGGAAGACGAGGGCAGCACATTTCAAGTGTTTTCTATACACTTATTGATATTATGCCAATAATTATTATAATGATAAGCTTCAAATTGGGATGGGATGCCAACAAAAAACAGAAAGAAGTTGAGCAGTTACATATATCGGTACAAGAAAGTGAGTTGCGGTTCTTGAAATCACAGATCAATCCTCATTTCTTATTTAATAACTTGAATAATCTATATTCTTATGCTATTGAAAATTCGCCAAAAACTCCTTCCATTATACTAGAATTGTCATCAGTTTTACGATATATGTTATACGATTGTAAAGAGGATCTAGTTTCACTCGAAAAAGAAATCAAACATCTTGAGAATTTTGTTAAGCTTAATGAGTTACAAATTGAAGAAAGAGGAAACGTTAATTTTGATGTTCCTGGGATTACCAAGAATTATCAAATTGCTCCATTAATATTAGTGGTTTTTATAGAAAACGCTTTTAAACATAGTAATGCAAGTCAAAGCGACAATATAACTATCGATATAAAAATTGATATTGAAGAAAATGATAAGTTAACTTTTATTTGCGAAAATAGTTTTTTGCCAAACGCAAATAATCAAAATATATCTAAAGGTATTGGTTTGAAGAATGTAAAAAAACGTTTAAATCTTTTGTACCCGAGAAAACATTATCTTGTAATAGAAGAAGAGAATAATAGATATAAAGTGCTTCTTTCTTTATATTTAAATACCTAAAAGAAGTATGTCTAAAACGTGTATTATCATAGAAGATCAACCACCTGCACAGCGTATTCTACAAAAATATATTGCTGATTTAGGTACATTAGAATTAAAAGGTGTATTTTCTGATGCTTTAACTGCTTTAACTTTTTTGCAAAAGAACACTATAGACCTTATTTTTTTGGATATACATTTGCCCAAAATTTCTGGTATTGATTTTCTGAAGACTATTAATAATCCACCTAAAACTATCTTAACAACAGCTTTCTCAGAATTTGCATTAGAAAGTTATGAGTATAATGTAGTTGATTATCTCTTAAAACCCTTTTCATTTCAGCGTTTTATACAGGCAGTTACAAAAGCATCATATGAAACTAAAACAATTCTTCAATCAGATAGTATAGTATCAAAAAAAGAAGAAGATTTCTTTTTTATAAAATCGGGATATGATCTGTTTAAGGTTTCAGAAAAAGAAATAATGTTTATCACAGCGGATTCTGATTATACTCAAGTAAAAACTAAAAATAAAAGTTATCTGAGTTCAGAAACCTTAAAGCAATGGAAAGAGAAACTTGATGACTCATTATTTTGCCAAGTACACAAATCATATATTATAAATATAAGAGCTATATCAAAATTATCAGGGAACCAAATTTATATTGAAGAAGAAAGAATTCCTGTAGGTAGAGTATATAAAGAAGATTTTGAAAGAAAAATTGGTCTCTCATAGAATACATAAGATAAAACTATAACACATATTGTACAAAACAACATAACTTCTGGTTTTGCTACACTGAGATTACTGAAGAGGATAGGAGAGTAAGGAAATATGTGTAGAATGAGAATTAATTTACATCTAAAAATAACCTAAAGTGTCTTTAACTTCTTCTTTATACTTTCGTCCAATAGGTATAGGGATTCCTTTTAATATTAATTTACTTGGTGAAAAGGAATCAATAAAATTGAGACTTACAATAAAAGAACGGTGAACTCTTAAGAATTTTTTGTTGGTTAACATTTCTTCAATCGATGAAATGCCTTTATAAGCGATAATTTCTCTATTAGTAGTTTTTACTTTGACATAATTTTTAAGACTTTCAATAAAAATTATGTCCTTCAAAAAAATTTTCTGCAATGATTTTTCAACTTTTAAATAAATAAATTCCTCTTCTTTTATAGACTGTAATTGTTGGTTTTCTAGTTCAATAGTTTTTTGATTTGTTGCATGCCAACTTTTAAAAAAAACATACCCCAAAGGAATGATGATAGCAATATTTACATCTAAAAGTGTGTTCATTATTTCTGTAAGAACAAAGAAATTAGAAACTTCAAAATTTTGTAAATAATTTGGTTGAACAACATAAAAAAACAAGACTCTTTGAATAAAAACAGTAACAAAAATCAATAAAAGAGTATAGAGAAAGACGAACATCGCATATTTCTTTTTCAGAAAAAAAACCGGGAATAAAAAATACAACGATACATAAACCAAAATAAGTCTAGCAGGAAGACTTAACATTTGGATCATAAAATTCCTGAAATAATCATTATCATAAGTTCCCCAAACTAAAGTAAAAAAACATACAAATGCCAACCAATAACCAAGATGTTTTGTGACTCTGTTAGATTTTTTTTGTATACCCAAAAATGAAAAATTAGTATAGTTTGATTTCATTTGGCTAAAATCTAAAAATTAATCTAAATGACCATTAATTATATACAAACAACTGGCAATTTTATACAAAAAACGAGTAAACAATTGTAATCTATAGCTCATTAGAATTGATTTTCTGCTTTACTATAACTAATAAATACTGGTAGTTTGGTATATCGAAGTGGTTGTTTATATAATGAGATTGTGAGGTGTTGTTTTCATTGGTAATATTGAGGAATCTAATTTTTTACTTTACTAAAATGAAAACTATATTTAGAATTTTTATTATTTGTTTACTCTTTTTTGTTTCAATTCGATTAAGTGCGCAAAATGTAACATTAAATAGAGTAGAACCTCCAAATTGGTGGATCGGAATGGAAAACCCCGAATTACAAATTTTGGTATATGGAGAAAATATTAGTCAAACAAAACCAAGTATCAATTATGAAGGGGTTTTAATACATAGTATTTCTACATTAGAAAATGAAAACTATCTCTTTATAAATTTGTCAATAGCAGAAACAACCAAAGAAGGTTCTTTTGATATTGTTTTTAAAACAAAAACGAATAAAGAATTACGTTACACCTACGAATTAAAAACAAAAAAGCATAGGGACAATGCAACTCAAAGTATTGATGGCTCTGATGTTATTTATTTAATAACCCCTGATCGTTTTTCGAATGGAGATCCAGAAAATGACTCTACCGAAGATACTCTTGAAAAAGTAAATCGTTCTAACCAAGATGGAAGACACGGTGGAGATATAAGAGGAGTTATAAATCATTTAGATTATATTCAAAATTTAAGGGTAACGACTTTATGGTTAAATCCGTTTTTAGAAAATGATCAGCCAAAATACTCATACCATGGTTATGGAATTTCAGATTTTTATAAAACAGATAGTCGTTTTGGAAATAATGCAGATTTTTTGAGTTTGGTTGACTTGTGTCATCAAAAAGGAATGAAAATGATTATGGATCAGGTTTTTAATCATTGTGGAGCCGGTCATTGGTGGATGAATGATTTACCTTCTAAAGATTGGTTGAATCAATGGGACACATTTACACGAAGTAATTTTACCAATATTGCAGCTTCTGATCCACATGTTTCAAAAAGTGATTACGATTTATTTACAAAAGGCTGGTTTGATACTAATTTACCCGATTTAAATTTAGAAAACCCATTTTTAGCAACCTACATGATCCAAAATTCAATTTGGTGGGTAGAATATGCACAGTTAGATGGTATTAGAATGGATACCTATCCTTATCCTGAAAAAAATGTAATGGCAAAATGGGTAGAAACTATTAATACTGAATACCCTAACTTTTATATTGTTGCAGAAACGTGGGAAGCTAAAGCGTCATCATTATCATATTGGAATAATGGTGGAGTTAATAACGATGGTTACAAATCTCCTGTGAATAGTGTATGTGATTACCCCTTGTATTACGCAATGTTAAAAGCATTTGGAAAAGAAGAGAATATATATAAAATCTATGAAACACTCGCTGAAGATTTTGTGTATGGAGATCCATTTAGCAATAAAATATTTAATGGAAATCACGATGTTGGGAGATTATTCACGCTATTAGATGAAGACATTGATAAACTTAAACTAAGTATGGCATTTATCTTAACCACAAGAGGAATTCCGCAATTGTATTATGGTGATGAATTATTGTTTGGAGGTGATAAACCTGACGGACAATTACGAAAAGATTTTCCGGGAGGGTGGAAGACGGATAAAAGAAATGCTTTTACTAATAAAGGAAGAACAGTTCAAGAAAATAGCGTATACAATTATGTAAGTACAATTTTGAATTGGCGTAAAGGAGCTACAGAAATCCATTCCGGAAAATTGAAGCATTTTCAACCTTTAGAAAATATCTATGTTTATTTTAGGTATACAGATACCGAAAGCACGATGATTATTATAAATAATAAGAAAAAAGATATTCCAAATTATAGTTTAGAGCGTTACAAAGAAGCTCTTGATGGATATTCTAAAGGAAAGGATATTATTACAAATACTCATTTCTCTACCCTTAAGTCAATTGATTTAAAAGCAAATTCGGCTTCCATAATTAAACTTAGTAAATAATGAAAAACATATTTGTTATAGGAGGAGCCTCATACAATTCGGTAATCACATTAGATGAATTTCCTGAGGCTATTCCACAAACAATTCATAATTGTGATTTTAATGAAACTATTGGAAATACTGGTGCTGGAAAAGCTTTGGCGTTTTCTAAATTAGGGTTTTATACTACATTTCATTCTTTAATAGGTAATGATTCTTTTGGAGAAAAAGTAATGTCTTATTTGCAAGAGCCTACACTAAATTTCATTAATGATATAGATAAAAAAGGTACCGAAAGGCATTTAAATATTATGAATAATAAGGGAGAACGTATTTCTATATTCATGAATCCTTCTTCGGATGTACCAGATATTGACTATTCCAAATTTGAAAAAGAAGTATTAAAAGCAAGCTTTATTGTTGTGAATATTGCTAATTATTGCCGTAATATTTTACCAATTTGTAAACAATTAAATAAAGAAGTTTGGACCGATTTACATGATTATGATGGTAAAAACCAATACCATCAAGACTTTATTGATGCTGCTACCTATACTTTTTTAAGTTCAGATAATTTATCAGATTATAAATCTTTTATGGAAGAACAGATTGCTAATGGTAAGAAATTGGTGGTGTGTACTCACGGAAAAGGTGGAGCAACTGCATATACTATAAATCAAGAATGGATTGAAGTCCCAATTATTGAAAATTATACGATGATCAATACAAATGGTGCCGGTGATTCTTTTTTTGCAGGTTTTCTGTATGGATTTTCTAATGGTTATGATATAAAAAAGTGTATGCAATATGGGACAATTACGGCTGGCTTATGTATAGAATCAGAGATGATCACAGGTAATAGATTAAGTAAAATTCTTATTGAAGAAGAATTTTCAAAATATTATATTAAATAGAAAACGACCTCTTGTTTTCACGAAAACAAGAGGCTGTTTTTTAATTTTTTGGCATCCAATCTGGTGGTTTAATCAACACCAGAAGCTTGTTTTTAAAGCCTTCAACACTAGCTATTTTTTTGAATAATCGAGTTATTCCATGAAAAAATACTTTTATAGGGTTGGTGCTATTTAATGGTTCTGAAATGCCGTATTTTACAGTTTCGACTTCGGGCTCGAATGTGCCTAGCATTCTATCCCAAATGATAAGAATTCCGGCATAGTTTTTATCCCAATATTGTCTGTTTGAACCATGATGTACACGATGATGTGACGGTGTATTAAAAATAAACTCTACTGGTTTTGTGAGTTTACCAATAATTTCGGTGTGTAATAAAGTTTGAAACACTTGTACAAATACTTCAGATAATAATACTAAAATAGGATCGTATCCTAACATCACTAACGGAAGTGAAAAAAGAATGGGCATTATAGCATCTAATGGCCCAAAACGATATGCTACCGACATATTAAAATGTGGAGAACTGTGATGTACAGTATGTGTTGCCCATCCAATACCTATGCGATGCATCATACGATGTTCCCAATAATAAGCGAAATCTGCCAATACTATGCAAGAAATAATTGTTGCCCAATTTAATTCTAAATGCGGTAAACTAGCATTGTTATATAACCAATAATAAAGTTTGGTTATAGCTAAAACTCCAAGGATAATTTCAATAAGGAGAAATGCACCAAACGTAATTATATTAGCAATACTATCAAAAACAAGGTTTTTGTTTAAGCGTTTTTGCCATGCATAACGAATTAATTCTAATACAAAAAACGGAATGATGATGTACAATAAACTTAAATCGTTAATGAGATAAAACCAGTAATTAACATCGATCCAGCTTAGTTGTTTTGATAAAAATTCAATCATAATTTATTGTCTTTTCCAAGTTTCTACATCACCATAACCATAATAGTCATAGCTTAGCCTAAAAGTATTTTCATCAACCATATCAATGGTACAATCGATATCATATATTTGTTTTTCATGTTCAATGGTATAGATCCCTTTTCCCTTGTAACCATCGAATGATTTTATAATAAGTGTTTTTGTGCCTTTTGCTTTTTCGCTATTTCCACTTTCATCTTCATATTGGTAAGTATAGGCATTAAATACATTGCCTTCTTTTTTAATAGTATACACTATCGCGCCTCTAAACTCTTTTGAGTGATAAGTTACTTTCCAATTACCAATAATATAATCTGTCTCTTCATTATAATGGTTTACAGAAGCATTAGAAGTTTTTTTATTATCATCTTCATTTTCTATAGATTGTTTTTTCTCATCTGGAAATTGAGAAATAGTGTTTTCTTCTAAATCAGTTCCAGACGTATAGTTTGAACTTTGTGAAGCATAGCTTACTAAGTGTGCACTACCAGCAAGTAGGATAACCACAGCTAAACTTCTGAACAGTACTATTGAATTTTTCATTTTTTATGTTTTTAATACTGGTTTTTACTTTGTTCTTCCTCGTAAGAAGTTATATTTTTTGTATGTAGAAGAATGCTTCGGATCCATCAGAACATAATAGCCGGTTACCTTCATTAAAAATTAGGTTTCCGTCGTTTGCTTCAATGGTTTTTTGTGATTGTTTCAGGTCTTTTACACCAAATGTACATACCCAATATTCGTATTTACTTTTTATACTGTTAGGTATTTCACTAATAGTTGCTATATGATCGTTTTTTAAGTTATAAATCTCGAAGCTATTCTCATCCACTTTTTGAAATTTCCAATTAAAAAGCTGTTTATAAAATAAAATCGCTTTTTGGGTGTCGGATACGTGTAATTCGTTAAAAATTAAAGTGTTTTCTTTATTTTTAGTTCTCGAATTCAATGCATTGCCTTCATAGACAGTAAACCCTGCGCCTAATGTATCACGTATTAAAGCGATGCTGCCAATAGAATTTTTGGTATCTACCAGTTCTATAATTCCACCTAATTTACGTGCTTTTTCTATAGTTTCTGTAACGCTGTCTACTTGAATATAGGACATCCAAAAAGATGGCATTTTCATATCTTGAAACTTCTGCGGTGTTTGGTACAAACCAACAGTTTCTTTTTTATCGTTATACGCAATTAAATAATTATCGGTACTGTAATATTTCCAACCAAAAACAGCCTCATAAAACTGCTTTGCTTTATCAGGATTGTAACTGGATAAGTCTGCCCAAATAAAATTATTAGTATTCATATTGTAATTGGTTTATGAAGATTATGAGGCAAAACTAATCAGAGCGTTTAGTGTTATTTTTGACTTATGTCAAAATCTACTTTCGAGCTCTACTTAATGTTTCCTGACTTATACCTAACATTGAAGCGATATGTCCTAAATTGGCAATTTGCGTTATATTAGGAATTGCTTTTATTAATAATTGGTACTTTTCTTTGGCCGATAAAAAATAATAGCCTTTATAAAAATCATCTATCAATGCCATTTGTTCTTCTATGAGTAGGCGTCCAAAACGTTCTAACTCCGGAAAAGTGGTATATAATTCCTGCCATTGGGTATAGGTTAATGAAATAACCTCGCTGATTTCGGTAGTTTCGATATAATCTTTTGATGGTGTTTGCGAAAGATAACTATGCCAAGAAGTTACCATATTGTTTTTTGGATAAATCCAATGTGTAATATCTTTTCCGTCTTGATAAAAATAAGTGCGAACCGTGCCACTTTTTAAAAAATAGAGGTGTTTACATGTTTTTCCTTCTTTGCTTAAGATGGTACCTTTAGCTAAAGTCTCATTACGAGCTAGTGCTACAATAGCGTTTTCTGCTTCGTTTGAGAGTGTACTATATTGCCTTATGTGTTTGATAAACTCAATTACTAGTTTCTCCATACTAAAAAAGACATTTGAAGTTTATACAGGTTATATTTTTTGCTAACACTCTTATGCTCATTTACAAATATACATAATGGTGTTTTTGGGTTCGTGCAATTTTGACTAAAAAAATAGGAGAGGAGTATAATCTGTGTGGAATGATATAGATAGAATTCTAATAATCGTCTATAAAAATAGAAAGACCGTCTATATAATTACAAATATTTACCTTGTTTAGCTTACCTTAGTTTTTTATCAAAATGGTATGCAGAAAGGTTATTTAAAAATAATATTACACAGTTTTTTATGGCTCGTTGTATTTATATATCCAATAGCTTCGTTAAATCATATTCCAAATGGGCAATATCTTATTAATAGAAATTGGCTGTCTATTTCAAGCATTTTTCTTGTTTTTTATATCAATTACTTTGTGTTAGTAGATCTGCTTTTTTTTAAAAATAAAAAGGTATTGTTTTATATTCTAAATATTTTTTTGATTGTTATACTCTATGTATTATTAAAAAAACTGTTGCGATTTAATGTATTTCACCCAACAGTTAATGGAGAGTTGATTCGAGAAGTAAGAAGTGGTGCTATGACTACTGTTCAATTAATGCTACCTATAATTTTAAGTATTGGCATGTGTGTTGGTTTAAAAGTAAATTCAAGATTTAATGAAAATAGATTATTATTACAACAAGTAAAACAAACACAATTAGATACTGAAATTAAATATTTAAAGTATCAAGTTCAACCACATTTTCTCTTTAATACCTTAAACAATATTTATGCATTAATTGATAGCTCTCCTTTTTTGGCCAAAGAATCAATACACACCTTAAGCAAACTGATGCGTTATCTATTACACGACGCATCAATCAATAAAGTTCCTATTGTAAAAGAAATAGAATTTCTAGAACGTTACATAGATTTAATGCAATTGCGGGTATCTGCTAATCTAACGTTAAAAAAGAGTTTTCCTATAATTAATCAACCTATACAAATTGCTCCATTACTTCTAATTTCTTTTGTAGAAAATGCTTTTAAACATGGTATAGATGCTATACAACCTAGTTTTATTTGCATTAACTTAACAATAGAAAATGACTGTATCAATTATACTGTTACTAATTCTTCTTTTCCCGAAAAAGAAAAAGTTACCGATTCTGGAATTGGATTAGAGAATTTAAAAAAACGATTAGAACTATTGTATCCCAATAAGTTTAAATTAACCACCAGAGAGGAAAACAACGAATATATTGCAACATTAATCCTTAATTTTAAAAAATGATACTTTCTTGTGTTTTAATTGATGATGAACCTTTGGCTCTTAGTCTATTAGAAGGTTATGTAAAATCTACACCTTTTTTAAAATTGATTGCTAAATGCAATAGCGCTATTGCTGCAATGGAAATTATAGAGCACGAATCGGTTGATTTGATTTTTACAGACATACAAATGCCAAACTTATCTGGTATTGAATTCTCTAAACTACTTTTAAACAAAAACACTAAAGTTATTTTTACGACTGCATTTGAAGAATTTGCACTCGAAAGTTATAAAGTTAATGCTATTGATTATTTAGTAAAACCAATTAGTTATCCCGAGTTTTTCTCTGCTGCGAATAAGGCAAAACAGTTATTGCCTAACAACTCAAATCAAACAAATTATATAGAGGATTATATTTTTGTAAAGTCGGATTATAAGTTAATTAAGATAAATTTAAAAGATTTAATTTATGTTGAAGGTTTAAAAGATTATTTAAAACTCTACACAGTTAATTCTGAAAAACCAATCCTCACTTTAAAAAGCATGAAATCTTTAGCAGAAGAATTATCTAAAAAAAGCTTTATGCGTGTGCATCGTTCTTTTCTTGTTAATTTAAAGATGATAACGACTATAGAACGTAATCGTATTGTATTTGGAGATAAATACATTCCGGTTTCAGAAAAATACAGAAAAGATTTTCAAAAGTTCATTAATACCGATTTTACTTAATAGATAAAATCCTCTTGTTTGTCTAGAATTGCATTGTAACTATCTATTTCGTTTTAATAAGTTCTTACGTTTAATCAATTTTGATGTATACATATAAAACTATATATCAATGATTAAAGTAATTACATTTTTAATAATTTGTTTTGTATCAAGTTTACAGGCACAAACAATAAACGACAAGATAGAGGAAATGATGCAAAAGCATGTTGAGCTTGATCAATTTTCCGGAACTGTTTTGCTGGCAAAAGAGGGCAAAATTTTATATCAAAAAGCTTTTGGCGATGCGAATAAAAGCTATCAAATAAAAAACAATATAGATACAAAGTTTAATATTGCCTCAATGGGAAAAATGTTTACCGGTGTTTCCATTATGCAATTAGAAGAACGAGGGAAATTAAATATTAATGATCCGGTTGTAAAATACCTGAAAGATTTTCCATTTGGCAATAAAATAACTATTCATCATTTACTGTCTCATACTTCAGGTTTAAGCAATTACATGCGGCACAAAGTGTATAGAGCAAATAGAGGGAAACGTTACGTAATCAATGATATAATACCTTTTATTTATGAACAAAAATTAGAGTTTGATATTCCAGGAAAAAAATTTGCATATTCTAATTCTGGAATGGTTGTGTTAGGTGCAATTATTGAAAAAATTTCGGGACAGTCTTATTCAGAATTTATTACTCAGAATATCTTTATTCCCGCTAAAATGAACAATACGCAAATGAGATTTTGGGATGATGTTGTCGAAAATAGAGCATTAGGTTATTTAAAGTCAATATCTGGTAAGTATACAAATACGATATATACAAATAGTTCACCACAATCTGATGGAGGAATATTATCTACAGTTAAAGATATGTTGAAATTTGACCAAGCATTATACACTTCACTTCTAATTAATGAAAATTCTAAAAAGAAATTATTTACCAATGTTATACCAAAAATAACTTACGGTTTGGCATTTCAGGTAGAAAATAAAAATAATAATAGAGTAGTAGGTCATGGTGGAGGATTACCAGGGTTTTCGTCATATTTTTCAAGATATTTAGATGACAAATACACCATAATTGCTTTATCTAACTACGATATGATATCTAGAAACATTGTATACTATATAGAGGATATCTTATATAATAAAAAATACCAATTGCCAAAAGAGAGATTACGCTTTTTTATTTACAGTAACAAAGCTAAAATCAACAATTTCAATGACTTAAAAGATATTGAGAACTTTGTGAAAATACACAACTATTCTCTTAATCATCCACAACGTTTAAATCTTATTGCTTATGAGTTTATGAGAGAAAAAAATACTGAATTTGCTATAAAATTATTTAAGCTAAATGTGCATTTATTTCCAGATGAAGCAAATATGTATGATAGTTTAGGTGAAGCTTACGAGAATAATGAACAATTCGATTTAGCTTTAAAAAACTACGAAAAAGCGGTAGAAGTAGCTAAAAAGCAATCTCATAGGCTGCTAAATTCTTTTACGAATACTCTAAATCGATTTAAAGAAAAGTTACAATAGAATTAAAAGCATGAAAAATAATATAAAAGAAAACAACCAACTTAGTTTTCTCTTTGATCTCATTATTTACATTGCAATCATGTTTTTGATTAGGAAAACCTCAATTCCTAATACGCACTATTTAGTTACAGGGTTTTTATATTCTGGTACCACTTTATTAGTTGCAACATGGCAAATGAGAAGGAGAGGAGTTACATGGAAATCTTTAGGACTTATAAGACCTAAAAACATTACTAAAACATTTTTAAAAGCAGGAATAATAACTGCTATCATAATTGGAGTACTTCTTATTTTTAATCTAATACAAGATTCGTTTTTGGTTGTTAAAGAAAGTAGTGATGCCGTAAAAGGAACCAATACAGGTTACTCACTTCGTAATGGAGATTACGGCTATTTTTTTTCTGTTATTCTTTTTGTATGGTTACAATCTGCACTTGAAGAATTACTAGAACGAGGTTTCTTAATTACCTGGATAGAAGGATTGTTTTCAAATTTAAAATTTAGGACCACAATTGCGATTATAATACAAGCTTGTATTTGGGGTTTTAGACACTCGTATGATATCTCTGAACGTTCTATATCGGTAGCACTAATCGGAATTATTATGGGGATCGCTTATGTGAAACTCAATAGAAATTTATGGCCTGTGATCATAGCGCATTGCGCTATGAATACTATGTCTATGATATAAACGATATGATTCCTGGGTTGCACACTGAGCCTACCGAAATGTTGAAGTACTGTCGAAAGGATAGGAGTGTGACAATTAACAGTCGAGCGCTCTCAATTCTTAATCGATTTAATAATTTCTTTATAGGAAGCACCAATCGGAATTTCCATACCGCCAAGTAAAACAACATCTTTTGCAGTTAAAGAAGCAATTTTTCTAGTGTTAATAATATAGGAACGATGAACCCTCAAAAAATAAGAAGGTAGCTTTTGAACAAAAGAACTTATTTTATCTTTTGTAATTATGATGTCGTTTGCAGTATGTATTCTCACATAGTCTTTAATGCTGTCTATAAACAGAATGTCGTTAAACTCTATTCTAATCATCCTTTTGTTTGAATTAACAAAGAAGTGATCTAATGTCTTATCGACCTCTGATGATTCTTGGGAGGTGGATGGGGGTGTTGTATTCAATGCCTTGTATTTATTGATAGATTTATAAAACCGAATAAAAGATATTGGCTTTAATAAATAATCAATAATATCCAGTTCATACCCTTCTAAAGCGTATTCTCGGTAAGCTGTTGTTAAGATAACTTTTGGTTGTATCCTCGTATTTTTTATAAAATCGATACCTGTAACTACAGGCATTTGGATATCTAGAAATAAAAGGTCTATAGTAGTGTTTTGAAGAAAATGTCCAGCGGTTATAGGGTTATCAAATGTTGCTACAAGTTCAAGGTCTGGTATTTCCATTATGTGTTTTTCAAGCACTCTAATGGCTAGCGGCTCATCATCTACGACCATACATTTTATTCCCATATTATTGTAAATTAATAGTTAATACTACCTGAAAATCATTGTCTGTTTGGGTGCTTTTCAGGTCATAGTTATTTTTATAGTTCAGTTCTAATTGTCTTTGAGCATTAGAAAATCCAATTCCAGAATGTGATTCATTTTTCGTGTCGTATTGTCTGTTTTCGGGTAGCGTATTAAAAACTTTAAAGCATAGTTGATCTTGGTTTGTGGTTAATTCAATTTTAATTACCGAATCCTTGAGATTATTACTCGCACCGTGTTTAAAGGCGTTTTCGATAAATGATATCAGGATTAAGGGTGCTATCATTACGGTGGGAGAATGAAGATGGTATGTAAAGTTCAATGTTAATTTATTGCCATAACGTAGGGATTCTAAATCTATGTAATCCTGTATAAAAGCAATTTCTTTTTTTAATGGAACTTCAGCATCTTTACACCGATAAAGCATATAATCTAGCATGTCTGATAGTTTCAAAACAACTTCAGGGGCTTTTTCAGATCGATCTAATGTTAATGAATACAAATTATTTAACGTATTGAACAAAAAATGCGGATTTGTTTGCGCTTTTAAAAATTTAAGTTCGGTATTTGCTTTTTCTTTTTGTAAAACTTCTAGTTGATGACGTTCTTCAAAGCGGTCTTTAACTATCTTAGTCATTAGCATTAAAAAAACAAATACATAGACCGACGGAAAATGCACTACAGCCAAGTGAAATGGATCGGATATTATTTCTATCAAGCTTTCCTCCTTGTAATATTTAGGAATAAAAAATTTAGTCAAGTACATACTTGAAAGCTTTGAAATAACTAAAAATACATATACAGATATCAAAAAAGAGAATCCAAACTTAAGATACTTCTTTTTAAATAGAAGTTTGGGTACCTGATAATAGACTAAAAAATAACTTGCTAATAATTGGGCAGGTAAAAAACTCAAACTAGCGTTTACAGTCTTTTCAACGCTTCCATCATTTAATGCTGCCAATATGGGTAAACTTATAAACAATAAAATCCAAAATATGAGGTGTGAAACGACTCTATTCTGAAAGATCCAATCGATTAAGTTCTTTCTTTTTATCATAGTGTATAAATATATAAAATATGAATCTAGTATCCCTTTAAAAAAGACCAATCCAGATAATCTATTGCCCAACTCATGCTTTTTACGGATTAAGAATATTTTCCGTTACAAATAGGTTTATTTCAGTTTGAAAGTATCGTTTGTCTATTTTACAATTTTTTACTAATCCTATTCGATACGTTTGTTTAAGGATATTACATCAATTATTATTAAAAAGTAAGAATATGAAGTATATAAAAACTATCAGCATCCTTTTACCTTTCCTTTCTCTTTTGGTTGGTTATAGTCAGAACAATAAAAAATCGGAATCCATATCCTATACGATTGCTTATGCATCAAAAGAAACCGGTGATTCAGAAATTTACCTGATCGATAGTAAAGCTGAATCAAAAACTAGAATCACTAATCGCTCTGGGAGAGATGGCTATATAGCTTGGTCTCCTGATGGAAAACGTATCGCTTCTTATGGCTATTACGATAGAGGAAACACATGGTCTATTCATACTATGAATAGTGATGGTACGAACATGAAACGATTAACGCATGCAAAAAACAAATGGGATAATTCTCCTACGTGGTCTCCTGATGGAAAAAAAATTGTTTTTGCAAGAGATTATCAAGATTCGGCAGAAGTTTGGAGGGCAGAACTTTGGATTATGAATTCAAATGGTAGTGAACAAGCTCAAATAAAACCACTGAATGGTGGAGGACCATATTTTACTCAAGAAGGGAAACTCGTCTTTCATTCCATCTATCATTCCAATAGTGAAGAAATTTGCATAGCCAATATTGATGGCAGCAATATAACTAAGTTAACCAATAATAAAGCTAAAGATTTGCATCCTGAAGTTTCTGCAGATGGTAAACAAATCGTTTTTATGTCTAATAGAGATGGAAATCATGAAATTTATGTAATGAATATAGATGGCTCCAATCAAAAACGATTAACAAATAATGATGTTGATGATTGGAATCCTTCCTGGTCTCCTGATGGTTCTAAAATAATTTTCCAATCCACAGATGAGAATGGAGAAAAACATGTCTATATGATGAACAACGATGGTTCCTCGGTAGAAAAATTTATAAATAACGCTTTTGGTGCAGTTTGGTTAAAAACACGAAAATAACAGTGGTTGTGTAAGATTAAACGATTTAGAATTCAAAAGATAAAACAATGAAAAACATAATACGATTACTCTGTTCAATTATACTTTTAATAACAAGTATTAGCTTTGCCCAACAAAGTGATAGCCCTGCACCAGAGGCTACAGCTGCCGAAGCCAAAATATCCTTTTGGGATTTACCATATCTCAAAGAAGCTTTTATCGATACAACACCGGCAGAAAGAAAAGACGGTCTAGCAATTGGTGAATTAGGCGTTAATGGTGGCAATAAAGACATGATTATCAAGCTGGCCGAGGAGATCGCCGATAGTATGCACGGTCTCTACGATAGCATGCTTATCACCCACAAAAGCAAGCTCTTATTTGAATCTTATTACCGGCGTGGTCGCATTAACCTGGCCAGTGACCAAGCGTCAGCCGCTAAAGCCTACACCAGTTTGGCATTGGGTCGTGCTATCCAGTTGGGCTATCTAACAATGGCTGATCTGGATAAGCCCTTGGTTAGTTTTCTGAAAGAACTGGATCCAACAAAATTTGTTGAGGGTGCAGAAAAAATCACGCTCCATAAGGCATTGACCATGCGCGGGGGGCTTCGCATCAGTGAAGAACAGAGAAAAGAATTCGAGAAAAATCCAAACAAGTTAAAAGGCCAAGGTCAAGTTCAGACCCTTCTTGAGCATAGTGCACCTATTACCTCAGTATCTCAGAACTATTCATATGGCAACTTCAATCCAAGTTTGGTGATGCAAGCCATTGAGGCCGTCGTGCCGGGCACCGCCCAGGATTTCATCAAAAATGAACTTCTCGACAAAATGGGCATAACTAATTATAACTGGCAGACTTCTATTAGCGGCTTGCCAGAAGCGGGGTGGCGCGTGAGCATGACATCACGTGATATGGTCAAGTGGGGAATTTTGGCCATCAATAAAGGTAAATGGAATGGCGAACAACTGATTTCAGCAAAATTTTTAGCTAAAGCCACTAGTAACATTACTAAACCTACTGAAGATTGGCAACCCGACAGCTTTAATTATGGTTATTTTTTCTATCAAACGAATATAGCAGTCGGCGATAAAAGCTATGATACCACTTTCGCTTGGGGTGGTGGCGGACAATATATTATCACCGTTGATGAACTTGATTTAGTTGTTGTGATTACTGGCCATGACAGGGAAGATACTATAATGACTCAAGTTTCAAAAATCATCCTACCAGCGTTTGTTAAAGATGAACTCTCAGTTATAGAAAGCCCTTATCTTGGTCAAAAGCCACCGGGTTTGATTCCTGAATTATTTGCTCCTGGTATGGTTACAACAGAGGAATGGCAATGGAGTGGTGCCTTCACACCCGACCTAAAAGAATTTTATTTCATCAGAGAAGTTGGAGAAACAGAGGAGGATAAAAAAATGAAATTTGTTGTTATTCAAAATAAGAATAATAAGTGGCAGGAGTCG
Source organism: Aquimarina megaterium XH134 (assembly GCF_000520975.1). Lineage (GTDB taxonomy): Bacteria > Bacteroidota > Bacteroidia > Flavobacteriales > Flavobacteriaceae > Aquimarina > Aquimarina megaterium. Next base: position 161,439 of record NZ_JACB01000026.1, read on the forward strand.
GTTATATCACCCAGAGTGGGAGAACCCTTTATATCGCCCGATGGTAAGATCATGCACTTGGGTACAAAATATAAAGAGCGTACGGAAACTGGCGATTGGTCCAAGATAAAAAGCCTTGGTGTTCCATTTAAAGACTTCCCAATCATGCTCCTTACAGCTTCTGCTAAAGGAACCTATGTTTTTGATTCAATGGGAGAAGGTATTATTCGTTATTCTAGATTAATTGATGGAGAACGTGAAGAACCTAAACAGTTTGGTAAGGAGATAAACACTGGAGGATCGAATGCTCACCCTTTCATTGCTCCAGATGAGTCCTATATTCTTTGGGATGGTAGAAGAGATAGCGGATATGGTAATGCTGATATCTATATCAGTTTTCAACAGCAAGATGGTTCATGGGGTGAGGCTATTAACTTGGGCGACAAGATAAACACAGAGTCTTCGGAAGCCGGTGCATTTGTGTCACCGGACGGAAAATATCTTTTCTTCAATAGAAGTGTAGGTAAAACAAAACCAACCGATAGATACGATGATGTAGATATATTTTGGGTAGATGCCCAGATTATCGAGAATCTCAGGCCCAAATCATAATCCATACAATAAATCACCTAGAATAAAAAAAGTTCGAACAATGAAAAAAGCATATTGTATTTTGATGCTACTGGCAATGATGCCATTTTTAAATGCCTGCCAAACTAAAAAGGAACGTACAACAGAAAGTAATGATACTGACGTCACTATAGAAAACCCTTATCTGGGACAAAAAACACCTGGTTTAATACCTGAACGTTTTGCTCCGGGAATGATTGTGACTGGTGGTTGGGAATACGGAGGTGCTTTTACACCAGACCAGAAAGAGTTCTATTTTATTAGAGAAGTTGGGGAAGCTGATGAAGATAAAAAAATGGAATTTATTGTTTTTCAATATAAAAACAATAAATGGCATGAGTCAGTGATATCACCCAGAGTAGGGCAACCTTTTATCTCACCCGATGGTAAGATTATGCATTTGGGGAGACGATATAAGGAACGAACCGGGGCAGGTGAGTGGTCAGAAATAAAAAAACTAGACTCCTCATTCCAAAAAATAGAGATCATGCGCCTTACTACTTCATCAAAAGGGATGTATGTTTTTGATGAAGTTGGCATGCCAGATGGAGACGGTGTGATTCGGTATTCGCGATTAATAAATGGGAAACATGAAGAACCTAAAGCATTTGGTAAAGAGATTAATACCGGAAAAATGAATGCGCACCCTTTTATAGCTCCGGACGAATCTTATTTGATCTGGGATGGTGAAAGAGATAGTGGATATGGAGATTCGGATATCTACATCAGTTTTAAGCAAAAAGATGGTTCCTGGGGTGAGGCTATTAACCTGGGAGATAAAATAAACACCGATGCCTGGGAAGCGGCTGCGAGTGTGACACCAGATGGTAAGTACCTTTTCTTCAATCGGAATATGGGGTCAGACAAATACGAAAATGTAGATGTATTCTGGGTAGATGCCCAGATTATTGAAACATTTAGACCTAAATAATAATTCACCACATCATCTCGCTCGATAATCATAAAGACTCTTAATCTTCATGATTATATGCCGTTAAGTAGAAGAATCATTATAATTGCGGGATGATGCGACTGGACAATATTCTGAAGTAATTTTTAAAACTACTTCAGAATAATTTACTCTATGGCAATAATATTCTTCTTAAACAATATTGTAGAAACCAAAGTCATTCCCAAACCAATAGCTAATAGAATTCCCATTTTAGGAAGAATGGCTATCAAAGGTAATTGTCTCCATAAAATATCAAAGAAACCTTCAATTCCCCAGTAATTCACACTAATTACTGCAATGTTTTGCATGAAGGCTGGCATCATACTAATCGGAATCATACTTCCTCCAATTGCTGACATCAGAATGATAATAATGGTACTCATTCCTTGTAATTGTTGACGTGTTTTTACCGTAGATACTAAGAAAACTCCAAAACTAGAAACTGCAAACGAGATACATAAAATCAATACGATTAATGAGAGTATATCCATAAAAATGGGTAACCCAAATGCCAACCAGGCAAAGACAAACATGGTGGTTAATTGTAAAATAGAAACCACCATGGCCGTTCCCATTTTTGCTAATAAAATGTCTAATGGTTTTACAGGAGCAATTAGCAAACGTTTTAAAGTACCTGCATCTTTTTCATCTAACAATCCACCGCCAATAGCAGCGATACTAAACAACAACATCATAATTGCTGTTCCTCCTACAGCTTGTACCAAACCAGGGTGTGCTTTGGTAGAACTCTCTTTGATTAGCGAAGTTGTTTTTAGTTTTATAGTATTAATCACATCTACTTTTCCTAAATGATATTTGAATCCTTCTTTTAAAACGGTATGTACAATTCGCATCTGTAAATCTCTTGCAGCGTCGTATTTTAGTTCGATAGGCAAGTTTGTATCAGCTTTGACAGCATCCGAAAAACCTTTTTCAAAAATTAAAGCGGCCACATTTTTTCCCTTTCTAACAAGGTCTAAGGCTTTCTCTTCTTCAGAAGCGATCAAACGAATAGTCGGCATGCTATTCAATTTTGTAATCAATTCTTGAGAAGTTGTTGTAGCATCTTTATCTACGACCAAAACCCCTAAAGGTTTTGGAGCACTTTTCTTTTTTGCAACACCACCAAATGCAAATGCAAATAATGTAATCATAATTATAGGCAATAGAAAGGTAATCAGAACTCCTTTTTTGTCTGAGAAATATAATCTTAAGTCTTTTTTTAAAATAGTAATAAACATGATGGTTGATTTTGTAATTGATGGATATGAAGATGATTAATCTCTTAATTGTTTTCCTGTGAGGCTTAAAAAGATCGCTTCCAAGTTTACTTTGTTCAATTGTATGTCTTTGATAGGTAATTGCAATTCATTACACGCTGTAATTACTTTAGAAAGATCTTTCACTGTACACTCTACCAATAACTTGTTTTTGTTTTGTGTCAATGTATGGGAAAGTAATTTTTTGAGTTGATTTACATTGCTTTCGGAAAGGAAATCAAATTCGAGCTGAATACTTTCTTTTGTCTGTACCAATTCTTTCAACTCAGATTGTGTTCCTTGTGCAATGATTTTCCCTGAATCTATAATTGCAATACGATCACACAAACGCTCTACTTCTTCCATATAATGGGTGGTATAGACAATGGTCATTCCTTGTTCGTTCAGAGTTTCGATGACTTCAAAAATATGGTTTCTACTTTGCGGATCTATTCCCACAGTTGGCTCATCCATAAACAATACTTTTGGATGATGTAGCAATGCCGCAGCAATATTGATTCTGCGTTTCATTCCCCCCGAATAGGTTTTGATCAAATCTTTCTTCCGATCTAATAATCCGATCAATTTGAGAGTGGTATGGATTCTTTCTTTCAATATTTTGGAAGGAATTCCATATAAATTTCCCCAGAACAATAGGTTTTTATAGGCAGAAAGGTCTTCGTATAAGGATATTTCCTGCGGTACAACACCAATTAGATGCTTACATGCTGAAGCATTTTTATTACTATTTTTGCCATCGATATAAATAGTTCCTGCATCGCTTTTTAAAATAGTACTCATCATATTGAGTGTGGTAGATTTTCCAGCTCCATTGGGACCTAAGAACCCGAAGATTTCTCCTTTTTTAATGGTAAAACTAATATCGTCTACTGCCTGTATGTTTTGAAATGATTTGGAAAGGTTTTGTACTTGAATCATAGATGGTTTTGCTTATTGATTGATCAAATATCGTAAGGACATTACTATCTATAAAAACGATGTTACCGAATTGTATTTTTTTATGGATGAATTGTGGGTTGGGTGGAAACTAGGGAGTTTTATCTTGATTGGTTTAGGGAAAATATATGTGAAATAGATTATACGTCTAAAAAATCTTCTTCAAAATTAGAGATAAAATCGTGTATATATTTTTTATTCCGATGTTTCATTTTTACAACTAAGTAATGTTTTCGTTTTAAACCATTTTTTCCAATGCGTTTAAACATCAACTCTTTCGATAATTTAAAAGGAGTCAATTGCCATTTTGGAGCGCACATGATTCCCATATTAGCATGTATCATTGATAATGTAATTTCTGTAAACGGAATTGCAGAAACCTTAATAGGATGTATTCCATTTGGTTTTAGAAATTGCTCATAGACAGCTACACCTTCTAGCGGAAAAGAGTTGATTAACAAGTGTATGTCTGAAAAATCACTTGCTTCTAAATAATCTAAACTATTAAGATGATTTTCTTTATGTACAACAGCAAAAATCTCATCTTCAAACACTTTTATACTTTCCAATTCTTCAGAAGCAGGTTTCGATGTTACAATGGCAATATCTATATCATCAGATAATAGTTGTGATATGGTTTGATGTGTTGCTCCAAGAGTTATATCTATATCAATTTCTGGATATAGAATCCCCATTTTTTGTATAAACCTGGGAATAGTATGAAAAAATGATTGGCATTCTGCACTTAACTTAATAGAACCTTTTGAGCCTTCTTTTATATGCTGAATATTACTAAGGCTTTCGTCTATTGCACTAAAAAGTTTATTAGCCAATTTATATAGTTCTGAACCTTCTTGAGTTAACTCCCATTTATTTCTTGTTCTCTCAAAGACTTTAAAACCTAATCGTTCTTCTAACTCACGTAACTGATGACTTAAAGCCGACTGTGTTAAAAAAAGTCGTTCAGTAGAATTAGCAATACTGCCTTCTTCAGCAATTGTTTTTATTAATCTGAAATATTTGAGTTCCATAAATTGTAAAGATAAGTTACTTATGTATAGGTTGTAGTTGAAATTATTTCAGTTATAATTTTATTTATCTCAATTTCAAAACTGTTTACCCCTAACTATTCATCATAGCTTTGTTGAAGCTAATAATAAAAATATGAAAACAATAGGGTTAATAGGAGGAATGAGTTGGGAATCATCAAAACTGTATTATGAGTTTTTGAATACCAAAGCAAAAGATATATTGGGAGGTTCTCATTCTGCAAAATGTATTATGGTTTCAGTAGATTTTGCAGACATAGAACGATTAACTTTTAAAGGCGATTGGGATGCTATAGGAGAACTCATGAAAAAAGCAGCACAGCAGTTAGAAAAGGCAGGAGCAGATATTATTCTACTTGGTACAAACACTATACATTTAGTAAGTCATTATATTTCTGAAAATGTAAGTATTCCGTTTATACATATTGCTACAACTACTGGCGAATCTATCAGAAAATTAGGTTTAAAAAAAGTAGCATTATTAGGGACAAAATTTACTATGGAAAAAGATTTCTACACCAAAACATTGATTAATGATTTTGGGCTTGAAATTTTAATTCCTGATACAAGTGATAGACAAGTTGTCCATGATATAATTTATAACGAATTGGTTAATGGGCAATTTACAAACGCTTCAAAACAAAAAATTATTGGGATTATAAAAGAACTACAAAAACAAGGTGCACAAGGTGTTATTTTAGGTTGTACAGAATTACCTATTCTGATTTCAGAATTAGATATAGCTATTCCAATATTCGATACAGGAAAAATTCATGCTCATAAAGCTATTGAATGGAGTATACATAATTAATGTGTAAAGATGATCTGAATAATTTTAATACATCCAAAAACAATATGGTTGATACTATAAATATTAACTTTTAATCAAAAAATCATGAAAACAACAATGCTTTTATCTATATCTAGAGTATTCCTTTTGCTAATTACTACTATTTCTTTTTCACAAAACAAACAATTAAAAGATCATATACTTTTTTACAGTTCTTTTGACGGAAAATTATCTGCAGATATATCTGTTGGCGATGCAATGATGTATACAGCCGAAAACTATAAAAAAATTGCTAGTGCCCAACCTGGCTTACATAGCACTAATGTCGTTTTAGCTAAAAACAAAGGCCTTACGGGTGATGCGCTTCACTTTAAAAAAGCAAACACTTCTGCTATTTTTTATAAAGCTTATAAAAATGTTGGATACAGTAGTAAATCATGGAGTGGTACTGTATCATTTTGGTTACAATTAGATCCTAACAAAGATTTGGCGCCAGGCTATTGCGACCCAATATGTATTACAGATGTTAGATACAATGATGCCGCCTTATGGGTAGATTTCACAGATCATGATCCAAGAAAATTTAGATTAGGAGCTTTGGGAGATTTAGAAGTTTGGAATCCAGAAAATAAAAATGATGATGCTAAGTGGGAAAAACGAACTGTTACCGTAAAGAAACCTCCTTTTGAGAAAGGAAAATGGACACACATTGCTATTACTTTTGAAAAAGTAAATACAACAAAATCTATATTCAGATTATACCTGGACGGTCAATTTAAAGGTGTTATAAAAGATGTTAACGATCCATTTACGTGGGAAGCAGAAAAAGGAAAAATTATGCTAGGTTTAGGGTATATAGGCTTTATGGATGAGCTTGCCGTTTTTGATAAACCATTGGATCCTAAAGAAGTGAAATCTGTTTTCGAAATAAAAAATGGCATAAAAACTTTATTTAAATAATAGTATAGGCAATAGCAGAGATTACTTCTATTTTTAAAAAATAATTATAAACCAAAAAATGAGTAGTATTAAAAATGAACAAATTACAAGCTACAAGCAAATCAAATATGCTTCAACTTATTTCTAAATAAAACACAATACCATTTATACACAAAACACTAAATGTCTAACTTTTTGATGTTGTTGGGCCGAAAATGATGGGGGTTTCACTTTCCATGCCATTATTTTGTACTAGTACTGCCCGATTCAATTTCGATAAAATCTTGTCGATAAATATAACGCGTTCTTCAATTTGGTTGGTTTCTCGTGCCAAGCCCAAAAAAACAAGATCTACATACTTGCTCTTTGCAAGTAATATATCCAAGGCATTTTCTTTTGGTTGGGCTAAAATAACAATAACCTTCGCATCAATTCGAGCTTCTCTAATTGATAATCCAATATGATTTTCTAAAATTTGCTTCTCATCTTCAGAATGAGTAACCGAGAAAATACGAATTGTGGACTTTTTCCATTTATTATTGAGTTGGATCAAATAAGCGAGTAGAACCATTAGATCACCATTATTCTCTTGTCCACGCCACCATATATCGATTCTTTTCCTGATCTTCTTCGGAAAAGGTTTGTCAATATGAACGATTAAGATATTTTTACCGGATCGAGCCAACTCACTGATAATCTCTAATTCCTTTATCTTACCACTTTCTGTAGAAGACCATCCAAAAACTACAGTATTGGTTTTGATACCTGCAATCCCGTGTCCCGCTGCTATCTGATTCATACCATATTTAAGGTCTGTTACCACATGTACTTCTGTAAGTGCCTGCAGACCTACCAAAGCCAAGTCTTTCTGCATTTCGTGGGCGATTTCGTTTCGTAAAGGAAGTTCATCCTTATTTTCAGAGGTAATCAGTTTGGAGATCGTAAGAAGTCCGCTGTTTTGTCCAAGCATTTCGGTGAACCTGACTAATTCGATATGTTCCTTTAAATCCCGGATGAACAATATAATTATAGGCCTCCAATTTCGTGGATGAATTTTTTTTGCATTCAACCTAAGCAGGGCATATCGTCCCAGGTGCATCCAAATTCCTGTTGAAGCATCACCCCACTGTTGTTCGAGTTTTTTACTCATGAGGTATATGAAAATGAGGAGTTCAATTCCCAGAGCAAATGCAAACGCAAATGGATTGATTAGCCACATCACTATCATAGCAGCAATGGCACCCAATATAGAAATATACCATGGTATATTAATGGTAGGCCTGTAAGAGGGTTCTTTGATCAACTGCTCGATGGCAGCACTAATATTTACTGCAACGTATAAGGTAAGAAACAGAACCGAAACATATTGAGCGATAGTATTAAGCCCTCCTAAAAAGACAGCGCTCACGGCAATGGCTCCGCTAATCCAAGTAGCAATAGTAGGTTGTCCGGATCTGGAAAGCCTAGCCAGGAATTTTGGAACTAAACCATCCATAGACAAAGCTTGTAGAATCCTTGGTCCACCTAATATGCTTCCGAAGGCAGACGACAAAACCGCGCCCCAAACTGCTGGATATACAATCCATGGTCCAAAAACCGCCAGGCGTGTCCATATCGTAACGCCAGCTTCAGGGTCGGTCATTTGTTCTATTGTTAATGCTCCTGTTATGGCTAATAAAAGTGGGATGATAAGATAAATAACAGCTCCCGAAATAACAGCTCCCATAGTTCCTTTTGGAATTGATTTCTGCGGATCCTTTAGATCTCCACTCATACCAATCCCAGCAGTAAAACCTGTAACCGCAGGGAAAAAAACGGCAAATACGTACCAAAACCCTTCTGGAGCTGTTCGATAGGTTGCTTCTATAATGGGAGATTGTAAGTCTTTACTTAATACACCAATCATCAAGGCCAGAATTGAGACTCCTACTATAATCATAATAGGAATTTGGGAATGTAATACAAGCTTCGCACTCTTTCCAGAGAGTACTGTAATAATTACAATAAAACCAATAGTTATCAATTGCAATGTATATGAGGGAAGTACCACCCCAGTGATGGGCCACAATGCCAGGATAGCTTCTGAAAGACCGTAGCAATAAAAAGTAACACTTAGTGTCCTGCATAAATAAAGGGGTATTCCAATTGCTCCTCCTGGTTCTAACCCCAAACTTCGTGAGATCATGAAATACTCTCCACCCACACCCATTTTAATATTGGTCGCAATAGCCGATGCACTCAATCCTGTAATAAAAGTGATCGAACTAGCTATTAAAACAACGATTACGGTTTTAATCAAACCCAAGTTGCCTAAAACCCAACCAAAACGCAGGTACATAATCAACCCCAATATCGTAAGAATACTAGGCATGTAGACCCCCAGAAAAGTACCAAATTTATGGACAGACTGAGATGATTTCGGTTTTCCAGTCATTAGATCTTAGTTATGTTAAATATTACCAGTCGAACGCTACAATTGTATTAAAGATAGAAGAAAAACAGCAGAGTTGCAGCTTTAAAAGAGCTAAAATTGTAGTCAGAGTATAGCTGCAAGATAATACGGTTGGAATGAAGATAATTTTAAGGTTCTAAACCTGGCTTTGACATAATATCTGATATTACATCAAATACACGGTATTTATATATTTGCGTTATGCTGAGTGAAGTCGAAGCATAGGAGGGAAGTAGAATGCGTGTAAAATGGAAATAAACTATGTTACAATTTTGATAAAACTTTCAATTTTTTAAAAACAATAACCTTATAGGTAGCGCTCACAGGAACTTTATTCTTTTCAATTAACAAATATGTTCTGGTTGCCTTTGTAACTCTATCTAGATTAGAAATATATGATTTATGTGTGCGTTCGAAATTTTCAGATAATAATGTAGTGATATTAGTCAATGTTTCAGAGATCAGGTACATTCTTGAATCTGTAAAGATTTTTAAATAATTTCCAAAACTTTGAATGTACAGAATTGATTTAAATGAAATATTAACAGGCATTCCATCATGTTTTATTTGAAGCTCTTCACTTCCACTATTTTTTTTAGGCTGTATTATTTTTGAAGCTGAAACTTTGTTTATTGCTTTCAAAAAGCGTTCAATTTTTACAGGTTTCAATAAGTAATCAACAACACCATAATTATAACTTTCTAATGCATACTCAGAATAAGCCGTAGTTAAAATAACTTTAGGTGGGTTTATCATAGAACGCAAAATTTCTATGCCATTAAGTTCTGGCATTTCTATATCAAGAAAAATGAGATCAACTTCATTTTGCTGAGTGAAATTGACAAATTCAAGTGGATTTCCCGTACTTAATACTAATTCAAAGTTGTCAATTTTAGAACAATAATCTTCTAACACTTTACGTGCTAGTATTTCATCATCTACGATGCCAATTTTAATCATTAACTATTTTTTTAATATTGAAGCTCTTAAATCAATAGATAAATTTACACGATATAGTTTTTCCATATCATCAATTTCTAATACGTGAGAATTAGGATATAATAGATTTAAACGTCTTCTCACATTTTCAAGGCCCAGTCCTTCTCTTTTGGGCACAGCAACCATGGGAGGCTTTGAATTATCTACACAAAAATGAAGGGTGTTATCTTTTATAGTGGCAGAAACATCAATTGTGCTCTGTTTATTAGTGCTTTGGGCACCATGTTTCACAGCATTTTCAACAAATGGGATGAGTAGCATTGGAGAAATCCTTAACTCTAACAAATCTCCGCCAATTAAAAACTCAATAGTACAACGTTTACTCAGTCTTTTTTCTTCGAGTAACAAATAATTTTCTATAAACTCAAGCTCTTCTCTTAATAAAACGGTATCTTTTTTAGAACTTTCTAATTGATACCTCATCAATTCTGAGAGCTGCATTACAAGATCAGGGGTTTCTGGTGATTGCTGTCTTGAAAGTGCATAAATACTATTTAATGAGTTAAATAAAAAATGAGGATTTACCTGCTCTTTTAAATAGTTAAGCTCCATCTCTTTTTGTAATTTATCTTTCTCTTCATTTTCTTTTTGGATGATCATATTTCTTCTTAAGAAAAAAGCAGCCATACCTGCTCCTGTTGTATAAAGAAGAAAGAAGAATATTTTAGAAGTACCAGACCAAGTATTTGTTCTTAAGTGAGAAAAAATAAATATACTCCCAATGAGTAGTATTCCATATGCAAAATACCTTTTCTTATCTAATAAAAAAGGGATAAGAACAAAATGATTTACCCAAATGAAACCCATAATCATAACAGTATAATTAAGTCCATGTGCATGAAAAGAATAACTAGTATCAAAATCATCTCTAAAAAACAAATTACTCAATGTTTCAAGTATAAAAACCAACAAGAAAGCTCCTATATTAATGAGTATGGTGTGTTTCAAAGACTTTTTAATCATAAACTCTTTTATTTAAAAAAATAAAGATACTATCTACATCTACAAATCTCCATAATTTCTTTACAAAAGCCTTATATCAATGATGAAATGGCTTTATCATCTAATTATTGTGTTTATCCTATTTAAAATATTAACCATGGATTATACTATATTTTTATTCAACATTTGATTTATGTTAAGCCAAAACCCGATTAGTAATCAATCATTCAGTAAAAAAGATATAGATATGAAAAACAGTATCTAGGTTCTCTTCATTAGTATTCTTTTTCAATCATGTACACAAGAATCAAATACTGATACTACAATTGATTTAATTAAAAAAGTAGAAACTGGTCTCACAACTCGGGTATACATCAATACGGTGTTTAAAGCCACTTCGCTTTTATGTCTTTGTACTTTGTTCTTCCAATAGGGATAAGTTCTCCATTTTTTAGCTCGGCCATATATTTGCTACCAGATTTTACGACAATTTCCTTTACTTCAGACATCTTCATTAAGTATGATTTATGAATACGTTCAAAAGTAGGTGATAACAGTTGTTCTAGCTTTTCGAGCGATTTATCATGTAGTTCTTTTTTTCCATCTGCTAGAAAGAGTTCGGTATAAACACCAGCTCCTTTTATGTAAAGCAAATCTTCAATGGGTATGAGCTGTATCCTGTGTCTTCCTTTTACAGCTAAATACTTGATTTTATTTTCTGGTTTTTCTTTCGTGATAGTCCGATTGAAAGCTTGCTCCAAACGATCTTTGTTAAAAGGTTTAGGTACAAAATCTAAAACCCCATATTCAAAAGCAGTAATTGCCTGATCTTTGTAGGCAGAAATAACTATTGTATGAAAGGATTGGGAAACTACTGTAGTAAGCAGGTCAAAACCATTCTCACCATTAAGATTCAGATCCAGGAGAACGAGATCCAATGAATGAGTTTCAATATACGCCAATGCCTTATGGAGTTTGTTAATATGGGTTAGTGATTGTAAGGTGTCGCCAAAAATATCACGTGTCATTCGTTCAATTCTTTTGGCTATTCTTGATTCATCTTCAACAATTAAAATGTTCATATTCTCAGGAATAAATTTTTAGGGTGTTTTTCCAACCATGATTTGTTGGTTCAGAGGTGAAATCCCATTTCGAATGATAACTCTCTGTAAGTCGAGCCTTTATGTATTTCAGTCCTGTACCTTCTTCTCTATTATTTGTTGCCCGCTCCTCAAGAGCAGCAAACGTCAAAAATGTATAACACTTATAATGGCTATTCGATTCAAAAATAAGCTTAAATTTAATACTATTATCTTCTAGAGGCAAACTGTGTGTAATTCCATTTTCCAGTAGGGTGTGAAGAATGGCAGGAGGTATTTTTTGCTCAGGGTCTATGCCTTCATCTTGCCAGGAATAATTTATTTCTTTCCGATACTCCATGATCTCAAGATGTGTACGGCAAAGGGCTATTTCTTGCGAAATAGGTATCAATGTTTGATTTTCTATCTGGTTAAAAAGATCAAATTCTTTTGCTAATGCTTCTATAAACAAAACTCCTTTCTTAGGTGCTTCTTCTACCCAATCTATCAATGAGGTCAGGGTGTTCATTAAAAAATGAGGTTGAATATTCTTTTTAAGTAATTCTAGACGCAGGCGTGTGGATTGAATTAAAGAATTTTCATAAGCCAGGCGTTGTTCTTTGATTCTGAGAGAAAGTAAATAAAACATACCCAGAAGGATAAGACAAAAACCTGCGAATAGGCTTTTATTAAAAGGAGTGACAAAACCTATAGGCACGGATAATAGGAGGGTCAACAGTACGAGACGAGCACCTTTCATCTTTTTATAAACCCCAAACACCACAATCCCAAATGAAAAAACCCACATGCTCAAAGCCATGTTGTTGGTAGTCAATTCGATGATGTGTTTTGATAGGAAAAAGAAGAATAGAACACCCGTATAAATGGTCAATAGTAATTTTCGTTTGGGGAAAGGAAACTGCATTGAAAAATAGAACGGAATCAAAAAAGAGATTCCGAACATTAGAAAACTTATGATCTGAAGACGTATAACATGGAGACTGTAATGGATGGGTACATATACTTTACTGAATTCCGTCAAAATCAGGATAAAAAAGAGAAAACAACTAATACTGAAAATTAGTGTGGTATATTCCTTTTTGTCACTTAGAAACAGAAATAGAAAATAGAAAGAGGCGATAAGAAAAGCTCCAGCAAAAAGGTGCATATAGGAAGATTCGATGAGTCGATCGATTAGTAGATCATCGTAATAGTCTATCTCTAGCACCTTTATTACTGTATGATTTGGAAAATAATAAAGACTTGATCGTAGCGCCAATAGATGTTCTCCCTTTTCTGTTAGATGGGTAGGAATGCTAAAATTTGCCCACATTTTACCTTCAGGACCAAGTATTGCTTCTTGTCCAGGATTACCATTTTTCCCAATCAATACTCCATCCCAAAAAACCTCATACTCTCCATAGACATGTAACTGAAGACCATATGGGTGTAATGATTCCGAGGTATTTAAAATACCAATTTTAGTTCTGGACCAGAAAACCTTACCATCCGGCACTAATCTTATGCGTTTTCTCCAGTCCTGATCATTTAAGTTCTTCGAAGCCCATTCTTGTTGATCTCCAACCCGAAATACAGTCTCGTATTTCTTGTAAATAGAACTTTGAGAGCAAGAGGTCACAAGTAGTAATACGAAAAGAAAACAAGGCAAAAATCTCAAGTTCATTTTGAAGTGGTTTTACAGATGTAAGCTAATCATTATCAGATGATTTCTTTGAGTAGTTCATTAATACATAGAGCAGTTGGCAAATTTTGCATTGAATTCATGTGAGAAAAATACAACTTTTGTATGATAAAAAACCATGAAAAATACATTGACACTGACAAAAGGGACTATTCCAAATCACTTTGTACACTAATTAGTTGCAAAAAAATGATTTAACCTGAAGAGACGCTCTAAATATACCAAAAGGAAGAAAATATGAAAACCAAAAAATTGAAACAAGTGAAAGTCCTACTCATATTAACTTTACTGTCTGTCAATGTCTATTGCCAGAATAGTGACAAATCTAAATCAACATACTATACAATTGCTTATTCATCAAAAGAATCGGGTAATGTAGAAATTTATCAAAGAAATACTGAAGGTAAATCAAATATTAAAAGTACAAATGAGAAAGGTGGTTACTTAGCTTGGTCTCCTGATGGAAAACACTTCGCTTTTTATTACAAATATGATGACAAAAAAACATGGTCTATTCATACCATGAATAGTGATGGTACGAATAGGAAACGATTAACTCACGAAAAAAACAAATGGGATAATTCACCTGCATGGTCACCTGATGGAAGAAAAATTGTTTTTTCAAGAGAATATAAAGATTCGGAAAAAAATTGGCAGCAAGAAATTTGGATTATGAATTCAGATGGTAGCGAACTGTCTCAAATAAAATCACTAAAAGGTGGTGGTCCTCATTTTACACCAGATGGTAGAATAGTCTTTCACTCAGAATTCAAAGATAAAAAAAGTGAGATAAGCATAGCAGATATTGATGGTAACAACATCGTCCAGTTGACAAGTAATGAAGCTGAAGAGTGGCATCCAGAGGTTTCGCCAGATGGTAAGCAAATCGCTTTTATGTCTGATAGAGATGGAAATTATGAAATTTATGTGATGAATATTGATGGGTCTAATCAAAAACGATTAACAAATAATGATGTTGGTGATTGGTATCCATCATGGTCCCCTGATGGCTCTCAACTGATATTTTCATCACTCAGGGATGGAGAAAAAAGCATTTATATTATGAACAAAGATGGTTCTTCAGTAAGAAAAATTATAAGTAATGCTTCAAGCCCCGCATGGTTAAAAGTCATTCAATAAATAGCTATTAAGATTTTATAAATATGAAAAACCGTATCTCAGTTCTCTTCATCCTAATTCTTTTTCTATCGTGTGCAGAAGAATCAAATACTGATACTACAATTGATTTAATTAAAAAGGTGGAAACAGGTCTCACAACTCGGGTACATATAGCCGGTGATTCAACATGGTCTATAGAAGAACGAATGAAACACTATGGCGTTCCGGGTGTTAGTATTGCTGTAATACATAATGGCAAAGTTGCCTGGGCAAAAGGATACGGGGTAATGGATACCAAAAGTAAAGTTCCAGTGACCGATAAAACACTTTTCCAAGTATCAACAATTGGTATGTCTTTAACTGCGTATGGTGCATTACGTCTTGTAGACCAAAATAAAGTAACTTTAAGTGAAGACATTAACAGTTATTTAAAATCCTGGAAATTACCTGATAGTGAATTTACCAAAGAAGAGAAAGTCACTATAAAAAACCTTTTGAGTCATTCTGCCGGAATAAACGTGCACGATTTTCAAGGATATAGTACAGATGTACCTATACCCACTCTTAAAGAGATATTAAATGGAACTCCTCCAGCCAATTCGAATCCAATCATCGTAGATAAAACACTTAATGAAAATCTTTGGATTTCAGCTGGGGGCTATACGATTATTCAACAAATGATGATGGATGTTGAAGGTAAAAAATTCCCAGAGCTAATGAATGAATTAGTGCTCCAACCTTTAGAAATGAACAACAGTATGTTTAATCAATCTCTTAGCGCAGAGCAATTAAAAATAGCAGCAACAGGTTATTTACGAGATGGTTCTATGGTAAAAGGTAAAAGACATATCTATCCAGAATTGGCTTCAAACGGATTATGGGCAACTGCAGAGGATCTTGCGAAATTTGTAGTCAATATACAGCAAACCCTAAAAGATAATAATCGTAACAAAGGATTATCAAAAGATATGACAGAATTAATGCTTACACCATCTTCAAAAAATCGTTATGGACAATATGGACTAGGCTTTTCAATTTATAATAAGAAAGATGAAGTCTACTTTGAACACCATGGATGGAGTACAGGGTTTTATAGTAGAATGACAGCTCATAGAGACAATGGGTATGGTGTAGTTGTGTTAACTAATACCCCTCTTCCGGCTTTTGTTTTTGAAGTGTTTCGTTCTGTTGCTCTTGCTTATGAATGGGATAATTATTTCCCGGTACATAAAAAAATGGAAATTGAACAATCTTTAGTTGATAAAATTACTGGTAGATATCTGGCCAATGGCAGGATTGTAGAAGTTTTTCAAAAGGACAATCAATTGCTCTATAAAAATATACTTGACGTAAAAGCAGAAGAACTCATCAAAGTTTCGGATAGTAGTTTTGTTAGAAGAAATTCTAGTTGGCTTATGCAATTCAAACCAAATTCTGAAAATGAAACGCTTAATTTACTTTATCTTAATAACAACGATGGAACAATAGCTTCAACCTTTGTTAAGATGGATACGGATAAAAAAGAACCCGTAGAATTCCTTCTTGAAGGTGCCTTTGACAAAGCACTTAATGCATATATGACCTTAAAAGAACAAGCCCCAACTTATCCTACAGTTACTGAAGACTATTTAAATGATCTAGGCTATAGTTTTTTCCGTGAGGATAGAATGAAATTATCACAAGATGTTTTCAAAGTGAATATGATGCTCTATCCAGATAGTTATAAAGTATACGAAAGTTATGCAGAAGCTTGTGTGAAAATGGGAGAAATTGATCTGGCAATTAAAAATTACGCTAAATCACTTGAGTTAAACCCTGAAAATAACCGTACCAAGCAGACGCTTAACGAATTACAAAAAAAGTGAATGAAACCAAATTTTATATAATACATATACTATCTACACCTACAAATCTCCATAATTTCTGTACAAAAGCGGTATATCAATGACGAAATGGTTTTATCATTTAATTGTTGTGTTTATCCAATTTAAGGTGTTAAACATGGATTATACTATATTTTTATTCAACATTTAATTAAAGCCTTTTAATAATCAATCATTCAATAAAAAAATCATTATATGAAAAATATTATCTCAGTTCTTTTAACCATAATTCTTTTTCAATCATGTGCAGAAGAATCAAATACCGATACCACAATTGATGTAATTAAAAAGGTAGAAACAGGTCTCACAACTCGGGTACACGTAGAGGGTGATTCAACATGGTCTATAGAAGAACGAATGAAACACTATGGCATTCCAGGTGCGAGTATTGCAGTCATACATAATGGTGAAATTGCATGGACAAAAGGCTACGGTGTCGTGGATAAAGAAAGTCAAATCCCAGTAACGACACAAACACTTTTCCAGGCAGCGGCAACTAGTATGCCAGTAACAGCCTATGGTGCATTACGTCTTGTAGAAGAAAATAAATTAGACTTAGATGAAGATGTTAACAGTTATTTAAAATCCTGGAAAGTACCAGAAAATGAATTTACCAAAGACAAGAAAGTTACTATAAAAAACCTTTTGAATCACTCTGCCGGAATACATCCTCGTGGAACAGGGTCATATAATATTGATGAAAAAATTCCAACACTTACAGAGACATTAAATGGATCTTCTCCAGCTACTAACGAACCAATTACCGTCAATAAAGAGCCTAGTGAAAGTGTCCGTTTTGCATACGCTAGCTATGTGCCTATTCAACAAATGATGTTGGATGTAGAGGGGAAAACATTCCCAGAGATTATGAATGAACTCGTGTTGCAGCCCTTAGAAATGAACAACAGTACATTTAACTTATCACTTACTACGGAGCAATTAACTAAGGTAGCAACAGGTTATTTAAAAGATGGTTCTAAGGTAAAAGGAGGAAGAAAGATTGATCCTGTATTGGCTTCAACTGGATTATGGACAACTGCCGAGGACTATGCAAAATTTATAGCCAATGTACAGCAAACCCTAAACGGTAAGAGTACTAAAGGATTATCAAAAGACCTGACAGCATTAATGGGCACACCATATGGGGTGAGTAATAATTCTGGTTGGTCATTTACACTAGGCTTAGGTTTTCAGCTTTTTAATAGAAATGATGAAATCTACTTAAGGCATCACGGATGGAATACAGGATTCTATGCTGAAATAATGGCTCATAGAGACAAAGGTTATGGTGTGGTTGTGATGACCAATTCTACGTTTCCGGAGTTTAATGCCGAAGTTATTCGCGCTGTTGCTATGGCTTATGAATGGGATAAGTTTGTTCCAATACATAAAAAAATAGAAGTTGAACAATCTTTAGTCAACAAAATTAATGGTAGATATATGTCCAATGGTAGGATTGTCGAAGTTTTTCAAAAGGATAATCAACTGTTCTATAAAAATATACTTGACGTGCAAGCAGAAGAACTAGTTAAAATCTCGGATAGTAGTTTTGTTAGAAGAAATTCTAGTCGACTTATCCAATTCAAGCCAGATTCTGAAAACGAAACGCTCAATTTACTTTATGTTAATAGAAACGATGGAACAATAGCTTCAACTTTTGTTAAGATGGATACTGATAAAAAAGAACCTATAGAATTCCTTCTTGAAGGTGACTTTGACAAAGCACTTAATGCATATAAGGCCTTAAAAGAACATGACTCAACTTATCTTACTGTTACTGAAGACTATTTAAATGATCTAGGCTATGATTTTTTCCATGAGGATAGAATGACATTAGCACAAGATGTTTTCAAAGTGAATATGATGCTCTATCCCGATAGTCATAAAGTATACGATAGTTATGCTGAAGCCTGTGTGAAAATTGGAGAAATTGATCTGGCAATTTTAAATTACACGAAATCACTTGAATTAAATCCTCAAAATAATGGTACAAGACATAAGCTTAAGGAATTGCAAAAAAGTGAATGAAACTATTAAAAAGGAAGGAAAAAATGAAAACTAATAATTTGAAACAAGTAAAAGCTATAAAAAACAAAACAGGATTACTGCTTTTAATTCTTCTTATACTAACACATAGTAGCTTTGCTCAACAAAGTGATAGTCAAGCACCAGAAGCTACAGCTGCAGAAACCACGCTCTCATTCAGGGATATTCCTGATCTCAAAAAAGCATTTATCGATGCAGCTCCAGCTGATAGAAGAGACGGTATCCTCGTGGGCGAATTAGGTATCGATGGTGGCAATAAAGCAATGGTTCTTAAGTTGGCGCAGGAGATAGCTGACAACAAATATGGTAACTTCGACAGTTTTCTTATTGCCTATAAAGGTAAACTCCTCTTTGAATCCTATTATTCACGTGGTCGTATCAATCTACCACACCCACAAGCATCAGCGACTAAAGCCTACACCAGTTTGGCACTCGGTCGTGCTATCCAGTTGGGATATCTGTCCATGGCCGATTTAGACAAACCATTGGTTGGCTTTCTAAAAGACCTGGACCCAACAAAGTTTGTTGAGGGGGCAGAAAAAATCACGCTGCATATGGCATTGACTATGCGTTCCGGTATCCGCATCAGTAAAGAACAGAGAGAAGAATTAGAGAAAACCCCCGCTCTGTTAAAAGGCCAGGGGCAAGTTCAGGCTTACCTCGAGCATAGTGCGCCTATTACTGCAGAGTCTCAGAGTTTTAAATATCAATTCGATCCAATATTGGTGATGCAAGTCATTGACGCCGTTGTTCCTGGCTCGGCCAAAGATTTTATCAAAAATGAACTTCTCGATAAAATGGGCATAACGAATTATGACTGGGAGACTGATGTTAGCGGCCTGCCAAGCTCAGGAAGTCGCTCGAGCATGACATCGCGCGATATGGTCAAATGGGGCACTCTGGTCATCAACAAAGGTAAATGGAATGGTGAACAGTTGGTTCCAGAAACTTTTATTGCAAGATCTACCAGTAAAATTGTCAATCAAAGTGATGAGTATGATGACACTGCTAATGGTGTTTCAGGCACAGCTTATGGTTATTTTTGGTGGCAGGCCGATTTTTCAGCAGGCGATAAAAGCTACCTCAGTAAATCAGCTAGGGGCGGCAGCGGACAAAATATCTATGTAATCGAAGCACTTGATCTTGTTGTTGTGACCACTACTCATCGTCCTGTTGATAGCTCAGTATCACTGACATCGGTAAGAGTTCTGCCAGCTTTTATTAAAAAATAGCAAATATGATAAAAATCTAAACAATGAGAAATTACAACTCTATACTTTTAATGTTTGTATTTACTCTATTTTTAAATGCTTGTAATA
>NZ_JACB01000027.1 GCF_000520975.1 Aquimarina megaterium XH134
AGAAATTACAACTCTATACTTTTAATGTTTGTATTTACTCTATTTTTAAATGCTTGTAATACCGAAAATCAGAAAGCAAAAGACAATGATACACAACCCCCTGTAAAAGATTCCTATCTTGGGCAAAAGCCACCTGGATTAACACCTGAAGTTTTTGCTCCTGGAATTGTTTCGACAGAGCATCGTGACCTTAGTGCTTTCTTCACACCCGACATGAAAGAGTTCTATTTTACTAGGAAAGATGTCAAAAGTAAAAAATGGTCGTTAATTGTTTTTAAATTCGAAAATAACCGATGGCGCGAGTTTGTGGTGGGTCCCAGAGTAGGTCGGCCCATCGTCGCTCCGAATGGTAAGATCATGCACTTGGGTAGCAAATATATGGAACGTACCGAGACTGGTTGGTCAGAGGTAAAAAGTCTTGGCCCCATGTTTGACAGGGAAGACTGGGGTATTATGCGTTTGTCGGCATCCACCAAAGGCACCTATGTTTTTGATGATTATAAAAGTAACGATGTAATCCGTATGTCAACAATTAAGGATGGTAAGCGTCAAAAACCTAAACTTCTAGGTAAGGAGATTAACACAGGTAAATGGACTGCCCATCCCTTCATTGCGCCAGATGAGTCCTATTTAATCTGGGATAGTGAAAAAGACAATGGATATGGTGATTCTGACCTGTATATCAGTTTTCGACAGCAAGACGGTTCATGGGGTGCTGCCATTAATATGGGAGATAAAATTAATACTAGTTCTTGGGAATCTGGAGGATACGTAACTCCGGACGGAAAATATTTTTTTTTTAATAAAGCAGACTCAGATGGGGACATATTCTGGGTAGATGCTCAGGTTATTGAAAATCTTAGACCTAAATAGGGCGGAACGTATAGAAAAGGTCTAGTAGACCTTTTTAGTGAACGAGCCAGCTGGCGGGTTGAAATTATAAATAAAGAACACAAAGAAAGAAAATATGAAAACAATGAAATCATTAATATTAACATTAGTTATATCGCTTCATACTGCCTTTGCTCAAGGTAATAATGAAAACGCTTCTAGCTTTCCAGTATTTGAAGATCGTTATTTTGGACAAAAGCCACCAGGTTTAATTCCTGAACTTTTTGCTCCTGATATTCTTTCTCCAGAAGGAAGTTTTGAAGGGGGTAGGTTTTCGCAAGATATGAAGGAATTCTATTTCACTAGGAAAAATGGGAAATATGAAAAACGCACATTTTTTGTTATTCGGTATGAAAATAATAGTTGGGGTCAGGAATCTGAGACCGATATAAAATGGCCAAGGTTCTCTGAGGATGGCAATACGATGTACGTTGGTAAAGAGTATAGAAAACGGACAGACACTGGTTGGTCAGAGCCCAAAAGTACAGGTGAATTTTTAAAAGACCAAGCACATGGTTGGTCTATTTCATCCAATGGAACTTATTATTATGCTGTTTATAAAAAAGAAGACATGAACATAAATGGCTCTCTTTATTATTGTCCATTTGTAGACGGCAAGTATGAAAATCCAGTAAGAATGAATGCTGATATTAATACAGGGGAATACATAGCTCATCCCTTTATTGCACCAGACGAATCTTATTTAATTTGGGATGTTAGACGAGAAGGTGGATATGGGCAAGCAGATCTCTATATCAGTTTTAAACAAAAAGATAAAGAGAACTCTTGGTCACCTCCAATGAATATGGGGCAAGCGATTAATAGTGAAATGCAAGAAAGCTCACCCATGGTGACACAAGATGAGAAATACTTATTTTTTACTAGAGGAGAATGGATAGAAAAGGAAGATGGAAGAACTTATTATGTGGGTAAAAAACATTGGGTATCTACTCAGGTTATTGAGAATCTCAGATCCAAATAGGGCGGAACGTATAGAAAAAGCCTAGTTGACCTTTTTAGTGAATGAGCCAGCTGGCGAGTTGAAATTATAAATTGCGAACACAAATAAGTAAACAATGAAAAAAAGAAGGATTATTTTATTTCTACTAATAGCATTCATTTTTTCAGGAGTATTTGCTCAAAAAATAGAATGGAAGGAAAAGGCAAAGCTTCCACAACCTATGAGGGGAGCAGCAGTAAGCTGCAATAATAATATCTATTTTATGGAGGCACATTCTAAAGTTTCAGGAGTTTATGAATATAATGTCGTTGAAGATACATGGAAGAAAACAACAAATATGATTACTCGGGGGTGGAATGTAAGTTTAGTAGAAATAAATGGATTAATTTATGTTATTGGAGGAGCAGGAGGAGCAAGAGGACCACTAGACAGACTAGAAGCTTATAATCCTTTAAGCAACAAATGGAATGTATTGACACCAATGCCAACTGGAAGACAACACAACACTTCGTGTGTAGTTAATGATAAAATCTATGTTATGGGTGGAATAACTAAGTCTAGCACGACAAATAAAGTCGTGAAAACTGATAAAAATGAAGTTTATAATCCAAAATCAAATTCATGGCAAACCTTATCCCCTCTACCTATGCCTTGTGAAAGTTCAATAATTTCTGCTGTCGGGAACAATATTTATGTGCTTTGTGGCGATGTTTTATGGAAATATGATACACTTTCTGATACATGGGAAACGAAAAAGAATTGTCCTGTTTGGATTTCTATTTTGCTTGGTAGTACGATAATAAATGATAAAATTATTTTTCCTGGTGGGCAAAACAAAGACGAAAAAGCCGTTTCAAGTGTATATATTTATAATACAACAAACGATACATGGATTAAATCAACCAATTTACCCAAACCAATACAGATAGGAGGTATTGCTACACTCAATAGTAAGATTTATATGATTGGAGGGAATGATACTGATTTTAACAAATATGATACTGTATATGAAGGAACATTGGTTGAATGATAGTACATGAAATATCTAGGCCTTAGCAAACATGATAAAAATCTAAACAATGAGAAATTACAACTCTATACTTTTAATACTTGTATTTGTTTTATTTTTAAATGCTTGTAATACCAAAAATCAGAAAGCAAAAGACAATGATACACAACCCCCTGTAGAAGATCCCTATTTTGGTTATAAAACACCTGGTTTAACACCTTAAATTTTTGTTCCCAATTCCCTCTCCAAAGGTGGCTGGCAGCTCGGTGGTGAGTTTGCCGAAGACATAGGTGAGGTTTATTTTGTCAACTAATGTGGTATGGTATTATATCTAAAAGTATAACAATTCAGAAACATATTACGACATTTCAAAATATTATGATTTCATTTTTTTGTCAATCCTAAGATATTTGAACTACAAATAAAAGTCCATTTTTTTGGTTTGTACAGGATACAAATAATTCCGTTATTCGTATGATGCCTCTAATAATGGAAAACTAGAAGTAGGAATCAGGTTATTACTGTAATTGCTTTTGGATTTGTATTCTATCAAGTTAAACAAGGTATACTGCTAATACACTTATAGTTCATGGTACTATTTAATAAAAAAAAACGCATACAATATCTAGGTTTTAATGATATTTGGTTTTCTGTAATTGGTATTCTTATTATAAGCCTTATAACAAACTATTTATTCAATAACCCATCAGAAAGAGCATCAATAGAATTAGTACTCATAGGTTGGTTTGCTTCATTAATTCCTACAATCTGTGATTGGTGTATCATAAGATTTATTTTGATTCATTTACGGAAAAGATATCCTGACTTTAAAGATGATTTAAAACGTATTATCTTCCTTCTTTTTGCAATTATTTGTGTGATATTGTTTGTTGACTTTACAATGGGTTTTTTGCTTGCACAATTGTTTACCTTTTTGGGATTCTATTCTACCCATATGGTAATATTGAAGGTTCTTTTGCCCGTTTTTTTAATCATTATTATGACAATGGCGATATATGAGGCAATTTATTATTATGTTAGGCTTAAAAAATCAATTAGAGATGAAGAGCAGACCAAACAAATAATGATACAAGCACAGTTAGATACTCTAAGAAATCAAGCACAACCTCATTTTTTATTTAATAGTTTAAACACCTTACGTGATATTATTGATCAAGATGCTAAAGAAGATGCGAAGGGGTTTGTTGATAATCTGTCTGATGTATATCGATTTATACTAGAATCAGGAAATACCAACTTAATTTCATTACAAAAAGAATTAAAATTTGCAAAAGCTTATATTCATATTCAATCAGAAAGATTTGGAGATAACCTAAAGGTAAATTGGCGTATTCCGGAAAGCAAACAAATGGCTATGATTGTCCCTATGAGTTTGCAGCTTTTACTAGAAAATGCTATAAAACACAATATCGTTTCTAGGGCGAAACCTTTGATTATTACTATAGAAATTAAAGAGGATTATTTAGTGGTAAGTAATAAAATACAAACGAAGTCAACCCAAATACCATCCACAAAAATTGGATTAAAGAATATTGAAAAACGGTATCAACTTATATCAAGTAAAGCACTTATTATCAATAATAACGGGGAGTATTTTACAGTTTCTCTTCCATTATTAAAAGCATCAAATCAAAATACAACTCATGAAAATACTAATTGTTGAAGATGAACCCCGGGCTGCAAGTCAGTTACAAAACTTGTTAAAGAAAAGCACTCTTGATTTTCAATTATTAGATATTATTGATACCGTTGAAGATGCTGTCGTATGGTTTCAAAAGAACACTACTCCTGAACTAGTATTTATGGATATTCAACTAGCAGATGGATTGAGTTTTGAGATATTTCAAAAAGTAGAAGTTACTGCACCTATTATTTTCACTACAGCATTTGACCAATACGCTATTCAAGCATTTAAAGTAAATAGTATTGACTATTTACTAAAGCCCATTCAACAAAAAGACTTAGATGCTGCATTACACAAATTTTCAAAATCTAAAAGCCTATCTAATCCAATAGAACCCAATATCTTAAAAGAACTCTTGAGTAGTATTCAAACCCCACAAAAACGCTCAGGAATATTGGTAAAAGAGGGGAGTGGCTTTGTACAAATAAGGGTGTCAGAGTTATTGTATATATATTCGCAGGATAGTATCACTTTTGGTATCACCCATAACAAACGCTACATCATAGATGAAACGATGGACCAATTATTTGATTCCTTAGATGACACTAAATTTTACAGAATTAATAGAGGTCAGATTATCTCCAAAATTTCAATTCAAAAAATAGAACCGTATTTTAATCATAGAGTAAAGTTATCTGTTTCCAATCCAAGAGATCAGGAGTTTATTGTAAGTAGACAAAAGACCAGTGATTTTAAAGACTGGATGAACAAATAATACTGCTGTGACGTTTCAAATATCAAATACGATACTTCAACAAAAAGCACTATTTCTAATGACATAATAAGACAATATTTGTGATATATAACAAACAAAATTATATCATGAAAACACAACTTATAGTCATATTTCTTTTAGTAACTACCGCAATACTTTCTGCACAATCAGATACAAATACGAGTTCCTACCAACAAATAGTAAAACAAACTGATGCCATCTATAATAGCTTGGTTAAAATTAGAAGGGATTTACATAGGAACCCCGAAATTTCGAAACAAGAAAAAAGAACTTCTCAAATTGTAGCAGAATACTTAAAAAATTTAGGGTTAGAAGTTAAAACGAATGTTGGAGGACATGGAGTAGTAGGAATCCTAAAAGGTGATAAAAAAGGAAGAAAAATAGCTTGGAGAGCCGATATGGATGCTATAAAAACAGACGAAGCAGATGTTGTAGATTTTAAATCTAAAAATAAAGGCATACGGCATATTTGTGGTCATGATGTGCATACCACAATTGGTTTGGGAATTGCTAATGTTCTATCGCAACAAAAAGAAAACTTAGAAGGTACTATTTATTTCATTTTTCAGCCTGCCGAAGAAACCTTTACGGGTGCAAAGGATATGATTAAAGATGGCCTTTTTGACATTATTAAACCAGATGAAATTTATGGATTACACATTGGCCCTGGTCCATCGGGAGAGATTAATGTTAAGGCTAATGAGTTATTTACTTATCAAAAATCACTTAAGATAAAATTCAAGCCTAGCACCAATGAAAAAGAGTTAGAAAACTTTATGAATACTATATTAAAAGGTTTTGTTCGTAATATAGAACAGAATGGCTCAATCTGGGATATCATAAATAAGATTTCAGATTCTGAAATAGGGTTGACAAACAAAGAAACAATTTTTAAAGATTACTTCATTTTACAGGGTGCAGGACTTAATACAGATAAGGGTGTTACTTTTTATAATGCTAGTTTTCTTGAAACTGACGTAAAAAAAGTGAATAGCATACCTCTTGAAATAAAAAAGCAAATCCTTAATTCTAAATTTAAAGATGCTTTTATTTCTATTGAATATTCAAAAGACTACTCGGGAACTCCTATAAATGATCCTAAACTCACAAAAATTGCATCACAAACAATTTCTAGTTTCTATAACAAAGAAATGTTTAAACTACTGTACGGCCAAGCTCCTTATTTTGGTGAAGATTTTTTATTCTATCAGCAAAAAGTACCAGGAGTATTCTTTTTCTTAGGAGGATCTAATATTGAAAAAGGTATAAGTTCTATGCCCCATACACCAAATTTTGCTGTAGACGAAACCACCATAAAATATGGCGTACAATCATTTGCAACTTTAATTTTAGAAAGAACGAACAGTAAATAAACACTTTTAATTCATCAATCAATATATAATCAAAATCCCTGAAATACATTCAGGTTAAAAAATAATATCATGAAAAAAATACTAATTATACTCAACCTATTTTTATTTGCTCAACTATGGTCTCAAGAGAGGTTAACCAAAGTACAATGGCAAGAAGATCTTCGTTTTATTCAAAACACCATACATAACGATTATTCACATCTTTTTGTAAAAACAACTAAGGAGATTTTTGATACCGAAGTAGAAACACTATACAATGACATTCCTAATTTACAAGAACACGAAATTATAGTTGGGATTTCTCGACTTGTGTCTTTATTCAAATATGGGCATACCTATATTAGTTTTCATCAAAAGCCTTTTGAATTTTCACAATTGCCTTTCAATTTATATGAATTTAATGATGGAATTTATATTCAAGGAACACACAAGAACTACCCAGAAGCAGTTGGAGCAAAAGTCATAGCGATAGAAGGGAAGCCAATTTCAGAAGTTCTAAAAGCAATTGAACCGACAGTAGAAGTAGAAAATTCGCAATATTTTAAAGCCTACGGAATTAATAACATACGATATCCTGAAATTTTACATGCCCAAAAAATAACAAAGACCCTTCAAAATAAGGTAGCACTTACGTTAGAAAAAAATGGCAACGTATTTACCCAATCCTTTAGTGCATTGGCTAAAGGAGAGACAGTACCCACACACCGTGGTTATGTACATCAAGATGAAAATTGGTTGGATGCAAGAGATCAATCAACAACACATTTATATTTACAACAGCTAGATAAGGTTTATTTCTCAGAATACTTAACCAAAGAAAAGACGATGTATGTTAGACATAGTAGAATAGCAGATGAAGCCGAAGAAAGTACTAAGGATTTTTATGCTCGTGTTTTTAATGAAATAGAAACTAATGATACCGAAAAGTTAGTTATTGATTTACGTTTAAATGGCGGTGGAAATAACTATTTAAATAAAGATGTTATAAAAGGTCTTATTAAAGCCGAAAAGATAAATAAAATAGGAAAGCTATTTGTTATTATAGGAAAACGAACCTTTTCTGCTTGTCAAAATCTCGTTAATGAAATAGACAATTATACCAATGTTATTTTTGTAGGGGAACCCACAGCAGAAAATGTTAATTTTTGGGGGGATAACCGCCCTGTAACACTACCAAATAGTGCTATTAATATTTCTTTATCGTATTTATGGTGGCAAGATAAGCCAGCCTTAGAAAATGCAGATTGGATAGCCCCTAGTATTCCAGTTACTATGAGTTTTGATGAGTATGCAAGCAATCAAGATCCTGTATTAGAAGCAGCATTAACTTTTAATGTACAGGATTTTAAACCTAAGCCAATGGATTATATCGTAAGCTTGTATTTATCTGGACAAACACAAAAACTGGCAGAAGAACTTCCTAAAATGATTCAAGACCCGATTTATGCGTTTTGTGATTTTGAGATGGAATTAATTAAATTAGGAAACATTTTATTGCAAAGTGGTCGTACACCACAAATTCAGGCTTCTACTCAAGTATTTTCTATGGTTTTACAACTATTCCCAAATTCTGCAAATGCTTATAAATATCTAGGGGAATCGTACATTGCACTACAAGACTCTACTAAAGCAAGAGAAGCACTCAAAAAAGCCATTTCTTTAGATTCTGATGGTGATATAGGTAAAGTTGCCAAAGAAGCACTTTTGAAAATAGCAAATTAGTCAAAATTAAATAAAGGTTTGATCAGATTGGTTGGAAATCATGTGTAAAAATTAAAATGCCAGTT
Source organism: Aquimarina megaterium XH134 (assembly GCF_000520975.1). GTDB lineage: Bacteria > Bacteroidota > Bacteroidia > Flavobacteriales > Flavobacteriaceae > Aquimarina > Aquimarina megaterium. The sequence continues at coordinate 8,463 of NZ_JACB01000027.1, forward strand.
ATGGCATTTTAATTTTTATAAAACACAGGAATGAATGCATAGTCAGGTCAATCGAAAACCTCAGTCCATAAATTCAAAATAGGGTTTTGTTAATTTGTCATTACACCTTAACGTTTAAAATTATAGATTAGTCACTTCATAACATTTAACATCATCTAACCTTAAAGGTTCTTTAATCGAGCTATTTGATTAAACGGTAGAAAAGTATATTGGGAAAATTCTTAGCTAAAAAGGTGATGATTCTGTAAAAATAAAAATTAGCTTTTTCTAGAAGGTTGATAGTGGAAATTATTTAAAAAATAAAAAAACTTGTTATTGATATGAAAAATCTAGTAAAATTTATTGTACTACTTTTTGTGCTTACTACATTCTTAAATTGTAGTAACGATGATGATCTGAAGATAGCTCAAAATAATATTCCCGTTATAAATAACCAAAGCTTTACTGTTGCTGAAAATATAGCTGATAATATACCAATAGGCTCAATTGAAGCCATTGACCCAGATGGCGATACACTAGTGTTTAGTATTAGCGTTAATGATGATCATCTTTTTGAAATTAGTGATGAGGGAATACTAAGTCTTGATGATTTGAAAGTTTTAGATTATGAAGCCTCTCAAAGCCATACCATTACTGTATTGGTTACCGATGGTAAAACTACAGCCGAGGCTATAGTAACCATAAATCTAACCGATGTAGACGATACTTCTTTTGTAACTACTTGGCAAACCACTAGTAGTAATGAAATGGTAACCATATCTACACGGTCAACGGAGTTCACCTATGATTACACAATAGATTGGGGTGATGGTACAACTCAAACTGGCAGAACAACAGATGCTACCCATATTTACTCTAATGCAGGTATCCATACCGTGAGCATCAGTGGCACCTTCCCTGCAATAGATTTTTCGAATATTGCTTCTCAAACTCAGATACGTACAGTAGAGCAGTGGGGTACTATACAATGGTTAACAATGCATAGTGCTTTTGCAGGGGTAAATACCTTGATTATAAATGCTGTTGATGCTCCAGATCTTTCTCAAGTAACAGATATGTCTAATATGTTTTTTGCTGTTAATACTCTTCTTAATGGAAATTTTAATACTTGGGACACCAGTAATGTAACTAATATGGATTCTATGTTTGGAAACTCTTCATTCAACCAAGACATCGGCAGTTGGGATGTAAAAAATGTAACTGATATGCGTTCTATGTTTAGAGGAACTCCGTTTAATCAAAACATTGATAGTTGGGATGTAAGCAATGTGGTAAATATGTTCTCTATGTTCAGAAATTCCTCGTTTAATCGAGATATTAGTAGTTGGAACGTGAGTAATGCGACCAATATGGGTTCTATGTTTAGAGATACACTATTTAATCAAGACATTGCAAATTGGAATGTAAGCAATGCGATATTCTGTCATAATTTTGCCTCTAATGCACCACTTACTGCTGTCAATACGCCAAATTTTATAAATTGCACACCTTAACATGTCTGGAAATAAATTAGCAAGCATTCTAAAATTATTCTCTAACTAAAATCTAAAAACCCGTTTTATTTCAATTTCTTTGTATATTAAGTTTAATTCCCAATTTATCTAAGGGTTTTCTGGGTATTATTACGGGTATCATTTCTTTATTTCTAAAATAGTGTGTACACCATTTTCTAACTCATACAATGTTATGATTTCTTTATCTGTTAAATTTCTATTGAAAATAGATAACTCATCCATAAGTCCGATATATCCTAATCCCAAATAAATATTAGATTTAGACAAATCCCAAGTAAAAGGCGTGTCAATATTCTTACGAGTACCCTTGAGCTTACCATTCATGTACAGAGATGCCTGTCCATTATTAGTATTTAGATTAGAAAAATTAATCAAAATATGTGTCCATTGATCACTACCAAAAGGTGGATTTTTTACTCCAGTTAGACGCTTATTAAAAATGGGGTTCTCGTTATCAGGTCCTTCAGGATTTGGATTCCATACGTTTCGATCTCCAATAACTCCTAATCGAAAATCACGAGGGTTTTCTTTGGTGAAATCAACCCAAATAGCAGCATCATTATAACTTACATCAGTAATTTGAATAGGATCACAATAGCCGGGTTTTAAATCGGTAGCAGGATCTAAACTTAACCAAAATGAAACTGCTCCACTCCAATTTTCTTTATTATAAGCTATATTTTTTTCACTAGGATAATAAATATTTCCCTTGCTACGCTCTGTAAACACTAATCCATAACCATATTTTCCTTTTCCTTCTTGCCTGCTAATATCTGGTTTGTGTAATCCAACCTTTGCAGAATCTATCGCTTTTCTATTTGGTACTGTAAACATACGTGTATCACCTAATGAAAAATCTGCATCAACTCCTTTATCAAAAGAAGCATAAAAGGTTAGTGCTTCTTTTAAATTAGCTTTACTATGATTTGTAACCGTTATTTCTTTGGATTTTTTTTCCTGTTTACAAGAATGTATGGTAACAGCAAAAATTGTAATGATAAATACAAACATTCTTCTTATTGATGTAATAGGCATAACTTAAAGAAATATAGATGAAACAAATCAAAAATACTAATTAAAACTTTGCTAGTGTATATTTCTCTCAATAAATACTGTAGGGCAGAGGCGGGAGGGAAAATGTATATAAATTGTGAGATGATACAATTTATTAATACTCTTTAAGTTTTTGCGAATTCTCAACCTTTCTAATATATTCTGTAGGAGTAAAATTTGTTATTTCTTTGAATGCCTTATAAAAAGTAGATTTAGAATTAAACCCAACATCAAACGCTATAGAAACTACTGTAAATTCTTTATGGTCATTTTCTTTGATTCTTTGTAAAAAATCTTCAACTCTATATTCATTAACCAGTTCATAAAAAGTTTTTTTGTAGATATTATTGAGAACCCATGACAATTTATTAGTTGTAGTATTAATTTCATTAGCTAAAATTGACAAACTTAATTCTGTTCGTCTATATCCTTTTTTTTCTTTAAAAAAAATATCAACTATGTTTTGAATCTTACTTATTTCATTTTCTTCTAGTATATTCTTTCTTTTAGATATATTTTCATTCTTAGAAGGAAAACGAATTTTGAATATTTCTGGATGTTTTAAATTATAAAAACCTACTATATAAATCTGTATACCAAAGATTAAACATGATATATCCCATATCATTCTAATATCAATTGGTAATTTAACAATAAAGCGTTCAACAATGCCTAACAACCAAAAAATCATATAAACCAGCAAACCAATGAGCATAACCTCTATATATTTTATAATGGTTTGATTAAAGGATAATTCTTGTCCTTCATTCCTCTTATAGTAATTTAGTAGTCTATTAGATTTGAATAAATAAGCCGAGATAAAAATGAAAAATATGATGTCGTTACAAAACAATAAAGTGTTAAAATAACTGCTTACATCCTTTATTGAATCATAAATATAAACATGAAAAAAACAGTATGCTAAATACAATAGTGCTGGCAAATAGTGATAGTATGCTAACTGATAATTTCCGTTTTTATAAAAAAGTAACCGCCTAATATACGTGTAAACTAAAGGCCCAATAAAAAGATAAAAAATATTAATGATATTACCATATAGCCTCAAAAATTCTCTTTCAAATTGATGCCCCATAGCTCTTTCGAATAAAAAAAGGCTATAAATAGCTAATAAGTACTGTATAGCCCTATTTGCTCCTGTATGCTTTTTAGGGATATACTGAATGGCAAAAATCAAAAAAATACACTGACCAATAATCAATACCAGAAAAAGTTCATATAGCGATATACTCATCCACTCAAAATTTTAATATTGTTGTGTTTTAGTCTAACATAAAAATGAGTTTGATATTTTTTATCATTTCATTTAGTTAGAATTTGATCTTTATTTATGTATAGATTAACAAAATAGTCTGATACTATAGTTTAGGACATCTAATAATGACAATAGTTACATCTGATGACAAAAAAAAGTTTTCTTTACAAAAAAATTAAAGTGAAAAATAACAATGTTAATTTCATTTTATTAAGTGATAGTTGCTTTCTATTAGTTTGATGATTGTAAAATTTTAAAAAATACCGATGAAATATAAACTCATTATCGTAATTTCTTTTTTGTGCCTTCTCGACAGTAATGCTCAACTTAATTTTTCTAAAACAAATAAAAGTAATATAGCTATAGACAAAGGGTATATTAAATCGGAAAAAGATAAGATTTTTGACTACTTACAACACAAACTTCCTGTGAAAAATCCCGATAAGAGAAAAGATCAAACAACAACAAGTTGTTTAAACCAGGTTAATGAAAAACTCAAATATCTAAAACAAAAACCACCATCTACCATTCCTCAAATTTTTGCACCCGATATTATTTCTAAAGAGGATGAATACGAGTTTGGATCAGTCTTTAATAGTGATGCTACTGAATTCTTTTATGGAGTTGCGATCAATGGAAAAGAAGAAATTCGATATTCTAAACTTGTAGGAGACAATTGGAGCAAACCCAAAATAATTTTGGTACATGAAAAATATGGTTATAATGACCCTTTTCTTTCACCTGACGAGAATAGATTGTATTTTATATCTAAAAGAGCTTTAGATGGTTTAGGGGATCCAAAAGATTATGACATCTGGTATGTTGAAAGATTTGCTAACGGATGGTCGGAACCTATAAATGCTGGACCAAAAATCAACTCAAATAATGATGAATATTACATTTCATTTACCTACAATGGTACTATGTATTTTTCATCAAACAAAGTTGGGTCTAACTTCGACATCTATGCTTCAAAATATGAAAAAGGAGAATTTCAAAAGCCAGTTTCATTAAGTGATTCAATCAACACGCTAGGCTACGAAGCAGATGTTTTTATTGCCCCAGATGAGTCTTATATTATTTTTTGCGGAACAAGACAAGATGGTCTTGGTAGAGGCGATCTGTACATTAGCTTTAAGAACACGGACGGAACATGGTCTAAATCTGTCAATATGGGTGAACGCATAAACACTAAAAATCATGAACTTTGTCCGTTTGTAAGTAAAGACGGAAAATACTTTTTTTATACAAGTAACCAAGATATTTATTGGGTAGACGCAAAAATATTAGAACGCTATAAGAGATTAAAATAAATGTCATAAGTGTTAATTCTATACAATTATAAAATGTTTTAAAACGACATTTTTCATCAAATCAAATTCCAATTATGAAATCAAATCATTTTTTAGTACTTATTGTATGTATATTAATATCATGCAAGAATAATAGTCAGTCAAAATCAGATAATACGAATTCAACCGAAATAGAAAATTTATATTTTTCAACAGTAGATTTTACAAAAGCTAAAATTTCCTCAGAAGAATATTCAAAAAACTTCAATTTACATAACGACAACTACCTTAGTATTGTTTTCAACTTAGATAAACCATTGATACAAAGTCTTCAAGAATTAGCCCCATCCTTATCTGAAGATGAATTATTAAGCAAAGGAAATTTTCAATTTTCATATTTAGTAGATGGAAAATTAATTTATGCGGAAAACTTAAACACTGGAGCAGGGCCAAAAACACGTAAAACAGAAAAACTTAGGCAAGTAATAGCACTAGTAACACCAGAACAAATTAATTTCTGGGGCTGGTTTATGTGGCAACGATTTATGAAAATTAATGGCGGGCTAGATGTGTTTACCGAAGGAAATCACACGTTAAGCATAGAAATAAAGCCGTATTTAAGGGATGGTACATTAAAAGTTGGCCCTCTTTTGGCAAAAGGAAATATCGCTGTAGAAGTACCTAAAATACATATAGATGAAAATTTAGTTCCTGTTCAGAAAATACAGCCTAATAATGGTTGGGAAATTTCTAAAGATAATTTTGACAACAATAAAATTGAAGCTCTAAATAGAAAAATAGCAGAAAGTAGGTTTGAAGATATTAACGGAATTGTAGTGATAAAAAATGGTAAACTCTTAATAGAGGAATATTTTAATGGAACAACAAGAGATAGTTTACACAACCCTATGTCGGTAGGAAAATCATTTGCCTCTACAATAATGGGAATAGCAATTGAAGAAAAATTTATAAAAAATGAAAATGTTTTATTAAAAGATTTTTATGATTTAAAATCCTATAAAAATTATAGTCCAAAAAAAGATTCTGTAACTCTAAAATCACTATTAACAATGAGTTCTGGATTTCTTGGCAATGATAATGACGAAGACAGTCCAGGGACTGAATTTAAAATGCAATCTACTGATAACTGGGTGAAATTTACTTTAGATTTACCTATGCATAAAAATAAAGTAATAGGTAAGGATTATAATTACTTTACTGCTGGTTCTGGTTTGCTAGGGGATATCATTCATAAATCAGTTCCAAACGGACTGGTTTCCTTTGCTGATAAAAAATTATTTGCCCCCTTAGGTATTACCAATTATAAGTGGTTTTATACCCCTCAACATATTGCATATACAGGTGGAGGAATACAACTACGCGCTATTGATTTTGCAAAATATGGACAACTTTATAAAAACAAAGGCAAATGGAATGGCAAACAAATCCTCACTGAAGAATGGGTAGAGAAAAGCTTAACCAAACAAGTATCCAGAGCTTATGCAGATGCAGGAGAAGAAGGATATTATGGGTACCTTTTTTTTAATAATATATATAAAGTAGATGGGGAAAACTACGAAGTTTTTTTTTCCGCAGGCAACGGGGGTAATAAGATCCTTGTTTTTAAAGACATTCCTTTTGTTGTGGTTATCACTGCCTCAGCATATGGTAAACCAGGTAATCAAATCAATGTTAATAAAATGATGACCGATTATATATTACCTGCAATACTAGAAAAGCAATAAAACCAATGGCTTTGACATAATATCTATCCATATAATATGCTGGCACTTAGTTAACCACAATACGTAACATTTGCCAACGCATCATCTCGCCAACAATATCTAGAGAGTCCACCGGACTCTCTAGATATTGTTATGTGTACTATAATGTTCTGCGTTATGTAACTTGAGCTTTGATTAAAAGCGAAAGTTGTTACTTTATTTTCTTGAAAATTTATTATAAAAGTTTCTTCTACAATGTAATAAAACACTTTTTATGCGACGACGTAGGAGGGAAGCATAATGTGTGTGAAATGGAATTTATTTTCTATTTTAAATAACCTTTCAAATTAAATTCAATCTGGATATTATCTTTGATTAAGTGGTCTCCTAGGTCTTTAAAAAACGAACCAGAATCATAAATTATTCCCCATTTAGTCCTGTCTATATTAAAAGTATTGCTAACAATAGTTAACTCATCTTTAGATTTGTTTATGGAAATTGGAATTTTTATGTTATTAATTTTTCCTTTCATAGTAAAATTTCCTTCAAGGAAAGTTTTACCATCATCCTTTATAACATTAGTTATTTCAAATTTACTTTCTGGAAATTTTTTCACATCAAAAAAATCAGAATTTTTGAGATGCTCTACTAATTCTCCTTTTTCTTTTTCATCTTCAATATCTGAATTTTCAATAGTATTCATATCAATAATAAAGTTACCAGATTTTAGGTCGTTATTTTTAAGTTGCACAAGACCACTAGATAATTTTATTGTTCCATTATGACCATCTCCAGCAATAGGAGTAAATCCTTCCCATTTTATAATGCTTTGTTCTGTATTAATTGTGTATGTTACGTCAGTATTAGATAACTCAATAACTTCTTTTTCTTTTTCTGTTTTAATATTGTTTTTATCGTTTTTACATGATGAAAAAATTAAAAGAAATAATATAATGCTAACTCTTTTCATTTAGTCTTGATTTTAAAGTTTATAAAAAAGACAAATCTATGTCCAATTAAATAGAAAGTGAAAATAAATAAGTCCTTACAACAGTTTTTAGGACTCTTTAATAGACTTTAAATATTGTTTAGGAGTTATACCTTCAATAGATTTAAATACGTTGTAAAAAGCTGATTTTGAGTTAAATCCAGATTCCATAGCCAAACCTAATAAAGACATTTGTTCAATTTTTTTTAGTCAAAATCAGGCTTTTAAATTCCTCTACACGAAATTGATTCATAAATTGATAAAAGTTCTTATTGGTGTGAATTTTTATCAACTCTGAAAGTTTTCTCTCTGTAACATTTAATTGTTTTGATAATATGTATAAATTAATTTCAGCATTTAAAAACAACTTTTCTTTTTGTATGATTTTAATTAAATGAGAAAACTCATTTTCAGTATTTTTTTTAGATGAAGTTTCTTTAGTTATAGCTATTATCTCTTCCTTATTATTTTTTAAATTAATTTTCGAAGTAAATATTTCAGGTTGAGAAAATCCTTTGTAACCAACCCAATAAATCATTAGAAGAGTCATAATTGAAGACCCAAAGGCAAAATATTTTATTACTTCCTTACTTACAAGACTAACCAAATCTTCAATAACCCAAAAAGAATAAAAAAATAAATATATGTATACTATTGCCTTCATCCAATTAAGTGTTTTATTTTCAATATTTGAGTGGAAGCTATTTAACTTTTGATTATGTTTATTAATAATAATCAAAGTGAATACTAATAATGTTATATCATATATATGAAAGACATAAATTGTATTAAAATTTAATAATTTAAATACAAGTGGAAAAATTAATAAGAAAATATATTCTTTTTTTACTTTGTAGTTTAAAGTACCTATTATATAAAGAAATAAGAATGGAAGTGTTATTTGCCCAATAAAACTAAAATTAAATTTATTGAACTCTATTCTTTCAAAAAAGGTAGATAAAACTTCAGTAGCTAAAGACCATAAAAATAAACCCAAAAAAATATTTGCTCTATTATTTTTAGTATTATTAAGTATAAAAAACAATCCAAAAATAGCAGCTGTACCAATTGATAATATTTCTAAAATATTTACAATGCTTAATTCAATTCTCATACAACAAAAATAATTAAATGATATTTTGATGACCTCATAAAACTTTGGTTAAAACAATAGGTGAGTGGAGCTACCATATTTTAGGGATTTAGTTATTGTTTTTATTGATGTTTCTACATTTTAAGGCTTTTTCTTAAGTAGTCTTGGTTAGTTACAATGCTTCCTAAAATATAGCGTAAAGAAGCGTTAATTATTTCCAAAGTTTTATGCAGTCTTGATTTTTTTGTTTCTTTTTTTATCAAAAAAAAAGATAAATGAAACCTTAAGAAGTTCTACAGTTTCAATTTCTATTTTACATAATATTAGAAGTTACAGTTAAAAGAATATTCTAATGAAAGCAAGAACAAAGCAAGTGTACAGAAATTTTTAAGCGAGGAATTGTGCAAGGGAAAATTTTGTACTGTTGCGCAATGCTAACGAGAAGCTTCTGAAAACTTTTTACTACGAGAATTTCAATTACAGACGAATTATAAATACGAAGTTGAAAGCTTTTGTTTTTTGACGTTGGCAAGCGATGGATAATTGTGTTTAAAAAAATTACTGCGACAGCATAATTATTTTAAAAAAACAATCGAGCGCATAAGGCAGCGGCAATTTTACATAACGGCAAATTATAGCTACAAATATAAACGTAAGGTTTAATCATAAACGCCACAAAAGAATTTTAATGACCCAAGTAGCTAAGATCACTATGAAATAGAATTACTGTGGGATATTTTACATAGTATTACATTATAGTTACTAATAATAAACTTGCGTGCGTAAAACGGCTTTGACATAATATCTATCGATATAATACGCTGGCGCGTACTTATATCTGATATTATATCAAATACGCGGTATCCGCCGTTTTACTCATATATTATATTTGTACTATAATGTACTTGCGTTATGTCACTTTGCTTTGGGCAAAAGCAAAGTTTAATACTTCTATAGTTTATTTTAAAAGTTTGCTAGCGAAATGATCATTAAAAAAAGGTAATGAAACACTTATTACCCGAAACGACAGTAGGAGAGTAGGGGAATGTGT
>NZ_JACB01000028.1 GCF_000520975.1 Aquimarina megaterium XH134
CAAAAGCAAAGTTTAATACTTCTATAGTTTATTTTAAAAGTTTGCTAGCGAAATGATCATTAAAAAAAGGTAATGAAACACTT
>NZ_JACB01000029.1 GCF_000520975.1 Aquimarina megaterium XH134
GAAACTGATACTTTATCAAAATCCTCTCCTGAAGAAATAATAGTATCATCTGTAGTATGCAAAACTCGTATGGGAATCGGGAGTTCTACTAAAGTCCCAAAAGCATTATCCTTTTCTTGTAGTTTTAGCGGAGTTAATTCAGGATGTTTTTCAACAATATCCTGTTGCTTTTTATAAGCAGCCCAAAACCCTCTTTTGTGATTAAAAGGATATGTCGGAACTTCCAGAGTCTTAGTATCAATCGGATATAATTTTCTCCAATTTATATTCTTACCCAGGCACCATTGTTCGGCTACGTGCTCCAAATCCAAGCTATCTACGATAACTTCATTCTTATCTAGCTGGTTTAGTTTTGATTTTTTTATACTACCTACATAAATGTTAGATTGAAAAGTTCCTTCCAGAAAGTTTGTCAAATATGTTTTGAGATTCTCGATAGTATCATATGCAAAAGCTAACCTATGTTCCATCTCCTCTTTGGTACTTTGCAAGGTATATGACAATTGATAAGGAGTCATAGATGTGTTTTGGCTCACATAATTCAGCATGCTTTTTGCATAACTCTTCAGTATTTCTTCTCGTCTTGCTGATAATATAAATAAATGTGGTCCCTCGATTGCTTTAGAATTCTCTATCTCATCGTTTTCATAGGATTCAATAACTACATGGGCATTTGCTCCACCAATTCCAAAACTACTTACTCCCGCAATAATTCTCTTTTGATCCTTGCCTGTTAACCATTCCGTTCCATTTTCCAGAATATGAAAAGGTTTATTTTCTATTTCAATTTTGCTGTTTATGTTTTTGAAATTTTGAGTAGGAGGTAAATAATTATGCTTCATAGCCATAATTACTTTGAGTAGTCCGGCAATTCCAGATGCTGCTTCCAAATGACCAATATTGGTTTTTACTGAACCTATTCCACACCAAGGCGTGTATTTTTTATTTTTTTGACCTTGTAATGATTGAAAAGCTTTGGTCAAACCTAAAATTTCTATAGGGTCTCCTAAACTGGTTCCTGTGCCATGTGTTTCTATATATGATACATTTTGTATATCAATATTAGCCTTTGTATATGCTTCTTCAATGAGCTGTTTTTGTTTGTTTGGATTAGGTACAGTTACCCCTCCGGAGTAGCCTCCATGATTTACTGCTGTACTTTTAATTATAGCTAGCACATTATCACTATCGGCTATTGCTTTTGGCATTGGTTTTAAAAGAAGTAGCACTGCTCCTTCACCACGTACATATCCATTAGCCCTGTCATCAAAAGTGTAGCATTTGCCATCAACACTTAGCATATTGGATTCTTTGTAAGCAATACTCTTTGTTGGTTCACACATAAGATGTATGCCTCCAACTATGGCTTGTTCGCATTGGTTCTGTTGGATGGCTGCAACTGCATTATTTATGGCAACCAAAGATGAGGAACAAGCGGTATCAATGGTTAAGCTTGGGCCATCAAGGTCATAAAAATATGAAATCCTGTTTGAAAGCATTGCCATCGCCGTTCCCGTAGCCGAAAACTCTTTAATTTCAGGGTTTTTATGTAATAAAGTTTCATAATCACTCCCACTAGCACCTATAAATACACCTGTTTTACTATTTTTTAATAGTGAAGGTTTGTATCCAGAGTTTTCAATTAGTTCCCAGGTTAATTCCAGAAGAATTCTTTGTTGCGGGTCTATTAATTTTGCTTCTCTTGGGGATATTTCGAAAAAAGATGCATCAAATTTATCCACATCTTTTATATATCCTCCATAGTTGATCCCTTTATGAATACCATCTATATCGATATTTTCTGGCCAATCCCATCTCTCTTTTGGTGTAGTAGTGATGCAAGAATTTCCATTCACCAAATTCTCCCAAAATTCTTCCTTATTATTCGCTCCAGGTACCTTTAATGAAAGCCCTACAATGGCAATGTCATCAGAATTTATATGATTTTTCTTAGTGCTTACAACTTCGTTATCTTCTTTTAAATCAGATATAACACTATGGTCTGAAAGCAGAAAAGATGCAATTTCTTTCACTGTAAATAATCCATAAAATGTACTTGGATTACTTTGCAAGCCATACTCTATATTGAGATGTTCTGAAAGTTCGGTATATACAATAGATTCAACACCAAACCTTCTTAAGTCTGTATGGATAGTAATCTCTTTGTTTTCTAAAATTTCAGAAAAAAAGCTGACCATAGTTTCGCATAATTGTTCTTCACTTAGATCGCTATTCTTTTTAAAATTTTGATTAAACATTGAAGGATTATCTGAAAATTTAGCAGTTTCCAGATTTGGTGTATGTGGTATTGAAAAAGACTCTTTCTCATCTTCCTTTTCTCCTCTAATCCAAATACTTGCAATGTTTAATGGTTCTGATAATTTTTTAATTGTAAATATCTTTGCTATCAACACCCCATCCTTTTCCCTTACTAAAGAAGAGCTTAGCTTGATTGTGTTCTCATCCAGGAAAGAAAAATGTTCTAGATTATATACTAATTCTTCATTGGCATTAGCATTTCCATAATAGTGTATATCTCTAGCAATGGTAGAGCTATTTTTGGCCCAATTATAATTATCAATCTCTCCAATGTATTTTTTCTGAAAAAAACTCAATTCGCATTTATCACTTATTTTGGGATATGAAGCAAAATATAAAAGCCCAACACCATTGATATCATCATAAGAATCAATTTGATATTTTTTTTGAAACAAAGGCTCTATATCGGTAGAGATATTAAAAGAGCTATCATTAAGAATTATTTCTTGTATATCGTTATCTTCTTCATTTTTTTCGGATTGAAAAAAACAGGATTTTGCTTTAAAAAAGTTTTTTGCGACTTCAGGAAGTTTATTGTGAACCGGAATATTTTTATGCTCTACGTTTAAAGGTGTTCCTTTTACGAGTTTCTCGTTATTTCCCGAATTTCGAGAAGAAAAAACGGACATCAATTCTGTTTTTATATCTTTATTATGTCCGCTTACCTGACCATTACTAAAAAACATCTTTTTACCATACTTCGATAGATGGCTTTTAATCTCTATTTCTTCGTTTTCACTGAATTCACTCAGGCAATTATTAGATTCCCATTTTATTCGAACAAAGCTAGCATATAGCCTATTTCCATTACTATCAATCAACTTGTCTGATTCTGTTTCCAGTCCTTCTGATATCATTTTCCAATGTATATCACCTAGTTCTTTCATTAACCAGTTTTCAGACAGTCCATCCCATAACATTTGTGGTATGTTTAAACTATATGTTCGATTTTCAGACACTTTATTCATTGCATTTATAATCATTAAAAATTGGGAAATAAACTCCTATGCCAAATTTTTTACAGCCTTGGTTAATTGAATATAATTTGAAATCTAAATGGGTGGGTGTAGATATAATGTACCTCTTTTAGAAATTTTCTCTAATGTATGATCTACTATAGCAAGAAACTAAGTAAAGAGGTTATGCCCGATTTTTATATCATCATTTCTTCAGGTTGGTCAACTTCCCGAACATAATCTACTTCAGCATTACGGTATTTTTCTTTATCTAATATTTTGGGCATTTTTGCAAACGCATAAGGCAGCATACTAGGGATTAACCAGTTTGCCAGTGCATAAGGAAAGTATCCTCCTGGATCAACTGCATCGTATACAAATTCATATTCTACTTCTCCATTCTTTAAAGGAGTGTACCGCCATCTATTATGCATTTTTGTAACTCGATGATACCGTTTATTAATAGGTAATTTATCTGGAGCAGCTACAAAATTAAACTTCATTTCTTTACTAACAGGGTCTTGTGAAAATTCTGATTTAACCACAAATTCTCTATGCTTGAAAGGAGGAAAAAGCTTCTGTTTAAAGGTATAATACACTAGTCTTGGATCTGCTCCGTCCAACTTTGGGTCTGATCCGTTTATATAGTATGAATCAAACATACCAACATCTTTTGCAGCATCAGGGTTTCGCATAAGCGTTAAAATGCTAGCTAATCTGGCTCTAAGTCTTCCTACTATTTTAATTTTTAACCAAGTTTCTCCCGGAACTTTTAAGGTATATACCACCATTCCTTTCTTATCTGATTTCATTTTCCATTGGCCAGAGCCTGAATTTTTCCATAAGGAATGTACTAAGGTCAAAGTAAATATTAGTAATAGTACTTCAACCAGAACTAAGGTTATAACCCCTAATTGTCCATCTATAAATCTATTCCATACAAAAGGAGCAGCAGCTCCTACCGCAATACTTAAAAGTGTTAAGATCAATAAAAAACCATTGGTCTTATTTTTCTCAGAATGTTCCATATTATTTATTGTTTTTGTGTTATAATTCAAAACCGTTAGCTTTTGCTAGTTTTGAGATTGTTTGGTTGGTTATTTATTTTTTTAAGAAGCTATCAAGTTTCTGGCTAGATATTTGGCCAGGCAAACAAGTGTAAGAGTTGGCGTTATTCTTTCGTTTTCGGGTAGCACAGAGCCATCACAGACGTACAAATTGCTATACTCTGTCTGAAGTTTCTCATCGATATGCTCTTTTATTTTTATGGTTCCCAGAGCTCCTCCTGATATAAGGTCGGTTTTAAAGATTTTTCTGGCTCCTGCATTTTTTAATATTTCATTAGCCGCTTCCATTCCTTTCTCTAATTTCTGGTGATCATTACTTGTCAGCTCCTTATGATACTTTCCACTTTCAGTAAGTCTACCTCCAACGGGTTCTTTGACCTTAACCGTTATCCCAATATGTTTTGGATATGAGGCTATGCGTAAAGGTTTACCAGAGACGAGCATCCCTACATTGAATAGGAAGCGATGAAAATTAGCATCCATCAATTCGATATCATTATCTAGCTTTGCTCCCATACAACCGCAAAAGTTTTCTGCAGATGAAAGGTCCGGAACCTTACCTATAAGACCAATACTTGGGTTGATATAAAAACCTTGATTTACTACATTTTTGACTCCACTATTTTTAAGAATAATAGGAGAAGCCAGTGAACCTGCAGCGAGAATTATTTTTTCTCCATATGCTTTAAACACCTTCTTTTTTCGGCCAATTTGATACTCAACACCAATAGCCTTTTTATGATCAAGAATTGCCTTAGAAACAGTGGCCTGGTTAACCAAAACTGCTCCATTTCTAAGCGCATCTTCTACATAGGTTCTGGCTTTCCATTTTACTTCATAATAATTTTTATGATTGAATTTTGACTGATCTATCAACATCAATTTCTTTTTCCAGTTGTAACCTAATTCTATGGCACTCTCGCCCAATCTTTTTGCCTGACTACCAATAAATCCATCCGAAATTTCGGCGACTGGTAATTCTTTACGCACTTGTTCAAGATCTTCTGTAAGATCAATTCCTAAATTCTTGAAAGTTTCTATGGGTGGCAGGTCTGCCACAGCAAGATACATAGCGGTTGTGCCTCCGGTAGTAAAAGCTCTTAAATCTTTCAGTTTATCTGCAACACGTACTTCGTTAGAAATTTTAGCATATCCCATAATGGATTCTTTAAGAGGTGCATTGCCTCCTCGTTCCAAGATTAAGACTTTTTTATTTTGTTTGCTTAACTCTTTTGCAATTGTAGCACCGCAAGTTCCTGAACCTACGACAATAGCATCAAAATGCTCCTCATTGTTTGAATATTTCATATGTACTATTCCTTATAAAGTTTCTGTGAGTTTGTAGTGAATTGATAACTATAAAATGTTGATAAATCATGATTCTGCACAATGATAATTATCTATTATTGATACCCATTTCACTTATGATTATCAAACTTTTACACCAAATGGTTTGGCGATCTCATCCTACATTCTAAAGTTTACGATCGTTTCTTTTGTGAAGCTTTTTTGTGTATCGAATAATTATATCCTATTTCAAATTATTACGAAGTTTGATTAAGTTACGTTCTCTAAACGTAAAATCCTCCAAAGTCCTTGTAGTTAAAAAATCGTCCAAAATTTCTTGATCAAAGGCTACCGAAATCATATTCATGATACTTATTGTACGAGTGCTAAGATTATTCATCGTTAATCGCCTTGCGATCCATACGTCATCTATTTTTTCAATCTTTGACATCGTCAATTGTTTGTAATGATCTCCCCGAACGTATAAGTTCTTTTTTAAACTAATATATCTTTCTTTATCTATCCATGATATTGTTTTACTATACTTTGATTTTTTTGCCCTTTCTGTTGTGGGAGTATACTCAATAACCCATACTTCGCGCCCTTTATAGTTTTCTTCCTTTAAAATCTTGTAGTTATATTCATCAATTTTCAGGTCTTCCATATCTTCAAGTGAGAATTCTGATCCGAAAAAACTTCCGCTACTATCATTACTATCACTACTTGATGCCAGACGTTTAACTTTACTCAATTCTGGCAAGTAGATCCAGCTATCATTATCCTTACCAAGCTCACCATATTCATAAGTTAACATACCTACTCCTTGTTCTTTTTTAGGTTCAATTATAATAGAAACTGATCGGCTATCCCGATGGTTTTCTCCATAATTTTTTGCAACACTTTCCAGCAATTTATTTCTTGCTTCTTCAGTGCACACAATCCTTTTATTAGATACAGTGTATTTACAGGTAGCCAATTTTATTCTCTGAACTGATGTATTAAAGGATTCTTTAGCTACCTTTTGCACCTTTGTCATGATATCTTTTGCTGACCGAGTTGGCAATATCTTTTTTGAAAATGACGATATCAAAACGGCCATAACAACCAATAAAACAATCTGTTTTTTTTTCATTATTTATTTATTTAGGTTGAAAAAAATTTTAATACTAATTTATATGGTCAAACAACCTTTATTCCTGATAATTAAACCACAACCATAAGAAAAAGGAAAATCGATGTAATTGCCGAAAGTATTGGAAGAGGATATTTTACCTTTTATGACTTTGCTTAGAATTATTTTTGCACGACCATTTTTCTTTGAAATTTTGGCTTTCCTTTCTTTTGAAATTTTGGTTTAAAAACCAAGATCAAAGCAGGTAATAAGAAAAGATCACACATCAAAGCTGAAAAAATCGCGATTGAACCAAATTTTCCAACATTTGCAGTTCCCTCCATCGCCGAAAAGGATAGTATCCCAAAGCCTAATCCCAAAATTAAACTTGTAAAAGTAACTGCTTGACCAACTTCTTTTATCGTATGATACAAAGCCTTTTTAATATCTCCATCTATCATTAGCTTATCACGATAATGACTGATAAAATGTACGGTATCGTCTACAGAAATACCAACTACCACCGGAAGTAATAACAGGATATCTATATCTACAGAACGTCCTGTTAACCCCAACAATCCTAAAGTTAACATGGATGGAATAAGGTTTGGGATAATCGCTATCAAACCTCCCTGTATAGATCCAAAAACGAAAATCAAGACTATGGTTACCGCAATCAAAACCATAATAATGTCCTGCAATCCATTACTGGCAATAACCTGTACAAATCTCATATTCATAGGAAGTGCACCTGTTATGGATACTTTTGTATCGGGATATTGTTGTTTGAGCATGGTTACTGCTTCATCAATATCCTTTTGCATGCCTTCGTATACTTTTAGATATTTAAGAGAACCAACATTGTATAATTGCACAGAAATATGAGATTTACTATAATTATCAGAAACTTGTTTTCTACGATCTTCTGGGTTTGCCAGGTTAAAAAGAAAAAGGGTTTGGGATAAAGCGTTTTGATTGTCAGGAATGGTATACATCTCCTCTTTTTCTTCATTCAATGTTTTATTAGCCTTTTTTACAACTTCTACCAAAGATGATGTCCTAACAACTACATCATTATATTTGGTTTCTAACTTGCGTTGCAGTTTATCGATTGTATTCAGGACAAAAGGATTTTCAAATGCGTTTGCTTTAGATAAGTCCAAATAAATTTCCATATTTAGGCTTCCCATCATTTTCTCATCGATAATATCTGCAGATTCCCTATAAGGGCTACCTTCGACAAATTGATTAGCGATATTAGTATCTATTTTAAGTACAGTTACACCATAAATATTTATTCCTAACACTAGTAGAAATAACACAATAATACCAATGGGATTCTTTTGCACTATCGACGGTACGCTATTTAATTTTTTTTGTAAAAACATGGAAAAATTAGGGAGATACTTACCTGTCGATAACCTAAATTTCTTTTTTCGTTGCGTATTCTCCCTTCCAGGTGCCCATACATCTAATAATAAAGGCAAAAAGAAGATGGTAAGAATACAGGCAAATGCTACGCCCGCTGCAGACATAATACCGAAAACCTGAATACGGGGAATCGGAATCAGAAAACAGGCCAGCATACCTATTATATTAGTAAATGCCGTCAATACAATTGCTTTGTTAGTTGATGCAAAAACTTTTTGTATTGCTATTTTTCGATCATTTCCCTGATTTCTGAAATATACATAACCCGAAAATATATGTGCAGCATCACAGACCCCAACGGTTAGGATCAGCATAATTGTTAGCATTAGAAAAACTGTTACTTCTACTTCTAACCAACCTGCCAAACCAACAGTCCAGGCAGCACTTATTATAACTATTAAAAGCGACCAGGCCACCGCACTAAATGAACGAATAAAAAACCATAACAGGATAGATATTATCAACAAAAGTCCTAAATAAATCGGGCCTGCTTCTTTAATGGCTATAGCTTGCTGCTCATAGGCCAGAGGAGCGTTTCCTACTGCATAATATTCTAGGTGACTTTTATACTCCGGTTTATCTAAAATAGTATTGATTTCCTCCATTAAAGGAACCAGTTCACTTAAGTCTGCACGTTTGAAACGGATTCTTTCTTCGTTTTTTTTGATTTCACTCATATCGGCAATGACCATTTCATCCATTTCCAGAGCATCTTCAACAAGTTCTTCATCTGTAACAATAGGTAGTTCCTCTTCTAGTAACTCAGTCCCAAAATCGGTTTCGATTAGTATTCCTCCATACTTCATATCTTTTGAAAAGAAAAGTAATGGAAAAGACTTTTGAGATTGCGCTAGCTTACGAATCTCTTCGATATCTTCCTGTTTGGTCGGAACATTATCCCCCACCAATTTTCGGGAAACCAATACATCACCTTCTGCCGTTAAAAGAGAAGCATTAACGAGTGTATTAACTTTAACAATATGTTTTAGTGCTGTTGAATCTTTATTATATTTCGTATGGAGAATATCCTCACGAATTTTCTTTACTACCTCTAAAGATTTAGTAGAAAACACATCTCCATCTAAAGGCTTATAAGCTATATATACGCCTTCATTGCTTCCAAATTCTGCTTTAAACTTATCCATGGCTACTAAAACCTCATCATTTTCTGGAAACCATCCTTCAATAGTCATGTCAAATTTGGTCTTTGGTATGCCCAAAAATGTAAATATTGTAATAGCTACAAAAGCTAACCAGATAATCAGTCTTTTTTTCCGAACCATTTGCGTAACATTTTCGAAAAAATTTGTTTTGGATTTTGGGTTCTTGCTCATAATAAGGTTTATTACATGTTTAAACAGTAATCCAATAGAGCTTAATTTCTACTGGTATAGTTGGTTAATCGTACACTATCTGTTTTTAATCTGTTAGTGTTTTTGAAGTACTTTTTGCTTTACGGTAGATTTTTTTGATGTAGTCTTATTGAAAAAAGCATTTATTTTTTTAGCAATCTTTTTGCTATTATTCTTATCAATAATTGAAAAGTGATTAGCTTCAATAGGATCGATAAGGATCGGCTTATGTAATAATGCATTCCAACCATAATCTTCGGGAGCATTTTTATATGCATCCATATAACCATCTGTGGCTTTAAAAAGCAATATTTCTATTTCTTCTGGTAATTTTATAGGCGTATAAGCGCGACAATATTTATCATTCGCAATTGTGGTGTAGATACTTGTCGCCAATTGTTCTTTCGGAAAATTAAATCCTAGATTCTTAACGTTGTCATATATATAATCAACAATTTCGTTTTCAGGAACCTGCTTTAATTGCTCTGCATCCAAGATCACGTTCTGACCAGATGCGTTAATGAAAATAGATTTAATCCCTTCTACTAAATCATCAATCATATGACCACCTGCTATTGTAGGAGACATACAATCCACAAGTATTAAAGCTTCTATCGTTTCTTTTTGATCCAATAAAATCCTAGCCATTTCGTAGGCAATTGTACCGCCATTAGAAAACCCCAGTAGACGGTATGGCCCGGTAGACTGTACTTCTTTAATTGCTTCTATATTGGCTTTAGCTATAGCTTCTACACTATCAAGAGTAGTATTTTCTTTTGTAATCCCTACCGGTTCTAAACCATAGAATGGTTGTTTTATTCCTAATGCTGAAATAAGGTGTTGCAAGGTTATTATATTTCCATCTGCACCCGGAACTGCAAAAACAGGTCGTTTCTTACCTTTTACTTGCATAGGCACTAATGTTTTACGCATAAGTCCAGGTGTTGATTCGTTTGATTTTGATTCTTTTTCACTTATACTTTTACTTTTATGCTCCTTATCATTTGTAACTTGTATCTTTTCAACTTTTTCCAAATGGTTCTCTACTACATACTGAGTAAGAGTTTTAATTTCTGAATTATTAAATAGAATAGCTGGTGAAATATTAATTTCTAATAAATCGTTGACCTGAGCGATCATGGTTATCAGCCCAATAGAGTTCATTCCTAAGTCTAGGAAGTTACTATCTTCAGATATTTTTTCAATTGGTTTTTTTATTTGCAAGGCTATTTCCTGTTTCAGGAAAAGCTTTATTTTTTCAGTGGGTTTCATAAGGTTAATTTCCACACCGTTATCAGACCTGAAAAAGAACCACTCTGCCTGTACAGGATTTTCGTTAATTACCTGAATATCATTATTCTTTATACTTTTTGATACTGGCGGTTTTTCTTTAGAATCTAATTTTTCTATATCATCTATGTCAACCCAATATCTTTCTTTGGCAAAAGGATAATCTGGTAAAGATACTGGGTGTACTTTTTTGTTTGTCCAGACCATGGTCCAATCTATATGAAGACCGCTGGTCCAAAGTTGTGCAAGCTGCTCCCACTTTACAGCCTTTAGACTTTGCTCAACCATAGTACTTATCATATCTTTTGTTAAGATTTTGATAATTCCGTTTTCTTTATTACGATTGATATTTCCGTAAAAGATTCCTTCCTTTTCCAATGATGTTTCCTTACCCGAATTTTTGATCATGATCAACTTTTCAAGCAAATCTGTGTGGGAGGAAACAACTATAGACAATCTTTCATCCATGGCATCACGACCTACCTGTAGAGTATAGATCAAATCTTCTAAAGATGAATCAGTCTTAGTATTAGATAAATAATCAATATAGTTATCAATGTATTGATCCAAACGTTCACCATCTTTTGCAGAAAGAACAAATAACTGAGATGACGTTGTAGTTTCTATTTTGGATATTGGTGCTTTAATGGGATATTCCTCTAAAACAATATGCAAATTAACTCCACTATCTGCAAAAGAATTAAGCCCCGCCCTAATTGGAGTATCATTATGCTCGCGTAATATATCAAAAGGTAACTCTTTATTAGCTATGTATAAAGGATGAGAGGTATTATCAATATCTATAAAGGTATTTATCTTTTTTCCTGATATGGTCATCGGAAACTTTTTGTGATATAGTGAAAGTGCCAGTTTAATAAAACTAGCCAATCCACTAACGGCCTCCAGATTTCCTATATTTCCTTTTACACTACCTAAAGCGCATTCTTTTTCTTTTGACTTATGTTCTCTAAATACATTTTTAATTCCCTCATATTCAAAAGAATCTCCCCATTTTGTCGCGTACCCATCAACTTCGATGTAGTTTATTGATTCTGGGGTTATTGAAGCCTTTTGATAGCAATTAGTAATAACATTGGTAATCGCTTCATGTTTTACTTCTGACAAAAATCTGGCATTACCTCTATTATTCTGATGACTGGTTTTGATAACACCATAAATTCTGTTATTATCTTTTTTGGCGTCATCCAATCTTTTTAGAACAACGGCTGCTACTCCTTCTCCTCGAGTAAAACCATTAGCTTCATCATCAAAAACTCCACATGTTCCTGTAGGTGATAACATACCATATTGTGATAATGAGATATAATCATCTTCAAATAAATTTAAAGACACACCTCCTACAACTGCGGTACTGCATTCATTATTTAGTAATGAGTAATAGGCTCTATTAATTGCTACTGCAGATCCTGCACAGTTAACATTTATAGATTCACTAGGTCCATAAAAATCAAACAAAAACGAAAGTCTGTTTGCCAGATAATATGTAGGGCTTGAAGAGCTGAAAACAGGCCCATATTTACCTACTGGTATTTTATTTATGTTCTTTCTTAGATAATTTTCATATTCTGAATATTCATAAGCAACATATATAGCTGTATCGGACCCGGCTAATTTTTTAGGTGCTACACCTGCATCTTGAAATGCTTTATAGACCTCTTGTATCAGCAATCTCTCCTGAGGATCCATCAGTATTGCTTCTTCTGGATCAAGGTCAAAAAATTTCGGATCAAAACAATCAATGTCATTGATCATTGCCCCCCATTTAGAGATTGTCTTGCCTGGGGAGACCGATTCTTCATAATAATCTTCCCAATTCCATCTTGATTTCGAAATTTCATTGATGCTATTTTTACCATCAACCAGGTTTTCCCAAAATGTCTGAATATTAGGTGCATCCGGAAAATTGCAACTAAGACCAACAATAGCTATATCGCAGTTTTGGGATGATGGTTTAGCTGGCACATTTGCAATGGGCATCTGTTTTTCCTTTCCATTGAAATCATTCTCATTACTTTGATCAAAATTGTTGTAATACTGCATCAAATCATCACTATGATGAGATAACAAAACATCTACTATTTCATCAATCGATCTAAAAGAAAGGTGTGACAGATCTATCTTATATTTTTGATCTATAAAATGTAGTAATTTATGATAAGATTCTTTAACAGATCTTCTACCGCTAGATGTTCGATCTCTTGTAGAATTTGAGTTGATGTTTTTTTCGGTTGTCGGACTTTTGACTGCTGATTTTATCTGTATTTCTGGTGAATTATTTGTCTCAGGCACATTGTCTATATCATCCGTTTTGACACTGATTATTTCCTCTTCCAGTAAATCAGCAAGTTCTTGAGTTGTGTTTACATTTACGAATTTTGAAGGGGATAGTGTAATGTTAAACTTACGGGATATTTTATTGATCAATTCCATAGAGATAATGGAGTCAATACCAAAATCCTCGAAATTAGCATTAGGATCTAATTTCCCTGCAGGGAGTCGTAATGTGGTTTCAAAGATCGTTATGATCTCTTGTAAAACATTTTGAGTTATTGCTACTGTCATATTGTTACTCCTTTTTCTTGAAAATTATTCAAATCGGATATAATTAATTTTCTTAATTTTTCCATTTGATCATTTTTTTTGACCCCTTGTTCGGGATCGTTTATTCTGTCCTGAATGGCAGCTGCTACTGGTAGAATATCTTCTACTATTTCATCTTCTTCAATATTATCAGATATATAAAAGAAGTTTTGTTTCAATAGCGTATCAATACTTTTTTTTACAATTCTTATAATAGATTTAATATCCTTATCAGAGTGCGCTAATGTTAAAAAACAGTTGCCTGAAGGGCTGGTTTCAACACCATTTATTCTCATCAAAACAAAAACTAACTCTTTTACTACTCCATTGGGATCATCAAGAAATTTAAATCTGAATAATGAGCTGAAATACTCGATTATTAATGGCACATTTTTAATCTTAAAAAAAGAATTCAATTCTTCGCACATGAGTCTGGTCTTTTCATTCAATTCCTGTAAGAAGTCAGAATTCGACTCACCAGTTTTGTTTCCTGAAGTTGAACACCTTTTTTTAAATTCGATGAGTATTGCTAGTGTTGCAGCTAGTTTAATTGGGTTTCTTGTATGCGTGCCAGCCATAAGTGCTTTTTTAACACTGGGCATCGAATCATCATCATAGTCAAATGATCCCCCGTCTACATAATTCATGTATTTGGTAAATCCTGCGATCATTCCAGAAGGCATTCCTCCTGCCGGAACTTTTCCATAGGTAGCAAGGTCTCCTTTAATCTTCCAAAGCCCCTGTACTCCGCTACTAGAAGCCCTAAATCCTGTGATCATTTCGTCCATTATTAATAGAATATTTTTTTCAAGAGTTAACTTGCGTACCTCCTTTAGGAATTCGACAGGCTGATTACTTGGATTTCTCGATTGTACGGGTTCTACCAGAATCCCGGCAATTTCGTGTGCTCTATCTTCTATAATATCCAGATCGTCCATGTTTCCATAATCCAGAACAATAAGCTCATCGGCAAATTCCTGAACCATTCCCAGTCCCATTGCTATACTATTGCCAAACTGATCTTTGGCTGCAAGTACTGTATCAGATAACCCATGATAGGCTCCTTCAAAAATTACTATTTTTTTCTTTTGAGTAGCTGCACGAGCAATCCTTACTGCCCACATAACTGCTTCTGTACCAGATTGTGTAAAGAGCACCCTTTCGTGGCCTGTAAGTTCACTAAAAAGTTTGGTTGCCTGAGAGAGCTCTTCTGTATACCCTACCAAAGGATATCCCTTATCCAACCGTTTTGAGATAGCTTCTTTTATAAAGTCTGGTTGATGACCAAATAAGTTAACTCCATTATCACTAGCGATATCAATATATTTATTGCCATCAATATCATAAAGGTATGCTCCATCACCCTTGCTATATGTTAGATGAAATTGTAAGCGTTTTAACGCTTTTTTCAATCCTCCGGTTCTTCTTTGGTCTACAAAATATGTCTGACACTCGGATGCATTTTCTTTGGATTTTGATGCAATTTTTTCCAGTTTCTGAGCCATTTGATCAATGAATCCTTTATGTTCTTCATTTAACTGAAGCTCGGTCACTGCTTTAAGTGTATTATCTTTTTTTTCAGAAAAGTTATTCTCAACCGAGTTAGCATTATTTGACAAATGCGTTTTTAGTTTAGAAACCAAATAACTTTTCTCTTTTTCGGGTAATTCTTCAAAAAATCTTAAAGCTTCTTTCTTCTCTATTTCCTTTGAAACAATTTTTTCCAATATATCGTCGATTGCTATCATGACCTTATCTTTACTTTAGTATACATCCTTTAATAATTTATCAAAACTTACAGTGTGATCTTCTGTATCAGTATATTCTGTTTGGTTTGAATCATAATTCTGTATGGCGTTTATTAACATTTCAAAATCCTTATGTGAATTTTTAATAGACTGCTTATGTAAAGAGTTATCGAATGACAAAGACTTCATTTTAATACATATCTCTCCTGATACATTGGTGAGGTCAATATCTATATTCACTATATCATCTTCTGGTTTACTTCCCTTTGAGTATCGTACCCAGGCATATAATTCTTTTTGGTAAGGAGAAAACAACTTCATAGATCCTATGTCAACAGGTAATATGGGTTGATTTAATTTAGGATTCAGATCGGTTAATAAACCGATTCCCAATTGTAACGAACTCTCTAGCAGACTCGGATGAAGAGTGTAGTTTTCATAATCGTCTACTATAGTTTCTGGTAAACTTAATAGAGCAAGGATCTGATCTTCTCCTTTATAAAAGTTTTTTATTCCTTTAAAAGAAGAGCCATAACTCATATCCATTTGCTTTAAAATGTGATAAAGTTTTTCTGCATCCAATAGTTCTGCTGCAAAATAAGTTTTAAGTTGTACGATATCAATCTTTGTTGAAGTTTGATTTGCTCCCATGACAACTTCTCCCTGGCAATGAATTATTTCTTTTTCTCCTTCTGTACTATAAATTTCATAGTCAACTCCTTTATAATCATTTTCAAAAAGGGATATATTGACTTCTTTGTTTTCTTTAAGAGTAAGCAGGTGTGCCCAAGAAGTATTTCGTAATTCTAGAGATATAGATTCATTAAGATCCGGCATTGCATTTTTTACTGCTACATATGCCATTTCTAAACAAGCAGTAAAAGGCATTACGTTTTGCTGTTGTATCTTACAATCTTTTACAAAAAATTCTTTACCACTAAAAATAGAAGTATAACATTGCTGGTTTAGTGTAGAGGAGTTATAATGTAACAACGGATGAAGTTTTTCAAATTCCCCTTCAGATTTCAATTTTTCACTATCTGCCAAATTAAACCAGTATCTCTCACGAGCAAAAGGGTATGTTGGTAAACTAATACGTCTTGGCTTTATTTGTTCATAAAATTGTACCCAATCTATATCAATACCCATTACCCAAGCTTCGGCTAGCTTAGAATAATTCTTATCATTAATGTACTTATTTATCTGGTTCTCTGAGAAGTCATTACTTTCTGTGGAGTCTATTACAGCTGCACTATTTTGTTTAATTCTATCATAGAAAATATCTTCAAGGTTTTCTTTTTGATTTAGGTAGTCTGAAAGTTTCTCTTTCAGTTCTTCAATAGAAAGTACTACCAGTGCCAATCGTTCATTCATCTCATCTCTTCCTACCTGAAGTGTAAAAGCAAGATCAATAATATTAATATCGTGTTTTTCTATATGGTTATATAGTAATTGAGCGTATGCTTTAAGTCGATCTTCAGTTTTTGCTGAAAGTACAATGATATGTGATTCATCTGATTGAACTTGTGAATGGTCTTCTTTCTCAATATATTCTTCTAAAACGATATGTGAATTTGCTCCTCCAAAACCAAACGAGCTTACTCCTGCTCTTCTTGGTAGAGTGTTATCCTGATCATCCTTTATAACCTCCCAATTTTGTGTTTTATCTACAATGTAGAGTGGGCTATCTTTAAGATTGATATACGGATTGAGTTCTTCAAAATGAAGCGTTGCTGGTATTTTTTTATGCTTAAGAGATAGTAGTACTTTCAGTACTCCTGCTATTCCGGCTGCTGTCTCCAGGTGACCAATATTAGTTTTTACAGAAGACAAACCACAGTGAGGAGTTTTTGCAGGAACTTTATCATGTTTTTTATATAATTCTGAAAATGTTTTATTCAACGCCTGAATTTCAATAGGATCTCCCAAACTGGTACCTGTACCGTGGCATTCGATATATCCCACCGTCGAGGGATCAATATGAGCCTTTTCATAAGCTTCAACAAGCAAATCAGTTTGAGCTACAGGATTAGGTGCTGTAAGCATGGTAACCTTTCCTCCGTGATTTTCGGTAGTTGCTTTAATAACAGCATAAATATGATCTCTATCGGCTTCTGCCTTATCCAGAGGTTTAAGAAATATAGCTCCTGAGCCTTCTCCTCTTACATATCCATTTGCACTCTTGTCAAAGGTTTTGCATTTACCATCGCCACTTAACATACCTGCCATTCCAAATGATATATAAGCTGCAGGTGTAAGCATTAGCTGTACTCCTCCAACTATAGCCATATCACAACTTCCAGTATGTATTGATTCTATTGCTCTATGAACTGCAATCAAAGAACTGGAACACGCTGTATCCAGTGGAGCACTTGGTCCGCGAAGATTTAACAGGAAAGAAACCCGGTTGACCAATACAGAATGTGAATTTCCTGAGGCGGTATATCCATCAAGCGGAATTTGATTATCTACTAGTGAATCGGCATAATCCCTTGTTGCCACTCCAACAAATAGCCCTGTTTTGGTACCCGATAGATCAGAAACTTTATGCCCCGAATCCTCAATAGCTTTCCAGACAGTTTCTAAAAATATTCGCTGTTGCGGGTCCATCATTTCGGCTTCTCTAGGAGAAATACCGAAAAATGAAGGATCGAATTTATCTACATCACTCATAAAACCTCCCCATTTAGAATTGGTTTTATTTTTCTCTGTAAAAGGATCTCCATCGTAATCCTCCCAATTCCATCGATCTTCAGGAATCACAGTAATTAAATTCTTTTCATTCTCCAGGTTTTCCCAGAATTCTTCCAGATTTTCTGACCCTGGCATAACGCCACTCATACCTACTATAGCAATAGGTTGATCTATAAAACGGCTTTCTGTGGATAGTTCTATTCCCGAAGATTGAGGAGATTGTGGATCCAATGCACTTGCATTCCACCCTTTATTGATACCATATATGCCTTTTTCCGTATCTGATTGTTGCTCTTTTCCTTTTGTTGGTTGACTAACTTCTTTCCTAGCATCAGAGGAAGAAGCACCTCCTGAAACTTTATGAGTTTTCTGTACTTCATTCTTATGTTCTCTGGAGAGGAATGTTGCTATTTCTTTAATTGATGGATATTCAAAAAAGAGTACCGGAGTTATATCCAATTCATAAAGTTCGTTGATTCTGTTTGAATACGTTGTCAAACCTATAGAATCAAACCCTAAATCCAATAATATCTTATCATACGAAATATCTTCAGGGTCCAGTTTCAACATCTCCATAACAATTTCGGATAATGCATTCCGAACCATTGTAAATAATTCTTTATCTGCTTGTTGATCCACCAGTACTTCAGAATCTGTTGAAGTTTCGGAGTCGATTACCTCAGCTTTCGAAGTTTCCTGCTCGTTAATACCCCAGGCTCTTTCTATTTTTTCCTGTACTCCTTCTAATACAACAAATTGTGCTTTTTGGGTATGAAGACCTTTTTCAAATGCTTCCAGGCCAGTTTTGATACTTAAAGGTTTTATCCCGAGATTCTTTTTAAAGAAAATTTCAGTTTGTTCATCCAACCTCATTCCACCATCTGCCCATAAAGACCAATTAAGGCTTAATGTCACTCCTGATCTTTCTCCTTTTCCCTGTAAGAATTTACGTTTCTCTGCAAAGGAATCCATAAAGTGATTTGCGAACGAATAATCACACTGTCCTGCATTTCCTCCGACAGCCGCAAGAGATGAAAACGTTACAAAAAAGTCCAGATCTTCATCTTTGGTTACGCTATCCAAATACAACGTTCCGTAAACTTTGGGAGCAAAAACCGCTTCCATTTCTTCACGTGTTTTATTCCTTATGTATGAATCTCTCAAAACACCTGCACTATGAATAATCCCGTTAATTTCCCCGAACTTCGATTTGGTCTCCTTAATCAGGTTCTCTACATCTTTAGATATCGAAACATCTGCTGGTATATATATTACTTCTGCACCAGCTTCGCTTAATTTATCTAATTTGATTTTACGTTCATCTGAGAGTTTCGATCTCCCGGTAAGTACTAACCGTGCTTTACATTGAGCAGCTAAATATTCTGCAAATATAAGTCCCAATCCTCCTGCACCACCAGTAATAATATATACTCCGTTTTCTTTTAGCCCAAAACTATCAGTCGTATCAGCATCTTTATCCTGAAGTAGAGAAAACTCTTTTACTTTTCTGATATAACGTTCTTCTTCCTGATAACGAATTGTCATTTCGTTAGAATTATCAGAATGTAATTCGGTTAAAGCTATATCCAGAATTTTATCATAGGAATTCTTTGATTGCTGGATTTCTAGAATCCTACAATACAATTTTGGATGCTCCATCTGAAGGGTTTTAGCAAAGCCATTTATCGCTTCATGATGCGGTTGAGTAGCATCTATTTGCCCTAAATACAGATATAATAATTGAATATTGTCTAGTTTTTGTTCTATCAAAGATTGACAGAGAATAAGGAATGAATAAATTCCATAGTCAAAAGATTTCTCAATAAAACCTTCGTTATATTCGTCACCGTCCTTTAACTCATCACCTATCGGCCAGGCAAAGCATATTTTTTTGATGACCTCTTTATTCAAAGCTTCAAAAAGCTTCTTAAAATCTGCTGGATTTTTCGGATTGACCTTATATCTATGGTTTCCAAATTTCTTATACTCATCTCCTGGTTCGATCAGTATAATATCTTCATTCTTTTTATAACGATCCTTATAAACTTTTTGAAGTTTTTCATCTGGGCTGAAAAGTAAAATAGCCCCTGATTCATTAGCTAATACTTTTTCTTGTTCTAAAGGAGATTTCTGCCATTCATGAGAGTAATATAATTTTGAATATTCCTCTTCTTCTTTAATTTGATCTGGTTTTTCGTGAACACTAACCAGTGGAACTCCTATAGATTCTCTGATTTTCACAAGTATCATTCCATCCTCATCCACAATAAAAACATTCACTTTGGAAACCTTTGATCCTGGATCATCTACTTTTTTGACATAACTAAAACATTTTGGTTTCAGCGGTTGTAAAACTTCGACTTCACCGATTGAATACGGTACAAACATTTCACCTGTTTGTGCTCCTAGTTGTGCCGCCATACCTGCCTGAAAAGAACCATCTACAAGCGAAGGATGGAGCAAGTAATCATTAAAATCATTGTTTCGGATTTCAGGAATAAGAAGCTCTCCTAATATTTCATCATCGTTTTTGAAAATATCCTGAAGCACTTGAAAACTAGGTCCTAAATCTAGTCCTAATGACTTAAAAAGTGGATACGCTTCCTTACCATGGGTAACTTTTGCACATCTTGTACGAATCTCTTCTAAATCAATATATTCGGGTTCTGCAGTTAACTCCTCATGAGTTGCATATATAAGTTTTCCTTGCGAATATATTTGCTTTGTATTATTCTCTTCTTCACTAAATACTTCAAAATGTACTAATCCTCCGTTAGGTTTCAATTCTATACATACTTCTCTGGGTACCGAATCAACTACAGTGAGCGGGCTTAACCAGAGAATATTTTTAATTATTTGAACCTTTCTTCCGGTTGCCAGTTCTCCTGCTTTACGTGCAAAATCCAGATAAGCAACACCTGGTAAAGTAGGAATTTCAGATACCAAGTGATCATATATAAAGAAATCCTTATCGTGAAAGGTTTTTTTGAAAACCTGTCTTTCGAATGTTGACTCATTAGAATCGATTAACGGATGAAGAGCAGTGGTTGAATGCAAGCTAAGGTTGGATGATTTTGAAGTATCAGAAATCCAATGTCTTTTATCTGCAAAAGGATAAGTTGGTAAAGAAATCTTTGCTCCTGCTTCTAGGTCTTGTATTCCTTGCCAATCTGCAAGAAATCCAACACTCCAGAGTTGTGCTAGCTTACTTAGGTCTCCACTCTGGGACAGGAACTTAATAAATTCTTTTTTTTCTTTACGATTTAATAACCGTGTAATATTTTGGCTGCTTTTTACCTCTCCGACAAGCATCGTATTATCTTGCTTACCATCAATAAATAAAGTAAGTTTTTGAACCAGTTCTTTTTTTGTTTTTGCAATTATAACTAGGCGATGATCAAAAGATTTTCTTCCTATTTGTAAAGTATGCGCAATATCTTTACAAGTAAGTAGTTTTTCTCCAGACAAATCATCCTGAAGGAATGCGCACAAACGAGCTGCTGTTTTCTGAAGTTGATCTTCATTTCTAGCAGAAAGCGGAAAGATATACTCCTTAAACTTTGAAGATGATGTTTTTTCTTCTTCAATGGGAGTTACATATTCTTCAATGATAACATGTGCATTCGCTCCACCAGCTCCAAAAGAACTAATACCAGCTCGAAGCGGGTACTGAACACCTTCTACTGTCTTAGGTTTCCATTCTTTAACCTTTTGCTCGACATAAAATGGAGAATTTTCAAAATCGATAAAAGGGTTTAACTCAGAAGAATGCAGAGAAGGAACTAGTTTTCTATATTTCATTTGCAAGAGTACCTTGTGCAATCCTACAATACCAGCTGCGGCTTCAAGGTGTCCGATATTGGTTTTTACCGAACCTATAGAACATTCTTGTTTATCAACATTATATTCCTGAAAGGCTGTAGTTAAACCAGAAATCTCGATAGGATCACCCAGTTCGGTTCCTGTTCCGTGCGCTTCGATATAACCAATGCTTCGTGCGTCGATTTTAGCATTTTCTAATGCAGTAGTAACTACTTGGGCCTGTGATTTAGGGCTAGGTACCATAAATCCACTTGTTTTTCCTCCGTGATTGACGGCAATACCTTTAATCACTCCATACACATGATCTCCGTCCTTTATTGCTTTATCAAGAGGTTTAATATAAACTGCACCTACACCTTCGCCGGCTACATAGCCGTTAGCGCCTTTACCAAAGGTACGACATACGCCATCTGCAGAAAGTGCTCCGCCACTTTTATTAATGTCTATTTTGCTTTGATGCACGTCAAGATTAACTCCTCCTACAATGGCACCAGAACATTCTCCTTTATAGATTGCTTCACAAGCTAGATATAATGCACTTAAACTTGAGGAACAAGCCGTGTCTATAGGTAAACTTGGGCCAGAAAGGTTAAAAGCGTATGATACCCGATTAGCAATACCCCATAAATGTGAACTAGGGCTAACAAAATTTCCTTGCAGCTTTTCTTCTGTACCGATTACCTGATAAAGTGTCCATACAGCTCCTACATAAACCCCTATATTTCGGGAAGCATCGTCATCTACTAATGTTTCTGGATAATAACCAGCGTCTTCGATAGCTTCCCAAGCCACTTCAAGAAAAAGTCTTTCCTGTGGATCCAGATATTCAGCTTCTCTAGGAGATATGTTAAAAAACAGTGAATCAAATTTATCAATATCATCGATGAAACCTCCTCGATATTTTTCTGAAAACTTATTATGAAGGCGTTGCCCAAGACGAACATCTGGTATATCCTCGACACAATCTTTTGCTTGAGTTAGGTTATTCCAGAATTCATTCATGTTTTTGGCCTTAGGATAACGGCCGGCTATCCCAACGATAGCAATATCAGCGGTTTGATATGGCTTATCACTAAGTATATTCTGATTTTCTGCTGTTTCTTTTGTCTTAATATCTGAATGAATCTGGGTAGATTTTCCTTTACTTTCTGCAACAGAGGTATTAGTGTCGTTATGTATTGAAGAGGTTTCAGAATTGAGTGTTTTTGAAACTACTTCTCCAGAAGTGTTATGATACTTTTTGAGTTTGAAATTGGTATGTATATTACCAAATGTTTCTGACTGATTGCCCTTTGGTAAGATCTCAGGAATATTAATTTTCTTCTTAAAGGCTTTAATCAACCTATTAGCAATTTCTTCTATTTTTTCCTGTTTTAAACCTACAGGTATAGCCAAGCGTACCAGATTATTAATTTCTGTATCTTTTTGCATTCCTACATTATGAGCTCCTGCCCGAATCCCTGTATTTAAATATAACCAGGATACAAATGACGCCACTTGGTGCTCAAATAATTTAAATTCAGGAATTTGTTTAACATCAATCAATATACAGTGCCCCAATGCGGGTTGTACAACAGGAATTCCTTGTTGTTTTAAAACCTTCCAGATTGTCTGTACAGATTGCAATCTATTACGAACCCGAGTCTCAATCTTATTTCTGTTATGAAATGATAACGCAATAACTTTTTTATCAATTACATCAAGCCCAATGCTCTCTTCCTGAATAAAGCTTTGAATTTTATTGTAAAGTTCAACATCATTGGTACCTATCAATCCTCCTTTATCTACGCAAAAATTCTTAGCCAAACTTGCAATTATTGCATCTGCATAAGAGATCATTTCCCGTACTACATCCCAGACATTCTTCCCAGTAAATTCGTTTTCATGTTCTAAGATAAATAACGCATTTTCTACAATTCTTGTAGTATCAAAAACAAGAGGAATAGCATATTCTGAAAGGAAGGCTTTGACTTGTTTGAGATGTTGTAAGGATACTGGCGCTCCACCAGCAGCATTATCATTCATTTCGATAAAAACAAAAGCTATCGACTCTGTGTCTTCTTTTACTTGTTTTTTAAGAGCTTCCCAATTTAAGTTTCCTTTATATTGGTCTTCAGAATCTAACTTGTATACCTCTGGATGTGGTAACTCTATTGGTGTAAATCCATTTTCAATCTGATTAAAAATCATGGTAGGAAAAAGCAGGTTCTGAAGCACTTTCCCTTTTTTAGGCCATGATTTACAAAAAGCATGTTCTGCAGTACGGCCTGCAGTGGTTAACGTAAAATAAGAAAAAGGAAATATGCTTCTTAAACTCTCGGCCAGATCAACTGGTTGTTGCATCTGTGTGTATAAAAAGCCTAACTGATTTTGAATAGCTGGTAACTCTAGTTGAGCCCACGAATCGGTTTTTAGATCAAATGTAACCTGATCATCTGGAATATTTAAAGGGTTATAACCATAATTTGATAGCATAACAGACCTTTCTTCTCCTTCAATCACCACTGCATGTTTCTCTTCTTGTGGATTTTCTTTTACTTGATTATACTCTCCATTTGCATTTAATGTATCCTGTTTTCCTGTTTTTGATTCTAATGTAGCAGTTTGCTTATATAATTTGGTGAATGTATGATTTTCTTGGTCTGAAGTTTGCATTTTCATCGGATCTGCAATCATCATAATAATATCGGTTACATTATCAGGATTGCTTCCTACGGGTCTGGAGAGAAATACAGTATTATGTTCTGGTCTGAATTTATTTTTGAATTGCAAATTTCCTTCATCGTTAAAAATATTTTGCCCACGTAGGTAATCCAGTGTTTTATCTAATTCTGGATCTGCATTTGATGAAGAGTTTAGTTTACAACCATATGTACCTCCTAAACTTAAAGTAGAATGTTCTTCGGTTTTTAAAATTTTGATAATCTCTACAATTGCAAATTCTAATCCTCCCAGAGGCATCCCCTTTGGGTAGAATTCTAAATCCATTAAATATCCATTCTCTTCTGATGATAATTTTGAGATAAGGATTACATTCTGCAGGACATCGTCGAGATATGTTAGAAAAAGCCTGTGTTCTGCACTTAAGTTACCAGATAGAATTTCTTCTTTGACTATATGAATGAGTGGGTTAACCATTGTTCTTGGTGCACACCATTCGTCTATAATTCTGGTAATATTTTTGTCTACCTTTTTATCAGAACCATTTTGATATTCCTCGGTTCTACATTTTCCTGCTTTTTCAAACTTTGATACCTGATATCGTAAACGACGCATCTTGCTTCCTTGAAGCGTGAAATCTTTTATATTTACCCTTGACAAAACGCCAAAAGGAGTGGCTGTAAATAAAACTCCTCCTATCGATTCTACTTGATCAACCGTGAAAAGATTGAGTTCAAAATTATTGTTGATACAGTATTGATATATTTCTTCTGTAATAACAGATAGATAATCTTTGGCTCCTGTATAACTATACACTAGTATGATATCCTTATAACGACTATAATTAAAATATCCCTTTTTTTCTGCCCCAATAAAAAGATTAGGAGCTATATTTCTTGTGCCTCTTGATGCAGAGCCTTCATTCTTATATTGGTTAAATAGTTTTTCTACCAGCTTTAGTAATTCTGGATGTTTATTAGCTTCTTTTTCTAATATAAGAATAGGAGTTTCTCTCGCAGATAGATCAAATTGATTATCAATTATTTTTGTGGTTTCTTCGATAGAATTTAATGATTCTTCATTAGTGTATACGACTCGATCACTATCTTCCTTTTCTTTCTTAAATTTCTCTCTTAGTACTCCTTCATATTTATCAACAAAATAATAGCTTAAATCACCAATATTGAAATTTTCAAAAAGTAAGGTCTTTGGCAAAGTCCCAAACTCTTCTTCTAATTTCTTGATAATCTGAAGGATACGAAATGAATCGATTCCTAACTCCTGAAATGGAGTAGATACACAATTATCTCCTATTGATATTTGAGTAAATTCAGATATAAGAGATTTTAGATAACACTCTGTTGATTCTAATAGTATTTCTTTATCTATCATTTTCTTGTATGGTAACTATGAAAAGGTATCTGAATGATTAATATTTTTCTGAGTTTTTGTAGTGTAGTAACTACACAAAATCGACAAATATCTCTGATACTTTTTATAAAAATTTATTAAGATCTGTTCGTTCCCTTTCCTAAGCACAAAATTGCTTTTTTCGTGTTTTATAACCTCAATTTTAAAGACATGAGGTGTGGATAGTGATAATAATCCAGATTAACACCAAAGGGATATTTTGAAAATACGGGAAGAGGGTTTGGTTACCTTTCTTTAACCACCGGACAGGGACTATTTATTTTTTTGCAAAATATTGGTACAAACATTAATAAATACAGTATGGTTTATTTCTTTGAGACGAATCCCAAATCTTGTTTTACCTTTTTGCTCTACCAAAATGCCTTCGTGGCCCGTTAATGGCCCGTGAATAATTTTTACTTGTTCTCCTTCATAAAAAGTAGTTTCGACAGAAACATCTTCTTCAAGTAATAGCATTTTTTTGATAGTATTTATATCATTTGGTGAAATGACTGAAGGATTTTGTCCACATTTAATATATGTAGCTATTTTGGGAAGTCTCGAAATATCATAAATCTCACTCATTTTAGTGTTTACGAAAATATAACCTGGAAAAAGTGGAGATTCTATAAGTTTCTTCTGTCTGTTTTTCCATACTTTCAATGTTCTGGTTAATGGAAGAAATGCATCATATTCTCTTGCCAAAAGATCGTTGTACACTATTTTTTCGGCACGTGGTGAGGTATAAAAAATATACCAGTTTTTTTCATTTCTTTTTCTTCTTCTTTCCAATACCAATCTAGGATATATGGTCTCATTAGGTTTAGCTGTATTCATTATTTAAGTCGGTTTATTAAGAGTTGATAATGATCTTTAATCTTATTAAGATCCACTAAAAAAGCTATAGCCTTATTAGGTGTGTGGTTGTGAGTATATTTTACAATTGGGCATACTTTAAGCTGGTCAATTAGCATTTTCCAATCAACTGATTCTTATTAGCTTAAAAAATCTAGTGTGGTTTAGGTGTAGTCATTATTTAAGTTGGTTTGTTTTAAGAGTTGATAATAATCTTTAATCTTATTAAGAAGTAACCTTAATGAGACGTGTGGTTGTAGATGTAAGTTTTACAATTGGACATACTTTAAGCTGGTCAATTAGCATTTTCCAATCAACTGATTCTTATTTGTTTAAAAAATCTAGTGTGGTTTAGGTGTAGTCATTATTTAAGTTGGTTTGTTTTAAGAGTTGATAATAATCTTTAATCTTATTAAGAAATAACCTTAATGAGACGTGTGGTTGTAGATGTAAGTTTTACAATTGGACATACTTTAAGCTGGTCAATTAGCATTTTCCAATCAACTGATTCTTATTTGTTTAAAAAATCTAGTGTGGTTTAGGTGTAGTCATTATTTAAGTTGGTTTGTTTTAAGAGTTGATAATAATCTTTAATCTTATTAAGAAATAACCTTAATGAGACGTGTGGTTGTAGATGTAAGTTTTACAATTGGACATACTTTAAGCTGGTCAATTAGCATTTTCCAATCAACTGATTCTTATTTGTTTAAAAAATCTAGTGTGGTTTAGGTGTAGTCATTATTTAAGTTGGTTTGTTTTAAGAGTTGATAATAATCTTTAATCTTATTAAGAAATAACCTTAATGAGACGTGTGGTTGTAGATGTAAGTTTTACAATTGGACATACTTTAAGCTGGTCAATTAGCATTTTCCAATCAACTGATTCTTATTTGTTTAAAAAATCTAGTGTGGTTTAGGTGTAGTCATTATTTAAGTTGGTTTGTTAAGAGTTGATAATAATCTTTAATCTTATTAAGATCGACTAAAAAAGCTGAGACCTTAATTAGACCTGTCGTGGTTGTGAATATGTGTTTTTATGATTGGGCATACTTCAAGCTGGTCAATTAGCATTTTCCAATCAACTGTATTTTATTTGTTTTAAAAAGTAATTAGTGGGGTATTGGTATTATTAAAATTCGATAAGATTCGAAAATCACACCGGGGGTTGGTCAATTAGCAAAATTTGCTTGACCTGTGCTCTCCTTTTAAACATCTCTTATTTCTAATAACAGAACAAGAAATGGTAATGAAATTTCACTTTGTTTCTTTAACAAAGATTATTTCACCAGTAAAATTATAATGACTTTCTCACATATCTTCTTAATTTTATGTTAATTTTATTGTGAATGCTAGTATAAATAACAATTTGAACACATTGCATTTTTCAAGCAGATTTAAATAATTACAACACATTATGGATCAAATAATTACATCTTGTTCGTTTTTAATGAATACTTAACAAAAAGTAGAAAAAAAACTTATTTTAACAAGAATTTATATTCCTAATACTATTTTGTGAGGAAGCGCAATATCTTATCTGGATAACCAAAATGACATTTTTTTGCAAATACAAGATCGTCCTATAATTATAATAATTACAGATTTCTAAAGGCATTTTATCGACAATAAAATATAGTCTTCAAATTCTTAGAAAGCTGTAAATAGTTTTTGTTTGATTTGCGTGAGAGTTGTCCATAAGAATAAGTAGTCAAAGTGTAAAAGAATCAATAACATAAACTGTGTTAAATCAGAATAAAGGTGTCAACTCCAAGTCATCCTTTAATTCGCTTTTCAATCGCCTCAATCATTGCTTTAGCATTATTGTTTTCAGGATTTAATTTTAATGATTTTTTATATATATTTTTTGAAAGTTCAAATTGATTATTTACTAAATATGCTTCTGCTAAACTATCATAACAATTGGCCGATTCGGGATTGTCATTTACATTGATCTCGAAAATCTTAATAGCTTTTTTCACCATATTGTTGTTTAGAAAAATATAACCTAAAGTATTAAGGTTTTCTTCAAATGATATATTTGGGTTTTCTTCTTTTAGTTTATAATATTTTTTTACTGCTTTATCCAAATCCTTATCTAGAAAGGATGATATTAAGATTTGTTCAACTACTAGTTTTTTATCAAATAATGTAGCGTCAACTATACCTGCAATCCTATTAATAATACTATTATGAACAGGGAAATACTTGCTTCCGTTTGTTAATATGATAACTGTTAAATCATTTGCTACAAATTTTCTATAACCAGTCTGTAACCCCCCTGTAAGTCCATAAGAAATAGTACTGTTTGAAGTATATATTTTCCATCCATAAAGAAATTTATCTGTTCCGTTTGCATAATCAAAAGGTTTCCACATGTTAAATTTTGTTTCGTTTTTTAATAGCAAATTTTCATCAAGACGTTTATTCCACTGGATAAACTCTCTCAATGTTGAATTCAAACCATTTGCAGCATGAGATCTTTTTTGAAAGTTGGCATTTGAATTACGATATTGTTTCAACTCTTTGACAAAGTAATATCTGTTTGCTCTATTAGGAATAGAGTCTTTAAAATTGGATGAGATCAGTACTTCACCTTTGTTTTCGGAAAATTGATTTTTTAAAACAAACTCGGCCACTGTTTGTTTTGTAATTTTTTCAATAATCTGTGCGATAAACCAGTAATTGGTTTGATTATATTCATATTGGTTTCCTTTTTCAAAGTGAATTTTCTCTTTAAATAGTTTTGATTTTAATTCTTTGTCGGTAAGTTCTCTATCTTCAAAAGTAAAATCAGGTAATCCCGAAGAATGTGTTAATAGGTGTATTATTTTAATATCCTTCCATTCATTAGGTAAATTATCAATATATTGAGATATAGTATCTTCTAGAGAGAGCTTTCCTTGCTCTATAAGTTGATACACAGCTGTTGACACTATAAGTTTAGTTATAGAATACAGAGGAAATATCGTCTGCTTATCTACATAAAGATTATTTTCTAAGTCTGCTTTTCCAAAATAACCTTCAAATATGACTTTTCCATTTTTTATTACGGCCAATGCCAAACCAGGGATTTCATGAGTTTTTATTTGTTCTTTAAGATAGGTTTCAATTTCTTGTTTTTCATTTTTCAAAACCTTTTCAGAAGTGTTTTTTTGACAGGAAAATAAAGTCAAAATAGAAAGTAACAATAATGCTATTTTATTCATGTTATTTATAATTAATAGTCCATTCATCTTTATATTACTGCAAAGAAAAGTGAGATCAACGGGTAAAAATTGTAAAAATGTAAACTAACTGTAGACCCAATTAATTAGCCCTTTTTCAAATTCATTATTTTTCTTAAAAAAAGTAGATGGAGACATTTTTGAAAAGTAATCAAAATCTTTAAT
Organism: Aquimarina megaterium XH134; assembly: GCF_000520975.1. GTDB lineage: Bacteria > Bacteroidota > Bacteroidia > Flavobacteriales > Flavobacteriaceae > Aquimarina > Aquimarina megaterium. Next base: position 29,993 of record NZ_JACB01000029.1, read on the forward strand.
CAGATGAGACTGGTCGTAGTATAGGCTTTCGTATGTTAAATTGGTTAATGATTTTTTAGGAAATTTAGATTCTGCATGTTTTTTTAATGCATTGCGAAACCGCTGAGTTTTTTTAAATTTACTTGGAGATTTACAAAAATGTAGTTTAAATAATCGATTAAGATATTGCCTGGAAATATTATACTTATTCGATAAGGTATTTATCTCAATATTTGGATTTTGTATAATTTCATTAACTATACTCTTTAGCGTTTCATTCTTAAAACCTATATGTTTTGAAAGCCAATATTTTTCAATTTCTTCTTTTATTGTTTTTAAGTTATCCATATTGGATATTTCAAGAATCAGTTTGGTATAGTCATCAAATAAAATAAATGGAGAGAATTCATTATTGCCAATTTTTAGATCAAAAAGAGGTTTTTTAATAAGACTATTAAACCCGAGAGGATTAAAGACAAACGTAATTTCTTTATACCTCCCTTTTGAAATTATTTTGAATGGTTTATCATAAGTACAAATAATATCAGAAACGATATCATTTTTTTTTGATGGATTAATACTAATAGAACTACCCGAATAATTAATATTTACATTAAAAGAGCTTGAAATGATAATATTATTATTAGGAAATATTAAGTAATTAAGTGGTTCTTCAAACTCAGTAATATAATAGCCTAATAAGATTTCTTTTAAAACTTGATTTTCAGGTTCTATAAATTTGAGGTTCACCTATATTTTAGTTTATTAATACCGTTGAGGGATTGTCGAAAATAATAAATTGAATTGAATAATGATATTAATTTTCAATTCATTTAAGGTATTCGTCTGTCTAAGTGGATATTGATTAGACTATATTACCGTTTGTATATTCCTATTGAAGTTGACCCCATCTATTTTAAATCTAAAAGAAAAAGAAACAATAAGCACTCAAAAACAAAAAACCCTTTGAAAACCAAAGGGTTGATCTAAGTACTCGAGGTGGGAATCGAACCCACACTCCCGAAAGAACTGGATTTTGAATCCAGCGCGTCTACCAGTTCCGCCACTCGAGCATATTCGGATGGCAAAATTAGCAAAATATTTTTTTCTAGCCATTAAATAAGTAACAAAATAAAGGTCAGAGTGAAAATAAATTTTTAAATTTGCACCTTGTTTTTAGAAAAAAGTTTTAACTCATTACAATACAACATTTTACCCTATGCCAGCCTCAGTTACAGAAGCAAAGTTTTTTACATGTAGTCAAAGTACCGAACTTGCAGAAAAAATAGCAACTGCCTATGGTGCTAAACTAGGTAATGTTATTACATCGACCTATAGTGATGGTGAGTTTCAACCTTCTTTTGAAGAATCTGTAAGAGGATCCAGAGTTTTTATTATTGGATCAACACATCCAAATTCTGATCATCTTATGGAAATGTTATTAATGCTTGATGCTGCCAAAAGAGCCTCTGCAAGACATATTACAGCAGTAATGCCATATTATGGATGGGCTCGCCAGGATAGAAAAGACAAACCAAGAGTTCCGATCGCCGCAAAGTTAATTGCAAAAATGTTGGAAACAGCAGGAGCTACAAGAATCATCACAATGGATCTACATGCAGATCAAATTCAGGGATTCTTTGAAAAGCCAGTAGATCACCTTTTTGCATCTACTATCTTCTTACCTTACTTGCAGTCATTAAATCTGGATAATCTTACGATTGCTTCTCCAGATATGGGAGGATCAAAAAGAGCTTATGCGTATTCTAAAGCATTAATGAGTGATGTAGTAATATGTTATAAGCAAAGAGCAAAAGCCAATGTAATTTCACATATGGAACTCATTGGAAATGTTACCGGAAAAAATGTAGTATTAGTAGATGACATGGTAGACACTGCCGGAACATTAACCAAAGCGGCAGATCTAATGATAGAGAGAGGTGCAAAAAGTGTTAGAGCGATCTGTACTCACCCTATCCTTTCGGGTAATGCTTATGAGCGATTAGAAAACTCGAAACTAGAAGAATTAATTGTAACCGATTCTATTCCTCTAAAACAAAAAAGCAGTAAAATCAGAGTTGTAAGCTGTGCAAATCTATTTGCAGATGTAATGAACCGAGTTCATAACAATCAGTCGATCAGTTCTAACTTTATAATGTAAATAATAATTAATAAATTTTTTAAAATGAAATCATTAACAATCAATGCATCTCAAAGAGAAAGCGTAGGCAAGAAAGCAACAAAAGCCTTACGTAATGCTGGACAGGTACCTTGTGTTATTTATGGTGGAGACACTATTGTACACTTTGCAGCGCCAGAAATTGCTTTCAAAAACTTAGTGTATACTCCAGACGTTCATACCGTGGTAATAGCGTTGGATAATGGTACAAAAATAAATGCTATCCTACAGGATATCCAATTTCATCCTGTAACCGATAAAATCTTACACATCGACTTTATAGAAATTTTTGACGACAAACCAATTACTATGGAGATTCCTTTCAGAACAACAGGGAATTCTCGTGGTGTTCGTAATGGAGGTGTGCTACGTTTTAACTTAAGACGTATTAAAGTAAAAGGTCTTGCATCTAATCTTCCAGATATTATAGAAGGAGACATCACTAATCTAAAAATCGGAAATAAATTAACTGTTACCGATATAGCAAGTGATGACTTTACTATCCTACATCCTGACAATACTGTTGTTTGTATGGTTAGAACATCTCGTACAGCGGTTGAAGACGATGATGAAGAAGAAGAAACCGAAGGTGCAGCTGAAGGTGCAACCGAAGGCGCAGAAGCTCCTGCAGCAGAAGCATAATCTTTATAGTTTTAATATAATATAAAAGCATTCTGAATTGAATTCAGAATGCTTTTTTTATTTTTATAGAAATTTTTGGGGCGTACCCCACTTCGGCGTGGAGGCCGGGCTATATGCTGTATCTTTTTTTGCAATCCTTCGACTAGCCTCTGGATAACAAAAAAAGGATGCCGCTCCTATCCCTTACGCAAACAAAAACAACATGTTTTCGATAATTAAAAAATTATTTTCTAAACAACCCCATGAAACTCAAGAAGATCTCATGAAAAAATTTCTTGTTGCCGGTCTCGGTAATATTGGTCCAAAATACCACAATACTCGTCATAATATCGGTTTTAAAATTCTGGATGCTTTGGCCAAAGAAGAAAATCTTGTTTTTGAAACCAAAAAACTAGGTGATCTTACCACATACAAACACAAAGGGAGAACCATTATACTTCTTAAACCTAATACCTATATGAACCTTAGCGGAAAAGCAGTTCGATATTGGCTAGAGAAAGAAAAAATACCTTTAGAAAACCTTTTGGTTGTAACCGATGACATCAATCTCTCTTTTGGTACTATCCGACTCAAATCCAAAGGTAGTGCCGGTGGTCATAATGGACTTAAAGATATCGAAGCACAATTACAAACTTCTAAATATTGTAGATTTAGATTTGGAGTTGGCAATGAATTTGGCAAAGGCAGGCAAGTAGATTATGTCTTGGGAGAGTGGAGTCCTGAAGAAGAATCTGCTATACCAGAACGATTAGAAAAAGGAATCGCTTTGATCAAATCTTTTACCACAGCAGGAACATCAAATACAATGAATACCTTTAACGGAAAATAAAGAAATGTCTCAGAACTATTTTTTATTTTTACAATTGCTTAAAATCTTACTTCTCAAAATGAGCTATAACAATCATACCAATGCTTATCTACCTAGCAATAGACAGACTATATTATTCATTAACGAATTCTATCTGACAGTTGAAATCAAATCAAAAATGAACAGATGAAACGTTATACAAATGCAAAAACATATGATAGCCAGATTCAGTCTGTAGTTACTATAGGTACTTTTGATGGCGTACATATTGGCCACAAAAAAATAATAGAACGCCTGATAGAAAGTGCCAGGAAAAATAATCTGGAGTCAGTTATTCTTACATTTTTTCCTCACCCCAGAATGGTGTTACAACAGGATTCTGATATCAAGCTTATCAATACTATTGATGAGCGTATACAGATTTTAGAAAAGACCGGACTAGACAATCTGGTTATTCATCCATTTACCAAAGAATTCTCTCGTCTAAGCGCAGGAGAGTATGTACAACAGATGCTTATCGACTGCCTTAAAGTAAAACATGTTATTATAGGATATGATCATCGGTTTGGACGCAATCGTAATTCTAACATTACAGATCTTGCTTCTTATGGTGTACAAAATGATTTTACTGTAGAAGAAATTTCTAAGCAAGATCTTGATGATGTTGCCGTAAGTTCTACCAAAATAAGAAAAGCATTATTCGATGGAAATATTACCAAAGCAAATGCATATCTGGGATATTGCTTTATGCTAACCGGTAAGGTAGTAAAAGGAAAAAGATTAGGGCGTAAACTTAACTATCCGACTGCTAATTTACATATCGAAGAAGATTATAAATTAATCCCAAAAAACGGAGTTTATATTGTAAAATCATTTATTGATAGCAAAACCTATTTTGGGATGATGAATATTGGTACAAACCCTACAGTAAATGGCACCAAACAAACCATAGAAACTCATTTCTTTGACACTTCTTTTAATTTATATGACAAAAAGATTCAGATCCAAATGATAAAACGTATTCGAGATGAGAAAAAATTTAATTCTCTAGAGCAATTACAAGATGCTATGCAGCAAGATGAAGACTTCTCTCGTGATTTTATAAATTCTTTAGTATGATCAATCGTTGGCTATTCACTCAAGTAGATAATAGTTCTCTTATTATATTTCGAGTTTTTTTTGGGTTTTTGATTGCTTCAGAGGCTATTGGCGCTATTTTTACAGGCTGGGTTACCCGTACCTTAGTAGAACCCAGATTTACCTTTAATTTTATTGGTTTAGATTTTTTACAACCCTTACCCGGTAATGGCATGTATTATTATTTTGCCATAATGGGGATTTTTGGCCTTTTAGTAATGATTGGTTTTAAATATAGATGGAGCATGATTGGGTATACCATATTATGGGCAGGAGTCTATTTTATGCAAAAAGCATCCTATAACAATCACTACTATCTCCTGCTACTACTTTGTATAATAATGTGCACTTTACCTGCAGGAAATTATTTCTCAGTCGATGTAAAACAGAACCCGTTACTTAAAAAAATTGCCATGCCCAGATGGTGTATATTGGTGATTATTATTCAACTCTGGATTGTATACACCTATGCATCCGTTGCTAAACTATATCCTGATTGGCTAGATTTTACTGTTGCCAAAAACTTGATGGCTGGCAAAGCAAATTATCCTATTGTAGGAAATATTCTTCAGAAACATTGGACACATGTTTTTATTGCCTATTATGGTATTTTATTCGATTTATTAATTGTCCCTTTACTACTATGGAAGAGAACTCGACTTGCTGCTTTTTGTTTTAGTGTATTTTTTCATCTTTTTAATTCTATTGTTTTTCAAATAGGAATATTTCCGTATTTATCATTGGCATTTACCGTCTTTTTCTTTTCTAAAGAAAGGATACATCATTTATTTATGAGGAAAAAGGAATTTTATAATGCCGGAGAAGTAATTATCCCTTCATACCGTAAATTTTTGCTTCCTATACTAACCGTCTGGTTTGTTATACAAATCCTGCTCCCTATTCGTCATTGGATTATCCCGGGAGATGTATTATGGACAGAAGAAGGTCATAGAATGAGTTGGCGTATGATGTTAAGGGGTCGATACGGCACTACTAATTTTTATGTTGTAGACAAAAATGATCCTAAAGCGCTACAAAAATTAATTAATAAAAACGATTATCTCTCTAAAAAACAATTGCGATTAGTATCATCAAAACCAGATGCTATGTGGCAATTTGCACAAAAACTCAAGGCCGAATATGCTGCAAAAGAAAAAGATATTGCGATCTATGTACGTAGTAAAGTATCTATTAATGGTAAAAAATACCAAACACTTATCGATCCAAAAGTTGATTTGGCCAGTGCTTCGTGGAATTATTTTACCACAAATCCGTGGATTCTCAAATATGAAGAAAAAGAATAAAATAGTCTTATCATTTACGACATAAAAAAGAGCTAAAATGTTCTTTTTTTAAATAAAACAAGCCAAAATTAAGTTATTTTTTAGCCCCAATAGCACTTCATTGCAAAACCTTATGTAGTTTTGCATAGTTTAAAATCAAGGAAATACGGTTTTAACCCGAAATTATACACTCTAATTTGTGTAGCTCATTTCGGACTCACAAAAATCATTACAATGCATTCATATCTAATAAAGGGAATTTGTAGCATCCTTCTATTGTTTTTCTTTTCTGCGCATAGTCAAAAAAACAAGAAAGATACTGGTTATACTTTTTTTGGTATTATACCAAATACCGTAGATGCACAGTTATATCGCCAGCTTAAAAACAGCCCTGATGTTACCACGCGCCTAAAGCTTATCGAAAAAATAGCTCAAATACACTTGCAGGCGGGTAATACCGATTCTATAACGTATTATGGTGATCTTTTAAAAACAACAGCACTAAAAGAAAATATCACCAACAAACCACTATATCTTTCTATTGCAAACCATATTATCGGACACGGAAAACTTAAAAACGGGCTCTATGATGGCGCGATGAGGCACTTTATCGAAGGTATTACTAATTCTCCTATTCCTGAAATGCAAACCATGCATTACAAACATCAACTTGGATTGGGTATTGTATATCTGGAGCAAAAAAAATACGAACTAGCACTCCCCATTTTTGAATCTTGTATTGCTGAATCCAAGAATAAAGAAATCATAATACTGGCCGGAAAGTTTTTAGGAGATATTTATTTTTATAAAAACAATAGTGAAAAGGCAAAGTCATATTATTTTTCTGTGCTAGATGATCTTCCCGATACTCCAAATAAAATATCGATAGAAGTTCGATTAAAACTTGGACGAATCGAGCTTTTTAGTGATCGAACTATCAAAGCAATGGAGTACTTTATGCCTGCAAAAGAGCAAGCTCAAGAAAACCATTTCTATGACTTATATATAGAAGCTGTATATCAAATAGGTCGGGTATATTATAAATTAGAAGATTATGATTCTGCAGAGATGATATTAAACTCTGCGTATGTAAATGCTGTACAATGGAACAGGCTAGAGTTACAAAAAAGATTAATCGAGATGCTAAAAAGTCTTTATGCTACTCGCGGAAATTATAAAAATGCATATGCATTAATGACCCAATACGTAGATATTTCTAACCGAATCACTACAAAACAAAATAAAAAAATTGTAAAAGAACTAGAGGTTAAATATCAAACGCTGCAAAAGGAAAAAGAGATCTTATCGCTTAAAGAAGAACGACTATTAAAAGAAAGTGAGCTTGAAAGACAACGAACTATCAAAAAAGCATTTTTAATCGGTTTTCTCGCTGTACTCCTACCAGTAGTTGGCCTGCTGTTTATGTATTTTCAGAAATTAAAGACTCAAATAGCACTCAACAAATCACAAGAAGAGGTAAATACTCAAAAAGTATATGGATTGATGAAGGATCAGGAATTAAATCTGATCAAAGCTACAATGGAAGGGCAAGATAAAGAAAGGCAACGTCTGGCGCGAGAGTTACATGATAGTGTTGGCGGCAATCTGGCAAGTATAAAACTGCAACTTTCTAACTCGGATAAAACCGATGATCAAGAAGCTAGTATTATTAAACAAGTTGATGAAACTTACAATCAGGTAAGAGATTTTTCTCACAACCTTATCCCCAAAAAGTTTCAAAAAAATCCAATTACTTCCTTAATAAAGGAATATATAAACAATGTGATTAATGGTAGCGGGCAACAAATATCATTTCACCCATATCCAAAAAATCAAATCAACCAAATTAGTCCGACACTTACAGAAGAATTATTTAAAATCATACAAGAACTATTAACTAATTGTCTTAAACATGCTAAAGCCAAAAATATCGACATCTATCTTAATCACCATGATGATTCGATACAACTGCTTTTTGAAGATGACGGAGTAGGTTTCGAAAGTGGAAAAGCAGTTGATGGAATTGGATTTAAAAATATAAAGACTCGGTTAAGTACCTTATCCGGAAATATGTTCATAGACTCTGTAATTCAAAGAGGTACAGTTATCAATATAGAAGTACCGGTTGCATAAATTTTTATACTCGCAAATAGGTTTAAATAAATTTCTTAAAATTCATTTATAGAACTATAACCTAAACCCTCACTTTTCTTTAAATTTGCTCCTTCATTGCGATAGGGATAGTAGTGGCATCCTTTTTCCTGATCATTGAAGTCCTTGGATAGGTTTTGAGGATGATTAGAAAAAGATATAACGAATAGCCCGGAAATCGCCCAAAAAAGATATCATGTTAGTAGTACAAAACATCATAGCAAACAAAGAAGCGTATATAAAAGCTTTGACAAAAAGGAATTTTGACGCGGCTGCTGTTTTAGAAGAAATTATTGGCTTGGATGAAAGTCGACGTGCCACACAGGCCAAATTAGACAATACTCTAGCAGATTCTAATAAATTCTCTAAAGAAATAGGACTACTGTTTAAAAACGGTGAACAACAAAAAGCAAACCTGCTAAAAGAGAAAACTGCACAACTTAAAGAAAGCTCTAAGCAATTATCAACAGAACTTACCGATATCCAGGAGAAATTAATACAATTGTTATATACAATCCCAAATGTTCCTCATGATTCTGTTCCTAATGGTCAAAGTGATGAAGATAATGAAGAAGTTTTTCGTGAAGGTGATATTCCTGTTTTAGAAGAAGGTGCATTACCTCATTGGGAGCTTGCCAAAAAATATGACATTATTGATTTTGAATTGGGTGTAAAAATAACGGGGGCTGGTTTTCCTGTGTATAAAGGAAAAGGTGCCCGATTACAACGTGCTTTGATTAGTTATTTTTTGGATAAAAATACCGATGCCGGGTATAAAGAGTTTCAGGTGCCTCATCTTGTTAATGAAGCATCGGGATATGGTACAGGGCAATTACCGGATAAAGAAGGACAAATGTATCATGTAACTGGCGATGATTTATACCTTATTCCCACTGCAGAAGTTCCTGTGACCAATATGTTTAGAGATGAGCTATTACAGGAAAGTGATCTTCCTATTTGCTGTACGGGATATACTCCATGTTTTAGACGTGAGGCAGGTTCTTATGGTGCACATGTACGTGGATTAAATCGATTGCATCAATTTGATAAAGTAGAAATTGTACGTATCGAGACCCCTGAAAACTCATATAAGGCACTTGATGGAATGGTAGATCATATAAAAGGGATTCTTAACGATTTACAATTACCGTATCGTATACTACGTCTTTGTGGTGGAGATATTGGATTTACTTCTGCACTAACATTTGATTTTGAAGTTTTCTCGACGGCACAGGATCGCTGGTTAGAGATTAGTTCTGTATCTAATTTTGAATCTTACCAAGCTAATCGCTTAAAATTGAGATATAAAGACACAAATGGAAAAAATCAGTTGGCACATACGCTTAACGGAAGTTCATTGGCATTACCCAGGGTACTTGCAGGTATATTAGAAAATTACCAAACTCCAAATGGTATCAAAATCCCCGAAGTACTGGTTCCTTACTGCGGGTTTGAATATATAGATTAAGGGATCCATAACATATTACTAAAGCGCATTTTGTTATCTTTACAAAAAAACTTGCAAAATGCGCTTTATCTTTTTCTATATTGCCCTGTTCTTTACTTTTTCGACGATTGCGCAGTCGGAGCAGTTAGCAAAGAACTATATCCAGCAGGGACAATACGAAAAAGCACTTTCTATCTATCAAAAATTATATACCAAAAACCCAAACCGAATTAACTATTTATTAGGGTTAGTAGAATCTCATCAACAATTAGAACATTTTGATAAAGCTGAGGGTATTCTAAAAAAGAGAATTGAGAAGGCTCCAAATAATGCCCAAATTCTAGTCGAATTAGGACATCATTATGATCTGCAAGGTAAAACAGAGCTAGCTCGCACTTACTACAATAAGGCTATAGAAACTTATGATAACAATAATGCGAATCATGCCTATTCTCTTGCTCAAACTTTTGAAAAATATAGCCTGTTAGATGAAGCAGCTTTAATTTATGAAAAAGGGATGAAGAATAATCCCCGGGCAAACTTTAATGTACAATTAGCCAAAATTTATGGAGAACAGGGAAAACTCGAAAAAATGTTTGATAGTTATTTGGCACTATTGCGATTACAACCTAATTATATAAATATTGTACAACGAAATTTTAGTGACTACATAACAGATACCCCAACAGGTGAGGCAAATGTTATATTTAGAAAATTATTGATTAAAAAACTTCAGCAGAATCCCGACATCTTATACAATGAAATGCTAAGCTGGCTTTTTGTACAACAAAAGGAATTTAAAAAAGCATTTATACAGGAAAAAGCAATATACAAACGTAAACAGGAAAGCCCAGAAGGTATTATAGACCTGGCTAGAATTGCTATTTCGGAAAAAGACATTAAATCTGCGGTAGAAATTCTAAATTATATTCTAGAAACGCCTGCTTCAAAAGATATGAAGCTTACTGCTCATAAAATTATCCTGAAAGCAAAAGTAGATAATGCTTCCAAAAAAGAGCATAAAACTATTATAGAACAGTATAATACCGTATTTGAGGAATATGGAAAAGGCAGAGAAACTATAGGATTACAAATTGATTATTCACATTTTCTAGCTTTTAATCAGGATAAAAAACAGGAAGCTATTCGGTTTTTAAAAGATATACTGGATAGAGAACCTCTATCAAGGTTTCAATCCTCTAGAATAAAAATGAAAATTGCAGATATCCTAGTATTGGATCAAAAATTTAATCAGGCATTAATTTACTATACTCAGGTGCAAAATGCTTTAAAAAATAATTTCCTAGCACAAGATGCCAGATTTAAAGTTGCAAAAACCAGTTACTACAAAGGGGATTTTGCCTGGGCACAAACGCAGCTCGATGTACTAAAATCTTCTACCTCTCAATTGATTGCTAATGATGCCATGGAGCTAAGTCTAATTATCAGTGATAATTCTCTTGAAGACTCTACTCAAACCGCTTTAAAGATTTTTGCAAAAGCCGATCTATTAGCTTTTCAGAATAAAAATCAGGATGCAATTGCGATGTATGAAATTATCTTAACTCAGCATAAAGGTGAAAAAATTGAGGATGAAGCTTTTTTACGCCAGGCAAAACTATTTGAAAAAGAAAAGCAATTCGAAAAAGCTAAAATCAATTATCTAAAAATTATCGAGTTTTATAACGATGATATTCTTGTTGATGATGCTTATTATTGGCTAGCCGAACTCTATGTGAATGAGCTCGGAGAACCTGAAAAAGCTAAAGAATTATACGAAAAGATAATTTTTAATCACGCTGATAGTATCTATTTTGTAGAAGCGCGAAAAAAATACAGAACTCTAAGAGGAGATGCTATAAATTAAATCACCTGTAGCTCTTTACTTCTTTGTAACTTTGCGCCTTGATCATTATACTAAATACGACTTCCAAAAACATTACTAATAAACATGTACATATATAACGTTACCATAAATATAGAAGAAACCATCCATGACGAATGGTTGGACTGGATGAAAGAAGAACATATACCAGATATGCTTTCTACAGGAAAATTTAGTAAAGCATTAATGACCAAGGTAATGGTAGAAGAAGAAATGGGAGGTATCACCTATTCTGTACAATATACTACAAGCAATAGAGAAACTTTACAAAAATACTATGATGAGGATGCAGATCGCCTTAGGTCAAAATCTAATCGCTTTACTGGTAAATTTGTAGCGTTTAGAACAGAGTTAGAAATTGTAAGTGAACGGAATGGGTAAACCAAAAAAAAATAAAAAATACAATTCAAACCCTACATCTTCTTTCGAAAAAACTGCAGTAAAGGCAAAAAAACACCTAGGGCAACATTTTCTAAAGGATGAGAACATCGCCAAAAAGATTGGCGACACTCTTACTTTGCAAGGCTATAAAAATGTTATTGAAATTGGCCCTGGGATGGGAGTTCTTACCAAATATATTCTTCAAAAGGATATTGATGTTATCGCTATGGATCTAGACAGGGAGTCGATCGAATATCTTAACACTAATTTTCATCTCGAGCATACAGAAGCATTAAGAGGAAACACTACGTTTCGAGTAATAGAGGCCGATTTTCTGAAATTTAATCTGGATGTTATATTCAATAAAGAGCAATTTGCAATAACGGGTAATTTTCCATACAATATTTCTACACAAATTGTTTTTAAAACATTAGAAAACAAAGATCGAATTCCTGAATTTACGGGGATGTTTCAAAAAGAAGTTGCCCAACGTATTTGCGAAAAAGCTGGTAGTAAAGCATACGGTATTCTTTCGGTACTTACTCAAGCATTTTATGATGCAGAATATTTATTTACTGTTCCTCCCGATGTTTTTAATCCTCCTCCTAAGGTAGATAGTGGGGTATTGCGATTGATTAGAAAAAATGAATATGCCCTACCTTGTGACGAAAAATTATTTTTCAGAGTTGTAAAGACTGCTTTTGGGCAACGTCGTAAAACCTTAAGAAACAGCCTCAAAACTTTTGAATTGAATGATGAGATTAAAGCATTAGAAATCCTGAATAAACGCCCAGAACAATTATCTGTTGATCAATTCACAGAATTAACATTATTGATTGAAAAACAACAAGTTAAGTGATTTAACACGCTCTTAAAGTTCAATTAAATTCTTTGGTTATCTTTGTGAGCGTTTGTGCGGGGATCACTAAATACTGAGTATATGCAATTTGAAGTTTCTAATGAGTTAATCGAACAGGTACGACGCCTTATCCGTGAAGAAGGTGATACTCGTCTGCGCGAAATGCTTAGTGAAATACATTTTGCTGATGTTGCAGAAATTATTGGTGAACTTGGCTTATCTGAAGCTACTTATCTTATTAAATTACTAGATAGTCAAAAAACCTCTGAAGCTCTTATGGAGTTAGAGGAGGATTTTCGTGAGCGTATTCTGGAGAATCTTTCTGCCAAAGAAATTGCAGAAGAGTTGGAAGAAATGGATACCGATGATGCTGCAGATGTCGTTGCCGAGCTTCCTGATGATCGGGCAGAAAAAGTAATTGCAGAGATAGAAGATGAAAAACGTGCAGAAGATATTAAAGAACTTCTCACCTATGATGAAGATACTGCAGGTGGACTAATGGCCAAAGAACTTGTAAAGGTAAAAGAAACCTGGACCGTAGCTGGTTGTGTTCGAGAAATGCGACGACAGGCAGAAAATGTTACTCGGGTACATTCTATTTATGTTGTAGATAAAGAAGGTAAACTAAAAGGAAGGCTATCACTCAAAGATTTACTTACTGCATCTGCAAAAACTCATATTAGTGAAGTATATATCCCTAAAGTAGATTATGTAGATGTAAGCACCGAAGGGGAAGAAGTTGCTCGTATTATGCAAAAATATGATCTTGAAGCTATTCCTGTTGTAGATAATGAAGGTATATTGATGGGGCGCGTGACCATTGATGATATCGTAGATTTTATAAAAGACGAAGCAGAAAAAGATTATCAGTTGGCAGCTGGTATCTCGCAAGATGTAGAAGCAGATGATAATGTATGGGAGCTTACCAGAGCGCGATTACCCTGGCTGATTTTAGGCCTTTTTGGAGGATTAGGAAGTGTATTCATTATGCAGGATTTTGAAGATGTAATGACCAATCCAAGAATTAGAGATCTATTTTTCTACACACCACTAATTGCCGCTATGGCAGGAAACGTAGGTGTACAATCTTCTGCAATTATAGTACAAGGCTTGGCAAATAATGTAGTAAAAGGAAGCTTACTAAATCGATTACTGAAAGAAGTAAGTCTTAGCTTAATTAATGGTGCTGCATTGGCGCTACTTATTATTCTTTTTGGTTTTATTATGAAGTATGAAATCTCATTTAGCTTAACAATAGCAGCAGCACTTATGAGTGTCATTATCGTAGCAGCACTTATTGGTACTTTTGTTCCTATTATTTTGGATAAAAGAGGTATTGATCCTGCAATTGCCACAGGTCCTTTTATTACAACCAGTAATGATATTTTTGGGATTTTCTTATTCTTTTATATTGCAAAACTTATTTTAGGGTTTTAGATCACAAATCTTCTCTCAAATTTTAAAATAGTCGTACTTTTAATCTGTTCAACTCTCCTATTCATGAAATCCGAAATTTTTGAATTCCATTTTACTGTTCCAAAATCTGCAATAGATGAGATGGATCATGTAAATAATGTAGTGTATCTACAATGGGTACAAGATGTTGCCAAAAAGCATTGGGAATCCAGAACCAATGAAGGCATTAGGAATACTTATGTTTGGGTAGTTCTTAATCATTATATAGAATATCATAGTCCTGCTTTTGAAAATGATGAAGTCACGCTACAAACCTGGATCGATAATTATAGAGGTGTTAGGAGTGAGCGTCATACTAAAATTATAAATACAACCACTCAAAAAGTATTAGTTTCTGCAAAGACAAGTTGGTGTTTTTTACACAAAGAGACACTAAGGCCCGCAAGGATCCCAGATGAAATCACTTCTTTGTTTCTTTAAATATAGTATTTTGGTTGGTACTTTATCGACTATAAACAAAAGGAAGATGTCTGATAAATCAAGCATCCTCCTTCGTCAAGTCAAGTTATAGTTGGTAATAAAAAATAATTTAATGTAGTGTTAATTACTTTTTTATGATTTTAGTCCGATCAGTAAGGGTTTTAACATCTAATTCGGGATTACCATATACATACACTATACTTTTTCCTTGAGCATAAAGCTCTAAATTTCTTTTAGCGTATACGTATACATCTGCAGAATTATAAGTATTTAGGTCTGTAGAAGAAGTTTTCATTTTTTTTGCCTTAAGTTTTGATGAATCTTTAACATCAAAAGAAGCATAATCTGTATCTCCATCCATATTTAATTCGGCAGCTTTGGTCATGGCAACTTTTACTTTATCTGTAATAACATACGCTTTAAGGTCTGTTTTGCCATTCATAGTAATTGCTGCATTTTTTGATTTGATTTTGATTTTCCCTTTCACTTTATCATATAAAGTAATTCTAACATCATCTGCTTTTATATCCAAATCCAAATAACTAGAATCATAACCAGTGATAAATAGTTTTTCAGAAAATAATTTTTTATCACTTTTTATTTTAGCATTATTTTTAAGTATAATATGTTCTATCTCTTTTACATTTAAACTAATTTCTAGTTTTCTACTTCTCACAATTCTATTGGTTGTATATATTTTTAATACACTATCTGTTACTTTAAACTGAACGATATCAATTAGGTTTTCATCAGTTTTTAGGTAATATTCATTTTGATCATTTTGATTTAAAATTATTTTTAATTCATCATCAATTTCGATAGTATTAAATGTTTCAGGAATACCTTTGGTAAGTTCTTTTACAACTCTGTTGCCTTTAATTTTTGGTTTTTTTTGTGCAAAAACGGATATACTAAAGGATAATAAAGCAACTATACATATTGATTTTTTTATTTTAAGGCTCATTTCAATTTGTGTTTAAGTGTCTTTATAATATAGGACACCGTTTTTTTAAAAAGTCACATTTGAATCCTTTAAAAAAAATCTGAAGCTTTATTTTACTACCAAATATTCTTTAAGCAGTATCTTACTAAAGCTATATATCATCATACTTTTCATTTCCTATTTCTTTATTCTTTACGATCACATTGAACCTTTGGACCAGGTTTAGGGTCAGTTAAGTCGAAATGATAAAAATGAAGGTTTTCTCTTTATTGTTTCACAATTTTAAACGTAGCTCTATGATCAATTGACACAAAATAAATACCTTGTGGTAATTGCTTCATAGGTAATATTACTTGTCCTGAGGTAATAATATACTCCCCAGAAGAAACCTGAGTCCCTAATGCATTATACATCGACACATTTATCGTTTGCAACTGAGTATCGGGAAGAGTAAGCATAACATCTCCCTTCGTTGGATTGGGTGCAATACTTACTTGATCAAACAAACTAACTTTGGTAGATAGTTTGCCTTCACAATCTACACTTGAAGACACTTCTAACTCATCCCCATGTTGTACATCTAGAATGAAATTCTTCGTTGTATACTCTCCTACTATTTTGTTATTGATCTTCGCAATATAGGGCGCCGTACCTGTAGTTACCTCAACATTTACTTTTGCAGTTCCTGCTTCTGCAAGTAGCTCGGTTTTCCCTGTTAAACTCTCTGCTTCTTCAATAACCATTTCAAAACATTGTTCACAACTTGCAAAGCCTTCTATGGCAATACATACAGGATAAGTACCTGGTGGTAGGTTATCTACTGTCAATGCAGAAGTAAAACTATACTCTACTCCATTAATTGTAGTGTTATAATCTAATACGGTAACAGCACTAATAGCAATTGTTCCATTATCTTTATCGGTACACGTTTCACTTGTGGTAGTGATTGTAAAATTATTTGCTGGTAAACTTACGATCGGACAGCTATTGATTACATTCACAGTTCTAGTTACCTCTATAGCTACATTCCCCGAAGCATCGGTAGCATTATATCTGATTGTATAACTACCAACTGTATCCTGAAAATCGGAAGTGTCAATCACTACATTGGTTACTCCATCATCAACCGTAGCTCCTAACTCGGTATATCCTGATCCTAATTCTATTACTTGAGGATTGCCTCCTAGTAAAGTAATTACAGGTGTAACACAATCTTCACTAAAACTAGCAATATCATCTTTTTCCCAACTGCTTAAATAAGTAGCGGTAGGATCATCAACCTGAATACAGGTTAAGTTAGGATTGTAAAGAACAAAGAAATCAGTGATTAAGTTATTATTTCCATTTCTAACATCTAAAGATTCTAATAAATTCTGGTGAACAGCAAGTTCTTCTAATTGACTACAAGCTGTTACGTCTAATGTTGTAAGTGCATTTTTACCAACTTTTAACTTTTTTAAGTTGGGGTTATTATCAACCAATAAATTTGTAATGGAATTAGAACGTAAATTTACTTCTTCTAATGATAGATATCCTGTTACATCTATAGATGTAAATTCATTTTCTGCTGCATCTAAAACTTTTAGACTGGTATTGTTGCTTAAGTCTAATGAAGTTAAGTCATTATAATCACAGTTTAAGGATTCTAGTGCCGTAAAGTCTTCTATTCCTGTAAGATCGGCTATGTTTTGACTAGCAATATTTAAGGTAACGACACTCGCAATTTTTAAAGTTGCTACTTGATTATCATTTGCAATACCATTACCCATACTTGTAGCGTTTCCAAGAGCAACTACATTTCCATTGGCATCATGCGTTTCTAGGTAATTTTCAAAATTTGCATCTGCGATATACGTTAAATCACAATAAATCGCAAAATTCGCCGTAGCATCCATTTGCCAAATATCTGGATATAACTGAACTACTTTATCAGCTTTAATACATGTTAAATCAGGATTTCCTAAAGCATCAAACCAAGTGAAATTATCGTTATTTCCATTCGCAACATTTAAGGACGTTAATTGGTTATTAGCAACACGTAATTGTACAATACTTGGGTATGCAGAAATGTCTAACTCTGTAAAATTATTATCATTTAAGATTAACTGTCTTAACAATGGATTGTTAGAAATATTTATAGAATTAATACCTGTATTAGATACGCTTAAATTAGTTAGAGCAGTAAGTTCAGAAATATCTACATCTCCTAAATTAGCATTATCGTCGAGGTATACTTGTTCTAGAAGTACATTATTTGTTAAATCTAAACTTGCTAAGTTGTTATTGGCTAAAGTAATTACACTCAGTTTAGTATTATTACTTAAGTCTATACTTGTTAAATTAGTATTGTTACGACATCCTAAAAACCACATATCTCTAAAATCTTCGATACCCGTCATATCTGCAACCAATCCATTATGCAGGTTAAATCCTTCTGAAATCTCTACTAATGCAGTGTATACATAATCATCAATTACTCCATTACCAAACCCTTGATTTTCTAAGAAAGTCTCAAAAGCATCATCAGGCACATAGGTTAATCTACAGAATTCTGCATAGCTTGCTGCGGCATCTTTTAACCACCCCGCTATTACTGGAGCAGTTGGATCATCTACCTCGATACAAGTCAAGTCTGGATTACCAGTAACATCTATATTATCTAAATCTGCATTATTTCCACTTCTTAAATTCAAGCCTGTAAGTTGTGCATTTTTACAGGATAAGTTATCGAGGGTGGTTTGTTTTACTAAATCTAAATAGGTAACCGGTGTATCATCGCATTCCAGTCTACTTAAATTGGCATTGTTACTTAGATCGATATTTGCAATATTCGTATCGCTAAAAGACAAATAAAATAAATCGGTAAGATGAGTTACATCCAGCGAACTTAATCCATTACTACCACATTCCAGATTTTCTAGCAATGGATTGTTTTGAATATTTAGTGCAGTAATCCTGGTATTTTCACAATATAAAGATGTCAAATTAGCTTGATTAGTTACATCTATAGTTCCTAAGTTATTGTTAGTAACCGTTAGACTCGTTAAATCATTAGCACTTATATCCAAGTTTGTGAGGCTATTATCTGCTACATCCAAAAATCGTAAAGCAGTATTGGTTGAGATGTCCAAACTGGTAAGACTATTATTTGCTGCAGCTAAGCTTTCTAATACCGTTAATCCTGCAATATTAATACTGGTCAATCCTGTATTCTCCGCAGTTACACTTTCTAATAATGTATTATTGGTTAGGTCTAAACTCGTATCGGTTACTGAGTTTTCGTCAATCCAAAATCGAATTAAACTCACAAAATCTTCTATTCCTGTAAAGTCTTGGATACCTTCATTTCTGGGTGTTAATAATTGAATAGTTTCAATTTTTGCTGTAGGTACTAGATTGTCGTCAATAATTCCGTTACCTAAGCTGTTTGCACTTCCTAAAGCTACACTTCCTCCAAACTCGTTATGTGTTTCTAAATAAGCTTCAAAATTGGCATCAGGAATCGTTGTAAATCGACAATACTCGGCAAAACTTGCAATGGCCTCTTTATCCCAACCCGACAAATAACCTGCAGTTGGATCATCTACTTCAATACAAGTTAAATTAGGACAACCCGTTACCCTAAATTCTGTAAAGTTGCTATTGTTCCCATTTTTAGCATTCAACTCTACCAATTCATCTATATCTCTTGCACTAAATTCTGTTAAATTTGTATTCTTACTAATATCAATTGACGTAATATTAGTTTCATCTATATTTAACTCTTGTAAGTTTGTTAAATGACTTACATCAAAAGATGTAAACGGATTTCTACCTAGACTTAAATCTTCAAGTAATATATTATTTTCCGTATTTAATGTAGTAAATTGATTTAAGGAAGCTGAGACTCTAGTTAAATTTACATTAGCACTAATATCAATACTACTTAATGTAGTTTCATGAATTTCTAAATCTTCTAGTAAAACATTATTACTTACATCTAACCCTATTAAGTTATTTGTAGAAATAAATAAATCTTTAAGAGCCGTATTTGTTGAAAGATTGATGTTCGTAAGATTATTTCGTGAAACATCTATTCTTTCCAAAAGAGTTAATCCTGTAATATCAATACCGGTTAACTCCATATCAGAAGCATCAATTCTTTTCAGACTTGTGTTACTAGTAAAGTCTAAACTTGTATTTATTACATTACCAAAACACACTACAAACTCTAAAGAAGCAAAAGCCTCAATTCCTGTAAAGTCTGTAATTCCTTGAAAATTCAAAAATAGGTTTATTACATTTTCAATATTAGCTGTTTTTACAAAATCATCATTGGCTATTCCATTCCCCATACTGGTTGGATCTCCTACAGAAACAAAACCTCCGTTAGCATCGTGAGTTTCTAGGTAGTTTTCAAAATTATCATCGGGTACATAGGTCCAATTACAATCATCGCTAAAACTAACCATAGCATCTTTTTCCCAACTACTTAAATAACTTGCTGTTGGATCATCTACTTGAATACATGATAAATCAGGATTTCCTGTAGCATATACTTCATCTAAAACAGCTGTATTACCATTTTTAAAATTTAGACTTGTTAATGCATTATCATTACATTCTATATATTCCAGATCCGGGCTGTTACTAAAATCTAATTCGGTAATCTGGTTATTATTAAAAATATATACTTCGATCAATTTTGTATTATTTGATAAATCCAAAAAAGATAATGATGTATTATCAACTCCTATATCTTCAAGATTACCATTATTAGAAACATCCAACGATGTAAGCGCTGGTGTATCTTCGATAAATAAATCGGTAAGATTAGTAAGGGTACTAACATCAAGTGTAGTAAATTGATTTTTACCACAATTTAAGTTTTCTAAGAGTGTATTGTTAGTAACATCTAGGCTAGACAACGAGTTATCTTTACAAAACAATCTTGTTAAGTTTGTATTTGTAGTTATATCTAATGCTGTTAATGTATTTTCTCGTATTCTAAAATCCACAAGTGCTGTATTAGCACTTATATCTATAGTACTAAAATTATTTTTATCTAAGTTTAATGTTTTCAATGCCAAATTAGAACTCAAATCAATAGTTGTCAAATTGTTTTCTCTAGCTCTTAATATTTCCAGAGAAGTTAATCCTGAAATATTAATACTGTTAAGTTTCATCTCTAAACAATTGATTTCAATTAGATTACTATTTGCAGATAAATCTATACTTGAAACGATATTTTTGTATACAAATAGTGTTTCTAAGGCAGTAAAACCCTCTAAACCTGTAAAATCTGTAATCCCCTGATCAGAAATATTTAAATAGGTTATATTTTGAATTTGCTCAGTCCCAACATAATCATCGTTGGCTATTCCATTACCCATACTGGCTGGGTCACCAACAGGCACTACTCCACCTATTGAATTATGTGTTTCAAGATAGGTTTCAAAATTATCATCGGGCACATAGGTTTTAGTACAAGACGTTTTAAATTCGGTTTGTGCATCTTTTCTTGTAAACGTTGCAGTAGCGTAGGTAGGATCATCTACTGAGACACAGGTAAGTCCCGGGTTATTACGAATATCAAAATCGTTAGGGTTTAAATTCGTATTATTCCCATTTCTGATATTAAGATAGGTTAGGGCATTATAGGCACAGGACAAATCCTCTAGAACAGTGTTTTTTGAAATATCTAAACTGGTGATTTGGTTATCTTCTATAAACAGTTCAACCAGCTTTACATTCTTGCTCACATCCAAACTTGTAAGCGAGTTCTCATAAGCTTGTAATTCTTGTAATTCTAAATTTTGAGAAACATCCAAAACGGTAAGCTGATTATCAACACAATCCAGATCTTCTAATAACAGGTTTTTTGTTACATCCAAACTTCCTAAAGGATTGCTATAACAATATAGGTTCTTTAAAGCGTCATTGTTGGTAACATCTAGACTACTAAGTTGATTATTACTACAACCTAAAGTTTCCAACATCGTATTTTGAGATACATTTAAGGTTGTAATTTCATTTCGACTACAACTCAAAGAAGTTAGCATTAGATTTCCTGAAAGATCTAAACTGGTAAGGCTATTTTTGCCAACATTAATCGTTTGTAATGCTGTATTCTTAGAAAGATCAATACTGGTTATGGAGTTTTCAAAACAGGTGAAATTTTGTAAAGCAGCAAAATCTTCTAATCCCGTGGCATCCGCGATCAATAATCTGGAAATATCTAAATCAGTAACATTTTCTATTCTTGAAGTGGTTACATGATCGTCATTAGCAACACCATTTCCCATACTGGATGCATTTCCTACTGCAACAACATTTCCATCAACATCATGTGTTTCTAAATAATTTTCAAAATTATCATCAGGCACATAAGTTTCCTGGGCAACTATGACATAACTAAATAACAAGAAAAAAGTTAGGTGTAATTTTCTATTCATATATGGGGCTTTTAAAACTGTATATGCTATTCAAGAGCAACACAAAAATGGTTCTTGATTTTTTTTGCAATAATATATCATTTATCTGATTTTAAGATAATTTTAACGGTGGCAAAAAGTGGCAAACCCTTGTTTTTAAAGCAATTTACGTAGGGCTACGTATATGATGATCAAGAATAATTAATCTACTCTATCACCATTTTTTTGGTATCAATTTTTCGGCTACCCACATATAAGGTATAAAAATATGTTCCTGCAGCTAACCCATCGCTATTAATATGAAGTTCACCATCTCCATTGTCCTTAATGGCAACTGTAGACACCAATTGTCCAATTGAATTGCTAAATACAACTGAAGCATTGTTAATGCCGTCTGGTAAATAATACTTAATCGAGGTAGTGCCATTAAAAGGATTAGGAATGTTTTGATACAATATAGGAGAGTTTCCTTTATTAATACTACCACTCGTATCGCAGGCACACCCCTCTAAAGCTTCTATTCTATTTATTAAGTCATTAATTTGAGATCTTTGTTCATCAATCTCTGCTTGTTGTGTAGTATTTTCCTCTTCTAAATCCGTAATCTCATTTTGTGCATCAATAAGATTGGTTTCCAGCGAAGAAACTATAGGGGCTAAATCCACAGTAACCGAGGCTCCGTTTTCTATTTCGATAGTAAGATTTGTATCACTTAGGGTAGCCAATGTTAAATCCTGTTGATCAGAATTTACATAGGTAGAAAGATCTATAGTATTTCCATCAGAGATACTTAGGTTATTATTAGTAAGCGTTAAGATTTGACTATCGGTATTATCTAAATATGATGAAAGGTCTACGGTGGTATCATCATTCGTTAGACTTAATACGTTTCCTGACAAATCTAAGTCCTGCGCATCAGTATTATCTAGGTATCCGGATAAGTCTACTGAAGATGCATCATTGGTTAAACTAAGCGTGTTTGAAGACAAACTTAAATCTTGATTATCGGTATTATCAAGATATCCCGAAAGATCTACTGTAGAAGCATTACCTGTAATACTCAAAGTGTTCGTTGCTAATGATATCGCTTGGACATCAGTATTGTCAAGATAGCTTGATAAATCTACAGAAGTTGCATCATTGGTTAAGCTAAGGGTATTTGAAGACAAACTTAAGTCCTGATTATCGGTATTGTCTAAATATCCGGATAAGTCCACAGTATCAGTCCCTCCAGAAATACTTAGCGTATTGGTACTTAATGAAAGCTCTTGATTATCTAGTTGTGTAGACCAGGTTAATGCACCTGCACCATCAGTAGTCAACACTTGATTAGCAGTACCATCTACAATAGGAAATTCGTAGGCTCCAGCAATATTAAGGCTATTCGCAATTTGCATTTTTCCTTCTGTACTTATTGCGGCTACAGGGGCAGCGTTATAAGGTCCCCAGGTCCAACCATTTGCGGTAGAAGTACTCATAGAATTTTTAATGCTCACACCCGTTACCGGACCATAATCATAGTTAGCACTCCCTCCATACGAAATTTTATAACGGTCACGGCCATTAAATTCAATCCCATTATCTTCACCATTATCAAAACGAATTACATTGTCTGCCATGTTAAGCATGGTTGTTGCCGTATGATCTCCCAGATTATCTTTAATAGCGCTACTCCACTCGGTTCCATTCCAAAAGTACAATGCTTTTTCATCGGTATCGTATACCGTTAATCCCTCTTCCGATTCTCTAATCCCTCTAGATGATGGCTGTGTTGGAAATCTTGGTTCTAGTGCTGTTCGTTGTGCGGTTGTCATTCTATTTACGAATAACCCTTTATCGGTTCCTGTTAGGTCTAAGGATGCATATGTATTAGGAGCATCGGTACCGATCCCTACACTTACGGGATTGGTAGCCCCACCTAGTATCATAGTGTTATCATTTGCTGCTGTTGCTCCATTTCCTATAGCAATAGCATTGTTACCGCTCACAACTGCATTATATCCTATTGCAATATTTTTTGTAGCATCTGGGTCTCCATCAGTATTATCAATCAGATCATTAGAAGCAGCCCCAGTTCCGATTACAATAGCACCATTGTTTTGTGCTACTGCATTGGCCCCAATCGCAATGGCTTCAGTATTATCTACATCTACTGATCGACCAATACCAATCGCATTGGATTGTGCAATATTAGCTTGATATCCTATCCCTACAGAATAATCAGAATTATCGGTAGTACCAAATTGATGTCCCATTCCTATAGCCCCCACTGCATTTTGCATATCTCCTTGATTACCGATTCCAATGGCATACTGCCCTTCATTATAGGAATAATATCCCATGGTAATCACATCATTTTGGGCAGCAATAGCTTGAGATCCAAAAAATGTTGTTCTGTATCTTCTTGTATCCCCACCAAAATACGTATATCCTTCTCCACCAGCAGTAGTTCTTTGAGCTCTTCCGTAGCCAGAAAAAGCCCCGAATCCAGCATTATCTTGCCCTTCTCGATTAGAAGCTCCAGACAAATACCCCACATAAGTATTACGATTTGCATCTGTCCTGTTATTCGTTCTGTTATTATCCCACCCTGCCATGGCTCCTATAAACGTATTGAAGTTGGCATACTCTGTAGCTACCCCGGCTGCTGCACCAATCATAGTATTATAAATTCCATCACCGATATCAACTGCGGCCGAATCTCCTACAGCCGTATTATGATGCCCTTCTCCAATGTCTTCTAAAGATACATTTCCAATAGCTGTATTTTTATACCCGGTGCTTCCGGCTCTAAATGAGGTTCCGGCTCCAGCCCGATGTCCAATAAAGGTGTTTTCATATCCCGTGGTAAAATCAAACCCTGCATCTTCACCGATAAATACATTTTCGTACCCTGTAGTATTCTTTTGTCCAGATTCTTCACCTATAAAGGTATTGTCGTACCCTGTGGTATTTCGCTCTCCCGATTCACTCCCTATAAAAGTATTGTCATCTCCAACCTGTGTACTACCACCTTCAGGGTTATTTAATGCACCTGCTTCAAAACCGATAAAAACATTATCCTCACCTCTGTCATTGGCATGACCGGCATAATACCCTATAAAGGTATTGTCACTCGTTGTGTTATTTTTTCCTGCTCCAAAGCCTACAAAGGTTGATCGACTGGCCGAAGTTAGTGCAGTTCCCGTACTATCTCCATACATGGTATTGTAATCTCCGGTTGTAATACTTACACCAGATCCGGTTCCTAAGGTTTCGTTTAAGGTCTGAGCATATATAAAAGTGTTACCAAAAAAGAATAAGATGGCAATACTGAAGAGTAGTTTTCTTTTCATATAAGGGGCTTTTTAGATTTATAAGGGGTTTACTATTCGATATTTATGGTTGAATTATAAACCGATTACAAAAATAAAAGACAACCGCCTTTTATGGAAATTTTAATGGTGGTAAAAAGTGGCAAATTCCTGTTTTCGCTACAATTTACGTAGGGTTACGTATACGAGTTTAAACAATAGTCTGTATAAATTGTTCTAATTCTTCTCCAGAGGAAAGTCCAAGTTTTTTACGGATGCGGTAACGTGTAGATTTCACTGAATCTAATGAAGCATTACGAGCGATCATAATCTCTTTGATAGATAAATTGAGGCGAAGCAATGCACACATTTCACGTTCAGTTTTAGTAAGTGATGGATATAAGTCGCGAAGCTTAGCATCAAAACCTTTATTGACTTCTTCAATTTTAGATTGTAG
The DNA here is from genome assembly GCF_000520975.1 of Aquimarina megaterium XH134. Taxonomy (GTDB): domain Bacteria; phylum Bacteroidota; class Bacteroidia; order Flavobacteriales; family Flavobacteriaceae; genus Aquimarina; species Aquimarina megaterium. The sequence continues at coordinate 55,746 of NZ_JACB01000029.1, forward strand.
TTCAGATAATTTTCCTTCGGTCTTAATCTGCACCTGTAGCTCTGAAGTTAGAGAATTAATTGCTTCTTTCACTTTATTTGAAGCTTCTGGTGCTATTTCATTTTTTAATCGGTCTAATAACTCTTGTTTAAATTCTAAACGCATACTGTTATCGGCAATCAGTCGTTTGGTTTCTTCTTCATTCGCTTTCACTTTTGCCTCTAGTAACTCTTTTTGTGCTTGTTCTTTTTCTATTTTTTCGATCAAAATTCGGGCTTTGTTTTGGTAATTTCTTCTTACCAAAAATCCTATTATTAAAGCAGCTACCACAGCTATTAAAAGCAATGCCAGATATAACCCTTTTTTTGAAGCTTCAGTTTCTGCCAATAAAGTTACTTCTCGTTTCTCTTGTGCAAATACTAAACTATCTGCTAATTTTTCCTGATCAAATTTATGGCTTAATTCTAATGCTTGAATTTTCTTTATATTTTCAATATTGAAAATCGAATCTGAATGCCGATTAAATGTTCTATAATCAAAATATGCATCTTTATAATTTCCTTTAAGATGATTCAAAAAACTTTTCCGAAGATATGCTTTGGCAATACGTTCTCTAAAACCTTCTCCTTGCGCAATCATCAAAGAAGAATCTGCATATTTAATCCCCTTATTAAACTCTTTTTTCCTTTTGTAAATAGTAGATACATTATAATAAGCAGTACATAAGGAAAGCTTTTTTTCAAGCCGTTTTGCATATCTAATATTTTCCGAAGCAAGTCGAAGTGCTTCTTCATAGTTGCCTTTATCTCTATACACCGCTACCATATTATTATTTACCCGTTGTACATCATCCGCACTATTGATAGTATTAAATAACTCTTTTGCTTTATCATAGTAAATTAGTGCCGAATCTATTCTTTTGGTTTGACGGTATGAAACTCCCATCATATTGTATCCCGCAGCAATACCATGTGTATCTTTTAACAGTGTTTTTATAGTAATAGCTTTTTTATATAGATCAATGGACTTATCATGGGCTTTCTGGTAGCGGTATACCATCCCCATATTGTGATATACATCAGAGATGTGCAAAGAATCATTTTGACTTTTATAAATCTTCTGGGCTTTGAGATAATACTCAAGAGCTTTAGGGTAATCAGCTTCTCGCCTATTTACGACTCCTTTTATAACATAGGCTTTTGCTAATTGTTGTTGACTAATGCTATCATTTTTTAAACCTATTAGCACCAATGCCTTATCAATGATTTGCTCTGTAATGCTAAAATCCCGATCATATTGAATTTCTCCTAACAGCAACATTGCATTTATACTATCAGATCTTGTAGATGCATATTGCAGTTCTTTTTCTAACCTAACCAACGTGTTATCAGCTTCTTGTGAATAAAAGTAGCATGATACTAAAAAGAGTAGAAAGAGTATATAGTGTTTCATCACTAGCAAACTTACTAATAAATATAATTACCTATTATTTCAGTTTATCATTTTAGGTATTCTTCATACCTCTTGAAAAAACAAAACCACTCAAAATAATTGAGTGGTTTTGATGAAAAAGTGTTACGGCCACATACCTCTGTAACTGCTTGTTATTATAGTTTTAATTATTCCGTTCTAAAATTCCATATCTGACCTATAGTAGCCCCTTGCTTATCATCCTTAACCACAACTCTCCAATAATATGTAGTATTGGTTGATATAGTCACATCAAATGTTGAAACATTCATGTCTTCTGAAACTAAAACCGGTGGGTTTGTATCTCCAAAGTAAAGATCAAAGGTTAAAGGATCGTTATCTCCATCGGTAGCATCCCAATCCAAAGTGATATTGGTGCCTGATACGCTATCCCCCAATGAAGGACTTGTTAATAAAGGAGCATTCGGAATCGTATTTACTCCTGCATCTGGCTCTGTGAAAAACGTCTGCACATCTGAATATTCACTCTCATTACCCGCACTATCACTTGCCTTTACTCTCCAAAAATAAGTAGTACCTTTTTCTAAAGTAAATGTTTGGATCGTTTCATTAGTGGTAGCCGTAAACAAAATAGTGCCAAAACTAGTATCTGTAGCAATGTCGATCGTATAACGTATTGAATCTCCATCACTATCCACAGCAGCTCCCCAATCAAACTCCAGATTAAAATTAGTACATACCAGATTATTGGTAGGAAATACCAAACTCGGTATCGAAGGAACTGTATTTACTATAGGAATTACCGTATTATCATCTCCACTACAGGAAAACAGAAATAATGAACTTAATATTGCGATATAGAAATTTCTCATTGTTTTACGATTTTAAGGGGTTGTGAAGCTGATCCATCTATACGAATAAAGTAGATTCCTACTGGCATATCTTCCATAGATATCTTTACTTTATTTGCTGCAGTCTTATACACTCCAGAAGAGACCATCATACCTAGTGCATTATACATCTCGATAGTACTATTATCTCCTATACGATCAGAAAGGGTGAGTTCTATATAAGATGCTGTAGGATTAGGATACGCAGTAATGGCATCAGAACCTTCTATCTTGGTTGATAATTTTCCTTCGCAAGCCAGGCTAGAGTGGATTGCTAATATTCCTGATTGATCAACATCTAATGAAAAAGTATTTGCATTATACGCTCCAATCACCTCATCATTGATTGTTACCGTATAAGGAGCTGTACCAGAAGTAATATCCACAACTACTTTTTTACCCGTAGCATCCCTTTGTATACTTGTCTTCCCTTCTAGTGTTTCGCCTTCTTCAATCGTTAATTCAAAACATTGCTCGCAATCTGTAATCCCATTGATAGCAATACACATGGTATACGTGCCCGGTGTCAAATCACCAATCTCTTGTGTTGATGTAAAATCATAAGTATTTCCATCTACTGTAGCGATATAGGATAATGCTTCAGCAGCTGCAATAGTGATCATCCCATTATTTTTATCTGAGCAGGTCTCACTAAATGCTTGAATTTGAAAATTATCTGATGGCAAACTATATAGTGGACAACTAAAAACATCTTCACAAGTTAAAACATCAGAAATGGTAAAGGAGCTTCCTGTAAGATTAAGAGTAGTTTGCCCATCACCATCGGTAACATAGGGATATAACCCACAGAAATTAGTTACCTCGGTCTCTACAATATTGAACCGGTTTGCGACTGTTCTCAGGCTCGTAAGATTCAACGAAGTTATCGCATTACCTGATATGGTTGATTGTAAAAACGCTCCCATGTCGGTTTCTGTAGTCTCAGTAAGATTTTGTAATCCATCTACATTATCAAGGATCAAATTATCTCTAATTCGAAAATACCGTGTAGAAGTTATCGATTGTAAGGCATCAATATTGGTTAATACAGAATTTCTTTCGATAGTGATCAATCCAATTGTTCCAGAAATAAATTCTAACCCATTTAAGCTGGTTAAAGAAACATTACCATCCACTGTAAGGGACACCTCAGCAGCAGATACATTACTAAAAGCTTCAAGATTGGTTAGATTTGGGTTATTTTGAATAGTAACCTGCCCTCCAATAGATGTTACTGTAGCAAACGGCGAAAGGTCAGTAAGACTAGTTCTATCAAGGGAAAAATTGCCCAAGGTCTCTATCGAATCAAAATTAAACACTGTACTATTTACATTAGATATTGAGAAACTTAATCCTACTTCGGTTAGTAAAGGAAATGACGTTGTACTAGCTTCTACATTTCTCATCGTAAAAACATTTTCGATATACGTAAGATTGGGAAAGCTAATACCTGGACCTGCCACTATAAGGTCTTGAAATGTTATCGATCCCGGTCTGTCAATAGGCGAATTCAATCCTGTTAAGGTTGTTACATTAGGAAATACCAATGCGTGATTGAGAGTTAAATCTCGTATGTTTACAACTTCGGTTATGGTAAAATTCAATACTGTAGAAATATCAGTCAACATCACATTATCATATACAAAAAGTCTTTTAACAGGGTTTGTGATTCCTGAAAGTGCAGTAATATCATTAAGCGCATCATTACGAAATACAGCTATTTTTTCGGTTACCGTATGTAGATTCTCTAATCCTGTAAGGTTTGTTATCATGTCACTATCACCAATATTTAAAAAGCCATTAATAACTTCAATACCTGCTAAACCAGAAAGATCTGTCACATCGTTAGCTCGTCTTATAATAAGATTTCCATTAACTGTATTACAACTTCCCAAGGTAGTAATAAAGGCATCTAACTCTGCTTGTGAGGAAATAGTTACACCGTCTACAGCACAATCTGTACACATTTCACTATATGATGCTGCAGCATCCTTTATCCAACCACTATAACTACCAGTTCCAGCATTTGCAGCGGTTGCATTATCTACCTGGATACAACGAAGATCAGGATTTCCTATAGCTGTTAAAAAATCAAGATCTGCCGTCTCATTAGTTCCATTTTTTAGATTTAGAAATGTGAGTTGATTATCATTGATTTCTACATATTCTATTTTATCATTGGCACTTAGGTCTAAACTTGTTAATGCATTATTGTTACAATATAATTCTATTAATTCTATATTGGTACTAAGGTCTAAACTGGTTAACTGATTATTGTTACACTCCAATTCTGTTAACAAAATGTTGTTACTTAGATCTATGCTTGTGAATTGATTATTCTCAACAGATAGAGAAGTTAGTGCTGTATTTGTAGTTAGGTCTAAACCAGCAATGGGATTAGTATCCAGCTTTAAATCTATTAGTAACGTATTATTACTTATATCTATACTTGTTAATTGAGTATTATTAAGAGATAATCTTTCTAGTGCAGTATTTGTACTAAGATCTATACTGCTTATGGGACTGTCTGAAATAGACAAATTGGTCATTGCTGTATTTGCACTTATATCTATACTTGATAATATGGTGTTCCAGATGACTATATGTGTCATCATTGTATTACTTGTAACATTTATATTTGCTAATGGACAATTCCCAACAGCTATCCTTTTCAATTTTGTATTCGAAGTAAGATCTAAACCGCCTAACTCCGAATTAATAAATGTCAAAATTTCTAAGTTAATATTTTCACTTACATCTATATTTTCTATAGGGTTTCCTTCAGACCATAGTTGTATCAAAGAAGCAAAATCTTCGATACCGGTAAGATCGGTGATTCCTTTATTATACAATGCTCCTCCTGTACCAGCATTAAAGCTTTCTACACTTGCAATATTAGCGGTAGGCACAAAATTATCTAAGGGTCCTGAGTCATATCCAGCATCGATTAGAGCTTGCTCAAAATTATCATCAGGTACATTGGTAAGACACTGATTTGCATAAGAAGAGGTAGCTGCATCTATTTGCCATCCCGCATAATTATTCAACCCCGCATTAGCATCTGCTGCATTATCTACCTGAATACATTCTAAATCAGGGTTGTTGTGAACTTCAAACTGTTGGATAGTTGTATTGTTCCCGTTTTTTACATTCAAAAACTTCAAGTTTGTGTTAAATGCTCTTACATTTTCAAGATTTGGAAGCATCGAAAGGTCTAGAAAAACAATATTAGTTCTTTGGCATTCTAACCTATCTAGCGCTGGATTTAGACTTAAATCTAAAGAATCTACATCATTACCTCCTACAAATAATTGTCTTAAAAGTGGAAATCCGGAAGTATCTAAAGTTGTTAATTCGTTTCCTGTGATTTGCAAAATCGTCAAAACAGTAGAGTTTATTGATAATGTCTCAATCAAATTTCCATCTACAATAAGACTTTCCAAAGCAGGTTGATTACTTACATCTAACGCGGTTAATTGGTTTCGAGTAGCTCTAAAAGCAATCAGGTTCACCAAAGTACTAAGATTTATTGTTGAAATATTATTGTTATGCACTTGCAATGTCTCTAGTAATACAAAATCTTCGATACCGGTTAGGTCAGAAATATTACTATTAGATATATCTAATGTAGTAAGACTTGCAATATTTGCAGTAGGGACCTGATTATCATTAGCAATATCGTCATAGGCATTTAATGCCGTTTCAAAATTAGGATCTGGAATAGCTGTATATTGAGCATATGTCGAAAAACTAAAGCATAAAAAAACCACATAAAGTAATCTTATTTTCATATTAAAGGGGTTTTAAACACAATTGCAATAATAGGGCAAAGCCTTGTTTTTGAGACAATTTTAACGGTGTCAAAAGGTGTCATTATCCTGTTTTAGAAAGAAGTACGTAGGGATACGTATGTGATTATGTGAAGTATATACTTCATCAGTTCGAGTGGTTTTTTATAATATAGTGGAGAAAAATTGTATCGAGGACTTTGATTGAACTATCTTGTTCCTATTACATCTCGATACAATCCTCCTTTGGTCGGATCACTCGATGTGACATAGCATTTAATCTATTCTATCACCATCTTTTTAGTATCGATTTTTCGACTTCCTATGTATAAGGTATAGAAATAGGTTCCTGCAGCCAGGCCATCACTATTAATATTTAGTTCTCCATCACCACTTTGTTTTATGGCTACCGTAGATACCACCTGTCCTACTGAATTACTAAACACAACCGTAGCATTATTAATCCCGGTAGGCAGGTAATATTTGATAGACGAAGTACCATTAAACGGATTAGGAATATTTTGATATAAAATCGGTGTATTACTTTTATTAATTTCACCAACAACATTGCTCTCCAAAGCTTCAATACGAGTAATCAAATCATTAATAAGGACTTGTTGTGCGGTGTTTTCGGTTTGCAAATCTACAATTTCACTTTGTGCATCATCAAGATTTGATGTTAGTGAAGAAAATACAGGTGCTAAATCAACCGATACTGAAGCGCCATTCTCTATAGCAATCGTTAGGTTAGTACCACTTAAATTTGCCGAAGTTAAATCCTGTGTATCGGTATTATCCAGGTATCCTGCAAGATCAATTGTAGCTGTTCCACCAGAAATGCTTAAGCTATTTGTCGCTAAAGAAAGTTCTTGACTATCGGTATTGTCCAAATATCCTGCAAGATCAACTGTAGTTGTTCCGCCAGAAATACTTAAGGTATTAGTTGCCAATGAAAGCTCCTGGCTGTCAGTATTATCCAAATATTTTGAAAGATCAACCGTTTTAGTAGCCTCTGCATCGTCTAATAAGGATAATTCGAGATCATCGCCATTTAACTGAAATTCATCTATCGTTTGATCATCGGTATCTGTGTTGGTATCTATGGTCGAATTTACCCATTGTGTGCCATCCCATACAAATAAAGAAGAAAGATCAGTATCATATACGAGCATTCCTGCTTCAGTAGTCGCCAAAGGGTTACCACTTGCTGCAGCAGTTTCCATAGCCGTACGTTGTGCTGTAGTTACTCTATTTATTAAAAAACCTTTATCGGTATCGGCAAGCTCTAAAGAAGCATTTGGATTGGCCGCTACAGTACCAATTCCTACACTCATTCGATTAGTAGCAGTATTTCCTCCGAGCGCCATGGTATTGGCTTGAGCAACATCTACATCATACCCTATTGCTGCTGCATAAGAACCTCCTGTACTGCTCAATGCACCTATAGTGATTGATCCCTTATTACCTGTTGATCGAGCTTGATGACCAATAATCACTTGATCATCTCCAAAAACTGATACAGAATTCCCTAAAAAGATATTTCGTTGATTTCGATTATCCGAAGATCCATTGACACCATTTCCTGCAAAATCAGCTTTCCAACCTATCCCTATATTATCAGATCCTTCTCTATTGGTGCCTCCAGTAAGTACTCCCATATAGGTATTTCTATTGGCATCATTTCTATTATTGGTTCTATTATTATCCCAACCTGTACCATAGCCTATAAATGTATTTCCATCTGCATGTTGACTATTAGCTCCAGCTGCATACCCTAGAAAAGTATTTGCAAAACCATCAACATTATCCAGACCGGCACCAGAACCTATAAACGTATTGGCTTCACCTGTCGTATTTGATGCACCTACTGCTCCACCAATGGTACTAAAATCATAATCAACTCCATTACCCAGAGTTGATGGTGTGAAACTTTTAACCTCTCCACCAACAAAAGTGTTGCCACTAGCTGTAGTTGTTTTTGCTCCAGCTCTACTTCCTACAAAACAATTGTCATCACCTGTAGTTAACTCATACCCGGCATCTTCACCAATGAGTACATTATCTTCTCCATCGATAAGGTTACGTCCAGCTTCTTCTCCAACAATAGTATTATCCCTTCCACTTGTTAGATTTGATCCTGCGCGATGACCTATAATCACATTATCAGAGTTTGTAGCATTTCTTGCCACATAATTCCCGATATATACATTATCAAAAGCATCTAGTGTTTGATCCGCCGCAAAGTTTCCAATTACAATATTATCATTAACACCTGTATCTTCAAATAATGCTCCGGCCATACCGCCTATTAATACATTACTAAAAGCAGAAGTTAAAGAAGCACCAGCACCAGACCCTATAGAAAGATTCCAGTCTCCAGTCGTCAATAAATCACCCGGTGTATAAGTTACTGTGCCGTCATATGGAGATGGTGTATGATCTGTTATAGATTGTGCTGGAGTGATTGCAGATCCTGTGGATTGGTTTCCAACCTGTGCAATGATACTATTAAAGGATACTAAAAAGACTGTTAAAACGAAGGGTAGTTGTTTTATCATATTCTGGGGTTTATTAGACAATGAAACAAAAATACTACAGATACCTGATTTTAAGATAGTTTAAACAGTGTCAAAAGGTGTCATTTACCTATTTCAGTAAAAAATAAGTGAAGGATACATATAGAGTGTATGAAGCTTTATAATTGATCGGCTTAAGCCTATTGAAAACTACACTTCTACAAGCTTAGTGTAATAAAAGAAAAGAGCAATAACGATCATTCATTTAAGCTAGCTCCCGGATAAACTTTTCAAGCTCGATTTCGATAGGGATATTCATTTTTTCCCGGATTTGTTTTCGAATCAATTGAATAGCATTTAGAGATAAATTTCGAATTTTCATAATCTCTTTCATCGATAATTGAAGTGAAAATAAGGTGCATACTTCGCGTTCATGAGGGGTAAGTTCGGGGTATAATATTTCTAATTTGCTTTCAAAACTTTGATTAATATCTGTTGTTTTTTGAAGTGCCGTTGTCAATCTCTTTTCGTATGCTATTTGAAATTGTAATTGTGCAGTTAATAAGCATAATTTTTGTGCTTCTTCAGAGGTGTTTGTAGTAATTACTTCACTCTTCAGTTTTCGAATGATGTTTTCATTTAAAAGTAATTGCTGATTTTTATCAAACAAAAGCTCTTTAATTTCTTCTTCTTTGATAGCTAGTTTTTGATCCAAAATTAAATTATCGTGTTTTACACGTTTAACATCTATTCGATACTTGTAATTTTTGTATTGCAGGTATCCAATAATAACCAACGCAATGACAAGGACAGTAACAGTAAAGGCAAGTAATGATTCTATCATATAAAAAAGATTTTATACAATAGTATTTACAAGCTCGATCTGTTCCAAAATATCCAGGTGGCAAAATGTGTCAATGGCCTTTTCAACCCTAAAATACGTAAGGCTACGTATGAGACATCTAAACCAGACTCCTAATAAATTTTTCGAGTTCTATATCTGATGGTATTTTCATTTTTTTACGGATCCTTCTCCTCATTGATTTTACTGAATCTGAAGATACATCGCGAACGGTCATAATTTCTTTGATAGATAAATTGAGTCGTAGTAATGCACATACCTCACGTTCACCTTTTGTAAGATCTGGGTATAATTTTTTTAGCGCATTATCAAAGTTCTGATTTACATCATTAATTTTTTCTTGAAGTCCCGAAAGTTTTCCTTCTGTAGAAATTTGTCTTTGTAATTGAGTCGTCAAAGAGTTTAACGCAGTAATCATATTCTTAGGGTCTTCATCAATGATTTCATTCTTTATCTTATTCAGCAACTCTTCTTTAAATGCAAGGCGCATACTGTTATCGGCAATAAGATGCTTTATATTTTCTTCTTTCGCTTTAATTTGCCGATCAAGAATAGCTTTTTGATTTTCAAATTCTAATTGGGTTACTTTTGACCTCTGGATATAATTACGTCGTACTAAATATCCGATTATCATGGCACCGAGAACTGAGATCATAAGCAAAATAAAGTATAGTCTTTTTTTTGAAGCTTCCGTTTCGGCTATCAATTCAACTTCATGCTTTTGTTGAGCAAACTTTAAACTATCTGCTTGTTTTTCTTTTTCAAATTGATAACTCAACTCCAACGCCTGCATCTTTTTGGCATTCTTCAGATTAAAAATTTCATCAGACTTTCTATTAAATTTGCGGTAGTTTTGATAAGCATCTTCAAAATCACCCATCTTGGCATTAACGAAACTTTTTCTTCGATAAGCAACAGATATTCGTTCTGCAAAACCTTCTTCTAAAGCTACCTGTAACGAAGAATCTGTATACTTCAAACAGTTTGGCCAATCTTTCATTTTTTTAAAGTCTTCAGAAAGATTATAATACTCCACACATATAGAAAGACGTTTTCCTATTTTCTTATAATAAGCTAAGTTTGCCTTTTTTAAAGGTATAGATTGGTTATATTTTCCTTGAATACCATATAATACTGCCAAATTACCATATACCCCATGTAAATCTTCTTTACTATTGATTGCGGTAAACAATTCTTCTGCTTTTTGATAACAAATTAGAGCAGAATCCAGTTGTTTATTTTGTCGATAAGAAACTCCAAGCATATTGTATCCAGCACCCATCCCAAACGTATCTTTCACTTTTTCTTTTAATGCAATTGCTTTTTTGTAGTTTTCTATAGCTCTTCGATGTTCTTTTTGATAGCGATATACTAAGGCCATATTATGGTATACATCAGCTATTTTTGAAACATTGTTATTTTGCTCATAATACTTTAATGCTTCTACATAATACTCAATCGCTTTTGGATACTCTGCCTTTCTCCTATGCACCACACCCAACTGTACATACAATGCCGTTCTAAACTTTTGATAATGGTTTTCTGTTTTATTTCCGAGCAATGTCAATCCTTGATCAAAATAACCTTCAGCCGAACTAAAATCCCGCTTTAGCTGGTATTCGCCAAGCTCTAACATTGCCTTTACCTTGGTTGTATCTTCTATAGCCATATCTAATGCAGATGTGAGACGAACCAGGGTAGTATCAACCTCCTGCGAGAAAAGTGCTGTAATACTTACAAACGAGAGAAATAGTAGTATAAATTTTTCTGTTTTCAAGTTAAATAGTCTTAAAATACGGTTTGATTATTACCAAAGATACTGTATCTAATCTTTTATTAACTAATTTTGAAAACCTATACAAAATATATGAAAATACTTCACCTCGATACAAATCACCCTCTACTTTTAAGTCAACTTGTAGTAGTTGGTTTTCAAAATGATGAAGATTATACTTCTACAAAAGAAGAAATCGAATCCAAAATTCATAATTATAGTGGGATTATCATTCGTAGTAGATTTAAAATTGACAAAATATTTTTAGACAAAGCAAAAAACCTAAAATTTATAGGTCGAATAGGTGCCGGATTAGAAAATATTGATATCCAACATGCCGAGAAACTAGGGATCAAACTATTTAACGCACCAGAGGGGAATCGCAATGCTGTGGGCGAACATGCATTAGGAATGATATTATCGTTATTTAATAAATTAAATAATGGAGATCATAGTGTACGAAACGGACAATGGCTTCGTGAAGAGCATCGTGGTGTAGAACTAGATGGAAAAACGGTGGGTATTATCGGGTATGGTAATATGGGTAGAGCCTTTGCCAAAAAACTACGTGGTTTTGCAGTCGAAGTTATTTGCTATGACATTAAAGATGATGTAGAAAACATTGATGCAACGCAAGTAGAACTTGATGAACTTTTTGAAAAGACCGATGTATTAAGCCTTCATACCCCAGAAACCCCTAAAACAATTGGCATGATCGACACAACATTTATTAATAAATTTAAAAAACCATTTTGGCTGATCAACACTGCCAGAGGAAAAAGTGTAGTTACCAAAGATCTGGTCAAAGGTATAGAAGAAGGAAAAATCTTAGGAGCAGGGTTAGATGTTTTAGAATACGAAAAATCATCTTTTGAAAACTTATTTACTTCAGAAAATGACATGCCAAAAGAATTTAAGAAACTCCTTAAAATGAATAATGTGATCTTAAGTCCACATGTTGCTGGTTGGACTGTAGAGTCTAAAGAAAAATTAGCACAGACAATCGTTGATAAAATTAAAGCCGAGTTTTGTTAAAACAAGTATTTACTACATTATTATCAAACTACACTCAAGATTCAGAATATATTGAGTCCTTGTGGGGCGATATTGTTAAACAACATAGTAAAAAGGCCAGATACTATCATAATCTTTCACATCTAGACCATCTGTATCATAATTTGGTTGAAGTCAAAAACAAAATCAAAGATTGGGATATGGTTTTATTTGCATTGTTTTATCATGATTATATTTATAATATCCTAAAACAGGATAATGAAGAACAAAGTGCAAAGAAAGCAATAGAAGTGCTAAATTCATCATCGATAGACAAAAACCGCATCACGCTTTGCTCTGATATGATATTGGCCACCAAAGGGCACAACAATTCTGAAAGCAGTGACATCAACTATTTTACCGATGCTGATCTCTCTATATTAGGAAGCGATTGGAAAAACTATGAGACTTATTACAAAAACGTAAGGAAAGAATATAAATACTATCCTGATTTTATGTACAACAAAGGAAGAATCAAAGTTTTAAATCATTTTATACATATGCAGGCCATCTTTAAATCTGAATATTTCTACAAAAAATTTGAAGGGAAAGCGAAAGAAAATCTTCAACAGGAAATTGATTTGCTTTCAAATTAAATTTCAGTTTTACTACATTTATAGAGTGAAGAAAACAATTTTTACTTTTGCAGCTTTAGTTCTGGCAATACTAGCTCTTTTTCAGTTAAGTAAATACAGTGTTATTGCAGGAGATACATCGATAGAAACCATAATTGCCATAATCGCGGTTATTTTTTTTGTAATTGGTATTGTAATAAACAGAAGAATTCTGCACAAAAAGAAAAAGCCCACACAGGAAATAAATTATCAAAAAATTGAAGAACTGGGATTAAGTAAACGAGAGTATGAAGTCTTATGTCAGATTGCTATGGGATTATCAAATAAAGAGATAGCCGAAAAACTTTTTGTTTCAGAAAGCACTATAAAAACTCATGTTTCTAATATGCTGGTAAAACTAGATGCGAAAAGACGTACTCAGGCTATACAAATTGCAAAAGAGCTACAAATTATACCTCTTTAAAGTATTTCAACCTCATATATTCTAAATTTCATACTTTAGTATGAATGCTATTTATTAGCCTAAATTTACATTTGGGTCTAACAATAAATACATATAAATCAATGAAAAATACAATTATACGTTATGGGTTACGAAGTGCAGTTTCTATATGTCTGTTAGCACTTGCAGGATGGTTTTTAGGGAAAAATCTGGATTACTCTATTCAAGAAGTAATTGGATATGCCGGTATAATAGTATCGTTACTTTTTGTGTTCCTTGGCATTAAACATTATCGGGATAAAGAAAATAATGGTATTGTTTCCTTCGGAAAAGCATTATTGATAGGTATACTCATCACTCTTATTGCTGCTTTGGCATTTGGGATATTAGATGTAATTTATATCAAATACATCAATCCAGATTTTGTGACAGAATACTATTCGCATTACGTTGAGCAAATGAAAAATTCTCTCCCGCAGGCCGAACTTGAAACTAAATTGGCAGAGTTAGAGGCTCAAAAAGAGCTATTTTCTAACAGGTTTATGAGCTTCTTTTTAATGTTTGCAACGGTATTTCTGATTGGATTTATAATTTCATTAATTTCAGCACTAATACTACAACGTAAACCAATACCAGGTAATTAAAAAAATAATACAATAAAAATAGTATGCAATACAAAGCCAAAACACCTGATGAGTATATAGAAGTTATTCCTGAAGAAAGAAAGGAAGCCATGAGTATGCTTAGAAAAGTAATAAAAGACAATCTTCCTAAAGGATTTTCTGAAGAGATTAGCTATGGTATGATAGGGTATGTTGTACCGCATAGCTTATATCCAGATGGGTATCACTGTGATCCTAAATTACCTTTACCCTTTATGAATATTGCTTCGCAGAAGAATTTTATAGCAGTTTATCATAGTGGTATTTATGCAAATCCCGAATTAATGGACTGGTTTGTTGGTGAATACCCTAAGTATGTAAAAACAAAATTAGATATGGGTAAAAGTTGTATCCGTTTCAAAAAGATCGATCAGATTCCGATGAAATTGATCGCAGAACTATCTAGTAAAATGACTCCGCAAGAATGGATTGCAATGTATGAATCTAAAGTAAAAAACAAATAACAATATAACTATGAAACGAGTAACAGGAATAGGAGGTATATTTTTTAAAACGGCTGATCCAAAAAAAACAAAAGATTGGTACAGGGATCATCTAGGTTTTAATACAGATGACTATGGTTGTACATTCTGGTGGAAAGACAAAGAAGGTAACGATTGTTCTACACAATGGAGTCCTTTTAAAGACGACACCACTTATTTTGCCCCAAGTAAGAAAGAATTTATGATGAATTTCAGAGTAGAAAACTTAACCGAACTTCTCGAAGTTCTTAAAAGTGAAGGAGTAACTGTTATTGATAAAGTAGAAGAATATGAATATGGTAAATTTGGATGGATTGTAGATCCCGAAGGTAATAAAATTGAGCTTTGGGAACCTGTCGATAAAGCATTCTTGTAAAACTCTAACAAAAAAGGTTGGCTATGTAGCCAACCTTTTTTTATATATAATTTCATTTAGAATATTACATAAAGAATAAAAGAGATGCTACAATCATCCAGCAGCCAACTATTATTCCTATGATACCTAGCTTACCTTGTTTGGGAGCTAGTTTTTCTCTAAGGCGATTTGCTTTTTCTTTTGCCTCTTCACTTTTGGATAAAAAATATTTACTGATGAGACCAAATCCAAGCATAAATCCTAATGTTGCAGAAACAATATTTCCTGCTAACAAGGTTATCCACCAAATAGGATATGTTGTAAGCCACCCCAGGTTTAAAATTGCAGAAATAATACCCCAAATACCCCAAATACAAAATATAAATCCAATCCAACCTTGGTAAGGTTCAATTTTCTCTAAAAGCTCTTTTGCATTTGGTTTTTTAGATAATAGTAATGATGGTACTGCAAGAATACTTAAAACGATTAATGAGATTCCCCATATCATAGTTTTCAAATTTAAAAGGTTAGTGTTTGTTTTTTTATTCAAAGTTGTTATACCAAATATAACAATAAATATGACTTATCAAAATTTACCCTACTATAGTTATCCTATATACTAATAATTAGCACCTACAAATATTCTTATTAATCTTCTGATTTTTAATTGATATTTTTTTGTAATTTTCTCCAAACTAATAAATCATTTTAACAACATGAGTGAAGAAAACAACAACCTAGGGGACGATATAAAAAAAGGAGCAGAAGAAGCGGCAGAAGCAGCAAAAGAATTTGCTAATGATGCCAAAGAAGCAGCCAGTGATTTTGCCGAAGAGGCTAAAGAACTTGTTAATTCTGCAGATAATAAAAAAGTTCTTGCTGGTATTTTAGCTATTTTTCTAGGATGGCTTGGAGTTCATAAATTCATTTTAGGATACCAAAAAGAAGGTTTTATTCTACTGGGAATAACTTTAATCTCATTTCCTCTAATGTGTTTAGGCATAGGAATATTAACTATATACGTTCCATCAATTATCGGTCTTGTAGAAGGGATTATGTATTTAACAAAATCTGATGACGAGTTTTATCAAACATATCAAGTGGGTAGAAAGCCTTGGTTCTAATAATAAAAAGCTGGAAATTTTAACTTCTGGCTTTTTTATTTCATTTTGTTATCGTAATATTGCGATATTATAATATTAATTATGGGAATTACCAAGACGCAAATATTTGATCAACAACAAAATGAATTGGCACAGTTCTTCAAAATATTAGGGCATCCTGCACGTATTGCTATTCTTCAATATATCAGTAAACAAAATACATGTATATGTAATGATTTGGTTGAAGAAATAGGATTGGCACAAGCTACGATATCTCAACACCTTAAAGAATTAAAAAGCATAGGATTACTCAAAGGAGAAATCGAGGGCAAAAGCATGTGTTACTGTATCGATATCGATCGATGGACTGCTTTGCAAAAAAATCTAAATTCATTTTTTAATACCACCAAAAAAAATTGTTGTTAAACTTTATTAATCATTAAAAATCATGAATACATCAGACTTTATAACTCTATTAGCAGAGCATCAAGATAAATCATTATTATTCGAATATGCTCCGGGAATGCTGGTAGGGACTAATTACCATATTACCGAAGTAAAACATATTACCGTAGATGCCGTAGATTGCGGCGCTGGTACCGATTTCTGGAAAGAAACTATTATTCAACTATGGGAAAGCCCAAGTGAATTAGGTAAATCAGATTATATGAGTACCTATAAAGCTCTGGCAATATTAAGAAAGGTAGGAAAGATGAAGTCTTATGAAATGGACGCTATAGTAAAAATAGAATATGGAAATACTATGTTTCATACCGCACAATTGCACATTGCAGATTTTGAAATCAAAAAAGATCAATTAATACTGAAACTTACTGTAAATCCTACAGACTGTAAAGCAAAAGAAGTATGTGGGATTACAGAAACTAATACTGAAGAAGCTGCTTCTTGCGCCCCAGGTAGTGGTTGTTGTTAGATGGATACCCCAATAAAAATAGCATATTTTACCCAAAAGGATTGGCCCACGATCTCTGCAATCTATAAAGAAGGAATTGATACAGGAATTGCCACTTTTGAAACCCAGGTACCTACTTGGAAAGCATGGGATGTTTCGCATTTAAAACCCTGTAGAATCAAGGCTATTAGTAAAAATACTATTGCAGGCTGGGCCGCCCTGTCCCCAACCTCGAAAAGAGAAGTATATAAAGGAGTAGCAGAAGTTAGCATTTATATAACACTAAAATGTAGGGGTTTGGGTATAGGTAAACTACTTTTATCCAAATTAATTGAAGAAAGCGAAAAAGCTGGATTCTGGACTCTACAGGCTGGGGTATTTAGAAATAATAAAGCGAGTATTGATTTACATAAATCTTTAGGATTTAGAGAAATAGGATATCGAGAAAAAGTGGCAAAATTAGATCATATCTGGCACGATAATATCCTCTTGGAACGGAGAAGTAAAATAATTATATAACCACAATAAACACCACAAATTCTCTTCTAAAAAGAGAGTAACTAAAAACAAAAACACTTATGAATATTTTAGTATTATGCACAGGTAATTCTTGTAGGAGTCAAATGGCAGAAGGATATTTAAAGCATTTTGCCAAAGACAATGCAACTATTTATAGTGCAGGAGTAGAAACTCATGGAGTAAACCCCAGAGCAATAGCTATTATGAAAGAAGATGGTATTGATATCTCTACTCATACCTCTAATAATCTAGACGAATATCTAGATATACAATTTGATTTCATTATTACCGTGTGTGATAATGCTAAAGAAAGATGTCCTTTCTTCCCTGGTAAGGCAGAACGATTGCATTATAATTTCTTTGATCCATCAAAGGTAGAAGGTACAGAAGAAGAAATCCATATCGCATTTACAAAAACCAGAAATCAGATTAAAGAATATTGCGAAGATTTTGTAGAGAAAAATATACCAAAAACGGTATCGTAATAAACACAACTTAGAACTATCTGATAGCGTTTCTAAATCGATACATCTATAAATCTTGTAGGTTATATCCCTCTGGATAAATAAAAAAAGGGCAGCACAAAAGTTAACTTTTGTGCTGCCCTTTTTTTAAAATTTTCTTAAATAATATCAATCACATTCTTGATACTCTACATATGTTTAGAAAAAATAAAATCGATTATTTTTCTACTTTAAATCCAGGTTTCGCATAATTTTCGGGAATATTCTCTGGTGGTACGGTTAATACATTGCCATCTCTTATTGCTTGATAATGAGGAGACAATATTTCAATTTCGGCATCATGAAGTGCATTTTTTAAATTCTCATGTAGCATCGAATAAATCAATGCTGCTTTTTGGGGAGTTTTGGTATATGCATTGATTTCATAGTTTACATAAAAATCATCAAGGCTTTTAATCAATACAAATGGTGAAGGGTCTGGTAAAATCAAATCTGTTTTTTTTGCTCCTTCTATTAAAGCTTTCAACACATTATTACTAGGAACATCGTATCCTATAGTAACCGAAGTATGTAATATAATTCCAACATCATCAATAGCATTTTTACTAAAATTAACAATGTGATTTCCCAGAATAGAAGAATTAGGAATAGTAATATCTAAATTTTTAATAGTTTTTACTCGTGTCACTAATAGACTTCGATCTGTAATATCTCCTATGGTATCTCCTATTTGCACACGATCTCCTACTTTAAAGGGTCGCATATACGTAATTACAATTCCCGCTACGATATTAGAAATAGCAGAAGTAGATCCCAAAGAAAATAATACTCCGAAGAAGATAGATACTCCCTTAAATGCCGGAGAATCTGAACCTGGTATATATGGAAAAATTATAATTACCGCAAAAGCAATAATAATAACTCTTAGCAGATTAAATGTCGGGCGCGCCCAATCTGCGTGAAAGCCTTCTAATCGAACGGCTTCCTGTTCTAGCTCATTCGTAACATATTTTAAAAACCGAAGTAAGTACTTAGTAATAAAAAAAATAACAACTATAAAAAATAAATTAGGAATAAATCCGATAATACCATCATACAGAAATAACAATGGCTTTTTTATATATCCCAAAACAGTATCTGCATATACCTTGGTTTGCGGAACCAAACTAAACATAAAAGGAAGATATAAAATCAAAAAGGTAACACTTACGGTTATTCTAAATAGCCTAATTACAACCTTTAGAATATGACGTTCTCTTCTTGGAGTGATAAACTTAAAAAATTGAACAGCCTTATTACTACTAAAAAAAATATTAGTCTCTAATGCACTAGCCTTTTTTTGCAACCATCTAAAAACTCTACGCATTACATAGAAGAAGAATAAAACCCCAACAAGAGCAATAGCAAAATATATGTATTCAATAACCATAACCTAGTTAATTAAGTCAATTCGAAACACTACTGAAATTACTTTAATTTTTGCTTTTTTAAAGACTAAACGAGAAAAAATTATCAAAAAAATCTAATCTTAAAAACAATGTGTATCAAGAATCTTATTTATCACCGTTTTTAAAATACTTCTGCTCTAATTCTGCCTGAAATTCTTCCATAACAGGTTTTACAGTACTATCGGGGAGATCGGCAATACGAATATACATTAAACCATCAACCGCATTATTAAATAATGGATCAACATTAAATGCTACTACTTTAGCATTTTGCTTAATATATTTTTTAATTAAAACCGGAATACGAAGACTTCCCGGCTCTACTTCATCGATAATTTTATCAAATTTATTGAGATCACTTTTACTTTCATCAAAGACAAAATCTTTATCTGCATCTTTTAGCTTTACCTTAAATTCTTTTTTAGGCCTAACATATTGCGCTACATAAGGATCATAATAATGAGATTTCATAAACTCTATCATTAGAGATTTAGAAAAATTACTAAACTTATTACTAATACTAACTCCTCCTATAAGATACTTATGCTCTGGGAAACGAAGTGTACAATGCACAATACCTTTCCAAAGTAAAAATAATGGCATAGGACGTTGTTGATATTCTTTAATAATAAAGGCTCTACCCATTTCGATAGATTCATTCATCATTTTATGTAACTCTGGTTCAAACCTAAATAAATCCTGAAGATAAAATCCATCAATACCACGATTGGCATAAATCTGTGAGCCCATTCCCATACGATATGCTCCAACCATTTTTTTAGCCTCATTATCCCATAGAAACATATGGTGGTAATATTCATCAAAAGGGTCCAAATCCAACGAATTATTAGTTCCTTCGCCAATTGCTCTAAATGTAATTTCTCTAAGCCTCCCTATTTCATGAACTACATTTGGAATATGTTCTTTCTTCGCCAGAAAAACTTCATAATTCTTACTTATCAATAATCGTTTGTCATGATCTCTACAATATTGCAACTCAGATTCTATTGCATTGATATTACCTTCAACAGCTATTTCTTTAGGTGATTTTGGTAATTTCAAATTTTGAGGAATCGATTCTCTTAATGTCTTTTTCTCAAAAGGATTAGCTAGCATATACGTTTTCTTACGTAAGAAGTTCGTAAAATCCTCAAGATTAGTATGCTCCTCCTGATCTTTTACCGAAACCGGATTACCAATTCGTACTTTGATAACTTTATTTTCCTGAGAAAAAAGTTCACTCGGTAATTTGGCTGTTCGTAAAATATCACTTATCGAGGCCAGACGATAAAAAAGCCTGCTATTACGAGCATGAAAATATATAGGAATTACAGGAACTTTTGCTTTTTGAACTAGTCTCATTGCACTAGGTTCCCACGGTCTATCTACATAATTCTTACCTTCTTTAAAAGTAGATACTTCTCCTGCCGGAAAAATCCCAAGTGGTTTACCTTCACGAAGGTGTAAAATAGCTTCCTTAATTCCTTTATGACTAGACTTTGCCTCTTTCCTATCCTCAAAAGGATTAACAGGCATTATATAAGGCTTCAATGGTGAAAAACTGTGCAATAAAAAATTTGCTATTATTTTATAATCAGACCTATGCTCTAACATAAGTTTAAGCAATAAAATACCATCAAGTCCTCCCAATGGATGATTCGACAAGGTAATAAAAGCTCCGTCTTTAGGTAGTCTTTTTAGGTCTTCTTCAGGAATTTCATAATTCACATTATGTATTTCTAAACCTTTAGTTAAAAAGTCTAAATCTTTTAAGTGGCTTATCCTATCGTATTGACGATTTACTTTTGATAATCGGGTAGCCTTAAGAATCACCCAACCAATAAAGGTGCCTATAAAACCAAATTTATCCATTTTGAGCCCCGCGGCTACTTCTCTTGCTGTGACTATGGGCATTAAATACAATTTGCGCTAACTGCAAATATAGCAAAATCCTTGAATTGATATCACTAATCTCTGGATACCATTTGATAAGTCTCTCTGGTTATTTGTTTTAGCAAAATATCTTTATTTTTTTCTAAAGAGGTAATCGCTTCATTTGTAAAGTGTCTAATTGTAAATAAAGACACATTTGTATTATAAGTAACTCTAAATTTTGCTTTAAGTTTCCCTAAAAGTTTTTCAAAATGGTCAAACTTATCGTCAAGACATACCGAAAAACTAATTGCAGAATTCTGAATCAGATCTACTTTTATATGATATTGATGAAAAAGGCTAAAGATCTCACTAATATTATTTTCGACAATAAATGAAAAATCTAAAGAAGAAAGTGAGACTAAAACCTGATTTTTCTTTACAATATAACAAGGTAAGTGAGGATCTAATGGTTGACCTTTCTTTACAGAAGTACCTTGATCGACAGGGTTAAGAAACGACTTAACATATAGTGGTATTTCTTTACGTTGTAAAGGTTGAATTGTTTTTGGATGAATTACAGATGCTCCATAAAACGCAAGTTCTATAGCTTCTTCATAAGAAATATGAGACAGTAATTGAGTTTTATCAAACACCCTGGGATCTGCATTAAGAACACCAGGCACATCTTTCCAGATACTTACGCTATCTGCATTTAAACAATACGCCAAAATCCCGGCAGTATAATCACTCCCCTCTCTGCCCAAAGTCGTAGTAAAATTATTCTCATCAGACCCAATAAATCCCTGGGTAATACTAAGGCTATTTTTATTGACCTTCTCGAGTATCAGGTGTTGAGTAGTTTGCCAATCTACTTCGGCATCTCTATAAGCTGTATCTGTTTTAATAAAATCTCGTGCATCTAACCACTTATTTTGATACCCCTTATGATTTAGATATTCGCTTACAATAGTAGTAGAAATTAACTCTCCATAAGGTACTATTTGATCATAGACATAATCATATTGAGTTGATTTATTTCTATTTAGCGTGGTTTGCATATCTAACAAAAGTCTTTCAATTTTTTTAAAAACAGGATGTTGTTTGTTTTCAAAAAGTGCCTCCAGAATTTCGTTATGATATACCTCGAGATCCCGAAGCGATATTTTAAGTTCCTTGTTATTATTAATGTATAAGTCGACAATATGTTCTAAAGCATTAGTGGTTTTACCCATTGCAGAAATAACAATAACAAGATTAGAAAATCCTGTTTTATCAAGTACATTAAGTACATTTTTCACTCCATTAGCATCTTTTACAGATGCTCCTCCGAATTTAAAAATTCTCATTAACCAAGTGTTTCTTTAATAAATTAGATAATCTTATTTTGAAAGCATTATGATTCTGATATGAATTTACTAACCCCATTCTGATCCATTTGAACCAGGTACCAATCTTTTAAAAGCTTTGCTCCGCTTTTTTCATAAAAATCAATAGCAGGAGTATTCCAATCCAAAACAACCCACTCTACTCTTCTCACTCCTTTTGATTGGGCATATTTTAGTACTTCTTTGTATAACGCACTACCCAAACCAGTTCCTCTCATAGATTCTTTAACAATAAGGTCTTCTAAATGAACAGAACGTCCCTGCCAGGTAGAAAATCGATAATACACCAGAGCTATTCCTACTATTTCATCCTTTACCTCGGCCACAAAACAATGAAAAAGCGGGTGATCTCCAAAACCTTCACGTATAAGCTCTTCTACAGTTATTTCTACTGCATCAGGTTCTTTTTCAAAAATCGCCAATTCCTGGATTAAACCCAGTACTTGAGTCATATCTTCCTCCTTGGCATCTCTAATCACATAATTCATAAAAAAAAGTTTATCAAAACTATAAAATATGAACTAGAAATCAGACAATTTTCTAATGTTATGTGGTCACATAATATGTTTTTACAATTCTTAATGAAGTTTAATAATTAAAACCTCCGAAAACGTTATAGTTACCTAAAAAATAATACTTTTGCAGCAACTAAAATTCACCATAAATGACAAGAAGAAATCAAACCTTAGGAGAATTTATAATAGAAAACCAAAAAGATTTCCCATATGCTAGTGGAGAACTTTCTCGTTTGATCAACTCTATTCGATTAGCTGCAAAAATGGTGAATCACGAGGTAAACAAAGCAGGATTAGTAGATATTACAGGAGCTGCAGGAGAAACCAATATACAAGGTGAGGATCAGCAAAAACTAGATGTGTTAGCTAATGAAACCTTTATCAATACACTAACAAATAGAGAAATTGTATGCGGAATTGCTTCTGAAGAAAACGATGAATTCATTACTATAAAAGGGCAAAAAAACGACCATCGCAATAACTATGTAGTACTTATGGATCCTTTGGATGGAAGTTCTAATATAGACGTTAATGTTTCTGTGGGAACTATTTTCTCTATCTATCGCAGGATAACCCCTACAGGAACTCCTGTAACCCTGGATGACTTTTTACAGCCCGGTAATTTACAAGTGGCAGCAGGATATATCATTTACGGAACCTCTACTATGCTTGTATATACTACAGGTCATGGTGTTAATGGTTTTACATTAAACCCTGCATTAGGAACATACTATTTATCACATCCCAATATGAAATTTCCAGAAGACGGCAACATATACTCGGTTAATGAAGGAAATTATATACATTTTCCACAAGGGATTAAAGATTATATTAAATATTGTCAGGAAGAAAAAGAGGATCGTCCATATACTTCTCGATATATTGGTTCTTTGGTAAGTGATATTCATCGTAATATGATAAAAGGAGGAGTTTACATGTATCCAAGTACTTCAAAATCTCCTAATGGAAAACTTCGTCTTTTATACGAGTGTAACCCTATGGCTTTTATTGCAGAACAGGCTGGAGGTAAAGCTAGTGATGGATACAGACGAATTATGGATATCAAACCAACTCAACTACATGAGCGTACTCCTTTTATTTGTGGTAGTAAAAATATGGTCGAAAAAGTAGAGTCATTTATGAAATAAGTCTAAATAGATCAAAATAACCTTATTTTTTACTATCCTTGTATATCGAATATTTGTTTTTTAAAAAACTTCGGTATATCCTCACCCCAAAATTTAAAAATAAAACGTACAACACAATCTTTTTAAAAGAATTAAGATTTTGAATTGAGAAAATTAACATTATCGCCATTATAGCGGCTTTTTTAACGTTTTTATGTTAATTTTACGTAAGTTCATAATTAAGAATCTAATAAACCGATTAAAATGGCTAAAGAAAATAAAGCTGTTGAAGAAAAAGTTGCTGATGACCCTTCTTCAAAAATAGAAGCGATAAAGAATCTAATCTTTGGAGAAAATATTGCAGCTTATAATTCAGAGTTTGAAAAAGTAAAAAAAGAAATTACTTCAAAAAAGAAAGAATTAGAAGACTTTATCGATGATACTCGTAAAGAGTTAAATCAAGCAATCGACAACTTAAGTACAGATATAAATATCAGAATCACTGAATTAGAAGATAATTTAGCTGACAAAACCGATATGCTGGATGCTAAAAAAGTTGATAAAAAAACATTGGGAGATCTCCTTATCAACCTAGGTGAAAAAATCAACCAAAAATAATCCAATCTATCCAAAAGTATGGAAGAGCAGGATAAACTTAAAATTCTTAAAGAACTTCTTTTTACAGAAGAACACGAATTTGCCGATTCCATTGCTCAAAAAGTTGATGATTTAGCCAAAATTGTTCATCAAAAAAAAGAACTCTCCCATAAAGTTGATCCTATTATTGATGATAAACTAGAAGAATTTGTGCAGGAAATCCCTAAAACCCTGGGGCCAACTATTACAGAAACGTTACGAGAAGAAATTAAAAACTCTCAAGATGCCGTGGTAGAAGCTTTATTTCCTATTATCGGTAAAATGATCAAGAAATATATCGCTCATGAAATGAAATTATTGAGCGAAAACATCAGCAGAAAAACAAAAAAAGCATTTTCCTTTAGAAACTGGTTTAGAAGAACCAAAGCCAAGGTTCAGGGAGTTAGCGAAGGAGATCTTGCTATAACGGATTACGCAAAACCAAGGCTAATCCAAATGTTTGTTATCGAAAAAAACTCTGGTATACTAATTGCAGATTACAGCCCATTATCAGAAGGCACCATAGATAAAGAAATGGTTGCCGGAATGCTTACGGCAATAAAAAGTTTTGTTGAAGATGCTTTTGAAGGAGGAAATCAAAATTTAGAACTCATAGAATATGAATTGTATACTATACACATACAAAATTTTTATTCTTATTATGTAGCTGCGGTAATTTCTGGAGCATATACCATGATGTTTAAAGAAGTTCTGGAAGATCAGATTTTAGATTTTGCCAAAAATAATATTTCTAGCAAAGACTTAGAAAACAGTACCCTTTTTACTAAAAAATTAAAAAAACATTTTGCAGATGAAATTGTCTAAAAAAGTAGTCCTTTTAGGACACTTTGGTGTCGGAAAAACGTCTCTATTCAGACGTTTTATGGACAACGAATTTTCTGAAGAATACAAGGTAACCCTTGGAGTCCAAATAAAAAAGAAATTGATACAACTACCCGATGGTAGAGAATTATCTATGATCATCTGGGATACAGAAGGGCATTCTATTAGTATAGAAGACACCAGAAAATCATATCTTCTTGGTTCGCACGCCTTTATTTATGTCTTTGATCTTACCAGAGAAGAAACATATGCAACGCTTACCAAAGATCTAGAATACCTTAAAGAAAACTACATCAAAGTACCTGCTCGAGTATTAGGTAATAAGCTCGACCTGGTTAATGAAAAAGAAATCAGGCGTCAACTTACCGAAAAAAACATTCCTTTTGATGGTCTAACCAGTGCTAAAACAAATAAAAATGTCGAGAGTTTCTTTTTAGATTTGGCAGAAGAAATAACCAAGTGAGTATGACGAAACATCAAAACGACCATTCGCAATTTAATCCACAAGTACAAATCATTCATGTTACTTATGATAATATCATTACAGAAAGTGATCATACTTTTTTTAATTGGAAAAAAGGTACATTAATTTTTGATGCTCATCCCTTTTTTGAAATCCTGCGAGAATTTGAAAAAAACACCTCTTCTGGTAAAAAAGCATTAAACTTTCCGTGTATTCACCTAGAAGATGGTGAAATAGAAAAGATTTGCGACATCACATTTACTCTTGAAAAAGAAGAAATCATAATTATTCTTTTTGATTACACAGGAAAATATAAAGACCTGAATCAAATAGCGCAGCAAAAAAATGAATCCATTTTATTAGCCAAAGAACTCGAACTTAAAAACAAATATCTTCTGGAAAAAGAAGAATTTAAGAATAGTTTTATTGCTAATATCAATCATGAGATAAGAACACCTCTCACAAGTATATTAGGGTTTGTAGAAGTCCTAGAAAAAACCAAACTAACCTTTGAGCAAGAAGAACTTGCCAGGATTATAAAAAGAGAAAGCCTGCATCTTAACGCTCTTATAGACGATATGATTGATCTGTCTAAAATAGAATCAGGAAAACTAAAAATTGTAGAAGAACGTTTTGCTTTTCACAATTTAATAGATGGGTTTCGTGAATCTTATGCTAAGGTAGCCGAAGAAAAACAAATTACTTTTGAGACTACTATAGATCCGGGCATTCAGGAATATCTTATCGGAGACAGAACCAGGATATATCAGATTTTAAATAATATCCTAACCAATGCTTTTAAATTTACTGAAGAAGGAAAAGTAATGTTTTCGGTAACCAAAAATTATCAGCGTACCAATAAACTAAGTCTTAATTTTAAAATTGAAGATACTGGGATTGGGATTATGGAAGAAAACATCCCTTATCTTTTTGAACGATTTACTCGTTTTGATCTCGACAAACGAATTTCTGGGACTGGTCTGGGGCTCGCAATAGTAAAAAACCTGGTAGATCTTTTAAATGGAGAAATAAAAGTAACCAGTGAGCCAGAAAAAGGGACTACATTTAATATAAAACTCCCATTTAAATTTGAGATCATAAAAACGACCCCAGCACGAAAAAAGAAAAAATATAAATTGCCAAAAAGTGCAACCAAATACAGAATTCTGGTCGTAGAAGATGAAGAAATAACACAATATCTAATTATGAAGGTATTGATCTCACAAGGTAACTTTTTTGTCGACATCGCTATTAATGGCGAAGAAGCTATTAATTATATAGAGCGACGCAAATATGACTTGATTTTAATGGATCTTACCGTTTCTAAAATCGATGGATATCAGGCCACGCATATGATTCGTAACAATTATGGAGACAAATTTATTTCTGAAGTACCTATTATTGGTTTTTCTGGAAAAGCCAATGATGCAGCCAGGGATAAATGTATACGATCCGGAATGGATGACTTTATAGCCAAACCCTTCGAGCAAGAAGAATTGATTTATAAAATCACTAAACAAATAGCAAAAAAGGCAGCCGATTAAGCTGCCTTTTTTTATTATTTAAAAATAGATCCTTATTATCTATTCATATTTTTAACCTCTTCTTCAAAAGTATCACTATCTACTCCCTGATCAACCAGGCTTAAGGCTTTATCAACAATGTATTTTGCATTTGCTGGATTAAATCCTAGCCCAATACTCAGTTTTTCTAATAAAACTACCTGCCCTTCACCTTTTACATGGTCTGCATAAACCATTCTAGACAAATCATACAATCGCTCAAGTCTTCTTTCGTAACTTGTAGGAGGATTAATAGGATGTGTACTATAATCTTTTAAAATTTCTTTGTAATCATTCTCAGAAATACCCAGTCTGGTGGCTAATCTATCTAAAAAAGCCTTCTCTTCGTCAGTAATCACTCCATCACTCATTGCTATTTTTACAATTGCTGCAAAATGGTCCTGGTTTCTTTTCTGAAATCCGCTATCAAATAAATCAGATATTGACATTGTATACTTTTGTTTAATTTGCCGCAAATATAACTAAACTATATACCTTTTAAAATTAATAATTGTCATTTTTTAGTTTAAATCCTCATTATGTAATAGAAAATCTGTTACACCCCGAAACTATAGTGAATTTGACAAAAAATAATCACCACGCTGCTCTATCTCACAACGTACTCTAAGCATTCTTAAAATGATTTTAAATTTAGTTGTATTGAGATTATTATGAATTCTTTAGAAAAAAGTAAGATCTCCAATCGTATTATTGATCCATTCTCAAAAACACCAACACTTACAATCCCTTGTTATTCTTTACTTTACAGAGTTTTTGTTTTTTTGGCACGGCAATTGTTTATACTATATCCAAAGATGTATTACTAATTTAAAAATGATAAAACATGAAAACATTATACATTAAATTCGGATTAAACTTTAAGCCATTTATTAATTTTATAAAACAACTACCTGCTTCTTCTAGTTATGCTATACACCGATAAGCCATGAGAAGATATAGGATCGTACCACTCTCATCGGGACTGGTACATAAAATGTAAAAAAGCGAGGTAATTTTGATCTCGCTTTTTGTTTTTGTTTACATTTTTCTATTATTTAAAGTTTTAAATTTATTTCAATAATAAACCTTCTATTTTTTTCAATCGATTCTCTAACGATTTATTTACTTTTTGCTGTTCTTTCAGTTTCTTTTCTTGTGCAATGGTATACAATGTAAGTTCTTCGATTTTTTCAAGAAGCTTCATATTCATAACTCCTAGCGCTACACCATTTTTCTCCATTTCGGTTGCAGAAGGAACATTAGGCAAATGTCCTTTTTCTTTAATATGTTGTTGTACTTCTTCTATTGTTAACAGATCATATGCTTTGGCAAACACATAATCTGGTGCAGGAACACTAAGATCTACTTTCACCTCTTCGGCATGAATTTTTCCTTTTACTGTGAGTTTAGAGTTTGGTGAAGTGGTGCCTATTCCCAAATTACCATCACTTGTTAAACGCATAGTTTCTGTAAGTATATGTTGACCATCAGAATCATGTGCTGTATCTTTTCTAAACAACCACCTAAACCCATGATTAGATCCTTCAAGTACACCTTTGGATGTATATTTATTAGTCCCATAATAGAAATCCTTGGTGTCATCATTATTTCTATAAGCATTAAATCCAATATATCCTGCCCAATTATTAGAATTACCTCCCCAATTAGCCTGATATGTCCAATCTGCAGTTAAAGCACCAGACATTCCAAATTTTGCCTGACCTTCTACCTGTAATTTAGATGTTGGAGTATATGTTCCAACTCCTAAGTTACCATTAGGAGACATCAATAAATGTGCTGCTCCAGAATGATGTAATCTAAAAAACCCTTCGTAGTTATCAATATGCCAAGGATTATAGTTCGCATTACTATTCATCAATTTCACTTCACCTCCTTCTTTACCAGTATCTTGAGGATTTGCAATTATTGCTTGTGAATTCATTCCAAAATGTATTCCTGTTAAAGCAAGTATTAAAATTGTTTTTTTCATTTCTTTTTGTTTTTATCTCTTTTAATACAATAATCTTACTTCATGCATCTTCTTTTCTAAAGCATTAAAAAGAAGGAGCAAATATAGAAACCTTAAGGTATTCCTATATGTTGAACTTTTTATTGTTAACAAAAACTTAATTCATTGCTACTTTTGTTAATATATCTTATCAAAAATTTATTTTCTTTGTACATTACGATAATAAAACCCTCCCATGCCAAGGCACAGGAGAATTTTAAGAATTGCAAAAAATCAGCTAATAGCTGAAAAATAAAAGGGGTAACCCTACCCTACATAGTCCAAAATTTCATCCCGACTTAGTCCTACCCTGATCAGGATTTAAAATTGGATTTGTCATTATTGCAATTGTTTTATAGTGCAATAATAAAGCATGCCAGTTTCGTTTTTCGGGACTGGCAAAAAAAAATCGCTTTTTTTTAATATTTTTTCTTATCGTTTAAAAAAAGGCCTCTATGTCCTTATTTTATTGATCATCCGAGCAGACTCAATTTTATACTTTTATGCTACTTTTTGATTAACGAAACTAAAATTTCATATAATTAGGATAGTTTTAACTTTGATCGATATCATCACATATTTCTAATATCTACCTTTACAAAAAGCAATACTCATTGCTTTTTTCTATTCAATAACAGACATAATACATGCAACATCAAAAACACCTCTTTGATCTATCAGACAATATCACTTATTTAAATGGAGCGTATATGGCTCCTCAATTAAAATCTGTAACCGAAGTTGGTCTTGCCACTGTTATCCAAAAAGCCAGACCTAATGAAATCATGCCAGAAGATTTTTTTACTCAAAGAGAGATCTTAAAACAACGTTTTGCTACTTTGGTCGATGCCCCCGATTATAGAAACATTGCTATTATCCCCTCGGTATCCTATGGTATTGCTAATGCTGCTAATAATATCCATATCAACCCTGGAGATGAGATTATAGTAGTTGATGAGCAATTTCCCAGTAATGTATATGTCTGGCAAGAGGTGGCAAGTAAACATGGTGCTTCTATAACGGTAATCAAACCTCCAAAAAGTTTTAAAGATCGAGGTGCACTATGGAATCAGAATATCCTGAACGCGATTACCCAAAAAACTGCTCTTGTAGCAATGTCTCATGTACACTGGGCAGATGGTACATTGTTTGACCTAAAAACAATACGGGCAAAGACTAAAGATGTAAATGCTTTTTTAATCATTGACGGGACTCAAAGTGTAGGAGCACTTCCTTTCTCTGTTTCAGAAATTAAACCCGATGCCTTAATTTGTGCAGGATATAAATGGTTACTTGGTCCTTATTCTACTGGAGTAGCATATTATGGAGATGCTTTTAATGAAGGAACACCTATAGAGCATAACTGGATGAATCGTTATAACAGTGAGGATTTTACCAGATTAACCCAATATGAAGATCGCTATAAGGAAAAGGCTGCCAGATATTCGGTTGGAGAATCTAGTAATTTTGTATTAACCCCAATGTTGATTCGCGCTATAGAACAATTAATCGAATGGTCACCAGAAGCAATCCAGCAATATTGTAAAACGATCTCTACAACTGCCATACAACAGCTTAGAAACTTAGGTTGTTTTATCGAAGAAGATCATCATAGAGCACATCATCTTTTTGGTATTTATTTACCAGATCATATCGATTTAGAAAAATTAAAAACGAAACTAAAAGAAGAAAATATATTTATTTCTTTTCGTGGTAATGCCATTCGAGTTTCTTCTAATGTATACAATTCTGAAACAGATTTTAATCGATTACTAGCACAATTTGGTTAATGTAAGTTAAAACAGATTAAATACATTTTTTTGGCGTGCCCCTCGGGTCGGGCTATCTGCTATATCTTTTGTTTATAAAAAATCCCTGAACAGTTTTAAAAGAATAATTACCAGAACATAACAGCTTGGATTGCAAAATACAGCAGACAAAAGGATGCCGCTACTATCCCTCACGCAATACATTCTAACATAGAAATTTAAAATCCCTTTGCCAGAAATCGAATAGCTCTTATATTTGTTTCAAAATCTGCTACGTGAGTGCAACCTTAATCTCGCAAACCTTTTTACAGTCTCGGCAAATGCAGAAACTGGGAAAAGCTATTGCCCAGCCTGAAACAAAAATACATCTGCAAGGAGGTGTTGGATCATCATTATCATTTATTATTCAAAACAGCTTTACCCAAGCCGAAAAACCATTTCTCTGCATTTTTAATGACAAAGAAGAGGCTGCGTATTATCTCAATGATCTCGAACAACTACTTGGGGATAAAAATGTACTTTTTTACCCTGGGAGTTATCGTAGACCCTACCAAATTGAAGAAACCGATAATGCAAATGTATTACTAAGAGCCGAAGTACTTAATCGCATCAATTCTAGGAAAAAACCAGCATTAATTATTACCTATCCCGATGCATTGTTCGAAAAAGTAGTAACTCGAAAAGAACTCGAAAAAAATACCTTAAAAATTAATATTAATGATACGCTTTCACTCGATTTTGTAAATGAAGTATTATTCGAATATCAGTTTCAAAGAGTAGATTTTGTTACCGAACCTGGAGAATTTTCGGTTCGTGGAGGAATTGTAGATGTGTTTTCTTTCAGTAATGATGAACCCTATAGAATCGAATTTTTTGGCGATGAAGTTGATAGTATTAGAACTTTTGATGTAGAAACTCAACTATCTACAGATCAAATTAAAAAAATCTCTATCATCCCAAATGTCGAGAACAAAGCATTGCAAGAAACCAGAGAGAGTTTCTTAAAATATATTACTTCAAAAACAGTAATTGTCACAAAAGATATCGACCTTCTTTCTGCCAGAATTGATAAAAATTTCGAAAAAGCCGAAGAGGCCTTCAAAACGCTTTCAAAGGATATCAAACATGGTACCCCAACAGAGCTTTTTGCTACTTCAGAGCTTATCAAAAAGCAATTATTAGAGTTTGCATTGATCGAAATTGGTAACCGCCCTATTACCAAAGCAGATTATGCCATAAAATTTGACACCAAACCTCAACCTTCTTTCAATAAACAATTTGATTTACTGATCAAAAATCTGAATGAGAATCATGAAACGGGTTATAAGAACTATATCTTCTGTGTAAGTGAACAACAGGCAAAGCGCTTTCATGATATTTTTGATGATGCAGACCTTGATGTAAAACAATACGAAACTATTGTTTTTTCTGCCTTTCAGGGGTTTATTGATCACGATCGTAAAATTGCCTGCTATACAGATCACCAGATATTCGAGCGCTACCATAAATTTAATCTCAAAAATGGATATGCCAAAAAACAGGCGATCACTCTAAAAGAACTTACCAATCTGGATGTAGGTGATTATGTAACTCATATCGATCATGGGATTGGTAAATTTGGCGGATTACAAAAGATAGATGTAGAAGGTAAAAAACAAGAAGCTATCAAACTAATTTATGGAGAAAGAGATGTGCTCTACTTAAGTATACATTCGCTTCATAAAATCTCGAAGTTTAATGGTAAAGATGGTAAGCCTCCGCAGATATATAAATTAGGTTCTAAAGCCTGGAAAACACTTAAGCAAAAGACCAAAGCTCGGGTAAAACATATAGCTTTCAATTTAATTCAGTTATATGCAAAGCGGAAACTGCAAAAAGGATTTCAGTATAACCCAGATAGTTATTTACAACATGAGTTAGAGGCTTCTTTTATATATGAAGATACTCCTGATCAAAGTACGGCTACAGAAGCAGTAAAAACCGATATGGAAAGTGAGCGCCCAATGGATCGGCTTATTTGCGGAGATGTTGGTTTTGGTAAAACTGAAGTCGCTATTCGGGCAGCATTTAAGGCCGTTGATAATGGAAAACAAGTAGCCGTTCTGGTACCCACCACTATTCTTGCATTTCAACATGCAAAAACCTTTAGAGAACGTCTTAAAGATTTCCCGGTAACAGTAGAATACATAAATCGTTTTCGCACAGCAAAACAAAAAAGAGAGACTCTCGAAGATCTAGCAGCAGGTAAAGTAGATATCATTATTGGGACTCACCAGCTGGTTAACAAAAATGTTAAGTTTAAAGATCTCGGATTATTGGTTATTGATGAAGAACAAAAATTTGGAGTATCGGTAAAAGATAAGCTCAAGACCATAAAAGAAAATGTAGATACGCTAACTTTAACCGCTACACCAATCCCAAGAACATTACAATTTAGCCTTATGGCAGCACGGGATTTATCTACCATTACTACTCCGCCTCCCAATCGTTATCCCATTGAGACTAACGTAATACGATTTAGCGAAGAAACAATACGGGATGCTGTAAGTTATGAAATCCAACGTGGTGGTCAGGTGTTTTTTATTCATAACAGAATCGAAAATATTAAAGAAGTTGCGGGGATGGTACAACGCTTAGTTCCTGATGCCAAAGTAGGTGTTGGCCATGGGCAGATGGATGGAAAAAAACTAGAAAGTCTTATGCTTTCTTTTATGAACGGAGAGTTTGATGTATTGATTTCTACCACTATTGTAGAAAGCGGATTAGATGTCCCGAATGCAAATACCATTTTTATCAATAATGCCAATAATTTTGGACTTTCTGATCTACACCAAATGCGAGGACGTGTAGGCCGAAGTAATAAAAAAGCGTTTTGTTATTTTATCACTCCTCCTTATTCTGCTATGACCGAAGATGCGCGTAAACGTATTACAGCACTAGAGCAATTCTCTGAACTGGGAAGTGGTTTTAATATTGCGATGAAAGATCTCGAAATTCGTGGAGCAGGGGATCTATTAGGAGGAGAACAGAGTGGATTTATTAATGAAATTGGTTTCGAAACGTACCAAAAAATCCTAAATGAAGCCATCGAAGAACTCAAAGAAAATGAGTTTGCAGAATTATATAAAGAAGAAGCCACAGACAGGGTATATTTAAAAGACACACAGATCGATACCGATTTCGAATTGTTATTCCCAGATGATTACATCAACAATATTACCGAACGTCTTAGTCTATACACCGAGCTTAATACGATCAAAAAAGAATCAGACTTGCAGGAGTATGAAAAACGATTGATAGATCGTTTTGGCGAATTACCCGATCAGGCAATAGATTTATTAAATTCGGTTCGAATCAAATGGATTGCCACATCTATTGGGTTAGAAAAAATTATTATGAAACAAGATAAATTGATTGGCTATTTCATTAGTGATCAACAATCTGGTTTTTATCAAAGTCCGGCATTTACATATGTATTGCAATTTGTACAAAAAAATCCCGGAGTTTGTAAGATGAAAGAAAAGAACACCAGAAACGGGTTACGCTTATTATTAACCTTTGAAAACATTACCACAGTAGATAAAGCATTGCATGTATTGCAACCGTTACAACCTAAGATTGATATTGAAACGTAATAATAAGTAACATGAGTTCGATATGATTTTCTATCGAACTCATGTTACTTAAGAGTATCAATGGGTTTAGTAAAACTAATAATTATAGTTTTGAAAGCTCCTTAATAATTTTTTCAAAATCTTCATTCTTTTTAAAGGACTTATTATTGTAATCAGGATTTTTAAAAGTCAATGATTCTGTAAACTTCGTACCACCATTTTCAGAAGAATTCACATCTATAAAAAGATTTTCATAAGTAAAACCGTTTGAAAAAATGGTTTCTTCATATTCCAAGTTTTCTATTTTAAAATGAGAATAGAGATCAAAAAACTCCTGTGGTAGTTTTGGCGTAGTTTGATATGCAAGCTCATTACTTCGGAAACTCCAGCTATCATAACGAATTTTTTTCTCTACAAAATCATTAAATCGATATGACCATGATGATCGTTTTGTAGTGTATTTTTGATTCCCTGTAAACTCAAAAGCGTTTACAGAACTATTGATTAGTTCGAAATCCGTATTGTACGGTGAAATAATTACAGCTTCAAGTGTAGGAGAGTTTCTACTATAGAAATAACTATAATTTTCTGCAGTATTTGATGTACTTATATATATCTCAAAATCATGAAAATTTTCAAAGACACCAAAATTAGATGCTACCTCACTTTCAATTTGGCTAAACCAAGTTGTTGAAAATCTTTCTTCTGGGGCAAGATTAGCGCTCAAATCTTTAGAATAAGTATTACCGTCGTTTGGTAAACTAATAGGAATATATGAATCGAATTCTTTTAACTCACTTCCATCAACAATAATTTCTTGTTGATCTTGTACATTATCGATAAAAAAATATTTTGATTTTTCTGACTCGAAATGAACAGTAATTAAAAATTTATTTTGGTTCTCATTAAATGTAATAGGATCATAATCTATTGAATTGGAAGTTTCTGAAGAGGAACGGCTAATACCTCCTTGGGTTGACGATATCTGCACACTATTATGTCCACTAATATTTTGAATTTTCAAGGAGAAACTTTTCGAACCCTTATTTGCTCCCTCAGCATTAGTGATAGCACTACTAGTTTGATAACCTTCAAAATTCCAAGTTGTTCCTTTCTTAATATTAAAAAAGGAGCTTAAAAAATTAACTTGTGAAGATTCTCTGTTTCTGTGTATAAATCTAGAAACTGTAAAAGATTCTTTTTCTTCTCCTTTTTTTGCTTTAAAAATGTATTCTTTATTATTTTCTATTTGGGTGTGCGCCAAAATATTTCCCTCGTTATCATTAAGAATAAGGTAACCCGAATTCACTACTTCACCGATATAAAATTCATTTACCTTTAAAGTAAAGTAAGTGATACTATCATTTACAGGGTCGGTTTCGTTATTTGTATCTGAATTAATTACGGGCTCATCATCTTTTGAACAACTAACAATAATGGCGAGTAACGCTAAAAATAATAATTTCTTCATAATATGTTTTCTATGATATAAATACCTTCGAAATATAAATGTCTTAACCGAAATAAATGTTACTCCTTTTTTATAGAAATCTAAAATTTCTGCACTGATTTCACATTTTTTTCTAATCCAGAAAAACCATCCGTCGATAAAAAATAACACTTTAACGATAGTTTTAATGTGTTTTACCGACAAACACCTTTTAACGAAGT
The DNA here is from genome assembly GCF_000520975.1 of Aquimarina megaterium XH134. Taxonomy (GTDB): domain Bacteria; phylum Bacteroidota; class Bacteroidia; order Flavobacteriales; family Flavobacteriaceae; genus Aquimarina; species Aquimarina megaterium. Next base: position 92,470 of record NZ_JACB01000029.1, read on the forward strand.
ATATATTTTTTAATTTTATCATAATAATAAACCAACATTGATTATGAGTACAAGAGAAGAATTTAGTTTTTTAAAAGATTCCTGGAAACAACTACAAAAGATAAATAATCGAGTTAGTCAATTGATAGATGGTTTTAATACTAATAAACTATATGCAATAAATTATTCAAACCTAAAGAAGAGGTTTACAGAAGAAATAGAAAACTATAAAAACAATCCAGAATTAATCGATATAGAAGAGTTTTCTATGAATTATTCTTTTGGGTATCATTGCTATAATAATATTGATGATGTATACAGTAAAGAAGCAATGTACATTGAAGTTAAAAGTTACCTAAGGGCGCTAAAAATAACAGCATAGTATTCTCTTAAACGTTCTTAATCTGTATTTAAAATCAATCAATAATTTGCATAACTACCAACCCCTTATTATCATCACCAATAATCAATACCCTTAAATTCACTTTCCCAAAAACATACAAGAATTACTATTAGCATAACTGCCGCTATCTCTAACCTTAAAAGTGTTTAAAAACACAAGTATGTTATCCATAAAAAGTAATTTCTAAAAAAAATCATAATACATTCAATAGAATAATTCCTATATTTCGGATTCTAGAGATTCTTTTACAAATCCTTGAGAAGTATTGCTATATCTGGATTGTCGGGTGAATGTCGGGTGAAATACAAACTAAAAAATTTGAGAACCTATTTCTGAGAACTAATATTGCTGAACAAAATGAAAATTAATCAAATCATGAAACAGCCAGAATTAGGTCAAAAAATTTCTGAACTCAGAAAATCTAAAGGACTTACCCAAGAAGAACTGGTAGAACAATGTAATATTAGTGTTCGTACAATCCAGCGTATTGAAGCTGGAGACGTAACTCCAAGAAGTTATACTATAAAAACTATTTTATCAGCACTGGATTATGACCTCGAAAGAATACAAACAGAAGAATCTCGAGTAGCTAAAGAGTTTAAAAAATTATTTCTTCTCGATATAGATGATAGCAAAGAAGTTGGTTTTCTAATCAAACAACTTTCTATCGCATGGATCAGTGGGATTGTATATTTTATTCTTGGATTTGCAGAAATTGTTGTAGACTATTACAGATACACCGAAGATCTAATGGTTACAAATGATATTGTCTATATTGTATTAAAAATAGGCATGCTGGCTTCGGTTATTCTATTTACAAGAGGATTCATCCTCACCGGAAAGATTTTTAAAAATTACTTATTACGAATTACTGCATTCATTTTTATTTTTATTGGAGTATTATTTTATATCTATGATATTCTATCACTATACATTGTTGATTTTGATTATCAGTTCGTTCTGGGAGCCGAAGCAGTAACTTATGGTGTTATTGGAATATTATTTGGGATATCGATATTACGTCTGCAAAATGGCCTAGGAACACTTGCCACTGTGACGGGCATTTTTGAAATCATTACCTATGGTTTTATGGTTACCATTATTTTATCTCTTATTGGATTGGTTTTACTTACTCCTACAATAATTCTAGAAATCATCCTACTTTATAAAGTTTCTCAAATGCTAAAAGCAAAGCAAAAAGAAATCGCACCTGATTAATTCTTAAAAATCATTTCTGGAATATCCAACCAATAGCATTGAGCCATTTACGCAATGACAGGAATTCCTTTGTTTAATTTTAAATCAATATTTAGCATGAAAAAAATATGTACTCTCCTTATTTTGGTTATAGTTCTTCCATTACTTTTTTACCTGTTAGAACCAATCTTTATATATAATTTGGGCTGGTCTGTTTTTCCTAAAAACACCAAATTACAACCAGTAGTACAACATCGAGATTCGATTTCAAAAAAAGCAGATAGCCTTCTCTTAGATATATTTACTCGTATAGAAACACCTGCAATTTCTGTTGCCGTTGGTAAAAACGGTAAAATAGTTTGGGCCAATGCCATTGGTTATGAGGATATAGAAAAAAACAAAAAAGTGAGTTTAAAAACAAAATTTAGGATTGGTAGTACTTCAAAAGCAGTGACTTCAATTGGATTAGGAGTTCTTCTTCAAAACAAAAAACTCAGTTTTGATTCTAAAGTCAAAGAATTTGTCCCGTATGCCAGTAAAACGCTTTCAGAAATAACCTTAAGACAACTTGCTTCTCATACTTCGGGAATACGTAATTACGGAATCTGTTCTTGTTTCCCCATTTGGGAACATTATAATAATGATGAATACACTTCTGTAGAAGAAAGCGTTGGCATATTTAATCATGACGACCTATTGTTTATGCCTGGTACAGATTTTAGTTATAGTACATATAACTATACATTACTCAGTGCAATGGTTGAAGGAGCAACAAAAAAGGATTTTCCGGATTTTATGAAAGCATCTGTATTTGATCCTTTGGGGATAAATATTGAAGCTGAAAAAGAAATGAATCCCTCAAAGTATCTTTCTAAATTCTATGATATTGAAAACAAAAAATACAAAGAAGTTTTTAAAGTTAATAACAGTAATAAATGGGCTGGTGGTGGATTCTTAGCATCGCCAACAGATCTGGTAACGCTAGGAAACGCTTTTCTAAACCATACATTATTTAGAAAAGAGACCATGCGTACTCTTATACAACCTACAGTTTTAAAAAACGGGCAAATCAATACACAAAATTATGCTATTGGATGGCGTAATGATAATTTAGAATCTGAGATAGAAGGATTATCAGGAACACAAATTATTCATCATGGGGGAACGGCACTAGGATCCACATCAGTATTAATTTTATTCCCAGAATACAATATTAGTATTTCCTTACTTATGAATCGAAGTGGCTCTTCATCTGATTTATTTAAACATGCCTATGACATAGTAAACCTTTTTATCCATAAACCTTAAATATTATGAAAAGTCTAATCTTATCAGCTTTATTACTCATCTTAAGCATCCTAAAAGCAATGGTGTAAGCATCTAATTACACTGCAGAAAAATTAGTAAAGGCGAGAATTCATTGATTCCCGCCTTTACTAATTTTAAATACTCGCTATTACTTAAAATTGAATTAATCTCACTGCTTTTTCTATCAAATTGCACCGCCAATTGGCCTGCAATAACAACCCGCACATACCAAACCAAAATCACAATCGTTACCAGAATGACAAACTGAGTTTATACCTCCCTTTCCGTTAACTGATCTTTGCTGATCTTTGTTTAGCATGTGTACACCTTTTTGATTTAAAATTGATTGTAACATAATGATATAGTTTTAAGATGAATAATTAATGATATTGATCAACCTGATATCAACCACATACCATATTTCTGAGTGGTTGTTTTTTTGGCTGGTCCCGAATTTAAGATGTATCAATATTACGAATCGACCTTTTGTATACAATCAAACCTATTAACATCAATTTTGTAATATTTTAACCTGTTGTGCATTCAATTTGAGTGATTCGACTTTAGGAGAAGTGTATCGAGCTGGATGACGAGGATTTTAGCTTAAAAAAGCTATTCTCGATACATTTTGTCTCCATTCCATTACGACAAAACACTCGAACTGACGCTTTTTTCGTAATAATCTTCCTAAATGCACAACGGGTTATTTTAATAAAATTTAATTTTCCTCACTCCTCCTGTTCCTCCAAATTCTGATATATAAATTGCTGTACGTAATGGATCAGAAGTAATCCCGTTAGGACCATTAAACGATGCTTCTTTAAGCAATCCATCGGTTTGAGCAGCATCTCCGGTACCTGCAAACTCCTCTACTGTACCATCCATAGAAATTTTAAATATTTTATTGACTCCAATACCGGTTGCAAAAATTGAATTTCTAACTACGGTTATATAACCAATTCCAAAACCATTAACCACAGCATCGGTAATAGTCGTAATAAGAGATACATTTCCTTCTGGATCTATAGATAAAACATCTGCGGTAGCAAAATTGCCAACAATTAAATTTCCTTTACGATCAAAATCGATCCCTACACCACCTGCTAATTTAGGATCTGATGCATATACGGTTACTTCTCCTTCTGTAGTGATTTTATGAACTGTTGGGGTTCCAAAATTTGATACATATAGATTATTATCATGATCCAAAGTTAGCCCCGATGGGAAACCACTAATAACCGCCAATATCGTTTGTGTTCCGTCTGGTGTAATTTTAAGAATATCTCCTGATCCACCACCACTACTGTTAACGACATATAGATTACCTTGTAGGTCAATTGCATTCCCTAATGGACCCGTTAAGTTCGATGCAAATTCTGTAACATCACCATTTTTGGATATTTTAAAAACCCTCGTTCCATTGCCATTTGCTCCTGCAAACTGACCAAACTCAGAGACATAAATATTGCCGTATTTATCTACACTAACAGCATCATTACCAAAAAAAGGAGAAACTACGGTTTCTACCTCGAGGTCTGGATCAAATCCATCTCCATAACAAGAAATTAGTGTGATTGATATCGAGGATAAAACAAAAAGCATTACTGCTTTTATACTAATGTGTTTAATACATGTTTTCATGTTGAATGATTTTTAAGTTTGCTCTAAAATATTTAGGCACTTCATAAAAATCGACGGTTTGGATCAATTCATACTTATTTTAAGCCGCCTTTAATCCTTTAATGTAATTTCTTGGTGTATCCTTAACCTCTAATTTAAATGCCTTATTAAAAGTAGATTTCGAATTAAAACCAACTTCCATGGCAATGGCAAGTATCGTATGATGAAGATGTTCGTTATTATCTATCTTCGATAAAAATTCCTGTATCCTAAAGTGATTAATATAATCATAAAAGTTACTTTTTGATACATGATTAAGATACCATGAAATATTATGAGTAGAAGTATTTAATCGCAGAGAAAGGTCTCGAAGCGTTAAATCAGGTTTTAGAAAAATCTTTTCTTTTTCGATCAGGGTATTTAATTCTTTTCCTATTAAAATAATCTGATCTTGTGGTAAACGTTGCTGTGATTTTGTTTTTTCTTTTTGAAATGATATTCTAAACAGTTCTGGCTCTTTAAGGCTATAATATCCGATTACAAATATGAATATTGAGATTGTACCCCAAACCGAATTATAATTAATAAATTTTATAGAATAATTAAAAAAGTTCATCGAGATAAAACTGATCATCCAAACCGTAATGACAATAAAGATTGAGATTTGAAAAAATTTCAAAAACGACACCAAACTTTGAGTATAAGAAACATGGTTTTTCTCTTTATGAATATATGTCTTTAAAATTTTCACATTAAGAATCCAATAGTATATATTAGAAACAATTCCTGCTCCTTCAATAATTAAAAAAGGTGTTTTAAAGAATCCCGCCGATAAATTATCCAAAAACTCATCTCCGTTAAAAGAAAAAATGTAAAACGAAAATAAAAGATGAAAGCTTACAGGTATATAATGAGACCGAGAAAGTCTAAATGTGTCATTTTTAGAAAATATTAATCGTCTACTATATATATAACATAGTGGTCCAAATAAGAAAATCACCGAATCAATAAGAATTGCCCATTGAAATAATCTTGCAGTCAAAAATTTAAAAAAAATCATTCTGCCCAAAAGCATAAAAACAGAAAGCATTAGCATAATCGAAAGGGTTTTGTTTGCTGCTTTGTTTTTGTTTTTAATAATCTGAAGAGTAACCGCTAAAAAAACACCTTGGCTTATCCCAAAAAAAAGTATAAGATCGATGAATTCGAAAGATTGCATTAACAAATAATTACTGGTTACCACAAAACTACCATATTATCTTATACTTTTCGACCGAATGGATCATATCGCACTTTTAAAAAGGAAAGTATATCCTAACGTATAGCTTACTATCTATAAAAATGAAGTTATTCTTATTTTGTAAAAAGAAAGTCTAAATATTCGTAAAAGTTATCTACTTTTTCATTTTCTGGTTTCATGCCATCACTACACCAGTCATATAAACCATAAGCGCCTGTTATATGCTTTTGATCATATGGACTAAACCATTTTTTTGAATGTTTCCAAAAAGTTTTCCCAGTTGGAGGGTACACCTTATTGCCCTGAGGAGCAATTATATAAACGCCATTTTTTCCTTCTTCAAAATTATCTTTTTTTGGTAGAGGACCTTTACCTCCATAATACGAGTATAATACCAATTGATCTATGATTTCACAAACTTCACTTGCTTTCGCTCTGGTTATTTGATCTAATTTTTGATTATTGCCTATTTGCTGTGCAAAATCATAAGCATCTATATAAGGAAAGGCTACTTCTTGTTTTACTTCTTCAACACCTTTTTCATTGTAATATCCAGAAGCCTGTTCTATAATGGAGTATATATCAGCATTTTTTTCTACAGAAAGTAGTCTTGCTAATTCGTCTATTTTTAACTTAACATCAGTAATCTTAGTATTATCAAATAATCCCCAGGAGCACCATTTTTGACTATCATATATTTCTTCTATCAGGAGTTTCGAGAATTGATCTGGGGTCATTTTGAATGGATTAAGGATTTTTTCTTTTCCTGATTCAAAATAATTATTCTCTTTACTGGTTTTTCCATCTGTTTGTAAGCGACTAAATATACTTTTATAATCCCATGAAGCTGACACAGGAGCCGAAGCAAGGATATAATTCGCAGAAAAAGAAGTCTCGCTGGGCCTCCATTCATAAAAATTTTCTAATCCCGCCATCGAGCATACATCAAATCCTAATATATCTACCGATTCATCATTAGATAAGACTTCACTGATTTCGGTAGAATGTAGCGCATCATCGATTCCTGCTTCTCTGTCTGGACACATGCGCCAGCCATTTCCATGTGATCGCAGAATCAACATATAATGTTTGGCAGGATAATATTTCTTACAATATATAATAAACCGTTTTAATAGATCAGCATCCCCCATATTAGCTTCATAGGATGTTTCTTTTTCGAATTCTGGCAGGATCTCTTTTCCTGATAATTCTTGATAGCTGTTAGCTTCGAATTTATAAAGTTTGGTGTCCGTAAAATTTTCACCTAGAGTCTTTGCATCTTTAGAATACCCTTCGATTCTATCTATTAGTGTAATTACCTCATAGCCTTTCGATTGTTTTCCTTCAATCATCTTCTCTATATTTTGTAGAAGATCTAGTTCCGAAGAATTTGATCCAGCAGCATAATACATGATCGTCCAACCATTATCGGTTTGGCTATGAATCGTTGTTGTAGATAAAGTAAAAAGAATAATAAATAATATTTTGAAGACGTTTTTCATTAAAATTATGTTTTTGATTTTCTGATGTGAAAGTATGTTATTCAAAAAAATAAAAAAGTAATTTTGGGATTGAAGAATTCCTAAAACAATGGAATTCTACGAATTAGGAGGTTTTTTGAAGCTTTCTAAAGGCTCCCGGGGACATTGCCAGACTGGTTTTGAAAGTATTATAGAAAGCACTGTTAGATTTGAAACCAGCTTCCATACCAATAGCTTCAACAGAGTATTTATTAAATACAGGGTCATGCAATAGATTTTTAGCAGCTTCAATTCGATATTCATTTACAAACTGAATGACACTTTTATTGAGTTCCTGATTTATAATCTGTGACAAATACCCCTCGCTTGTTCCTAATCGAGTGGCTAGATCTAATCTACTTAAAAGTGGATTTTTGTATAACTCTTCCTCATCCATTAATATATGCAACTGGGTAATAATTTTAGAAACAGTGGTTTCGCTTATTTTCTTTTTTGTTTGAGTGCCATTTGTCCTTTTTGAAGCTAAGTATTCATGTATTTCGTCTTTTTGTGCTACTATCTGGAGTTTGAACACTCCATAATACAATATCCACCACGAAAAAAAAGAAATGATTATCCATAGAAAATTTACAACATATTCTGAATTGAATAGTATAAACAAAAGCCAACTTGCAATAATGCATATAATCAAAAAGTTTAATCTTAACAACCAGCGTCTTTTCTCTTTTGAAATAGTATTAGAATTCTTTATTAAATTTCTCCCCCAAAATATTAAAAATAGATTGTAGGCAAACGATGTATAATTCTTAATATAAAATACCTGAACAGCAAAATCTGAATTATAAAGATTGAAAATAGAATCTAAATGAAGAATAATTTCAATAATCAAAGAGCTAAAGAAAGGAAAGTATAGCCATTTATACCATTTCTTTTTAAGGTACCTATGTTCAATTTGAATTAGAAAATATGTAAATAAAGTAACAGCAACTAGAAAATCCAACATGATATAGTTTAAGAATGCCAAAACGGCATTTCCCGCACCATATCTACCTAATAAGGTCAAACTTGTTAGTAAGAATAGAGAGAAGGAAAGGTAGTTATTTGCACGACTCTTATAAAAAGAAGTAGTAATTAATGAGATACTTATAAAATATCCTATAAGACCACTGGCAATAATTGCAAAATCTAATATTGTTTTATTCAATCTTTATAGAGATTAATTATACTCCAATTGCTGTTAACGTTAGTTTATCTACAAACTTCGTTTTTGTTTTAGGATAAATATAAGCAGATTTACTAGTTCTTTGATATAGATTAATGTTGATCGATCTTTTGAGTACAACTTAACCAATCTAGTAACATTAGATTGTATTTAGTTTCTTGATATAATTACTTGGCGTATCATTAACAATTGCTTTAAATGTTTTATTGAAAGTAGACTTAGAGTTAAATCCAGAATCCATTGATAGTGCAAGGAGCGTATGATGATGATGCTCACCATTCTGGATTTTTTCTATAAACGATTTTATCCTATATTGATTTACATAATCATAAAAACTACTGTTATGAATATTATTAAGAAGCCATGACACATTATTTGTTGATGTATTTAATTGATTCGCCAGATCAACCAGAGTAAGCTTATGATTCAGATAAATTTTCTCATTAATCATAAGTTTTTCTAGCCTAGTTTCTATGTCTTTAATCATTTCATCATCAAGCCGTTCTTTCCTTTTAATCTGTTTTTTTATGTATAAAGGTATTCTAAAAATATCGGGTTGTTTTAAGCTATAAAAACCTATGATATAAACAAAAACCGAAACTGCTATCCATATGGCATTGTAGCTTAAAAATGAGGAATACATATTAAATCCATACGCCAACACAAAGCTTATTATCCACAACAATAAAAACAAACTCCCAATAATCAAAATTGCACTAAGATATCCTACCAGATGTTGAGAATATGATAAATTGTTTTTTTCTTCTTTTTGGTATATTCTTAATAATTGAAAACACCGACGTCCAAAATATAGATTGAAAAGAATTCCAACAGCTTCTATAATTAAAAAAGATAGGGTAAGACTTCCATTTTGAACCATTAAAACAAATCCATCATAAGAAAATTGATATGTCCAAAAATGATATACTAACATTCCCGCTGCAGGAATAAAATACGCATAGTGTAATGTGTATTTTGATTTTTCATTAAATATTAACCTTCGATAATAAAGGTATAATAAAGGACCAAATACAAATACCAATATGTCTACGAAGAGAGCAAGTCTAAAGAAAATTTCGTTATTAGTTTCAATAGTAAAGAAAAATCGACCTGTTAACATTATCGAAGCTATGATCAACATTAAAGATAATGTTCTATTTGCAAGTCTATTCTTATTCTGAATGATCTGAATAGTCACTGCTAAAAATACCCCCTGACTTATTCCTAAAAAAAGGACCATATCAATAAATTCGAAAGGCTGCATAAAGAAGGTATTAAGTTTTATGTAAAACTATTCTAATCCCAAATATTTTTCGACCGATTGGGTACAATTGCACTATTAAAAATGATAAAAGGCATCTTCTAAGTGTTCTATTCTGGTGCCTAATTTATTTTCTATAATAGCAATGATGTCAAAACGTACTTCTACATCCAAGTCATTATCTGTTATATAATGATCAATAGCCTTGACCAGAGATTGTATTTGTTTAGGTTTTACAAAATCCTGAGGGCTACCAAATTCGGGAGTACTTCGCGTTTTTACCTCTACTGCTACGACAATATTTTCTTTTCTGGCGATGATATCAACCTCATGTTTCAGATATCTATAATTTCGTTCTAGAATTTCATATCCTTTCTCGATAAGAAAATCAGTTGCCATCTTTTCTCCTTTTTTACCCAGAGCATTATGTTCTGCCATACCTACTATATATATTCTAATGTTACTTGATCCTTATCTACTTGTAAAAAAGCTTCTGCGCCCATAATCAAAGTTCTATTATCCTCAACATGTCCCATTGGAAAATTAAACACTACCGGAAAATCATACTCCTGTACAATATCGAGAATAATCCTTTTGGCTTTTTTGCCAAAGGAAACATTATTATCATGCATTTTGGTCATTCCTCCGACAATCAATCCAGATAAATTGTCGAAATACCCATTGCGTTTAAGGTTTTGTAACATACGATCGATATGATAAAGATACTCATCGAGATCCTCTATACATAAAATTTTGCCAGAAGTGTTTATAGACGACGCAGAACCACATAGAGAATATAAAATAGATAAATTACCTCCTATTAACCAACCTCTACAGCTTCCTACAATATTTTTTTTAGAAGAAGAAATGTTATACTTAACTTTTTTACCAAAAACAGTATCTTTTAACGAGGCTATCGACGCCTCTGTTCCTTTATGAATATCTATTGGCATAGGCGCATGCAACGAGCATATACCTAGTTTATGTAGATGAGAGTGAAGCACAGTAACATCAGAATATCCTATAATCCATTTTGGGGATTTCAACATATCTGAAAAATCAATTTTATCGATGATTCTTACGGTTCCGTAGCCTCCTCTTGCACACCAAATCCCTTTAATTTCCTTATCATCTAACATCTTTTGAAAATCAGATGCTCGTTCCTGATCAGATCCCGCAAATTGATTTTCTTCTTTTCCAATCGTTGAACCAATCACGGGGACTAACCCCCATTTTTCTAATAGCGCTACTGCTTCTCTTATTTCCTTTAAATTAATCTTTCTTGCTGTAGAAACAATAGCAATTTTATCTCCTTTTTTAACAAAATCTGGTTCTAGTATTTTCACTCTTGAGTTTATTTTTTTAATAGTAGTGCAATAGATTTATCATGATAAAAAACATTCATCTTATAGACAGCAACGACTTCTTATAAGGTTCATTTTTTGTTTTTTTTCAATTTTGAGATACTAATTAACAAATACTTTCGTTATAATCTATTATATTGTAAGGAATTTTGTCCCCATTACTCTACTTTTAAACCCTATTGCCTATGATGTCGGATACTTCATGTAATCTTGCTTCCCTAGCAGAATATGTGCCTTCTCCAGGTAACCCCTGGAACGTAAGCAAAATAAATCATTTGTATCGTAGAATTGCTTTTGGAGCATCAAAAGCAGAGGTTCTGGCTGCTTTGGCTCAAAACAATCCTTCTGCATTGGTTGATCAGCTTATTGATGATGCTATTGCTCTAAATGCCACTCCCCCTCCAGCATGGGGTTTATGGAATAGAGATCAATTTGAAGCTGCCGAGACAGCTAACCCCAATAACGATATAGGGTTTTATCGAACCCAAGGAAAAAATCAAATGATAAATGATTTGATTCAAAACAAAGTAAGAGAACGTCTTACCTTATTTTGGAGTAATCATTTTGTCACCGAAGATGATACCTATCGTAGCCCCGCGTATCAATCTCAGTATTACAATCTTCTTCAAATACACGCTTTGGGGAATTTTAGAGATTTTGTATACGATATAGGTATATCGAATGCCATGTTGGTATATCTTAATGGTGATGAAAATATAAGAGATAGACCAAATGAAAATTATGCCCGAGAGTTGTATGAACTTTTTACTCTTGGTGTAGATAATGGATATACAGAAGACGATATCCAGGAAACGGCAAAAGCGTTAACAGGATACGTTAATACAAATGATATCACCTGGGGTGATATTCTGTTTGACCCGGGACAGTTTAGCAATGAGTCTAAAACTATTTTCGGTCAGACCGGAAACTGGACCTATGACGATGTTGTTAATATTTTATTTCAACAAAGAAGCAATCAAGTTGCAACTTTTATTTGCGCAAAACTGTACACCTATTTTGTAAGCCCTACCTGTAATGATGCTATTGTTGCCCAAATGGTACAAACTTTTATTACAAGTGGTTATCAGATAGCAGCTGTACTGCGCCAGTTATTTAAAAGTGAACATTTTTTTAATATAGAAGCTATAGGGGCAATTATCAAAAGCCCATGTGATTTAAACATAAGTTTTTTTAATGAATTAGGATTTGCACTACCTGCAGATGTAGATCATATCGATTTTTACCGAAATACAGTACGCACATTGGGACAAGACGTATTAAACCCAATAGATGTTGAAGGTTGGCAAGGTGATGATGACTGGATTAGCCCCGATTTATTGATCGGTCGCTGGGAAAGTATTCGATATATTGTAAGTCGCACATGGAGTCAAAATCAGGAACAATTTAGAGATTTTTTAGTAGGAATGCCAATCGGCGAACAAAGCGATGGAAATCTGTTAGTGTCCACCGCAGATGTAGATCTTGTGGTAAGAACTATTCTAAATTATTTCTTTCCAAGAGGGATTAATGATCTCATTACTTTTGCTGAAGCCTTAGGGGCTTTCAAAATTGATGGTATCCCAGACAATTACTATGAAGATGGTACGTGGACCTTAGGTTTTCCTCAAGTACCTCAGCAATTTGCTGCTTTACTAGATTACGTTGCAGAAATCCCAGAATTCCAACTTAAATAAAATCCTATGTGCGAAACTAATCACTCCAAGAATATAAAAAAAGACGGATCTTGTAATACCGAAGATCATATAAAATGGAACAGAAGATCTTTCCTTCAGGCATTAGGTCTGGTAGGTGGAGGATCTATGATGCTAGGGAACACACCTCTTTCGGTTTCTCGACCTTCTCCATTGTCAATAGCCCTTAGTCAGGCACCAAATGAAAATATACTAATCCTTGTTAGATTACAAGGAGGTAATGATGGTTTTAATACTATCATCCCTGTTTATGATTATGATATTTATGCCAATGCCAGGCCTCTTATAAAAATCCCTCCAAGTGAATTTATTACACTTGATGATGATTATGCCATGCCAAAACCAATGAATAAGCTAGAAAGTGTTTGGGGTGATGGTCAAATGAGAGTTGTTCATGGTGTAGGATACGAAGATTCATCTTTATCTCATTTTAGAGGTTCTGATATCTATGCCAATACTAATTTAGAAGAAGAAGACAGAACCGGTTTTATGGGAAGATATTTTCAAGAAATTTACCCTGATTATATTTTTAATCCACCCGCTAGTCCTCCTTCTATACAGATAGGCAGTATAGGGAACTTAATTTTTAAAGGACCAGAGAATGACTTCTCTTTTGCCGTTTCTGATCCCAGAAGGTTATTGCAAATTGCAGAAAATGGTACTTCCTATAGCTTAGATGGTCTGGGCGAATGTACGTATGACGATAGAGTACGACATCTTAGAGAAGTTACGAATACTACATTTACCTATGCCGATGTAATTAGTTCTGCTTATGAAAGATCTACCGATTTTGGAGGATATCTTGATGATAGTCTGGGTAGACAATTAAGTATAATTGCTAGATTAATCAAAGGAAACCTGGGAACCAAAGTATATTTAGTGACTTTAGGAGGGTTCGATACTCATAACAATCAAATACAAAGACACCAGGAGCTTCTTAATTCATTTTCTGAAGCCGTGAGTAACTTCTATAAAGATCTTACCGCAGCAGGATGGGACGACAAAGTACTTACTATGACTATGTCTGAATTTGGTAGACGATTTAGAGAAAATGGATCTCTGGGAACAGATCATGGTACTGCTGCACCAACCATGTTTTTTGGCTCTGCTCTTAATGGAAGTGGCTTTGCCGGAGAACATCCGGATTTATCTAACTTAACTCGTGGAGGTAATGTATTTAATACTACCGATTTTAGACAAGTGTATGCCACGGTAATGAAAGATTGGTTATGTATTGACGAAAATACTGTAGGAAGAGTCCTTCTGGGTAGTTCTTTTGAATCCTTAGATTTAGGATTCAATTGCTCTGGTATTAATCCTAATATCCCTATCGATGGAGAAGGAATTACTCACATCGTTACCTATAGTGACAGTCAAACCTATATAAATATTGCAAATCCCGAAACCACCCATGTAGATATTGCACTTTATAACGTGGTAGGACAAAAAGTAGCTACCTTAAGAAATGAGGTGTTAACAGAAGGAGAACATGTTATCGATGTAAAACAATCTGCAAATACAAGGCTAAGTACTGGTCCTTATGTATATCAGATTCAGACCAATAATGGCAATTATAGTAAATCAATTTTGATTTCATAAAATAGATGAATACAATCCCTGCATTCGTTCAAAATAATTGGATGATGCAGGGTTACATTTTGCAAGTGTTTTTATTACCTTTGTGCCTTATTTTTTAGCATTATGAGCACGACGGGAAGATATACAATTACAGCAGCTTTACCATATACCAACGGTCCTATTCACATAGGTCATCTGGCAGGAGTTTATATCCCAGCAGATATTTACTCGCGTTTCCTTAGAATGACCGGCAATGATGTTGCTTTTATTTGTGGTAGTGATGAGCACGGTGCTGCTATCCCTATGCGTGCAAGAAAAGAAGGGGTTTCTCCGCAAGTAATTATTGATAAGTATCATACCATTATAAAAAAGTCTTTTGAAGATTTTGGAATTTCATTTAATAATTACTCCAGAACCTCTGCTCCTATTCATCATGAAACCGCTTCAGAGTTTTTTAAGAAACTATACGATGATGGTAAATTTATAGAAGAAACATCAGAACAGCTATACGATCCAGAGGCCGATCAATTTCTGGCAGATCGATTTGTAGTCGGTACTTGCCCTAAGTGCGGTCACGAAGAGGCGTATGGTGATCAATGCGAAAATTGTGGTAGCTCTCTTAATGCAACAGATCTTATCAATCCTAAATCAACAATTTCTGGTGCAGAGCCTATTCTAAAACAAACCAAACATTGGTTTTTACCTCTAGATCAATATGAGGGTTTTCTAAGAGAATGGGTTCTCGACGGGCATAAAAAAGATTGGAAAACCAATGTATATGGCCAAATCAAATCCTGGGTAGATGATGGATTACGCCCTCGTGCAGTAACACGTGATTTGGATTGGGGAATTCCGGTTCCGGTAGCTGGTGCAGAAGGAAAAGTATTGTATGTTTGGTTTGATGCTCCTATAGGATATATCTCTTCTACCAAAGAATGGGCATCACGAGAAGGAAAAGACTGGGAACCTTATTGGAAAGATAAAAGCACAAAATTAGTTCACTTTATAGGAAAAGATAACATTGTTTTTCACTGTATTATTTTCCCAAGTATGCTCAAAGCGGAAGGAAGTTACATCCTACCCGAAAACGTACCTGCAAATGAGTTTTTAAATCTTGAAGGCAATAAACTCTCTACATCAAAAAACTGGGCAGTCTGGTTACATGAATATCTTGAAGAATTTCCTGATCAACAGGATGTATTGCGATATGCATTAACTGCCAATGCTCCTGAAACTAAAGACAATGACTTTACCTGGAAAGATTTTCAGGCACGAAATAACAATGAATTGGTTGCCATATTCGGAAACTTTATTAATAGAGTAGTTGTATTAACCAATAAATATTACGGTGGTGTAGTACCTGCTCCAAATGCTTTTTCTGAAGTTGATGAGCAAACCTTAGCAGAGCTTAAAGCCTATCCTTCGGTTATCGCAAGTTCTATAGAACGATATCGATTTAGAGAAGCAAGCCAGGAACTATTAAATGTTGCTCGATTAGGGAATAAATATCTGGCAGATGAAGAGCCCTGGAAATTGATTAAAACAAACGAAGAGCGTACGAAAACTATAATGTATGTTGCATTGCAAATTGCTTCTGCATTAGCAACATTATCAGAACCATTTCTACCATTCACTTCAGGAAAATTAAAATCAATTCTCAGTTTTTCGAAACTCGATCAGCAATCCAAATGGAATGAAATTGTAACAAAAGAGGTACTTCTTCCGGCAGGACATCAAATTGAGAAAGGAGAATTGCTGTTTTCTAAAATCGAAGATGCCGAAATCCAAAAACAACTAGACAAATTGGAAGCAACTAAAAAAGCTAACGAAGCCGAAAATAAAGTGGTAGAACCACAAAAAGACACAGCAACTTTTGATGATTTTACCAAATTAGATATTCGCGTTGGGACTATCATCGAAGCCGAGAAGATGCCCAAAGCCAAAAAGCTTTTGGTACTTAAAGTAGATACAGGAATCAACACCAGAACGATCGTTTCAGGTATTGCGGAGCACTTTTCTCCAGAAGAAATCGTGGGTAAGAAAGTAACTGTATTGGTTAACCTTGCCCCAAGAAAATTGCGTGGGGTAGAAAGCGAAGGAATGATCTTAATGACCGAAACACCTGAGGGAAAACTCGTATTCTTAAATCCTGACGAGGATGGAGTAAACCCCGGGGCAGTTATTAGTTAAGTTATATGCTCAAAATAGCATATCACCCGATCTATACGCATCCTTTGCCAGAAAAGCATCGGTTTCCGATGGTTAAATACGAGTTATTGTCTAAACAATTACTTTATGAAGGGACTTGTAAAGAAGAGAACTTCTTTGAACCCAAAATTCTGGATCCACAACTTATTCTGGCGGTTCATACAAAAGATTATTATACAAGTCTTATCGAATTATCATTAGCCCCGAAAGCAGCCAGAAAAATTGGTTTTCCGCTATCCAAAGAGCTTATCAATCGTGAGGTAATTATTGCTGATGGTACTATCAAAGCTTCACAATATGCTATGCAACATGGTATCGCCATGAATATAGCTGGTGGCACTCATCATGCGTATACAGATCGTGGGGAAGCATTTTGCCTATTAAATGATCAGGCAATTGGGGCCAGATATCTTTTGCAACATGGTTTAGCAAAAAAAATACTGATCATAGATCTCGATGTACACCAAGGTAACGGAACTGCAGAAATATTCGAAAACGATGAGACTGTATTTACTTTCTCGATGCATGGAGCGAACAATTATCCTTTCAAAAAAGAAAAATCAGATCTGGATATCGAACTTCTTAATCAAACTGAAGATCAGGAATACCTAAGAATCCTAAAAGAAACGCTCCCCCAACTCATTAAAGATCAGAAACCAGATTTTATCTACTATTTAAGTGGTGTAGATATCTTATCTACCGATAAATTAGGAAAATTAGGATGCTCACTGGTTGGTTGTGCAGAACGAGATCGATTTGTGCTTCAGATCTGTAAAGATCTCGATATCCCGATTATGTGTTCTATGGGTGGCGGTTATTCTCCAGATATCAAGACCATAATAGAAGCACATGCCAACACTTACAGATTAGCGCAAGATATTTTCTTTTGATATTTAGTATTAGTCATTTGTAAACGGATATTTATCGTATCTTCATATCAAATTATATTCTGATGCAAAAAGAATGCCCAGTATGTGGTGATAAAATCGTTGGTCGAGCAGATAAAAAGTTCTGTGGTGATTACTGTCGTAATGCATATAATAATCAACTCAATAAGGACAGTAAAAATCTGATCCGTAATATCAATAATCTATTGCGTAAAAACTATCGCATTCTCGAAGAATTAAATCCAAGGGATAAAACTAAAACTACTAAGACAAAACTGATGGCCAAGGGATTTGATTTTCAGCATTTCACTAGTATCTATGTTACCAAAACCGGAAACACCTATTATTTTGTGTATGATCAAGGATATCTTCCGTTAGAAAATGATTTTTATGCAATTGTAAAAAGAAATTAAATTAACCCTATTCTCTGACCAAAATAGGTTCTAATCATAAGAAAATGGCAAAAATATTAACAGAGATAAGTTCAGAATTAAAAGATTTTATAGCAAAACAAAAAGTCTTCTTTGTAGGAACAGCAGCAAATGAAGGACGGGTTAATATTTCTCCTAAAGGAATGGATACATTTCGGGTTATTGGACCAAACAAAATTGTATGGTTAAATCTTACAGGAAGTGGAAACGAAACTGCTGCCCATGTCATAAAAAATAATAGAATGACTATTCTATTCTGTGCTTTTGAAGGGAAACCTCTAATCTTAAGGCTTTACGGAACTGCTAGCATATCTCATAAACAAGATGAAACATATTATAATTATATTCATTTATTCCCTAAGATTATAGGTTCAAGACAAATTATTGAAATGCAGGTAGATATGGTACAAACTTCTTGTGGATATGCTGTTCCGTTTATGGATTTTAAAGAAGAAAGAACACAATTAAAATCCTGGTCCGAAAAACAAGGAGAGGAGCGACTAGAGAATTATCGAAAAGAAAAGAATGCTGTTAGTATTGATGGTTTCGAAACTAGAATAACGGGATCTGATAATAAATAAAGGTTACTAAATCCGTTATTCTTAGCTTCTATTATTGCTTGGTTATCGGTTTCTCCAATTTTGGCTATTCATTTTTAATGCTGCTTTCATTACATCTTTCTGGCTAATTTGCCCAACTAACTTACCATCTTCCAAAATGGGAAAACGTCTTCTTTTGGTCTGTAAAAACTTGTTGGCTGCATCAAAAATATTGAGATTACCATCTATTGTTTCTACGTCTTTAGCCATAAATTTTTCTACTCTGGCATCTTCAATAGGCATATTATAATAACGGCTTTCATTTAATTGTTTAATGCAATCGCCTTCAGAAATAATACCTAATAATTGATTGTTATCATCAACCACAGGCCCTCCTGATATTTTATGCTTTACTAATGTCTCGATAACCTCCATAACCGATTGATCAGGATTAAATGTAATCAAATCTCTTGTCATATAATCAGAGACTTTTATTAGTGTCTCATCCTGCTTCTTCGTCTTAGAGCGAGCTCCTTGAAAACTGATTATTCCCATAATATCTAGTGATTTAGTGAATCTTAAATATAGTGATTTACAACAACTTAATCAAGTTAGACTTTCATTTTAATGTAATTAAAATCTAATTTTCATACCTTTAACTGTATCATTTTTTAACTATTGAATGAAATCATCAAGTATCATTTCGGAAGGTATATTTTTAATAATTGTAGCTTATTTCTTACCTTTAGCCTAAACCAATATTCACACATGCGAAAGTTTCCCTCTTTACTTACGTTGCTCCTCATTTTTATTTCATTAGTTTACACATTTTACAGCAGTAGGCCACAAAAAATAACAGATCTCAAGACTTCTAAACAGGAATTCTCTACACTTCGTGCTTTAGAACATGTAAAAAATATCTCTAAACAATCTCACTATTTGGGTAGTTCGGCACATGAAGAAACAAAAACATACATTCTGAATGAATTAAAAAAACTAGGGTTACAACCCGAAATTCAAGAGGGCATTTCTGTTTCTAACGGCGGAGCAATAAGCAGACCCAAAAATATCATCGCAAAGATTAAGGGTAGTAATTCTACAAAGTCGCTGGTACTTATGTCTCATTATGATAGTTCGCCGCATTCTTCATACGGAGCTAGTGATGCCGGTAGTGGTGTTGCAACTATCCTAGAAGGAATCAGAGCATATTTGGCGACAAATAAGGTTCCTAAAAATGATATTATCATTTGTATTACCGATGGAGAAGAACTTGGGCTTATTGGAGCAGATCTTTTTGTAAAAAAACATCCCTGGGCCAAAAATGTTGGACTTGCTCTTAATTTTGAAGCCAGAGGAAGCGGTGGAAATTCTTATATGCTTATAGAAACTAATGCTAAGAATGGAAAGATGATTGATGAATTCTCTAAAGCTGGTGTAAAATATCCTGTTACTAATTCTCTTGCATATAGTATTTACAAAATGCTGCCCAACGATACCGATCTTACGGTTTTAAGAAAACAAGGAGATATCGAAGGCTTCAATTTTGCGTTTATAGATGATCATTTTGATTACCATACTGCCAATGACACATGGCAAAATCTAGATCTAAGCACATTACAACATCAAGGAAGCTACTTAATGCCTTTACTCTCTTATTTTTCTGAGGTCGACCTAAGTGTGCTTAAGTCTGATCGAGACTACATTTATTTTAATGCTCCGATCTTTAATCTTGTTAAATACCCTTTTAGTTGGATATATGCTTTATTAATTATTGCAATTATCTTATTTATAGTACTAATTTTTTACGGAAAATTTGCATATCGAATAGATTTCAAAGAAGCTTTAATAGGATTAGGTGCTTTTCTTTTATGCCTGATATTTGCAGGAGGATTAACTTTTAGTGGATGGCAACTGATTAAGATCATCTATCCTCATTATAATGAAATTCAACATGGGTTTACGTATAATGGTTATCAATATATCACCGTTTTTGTATTATTATCAATTGCTATTTGTTTTAAAGTATATGCCAAACTTAGTAAAAGTAAAAATCAAGCCAGTTTACTTATAGGGCCATTGTTTATTTGGTTGGTTATTTGTACCATGGCGGCTTTATATCTTAAAGGGGCCAGTTATTTTATAATTGTTGTATTATTTGGATTGATATCATTAGTTGTTCTTATTCGTCAAAAAAGACCTAATTCAGTATTAATGGTTGTTTTGGCGTTACCTGCTATCTTTATTATATCTCCTTTTATTGCGGCTTTTCCTGTAGCTTTGGGTTTAAAAATCCTTTTTGTTTCTTCTGTGTTATCGGTTCTATTATTTGGCGCATTAATCCCTATTTTTGGGTTTTATCAAAGAAAAAATTTATTTGGGAATTTATGCCTCCTCCTAAGTTTAGTCTTCTTTATTGCTGCTCATATAAAATCAGATTTTACAGAAAAAAGGCAAAAACCTAATAGTCTTGTCTACATCTTAGATGCTGATCAAAACAAGGCTGTGTGGGCTTCTTATGATAATATTCTTGATTCTTGGACACAAAATTATATTAACCCAGAAGAAAATATTGCCGAAACTTATAATGTAAACACGCTACAAAGTAAATATCGAAGATCTTTTGCTTATGCCAATCAAGCTCCTATCAAAAGCATAAGACAACCAAAATTAGACATTAGTAAAGATACTATAATCGGAAACCTGAGACATCTGGAGTTATGTATTGCTCCCCAACGAGATATCGAAAGGATTGATTTATATACCGAAACCCTGTTTAATTTTAACGCTTTACGAGTTAATGGTGAAACCGCAATAGATTTTGATTACTCCAATGGCAAAACCTACAATGCATTTACAAAAAGATGGAGTCAAAATCTGCTTACTTATTATGTAAGTAAAAATCAACCGTTAGAATTACAAATGCAGTTTCATAAGGACTCACTACCAAAAT
Source organism: Aquimarina megaterium XH134 (assembly GCF_000520975.1). Classification (GTDB taxonomy): domain Bacteria; phylum Bacteroidota; class Bacteroidia; order Flavobacteriales; family Flavobacteriaceae; genus Aquimarina; species Aquimarina megaterium. Next base: position 113,850 of record NZ_JACB01000029.1, read on the forward strand.
TTGTTTTATATGAATCTTCATACGATTTGCTTACCAATGAACATTTCTCAATCCCACCGAGAAATAAAAATATGATGCCTAAACCATTTATAATAAATGATGCTGTAGTTATCAAAAAAGGTTTTGCAATAGAAGAATATCAAGAGAAAAAAATTGATACAACACTCACACTGGATAACACACCTATCCAAGCCCAAGAAATAAATGAATAAACACCATACTCAAAAATATGATTTTGGTGAGCATATCGCTATTTTTTGACAATTTAAAAGAATTAGTCTTATTTCATAAAGAAACTGGCTTAAATCCAACTTTAAATGCTTAAAAACGGCCAATTGAGATCAATAATTACTATGAAATAGCTTATTATCAATATTTTAAAAAAATTATGTACTAAAAAAACCGAAGCGTATACTACTTCGGTTTCTATTTTATAATCGTAAAGAAAATAACTATCCTTTCATACTTGCTTTTAAATATTCACGGTTCATACGTGCTATATTTTCTAATGATATTCCTTTAGGACACTCAATTTCACAGGCACCTGTATTAGTACAGTTACCAAATCCTTCTTCATCCATTTGGTTTACCATTGCCAGTACACGTTCTGTAGCTTCTACCTGACCTTGTGGTAGCAACGCAAATTGCGAAACTTTAGCTGAAGTAAATAACATTGCCGAAGCATTTTTACAAGCTGCTACGCAAGCACCACAACCAATACAGGTTGCTGCATCCATAGCCTCATCTGCATCTTCTTTACGAATAGGGATAGCATTTGCATCTTGTGTATTTCCTGAAGTATTAACAGAAATATATCCTCCTGCCTGCTGTATACGCTCAAAAGAAGAACGATCTACCATTAAATCCTTTACTACCGGAAATGCCTTAGCTCTAAATGGTTCTATATAGATCGTATCTCCATCATTAAACTTACGCATATGTAATTGACAGGTAGTTATCAAACGGTCTGGCCCATGAGGTTCTCCATTGATCTGTAATGAACAAGCACCGCAGATTCCTTCTCTACAATCGTGATCAAAAACTACAGGTTCTTCTCCTTTATTGATCAAGTCTTCATTTAACACGTCTAACATTTCTAAAAAAGACATGTCCCCTTCTATTCCAGAAATTTTATAGTCTACTAACTTTCCTTTGGAATTAGCATCACTTTGACGCCATATTTTTAATGTAAGATTCATAGCTTTTTATTTATAAGAACGTGTTTTTAATTCAATATTTTCGAAGACCAAGTCTTCTTTATGGAGTTGTGCATCTTTAGGTTCTCCTTTGTACTCCCACGCTGCTACATACTTAAAGTTTTTATCATCTCTAAGAGCTTCTCCTTTTTGTTCTCCAGATTGCTCTACAGATTCTTCTCTAAAATGTCCTCCACAAGATTCATTTCGATTTAATGCATCTTTGGCAAATAATTCTCCTAATTCTAAGAAATCAGCTACTCTTCCTGCTTTTTCCAGTTCTGGATTCATACTATTGATTGTTCCAGGAACTTTTACATTTTTCCAAAAGTCCTCACGTAATACTGCGATTTCTTCGATAGCTTCTTTCAGTTCTTTCTCATTACGAGACATTCCACATTTGTTCCACATGATTTTACCTAATTTCTTATGGTAATAATCTACAGAATGCTCTCCTGATCCAGCCATTAACTTCTCGATACGATCTTTCACTTCTTTTTCGGCTTGATCAAACTCTGGCGTATCTGTTGGGATTTTTCCTGTTCGAATATCCTGAGATAAATAATCTCCTATCGTATATGGTAATACAAAATATCCGTCTGCTAGTCCTTGCATCAATGCTGATGCACCAAGGCGGTTTGCACCGTGATCAGAGAAATTGGCTTCTCCTGCAGCATAGCATCCTGGTATGGTGGTTTGTAAGTTATAATCAACCCAAAGACCTCCCATCGTATAATGTACTGCAGGGTAGATCATCATCGGAGATTTATATGGATTTTCATCTACAATCTTTTCATACATCTGAAATAGATTTCCATATTTACTTTCGATAACTTCCTCTCCCATCTTCGTAATTTCTTCCTTAGAAGGGTTATGTATACCCGAGGTCAATGCTTTTTCTTTTCCGTATCGTTGGATTGCTGATGCGAAATCAAGATATACAGCTTCTCCTGTTTTATTCACTCCAAAACCGGCATCACAACGTTCTTTTGCTGCTCTCGAAGCTACATCACGTGGCACCAGGTTACCAAAAGCTGGATAACGACGTTCTAGATAGTAATCTCTTTCTTCTTCTGACAACTGTGTTGGTTTTAATTTACCTTCACGTATTGCTTCTACATCTTCCTTTCTTTTTGGCACCCATATACGTCCGTCGTTACGTAGTGACTCAGACATCAACGTTAATTTAGACTGATGGTCTCCTGATACAGGTATACAAGTTGGATGAATCTGGGTATAACAAGGGTTTGCAAAGAAAGCTCCTCTACGATGTGCTCTCCATGCTGCCATAACATTACTTCCCATTGCATTGGTACTTAAGAAGAATACATTTCCGTATCCTCCACTAGCCAATACTACAGCATGAGCCGAATGACGTTCTATTTCTCCGGTAACCAGATTACGAGCTATAATTCCACGAGCTTTTCCATCAATCTTCACTAAATCTAACATTTCGTGACGGTTAAAAGCTTGTATTTTTCCTCTATTGATTTGACGATTCATTGCAGAATATGCACCAAGAAGTAATTGCTGCCCTGTTTGTCCCTTGGCATAAAATGTTCTGGATACTAATACTCCTCCAAAAGAACGATTATCTAACAATCCACCATACTCACGTGCAAAAGGAACTCCCTGTGCCACACACTGATCGATAATATTTCCTGAAACTTCGGCCAATCGATATACATTAGCCTCTCTAGAACGATAATCTCCTCCTTTTACAGTATCATAAAACAATCGGTAATCAGAATCACCGTCACCCTGATAGTTTTTTGCTGCATTAATTCCTCCTTGTGCTGCAATCGAATGTGCACGACGAGGAGAATCCTGATAACAGAATGTTTTTACATTATATCCGAGTTCGGCCAATGTAGCAGCCGCACTTCCTCCTGCTAATCCTGTACCAACAACGATAACATCTATATTTCGTTTATTCGCAGGGTTAACCAGGTTAATTTTATTTTTATAATTTGTCCACTTATCTGCCAGTGGACCTTCAGGTATTTTAGAATCTAAAATTGACATACTAGTGGTGTTTTTAATGAGTAAAATGAAGCACTATAGCAATAATAATAAATCCTACAGGAATTACTATTGCAAAAGCCTTTGCAAACTTGGTTGCCGCTATCGAGTATTTATTATTAAACCCAACAGATTGAAACGAAGATGCAAATCCATGCCATAAGTGCAATGCTAAAAACACAAATGAAAGCGCATATAACCCAGTACGAATCGGGCTTTCAAATTTATGTAGCAATTCTGAATAATATCGTGTAGGATCCTCTGGGGCAAACTCTACATATTTATGTACTATTTCTGGCACCCAAAAATCATAGAAATGTAATCCTAAAAATGCAAGAATCACTAATCCAGAATAAATCATATTTCTAGACATCCAAGAAGCATTAGCTCCTCCATTATATTTTGCATACTTAATCGCTCTGGCATTTTTGTTTTTGATTTCTAATACAAACCCCATCACAAAATGAAACACTACTCCAAAAATTAAAACAGGTTGCAATACAAATTGAACTAACGGATTTGTACCCATAAAATGAGATAGCTCATTAAACGTATCTGCACTGAAAATTGAAGTAAAATTGATAGTAAAGTGTTGTAATAAGAAAAAAACTAAGAAAAGTCCTGAAAGCGCCATCGCAACTTTTCTAGCTATTGAAGATTTTATCAATCCACCCATTATTTAAAATGTTTAATTAGTTGTGAAGCAAAAATAGGGTTCAATGCTTTTTTAGCCAAGCTTTACCTTGGGTTTATTTCGCTATTTATAATGAATATAAAAAAGAAAGAGGCTTTGTATATAGCTAAGCACTAAAACGTTTGAAATATAGGATTAACTTTAAACAAAAAACAATACTTTTTTTTACAATTATGCTAATTTTACCTTATGCAAAATATCAATTCCAAACTTCCAGAGGTTTTCACTACTATATTCACGGTGATGAGTCAATTAGCTCATAAACATGAAGCATTAAATCTGTCTCAGGGCTTCCCCAATTTTGAAGCAAGTCCAAAACTAATTGATTTGGTAACTCAAGCCATGCAAAATGGATATAACCAATATGCACCAATGCCTGGATTGCTCTCTTTAAGAGAAGTTATTACTGAAAAAACTAACTCGCTATATGGCAGTAATTACCATCCCGAAACCGATATTACTATAACTTCTGGTGCTACACAGGCTATTTTTACTATTATTTCGGCTTTTATACATCCTGGAGATGAAGTGATTATATTTAAACCTGCCTATGATTCATATGAGCCATCAATCAAATTATTTGGCGGAACGATCGTTCCGATTCAATTAACTGCTCCTAATTTTAGCGTTGATTGGCAAGAAGTGGCATCTAAAATCACTTCTAAAACCAAAATGGTTATTATAAACACACCTCATAATCCCAGTGGTAGTGTTTTATCTAAAGAAGATATGCTTCAGTTAGAAAAACTAATAAGGAACACAGATATTATTTTATTAAGTGATGAAGTATATGAACACATCATTTTTGATGACCAGACACATCAAAGCGCTGCATTATTTCCTGGACTAGCCGAACGTGCTTTTATTACTGCTTCTTTCGGAAAGACATTTCATACTACCGGTTGGAAAATGGGGTATTGCCTGGCTCCAAAAGAATTAATGACAGAATTTAGAAAAGTACATCAATTTAATGTCTTTTCTAGTAGTCATCCTATGCAATATGCCTTGGCCAAATATTTAAAAGTTCCGGAGCATTATCTTTCCCTTCCGGACTTTTATCAGCAAAAACGAGATTTTTTCCTATCTATGATTACCGATTCTCGTTTTAAGTTTATTCCTGCATCCGGGACATATTTTCAGGTATTAGATTATTCTGCTATTACTAATGAAAGTGATATCGCTTTCGCTGAAAGGTTAACCAAAGAATATAAAATTGCATCTATCCCGGTATCTGTTTTTAACTTAAATCAGAAAGATGATAACGTACTACGTTTTTGCTTTGCTAAAACTGAAGAAACGTTAAAACGAGCAGCAGAGATTTTGTGTAAAATTTGATCTAAAATCATATCCATTAGAGTAATTCGACCGAAAGAAGAATTGTACTTCGGTAAGCTCAGTAGGACTATGGAGAATAGTGGTTTTTATACTAAATAAAGTTATTTTAATATAGTTTTAAAAATCAAACCGTAACTGAATAATCTCTACCTCTTCTTTTTCTTTTTCCTTTTTTTTCTCCTTACCAGTATTGAGATTAGAGAGCGAAATCCCTAATAACCTCACAGAATTTTTCATTTTGTCTTGGTACAATAACTCTTTTGCAGTTTCTAATAAAATATCGGTATCACTTACAAAATAGGGTAATGTTTTACTGCGGGTCTGTAATGTAAAATCGCTATATCTGATCTTTAGAGTCACTGTTCTACCTGCAACTTTGCTTCGTTTAAGACGTTTTTGAAGTTCTTCTGCAATACTTTCTAACCGCTCGAGCATATAAATTTCTGAAGCTATATTTTCGCTAAAAGTACGTTCTGCTGCCAGGGATTTGCGCTCGCGATTTGGTTTTACCTCGCTTAAATGAATTCCTCTTACAATACGGTAGTAGTGCCCTCCTGATTTACCAAAATGCTGAGTAAGAAATTCTTCTGATTTTAATTTTAAATCTTTTCCTGTATAAATCCCCATTTGATACATTTTAGCCTGGGTGACTTTACCAACTCCATAGAATTTTTTAACATCCAGATCTTCCAGAAATTCGATTACTTCTTCAGGGTTTACGGTTTTTTGTCCGTTAGGTTTATTATAGTCACTTGCTACTTTGGCAATAAACTTATTGATCGATATTCCTGCAGAAGCAGTTAATCCTATCTCGTCAAAAATCTGTTTTCTAATTTCCTGAGCAATAAGCGTTGCACTGGGATTACCTTTTTTATTTTCGGTAACATCCAGATAGGCCTCATCTAGTGATAAAGGCTCTACCATATCTGTATACTCAAAAAATATTTTCCTGATTCGAGAAGAAATTTCTTGATACCGATCGAATCGAGGTCGAACAAAAATCAGATCTGGGCAAAGTTTCCTCGCTTTAAAACCAGGCATAGCAGATCGTACGCCAAATACACGAGCTTCATAACTGGCCGCACTAACCACGCCTCGTTTTCCTCCTCCGCCAACGGCTAACGGCTTTCCTCTAAGTTCGGAATTATCTAACTGCTCTACCGAAGCATAGAATGCATCCATATCAACATGTATGATTTTTCTATATGTACCCAACTCTTCCACTTTACAAAAATAATAGATATTGATCATTCAAATTATAATATCTTTATCTCTGATTATAAAAACATTTCCACATCCTCTGAAATAATCGAATAATTAATCATGATTGAAATCGAACGTAAATTCCTGGTTACCTCTCAAACGTTTAAAAATGAAGCACAAAAAAGTACTCGCATCATACAGGGATTTCTAAATACCGATCCAGTACGAACAGTTCGTATACGAATCAGAGGAGAATATGCCTTTATCACCGTAAAAGGAATTGGTAACACTTCGGGGACTTCACGATTTGAATGGGAAAAAGAAATCGATGTATCAGAAGCAGAGCAATTAATGCTTTTATGTGAAAAAGGAATTATAGAAAAAATACGATATGAAATCCCTCTGGGAAATCACATTTACGAAGTCGATGAATTCTTTGGAGAAAACAAAGATCTCATCATAGCCGAAATTGAATTAGACAATGAAAATGAAACATTCCTAAAACCAGATTGGTTAGGAAAAGAAGTTACAGGTGATAGAAGATATTATAATTCTCAATTAAGTAAAAAGCCATACAAAACCTGGTAAATCATCTTTTACTTTAAAATATTTTAAAAACTAATAGAATGAGGAAGCTTTTAAATCTGATCATGTTACTACTTATTGTTATGTCTTTCTTGAACTGTAAAGATAGTAGTAGTACAAAAGATAAACGGGATGAGCATAAAAATGATCGTCAAAACAACATAGAAGCATCTTCAGAAAAAATTGACAATACTATATTTCATTATGTAACAGCTATTAACGGGCTTAGTGTACGAAAACAGCCTGATATTAATGCCGAAAAGATAAGTACTTTGGATTACGGGACTCCAGTTAAAATTATTGAAGAGACTCATCAAACTTTTCAGGTTAAAGAAGGCACAAAAACAATTGATGGTAAATGGGTATTAATAGATTCAAAAGAAACCACCAGTATAAAAGGCTATGTTTTTGATGGATTCTTAACCAGAGAAAACCCAATGCCATATCGATTATCTAATACTGATTTAAACTCTACTCGTTCCTATAATAAGGATAGTGATATAGATAAATATCTTATTTTAGAGTTAATCTCAAAAAAAACTTATGAAGAGTTAAAACAAAGACAAAACAACTTCATAACGGTTAGAGAAGATACGTTAGAGATTAAAAAAAACAATGGAAAAATAGATTTGCCTACTGATCAGGGCGTTATTACATTGCTAGATATACGAGAAAAAGATATGGGTGATGCGTCTTATCATTATTTAGGAGCTATAGATAGTTTAAACGTCTATGTGATTCGAGGAGATTATATAGGATATAGTGAACATTTATTAATTAATAAGGCTACGGCCAGAAAAGATACTCTTGCAGAAAAACCAATTATTTCGCCAAATTGGAAAAAAATGATCACCGCTTCTATAGATGGGCAAACTTTGGCACCAACAGATCTACAGTTATTTGATATAGAAAAAAACAAGTATGTATTAAGGTTGATGATTAATTTTCAAGGATGGTTCCATTCACAAGAAGAAGATAGCGTTTTTTGGATAAACAAAGACGAGTTTTGCATGAAGATAATGTCATTACAACATGCCGAAAATGAAGGATTCAAAGAACATTGTTATCAATATATAAAAATAAAAGTATTATATTAATTATCATTTTGTTAAACAAGTATACGTCTCGATATTCTTTCTCAATCAAGTAAAAACCACACTTTTTATGGTAAAAAAGTAAGGTCAATAGGTTTTTGACTTCTATTAACATTGTCTTAGTAAATCTTAACAAAAGAGTAACATGTAATATTGGTAAGGTGAACTGAATAAGCACGGCTAAGCCTACTAATTTATTAACCAAAATTACAGTTATGTTGCACAAATCTAAAAGATCCCTAATAGGGATCACATTATGTATTTTTCCATTTTTAAATGCGATAGGACAAGTTCCTGTAAATGGATTTTATCCTGAAAAGAATTCTTTTACGTTAGCGCCGAGTTATGGATACAAAAGTTATGATCAGTTCTATCGAGGGTCTACATTATCTGAAGGAAACCCTGCTGGTTTAGGAGAAATTTCTTCATCTATCATCTCTTTTTATAGCCAATATGCCATCACAAACTGGTTATCTACAACCGTTACCTTACCATATATTAGTGTCGAAAGTGAAGATGGAGCACTTGATCCCGTTCAAAATGTAGCACAGATAGATGGTATTCAGGATTTAGGGATTTTTCTAAAAGCCAAAATTCTGGGGAAAAAATTTGACAACTCTTCCCTAATAACTCTAGGAGGTGCTTCTGGAGTAACATTTCCTGTAGGGAATTATAAAGGAGGAGGCGTACTTTCTCTAGGTAATGAAGCTACCACTGTTAATGGCTCTGCTATATTTCAATATACCACTCCGTTTAAAATTTTTAGTGAACTACAATTAGGATATAGTATACGTAACAGTAATGATTTTGATATTCCTAATGCTATGTTGTACAGTGCCAAAATAGGGTACTATAATAAATTTCTTTATGTACATGCTAAACTTGACATACAAAACTCTATGTCGGGATATGATATTGGCACCCCAGAATTTGGCAATGCAGGAGGGCCCGCTATCTTACCCGAAACCGAAGTAGATTTCACTAATCTTTCTTTCGATTTTTATGTTCCCATTTACAAAAACGCTTTAGGTGTTTCTGCTGGTTACGGCACTACTCTAGATGGTAGAAATTATAATAAAGAATCTGTTTTTTCATTTGGATTGGTATACACCTCTAGATAGTATACATGATAAAGAATAACTCCCATCAAATACAAATATACTTGGTGGGGTTATGGTTATCTAACATAGATATTAGTTTGATGACACTAGAAACTTAATGTATAAGTCAGACACTTTCTAATAGTGACTCTAATTGATCTTCATTAATAGGTTTAATAAGATATCCAGAAACCAATTCAAATTCTTTAGCTTTTTCTGTATCTGTTGGATTATCAGACGATGATAAGATGTAAATAATAATATCTTTTTTAATTTCTGGAGTGATTGTAACAAATTCTTCCAGAAATCCCCAGCCATCCATAACAGGCATATTTATGTCTAGTAAAATTAAATCTGGTAACTTCTCTATTTTCCCAATTGTTGATCTTATGAAATTAATACCCTCTTCTCCGTTAGAGAATACAAGTAGTTTTTGATTAGGGCTAAGCTTATGTACGATTTTTTTTATGATAAACTGGTGAATGTTATCATCATCTATAAGACATAAAATATGGTTCTCCTTACTCATAATACAATATTTATAGTAAATTTAGTTCCTTTATCAAGTTCGCTATCAATAGCTATTGTCCCTTTTAAGGCTTCAATTTGAGATTTAATTATGAAAAGCCCTAGTCCTTTAGCACTAGCATTTTTATGAAACGTTTTTCTAAACCCGAATACTTTATCTCCATATTTATCTAAGTCAATTCCCAATCCATTATCTTTAAATATTAGTTGAATTCTATTATTTACTTTTTCAGAAGAAATATGAATGACAGGCTTTCTTTTGGAAGAGCAGTATTTTAGTGAGTTTGAAATAAGATTAAGAAATATACTTCTTAAATAAGCAATCGAATAGGAAATTTCTTCAACTTTAAAATCAGTAATGATTTTTGCCTGAGTCTCCATGATTTTTGCACTTAATTGCCTTTTTACTTCTATACATGTTTCTTGAAGAGAAATATTTTGAATAGTCATATCTGTAGATTCGTTAATCTGCACAACGTTTATCAAATCTTTCATTGTTTTATTAAGTACCTCTGCAGAGTTTTTGATCATATCTGTATAATTCATTTGCTCTTCGGTAAGCGTACTTTCTTCCAAAAATTTGGTAAGCATAAAAATATTAGCCACTGGTGATCTTAAGTTATGAGAAGTAATATAGGCATAGTCCTCTAATTGCTTATTTTTTGCTATCAATTCCTGTAATGTCGCTTCTATTTTTTGTTCTTGTCTAATGGCTTTTGTAATATTTCTGGCAATTCCAAATACTTCTCCGGTATGATCTAATGCAGTGGCGTTCCAATCTAACCAAACAATTTCTCCTGCTTTAGTAAGGTATCTATTCCTAAAGTTAAATATGGTAGTCCCATCAAATTGTTTTGCTGCTTCTGCAACAGTATTTTGTTGATCATCTGGATGTACAAATGCTAAGTAAGGCTTATCCATTAATTCTGTTTCGGTATACCCCATAATTTTACTCCATTGCGGGTTTAATTTGGTAAAATACCCTTCTGGGTTTGAAATGGTTATTAAATCCTGACTTAAATTAAATAAATCTTCTAATTGTCTATTTTTAAGTTTAAGAGCAATTAAATCTGCTTCTATTGAAGATTTTTCTGTCTTTTTTTGAGTTATATCTTTTGCGATAAGTAAAAAGCCTTCTTCATATCCTATCTTGGTTATAATAGATTCTAACCATATTATATCTCCCATTTTACTGATAAGTCTAACTATGAATGGTTTAGAATTAGGGGTTTGTAGTTGGTTCTTGATTGCTTGTTTGGCCTTACTCCTATCTTCATAGTGCACCAAAGTTAAATAAGGAATACTTAACAATTCCTTTTTACTATATCCCAATAAAACAGACCACTGAGGGTTTGACTCAACAAAATATCCATTATCATTTACTATTGTAATAAGATCATTATTAAGTACATTTTTTTTTATATATACAGAACTTGTTTTCATCGTATTGTCATTACAGCATTATATGAAATTTTGACATTGAAATTTATTAATGAGGTAGCCTAAAACAACTATCATTGTAGTTATTTGTTTTTAATATTTTGATATTAAAAAACCGGTCTCAGGGTAAGGTAAAACATTAGAATAATAGGGATATAATGTTTGTATTAAAGTTACTACAATAACACAACATAAACAACTGTAAATCAATAATAAAAAAAATAAAATTTACATCTTCTATTCATCATAATCAACTTAATAATTACTATCTTTAAATTATCCCTATTAAGAAAGTTACCCCTATTGAGAATTCTGAAGCTTATATTCCTTTTCAAAACATCTGAAGAGTTCTTCTTTTTATTACTACAACCCCATTAATATAAAAGACCTATTGAGCTTCTAAAAATTATGAAAAGAAAACGGTATTATTTAAAATCCCTTATTGATTCTAAATATTGTATTCCTGTTATTTGGGCTATAGGGTTATCACTCTCAATACTTTTGGCAAGATCCTATTATATCCTAGAGCAAAAAAAAATTGAAATCAAATTCAAGAATGAAGTTGATCAATTTGCAGCATCTCTGCACAGAGAATTCGAGTTAAACCTAGAGTCCTTACACACACTAGCCATATTATTCAAATCAAACGAGATTCCTAGTTATCATATGTTTATTACAGAATCTCAATCTATACGTAAAAGAAATAGTAGTTTTTTGGCTTTAGAATGGGTTCCCTGGGTAAAACATGAAATGAGATCATTCTATGAGAAAAAGCATCAACAAGAATTCTCTGATTTTAGCTTTTCAGAAAAAGACAGCTTTAATCAATTGGTAAATGCAAAAATCAGAAAAGAATATTTTCCTGTCTATTATGTTGATCCTTTCACAAAAAATAAAAATGCTTTTGGATATGACTTAGCTTCAGAAAAAGAGCGGTATAACACTCTTAAATCCTCACAATTACTGGGTAAGCCCCTTATTAGTGGAAATGTGAAATTAGTGCAAGAAAAAACAAATCCAGAAGGATGCTTAGCTTTTCTACCTATTTTTATTGAAAATGAATCCCAAAAAAACTACGACCCAAAAAACCTTAAAGGATTTGTACTTGGGGTTTTCAAATTTTCGAAAATCTTTGAAGCTGCTAATAACACCAATATATCTAAAGAAATTCAGATGTCGTTACTAAATCAAAAAAGCGGGATTTCTAAAGATACCTTATTTACCTATCAATCTAAACAAGTCGATACCCAGATAAATTTCACACATCAATTTGATTTACCAATTTTATGGGGGAAAAAATGGGTGTTAGTCGCCAATCCTACAATTACATATATAAAAAACGAAAGAACATCTTACCCTTTAATCATTCTAATAGCTGGAGTAGTATTCACCTCTTTACTTGTATTACTTTTTTATTCTTTCTCTAAAAGAAACACTCAACTAACACAACTTAATATCATGAAATCAAAATTCCTGTCTCTAATATCACATGATGTAAGAGGAGGAATAGGAACTATGGATGTACTTCTGAAACTAGTATTAGAAGATTTTGAAAGCTATGACAAAACTCAATTAAAAGAAATTATAAAATCTATTGAACAAAATACCACTTCTATTCATTTTACTTTGGAAAACCTTATTAGTTGGTCTAAAAATGATTTATTAGCGTTAAAACCAGAAAAATCTCTATTCAGTATTATCGAGTTATTTGAAAACATTACTGAATATTTTCAGCCTATTATAAATCTAAAAAACCTAACGTTTTCTACACATTATTTTACCAATGACACCTATATTCATGCGGATAAGAATATGATTTTAGCCAGCTTAAGAAATATCATCTCTAATGCTATAAAATACACTCAAAAAGAAGGAGAAATTCAAGTACGACTACGTCAATCCAAAACCAAACATCTCATTGAAATCGAAGATACAGGAATCGGTATGAACCCTGATGAATTAAATAGGCTTTTTGAATACAATAAGACTCATAAAAAAGAAGGTACAGGAGGAGAAAGTAGTACAGGTATAGGTTTATTGATCACCAAAGATTTTTTAGATATGAACGATGCTAAGGTTCATGTAGAAAGTACTCTTGGTAAGGGGACTACATTTAAAATCACTATCTAATTATATTTTGGTTACAAAATTGAGACACTATCCAATTCGAGTAAAATTCATTATTTTAACACCAGAAATGACTAAAAGCTTCATTAAAATGAAAAAACTACTCATATTTTTTGCATTACTATTCTTTTTCTCCTGTAAACAGCAGTCTAAAGAAGAAAGCATCCCACAATCAGAGAGTACAAAAGAGGTTACTGAAGAAATAAAACCTTCAGCAAAATCAATCAAGGAAAAGTTGAAAAAAGACGGGTTTAAGATCTTTGATTATATAGATGAAGAAACTGGAGATACTGTGATTATGCAACAATATTTTATTGCTTTCTTAAAAAAAGGACCTAATCGTTCTCAAAATAAGGAAGAAGCAGATAGTTTGCAAAAATTACACCTTGGACATCTTGGTAGAATGTATAAAGAAGGATACGCTGATATTTCGGGGCCTTTTGGGGATGATGGTGATATTCGCGGGATCACAATTTATAATACACCAACACAAAAAATGGCAGATAGCTTGGCTAACATGGATCCTATGGTAAAATCCGGCCGTCTAATTATCGAAATACATCCGTGGTGGGCAGCAAAAGGGTTTCCTTTGAGATAAGTAAATTAAAAAGAGTGAGTTCCTGATAAAACTAAGGAATCTCACTCTCTTTTTCATATTTTACATACTAAGCTAGCTAGTTTGACTTTATCGCTTCACAAAACGTTTAGTATATTGATTGTTCCCATCGCTAAATTTCAGGAAATAGATTCCTTGTTTTAAACTTCCGACATTTATAGTCGATCTATTTTTACCTGTTTCCGAGATAATTGTTTTTCCTAAAATATCTATTACCGAATACGAGACTTCTTCAGACCCTGAGTTGAATGATACATTAAGTATATCTCTGGCCGGATTAGGATAAAGTGTTACATTATTATTTTGTTTTGCAGCAACCGATCCACCAATCACAACAGTATAATCTTCGACCTCTCCATAATTAAATGATCCACAAGGAGAAGGAGATGTATTATACCTCATAATAACTCGCATTCTAGTCGTTCCATTGGTAGCAGACGAAGGTACTGTAAAGCTTCCACTTACCGTTGTGTTTTGGGTAGCAGATTGCGTCCAGACTTGTTCTCCGGCATCTGTAAAATCACCATCTTGATTATAATCTATCCAAACTCTATATGCTTCATTATATGTCGTGCCTGTCCAGGTTGGTGTTACCGTAATCGTATTTGAACTTCCTTTGGATAGATTTGTAGATTCTGATGTAAAATCACTATATCCTCCGCTTCCTGCGGTAGAAGTTTTATCAATAGACCCTAGTTGCACTCTACTAATATATTCTTCAGAAGCATTATTTCCATTAGCAGAACAATAGGTAACTCCACCACTTGTAGTGGTTACATTAACTGTACTACTAAATCCAGAAATGTTTCCAGCTGCATCTTTGGCCTTTACTCTAAATTGATATGCTGTATTAGCCGTTAGTCCAGTAATATTTGCTGAAGTACCTGTTACCGATGTAGCAATTGAATTTCCTTGATATACATCATATCCAGTCACACCAACATTATCGGTAGAGGCATTCCATGAAAGTGATACAGAGGTTGCTGCAACATTAGAGGCGCTTAATCCTGCAGGAGCAGAAGGTGCCTGTGTATCTCCACCGCTCCCAGGGTTATGTCCATCCACTATTTTGGTAGTACATCCAGGAGCCAGCCACTGGCAAATATTTGGATATGTTACAGATAAACGTCCATACCAATCACCTCTGTCGTTACCACAAGCAGCATATCCCCCGTGTAATTGGCCAACAATTCTTTTATTTTGATCAAAAAGAGCAGAACCCGAAGACCCTCCTTCTGTGGTTCCGTCATTCCAATCAGTAACTTGCCAATGTGTACTTCCAGAACCTCCTAAATATCCAGAAATAGAAGATGCATCATTATCAAATGATATTTTTTTAACATCACCTCTAGGATGATGAATACCCGTAGTTTGAGTAGGAATACTTCCAGTGGCATCCCATCCCGAATAATATACATTATAACTTGAAGGTGGTGTAGAAGACAGTTTTAATAATGCATAATCAGAACTCGATCCGCTATCCATCATCTGCGAACCAGAAATAGACTGACTTGTGGATCCATCAGAGTTATTGGTACACCCGGGAGATTCATAGTTAAACACAAAAACCCAATTGGTCACGTCACGGCCTGATGTACAGTGATTTGCTGTCAAAAAATATGGAGTTCCGTTGTTAGCTGTGTTATTAATTAAGGATCCAGAGCACCATCTGGTTCCGTTTCCTAAAATTACTAATGCAACAGATCTAATTTGATCTCTCCATGGATCTCCTTCCGAACAAACTACATTGTTATTACAAGATCCAGATTGTCCAAAGTCTTTTGCCATGTTCATTATACCTCTATAATCATGAGCAACAGTAGAAATATTTAAATCTGGTTGTTGTTTTACCTGAGCTGGTTGAAAATATTCTACTATAATTTTATCTCCTTTTACAGGAGCTAAACCTAATCGCTTTGAGCTCTTATTATTAGCAGAAGTAAATGCTCCGCGAACATCAGATTTGTCTCTGTTATAGACAAATAATTTACCTCCTTCAGGAATCTTGAAATTCGAAAAGGTAAGGTTAAGTGATAGTGCTCCTTTAGATTCAATCTCAATCAGCCAATACCGGTCACCTTTCGAATTGGTATACCATTTTCCAGAATTTTTTGGATTAAGATTCGTTTGATGAGCATACGCAAAACGCATTGGTACGTCTTTACTTGATTCTAATGCATCTTCTTTTAGTAGTTTAGCTACATCCAGTTTAGGTAATGTGACACCAGGAATTTGGCTTGATTTTGAAATACGTTCATTCGAGAACAAAGGTTCTCCTCCTTGGCCTATTTGGGAATAGGCTGTAATGCTTGAACATAAAAATATGACAAGCAATAAAATTGCATTTTTCATTGGTTTTAAGAGTTAAGTTTGAGTTATACGTTAATAATTAACGCTAGCTAGTTTGTAAAATGTTGATTCTAAGATAACAAGACAATTGTTCAAAATTTAACAATTTTATTATTTTAACACAAAATTGCAGTATTTTATATATTTCTTAACAATCTCATTATGAGGTTATTTACGTGAAAAAAACAGAAGAATTACGGGATTAAATCAAAATCAATCTTTGATTTCTATTTTCCGTTTTAATTCATTTCCTTTTTCGTCTAAAACGGTAATAATATGCATTCCTGGTTTTGGAGCTACAGGCATTTCATGAAACTGCTTTGTTGTGCCAACAAATTGATGATCTATATACCAAAACACACGGGTTTCGGGATTTGTATGTGCAATTTTAAGAATTACCTCATTAGTTTTACCATCAAATCCTTTGGGTAAATATACACTACTATTAGGTTTTGGAAAAATAAAATCCATTCGTTCCTGAGATTCTTTTATACAATCAGGTCGATATGGTGGTAAGGAACGATAACGAGAATTACCTGTTTTAAAAAAATACTCTTGCAACGGAGGTAGAACAAACCAAGATTCATGAATCATATTACCAACAGGTTCGCAAGAAGAATTTACTCTGTATTGCCCTGTCCTGTCCAAGTGTACTAATTGATGATATGGACAAGGTTTGGTTCTGGTTTCAGAAACGGGAACATCCATTAATTTGGTTGGGCAATTGCTACCCGCCAAAAAACCACTTTTAGTACAGACCGTAACAGTAATCAGATCATCATAAGGAGCAGGGAACCACTTAGATTTTGGTAATAGGTTATACACATCAAATAAAACAGGTGCAGCCGAATTTAATCCTGTGAGTTCTGGTCGACCTTCTCCGTCGGCATTACCAACCCAAATACCTACTACATATTTTTGGCTAGCACCTATTGCCCAAGCATCTCTGTTACCATAACTGGTTCCTGTTTTCCAGGCAATCTCTCTAGAAGAATCATAAAACTCCCATGCTTCATCACCTTCTGGTCTGTTTACTTTTTTCATAGCTTCAAAGGTCAACCAGATGCTACCAGCGCCATATACTGGTTTTTGTTGTGTTCTTTTGCCAAAATCCACTTCCCTTTCAGTCAAAACAATTGGTTCGGTAAATTCTCGAGTAAAATATTCACTAGAGGTACTTTGATAATGATTTAACGTACCTGCAAAACCTGCATACGTTTTACTAAGATCCCAAAGGTTTCCTTCTGCTCCTCCAACAATTAATGACAATCCATAGTGGTCAGCCCCATATTTCAAATCTCTAATTTGAAATGCGTTCATTTCATCTCTAAATCTCTGTAGGCCATATTTTTGCAACAATCGAACTGCTGGTATATTTAAAGAACGTGCCAAAGCTCGATTTGCTGCAACAGCACCACTATAGCCTTCATCAAAATTCTTGGGATTATACCCCGAAATTACTGTAGGAATATCAGAGACCAATTGTTCTGGTAACAATTCTCCTTTATCCATCATCGCGGCATATAATAATGGTTTTAATGTACTTCCTGTACTACGCCCTGCCTCGATAATATCTACATCTTTTTGATGTGTTTTATCTGTTGGTGAATTTCCTACATAACTTAGTACTTCTCTGGTATCAACATCCAAAATCAAAACCGCCATATTATGTACTTCATTTTGTTTTAATACCTCATAATGCCTTTTAACCACTCGGTTAACCTGTTTTTGTAGTATTGGATCAATTGTAGTTTGCACTCTTTTACCTAGATGCTTTTTGGCTAATCTTTCTAACAAATGCGGAGCTGTTTGTGGTAAAAAATAAGGCTTCTTAGGTAGTGTTTCGCTTATTGATAGTTGATATGTTAATGAATCAATGGTTTCTTCTTCTAAAAGCGTAAGAAGCAATCGGTTTCTTTTCTTTAATAATTTAATTTGATTTTTTCCAGGGTAGATTAAAGAAGGTGCATTAGGTAGTACTGCAAGTGTTGCTGTCTCTGCCCAGGATAATTGATGGGCTGGTAATCCAAAATAACGCCAAGCTGCCATATCGATTCCTACTACATTACCCCCAAAAGGAGCATGAGAGGCGTATAGTTTCAAAATCTTTTCTTTAGAAGCTCCAAACTCCAGTCGCGTAGCCAGTATTAATTCTTTTAGTTTTTCAAAATAGGTACGTTTTTTACCTTTTCGTGCCAAACGAATAACCTGCTGAGTGATAGTACTTCCTCCTCTAACCACTTTACCTGCACTACTATTTTCGATAATTGCTTCTCCCATCGCAACAGGATTAAATCCTAAATGTCGATAAAACTGCTGATCTTCAAATGCAATGATACATCGTTTGAATTTTTCGGGCACACTATCGGTCTCGGGGAAACGCCATTGCCCATCGGTTGCAATTTTAGCACCTAATAATTCACCGTTTCTGGTCTCAATTACTGTTGCAGTTGGATCATCAAATAATGGTCTTGGTAATAAAAAATAATATACAATTAACACTACTCCAAGAATTAAGAAGCGTTTTGGATGGGTTTTTATGTAGTTTTTTATGTTTTTAAGCAATGAACTCATCTTGACTTTTTCTATTTCCTAAAAAATGGTTGAATTTCACCCATATTTCGTTACTTTTCTTAGCCGTAGGCCCTGCTATGACTTTCAAAAAGTATCTCATCTGGTCAAATTTCACTTCATTTTCGGTTAAAAACAAAAAGTCAAGATGAGTTCAATGTGTATGATGGATGAATCTATATATTATTCAAAAAAGCATTTTAAACCTCTATTGATCTTCCTTCTGCTGTTTTATTCCCGTTGGTGTCAAAATAAAAATCAATTTGTCCCATATAAACCCCGCTTTTACCACATTGGTTAATAAGTACTTTCTCTCCTGCCACATTATCTACAACTGCTGGTTTCGGCAATAAAGTATGCGTATGACCTCCTATAATCAGATCAATATCTTTTGTTTTTTTGGCTAGGTGAAGATCAGAAATTTTATCCTTAGCATTTTTATACTCATACCCAATATGAGAAAGGCAAATTACAAGATCGCATTGCTGATCTTCTTTTAATACCCTTGTGATATCTTGAGCAATTTCAATAGGGTCGAGATATTGGGTTTCTTTATATAAATTTTTATTCACTAAACCTTCCAACTCTATTCCTAAACCAAAAACTCCGATTTTAATCCCTTCTCTAACTAATATTTTATATGGTTTTACGATACCATCTAGCACCGTATTTTTAAAATCATAGTTGGCTGATACAAAATCAAAAGTGGCATTAGGTAATTGGTTCAGTATTCCATTTATCCCGTTATCAAAATCATGATTTCCAATGGTAGCAAGATCATAGTTTAGTTTTGACATTAGTTTAAATTCAATTTCCCCACCATAATAATTAAAATATGGAGTGCCCTGAAAAATATCCCCTGCGTCTAATAAAATAGTATTCGGATTTTCTTTTCGTACTTTTTCTATAATCGATGCTCTTCTGGCAAATCCTCCTAATCCTGGGTATTTATAATGATTATTTGGTAGAGGATCAATCTGGCTATGTACATCGTTGGTATGTAGTACTGTTATCTTTTTTGATGCTGGTTTAACACAGGACACTAAACTTCCCCCTCCTAAACTAGCTAAAGCTGTTGCTGATACTATTTGCTGTATAAATCTTCTCCTATTCTGCATATCTCATTCTTTTATCCAGTTGTACTTTTATGGTGTCTATTGATTTAAAATAATCGATTAGTGCATTTCTAAATTTATAATCTGTTTTGTATAACTGTATAGGATCTTTAAAGAAGTTCATACTATCTCCTCCTTGTTGCAAATAATCTGTAGTAAGTACTAAATAGGTTTTATCTTTTTGCAATGGTTCTCCATTAATAGCTAACTTTTGTACTTCTTTTGATTGTTTTACAATACTGAGTTGTAAATTAGAAACAGGGTGCGCTTGTTGTTTTTCGATCAAATAAGAAACTAGCTCCTGTACTTTTTCATAAGATAATTCTGCTACTACCAATTCATTTTCAAAAGGCATTACTTCAAAGGCTGTTCTTGCAGTTACCGGCCCTTTGAGTATTGGTGCCCGCAGACCTCCATGATTTAATAATACAAAATCAATTTCTTTATTATATCTTTTTTTGAAAATCGGTTCTACCTGATGTAAAGAAATATCTGCTGTAAGGTTCCCTAATTTGCTTTCTAATTTTCTATCGTGTTTAGTGAAATCTACTGGAGCAATACACAGTGTAGCATCCAAAGTTTTATTCAAATGATCTCGGAAAGGTGCAATAAATGAATCTATAGCTTTATCTGCAATTATTGTAGAATCAATTTTTTGTTGAATTGCTGAGATCTTATTTACAGAAACCGATTGTTGCTTACAGGAACAAATACTTATCAAGCAAAAAAGGCCTGGTAAAAGCTTATAAAACTTAGTATTCATATATTTTTCGATTTTTCAACAATGGTAATAAAAAAAACAGTACGTTGCTTTATGGTTAAGTTAAAATACCCACTTTGCAATATCAGGATAATATAGATGCATAATGTTGTACTACAGGAAAAGGGTCATAAAAGTGATGTAATAATTTTTTCCATTCCTGATACTCTTCAGATTTTCTGAAACCTGTTTCATGATCCTCTATCGTTTCCCACTCAACCAACAGTAAATATTTATCATTTTCTTCTATACATTTCAATACATCATGCCTGATATATCCTTTCATAGCAGAAATGATTTTTTGAGCTTCTTTAAAAGCTTTGGCAAAAGCTTCTGATTCTCCTGGTTTTATATATAAAATCGCTTGTTCTAAAATCATTAGTTCATCAAGCTAATTTTTATTTATTTAAAATGGTTTCTATTTTAGAAAATGAAATTTTATTTATGTTTTTAGCATATGCTCCATAGACCATCTTTTTTTTGAGATCAACATCCAAAAAACCAACTTCACATGCAAAGAAATCATAATCTCCTTTTTTTCCATTTTCAGAATTCTTCCAGATTTTGTTTGGCGCAATTAAATAATGGTTCCCAATTTTAAAATAATCAGTATATGGCCGACATAGCATTCCGTTATCCCCCCAAATCTGTATGATTTTACGGGTATCTTCACCTTTGTATTTTTTTATAACTTCTACTTTCATCGCCAAAGGCATTTTCTTCGATTTCCCATCATCTTCAAATTCTAAAAATTCAGAATACTCAATTACTTTTACCAAAGCAACAAACCCTCCTGTTGAAACTGAAGAAAATGAACAGTCCCCATCACAGTCACAATCACAAGCAAAGGATTGAGTAGAGTACAACCCTAATACAAAGAGCATGATATATTTAAGCAGGTATTTTTTCATAATATTTGTAACATTTTATTTAGGTTAAAGAGCTTATTTATAAATCAAAACCCATTCATCTACTTCACTACCTCAACCCATTTCCCTTTACTTCTTACTAAATAACTATTATCATACATCGCTTCGCATTGGATACCTGGCAGATAATATTTACCCAGGTAGGATGCATTTAATAAAATGGTCATCGTTTTACTTTCATTTGGTTTTAGATCAAAATAGAAATTTACTCTATCATCACGTATATCGGTATGTGTTACTGCATTGGCTTTAAACGATCCGAAATCTGTAAATCGAGTATTGACTATTTCCCACCCAGATGGGAAAATTTCGGTTAATGCAATATCTTTTACTTTAGAACCAGTAGTATTCGTAATGGTTACTTCTGCCACAAAATCTGTTCCTTGAGTTAATAGTATCGGATTAATAATATTACCATCTTTTGTTTTATAATCTACAATTGCTTTAAACTTGCTTTGAATTACTTTTTCCTGACCGACAGGTAGAATTCCGCTTGTTGCAATTTGCACAAAAATGGTGTTATCCTTATTGTTTTTAAGAATCAGTTTATTGTCTTTTAGAATAGAGAGTTCACCAGAGGTAGCTAATGTTTTATCTGTATTGGCATTTGTTGATTTCCCGTTAAGAATATAGTTTATGTTTACTCCTTTCCCACCTACATAGGCTGCATATTTTGCCATTGCCATTAATGCGTAGGATGTAGTTTGTGTACTCATCCAGTTTTTAGAAGATAATTCTTTTGCCAAATCTACTGCTACTTTCTGAGCCTTCGTTTTTTGGTCCAAAGCTACAAGTGTCTCTAGTGCCATTGCTCGATTTCGACTGGTAGAGCCATAGGTATAGTGACTATTATTTCTGGGCTGAAAATCAATATTTGCCGAATTAAGCAATTGGTTTGCTGCTTTTGTCTGAGTAATTAATCCATAAGCTGCGGCTAATCTCAATTTGGCATCATTAGATAATCCCGAAGTCTCTCTTAACCTGTTCATTGAAGATAGATCAGGACTACCGGCAAGAGCTAATGTATATAATCGATAGGCTTGCGCCAGATCATTATTACCACTTCTCCATCGTTTAGCCTGTTGCTGTTGGTAATTAATCCAGTTACTTTTAAAGCCTATTGGTAATACGTATCCTTGTTTATTTGCTTCTAGCAAGAAATGACCAGCATAGGTTGTTCCCCAATCATTAGGGTTACTATATCCAGGCCAATATGACATTCCTCCATTAGGTTGTATAAAACGTTTTAGCCTATACATTGCGGCTTCTATATTTTTCTGTATTTTCTGCTTTTTATCAGATGATAAATTGAATACATCACCAAGATACAATTGTGGGAATGCGGCTGAAGTTGTTTGTTCAACACAACCATGTGGATAACGAATTAGATAACTTAATCTACTTTCAAAATTCATTGGTGGTAATGATGAGAACTCAATTGTTGCACTATTACTTCCATCAATTCCAAATGCTGCAAAATCTACTTCCTGTTCACTATTAGGTTCTAAAACAATCGATGTAACTTCTGTTGTCATTGGATTTGGGTTCACTATATTGATTGGAACCTTGTATGATGCTTTTTCTCCACCACCACTAGCCACTACTTCGATATCTGTAAGTGAAGCTCCTTCTAGCACTTCGATATCAAAATAGGCCATTTTCTCATCGGGTTGAGGAAATGATAGTTTTTGTTGTGCCTCACCAATTACTGTAAATCCTTTGTTAGGTTTTAAAGTAACAGTTACGTTTTTCACTTTATTTTCCATTGCAAAAACGGTAACCGGTATGGTTACTTTTTCTCCAGGAGTAATTTTACGAGGAATCGAAGTCAGAACCATTAGTGGTTTACGTACTGGTGTAGTCTTGTCTACACTACCATAAGCTGCTTTTTCGGCATCTGAAGCCACAATCATGGTACGTACAGATCCTACATATTTTGGAATTTTAATTTTATGAGCACGCGTCTCTCCTTTTTTAAGTTCAAATGGCCCTTCAAAGACAACCATGGGTTTAAATCGGTTCGCTTTTTTTGATTTGCTACCACCCGCTTCTGCATCACCACCAATACTAAATACCTGATTAATGCTTCCTCCATAGGCACCAATTACATCATCATATACATCCCAGGTTTTTACTCCGAGTGCTTCACGTGCATAAAAACTATTCCAGGGATTTGGTGTTTTAAATCGTGTTAAATCTAATAAACCTTCATCTACGATAGCAATAGAATAGGTCATAGGTTTACCATTATTTTCTCCAACTTTCAGCGTGATTGTTTCTTCCGGTCGTAATACATCTGGCATTGTTAACTTAGGTTGCACCTTAGTATTTGGGTCTTCAACAGAAATTGGAACGATCCCGTACAAACGTATCGGTAAATCGTTTGCTGTATCTGCATGTGGTTGTAATAATGTGATATGTATATACACATTGGGAGTGTATAATTCTTCGATGGGTAATTCGAACTTCGTTTCTCCTTTTTGCGGAGTTACCCATTGTGAAGATAGTACTTCGGTACCGTTTTCTACTGTCACTAATGCTCTTCCTCCTTCACTAGACGGAAAGGTTACAATAGCTTTCTCTCCAACATTATAGGTGTTTTTATCTGTCGAAAACAATAACATTGTTGCCGCCGAAGGATCATTTTTACGTGATTTCCCAGCCCAACCTGGCCAATCGATATACATTATTTTTCCGGTAGCATGTCCTCCATTTGGGTCTACTACTCTTACTAGGTATCTTCCCCATTCTGGGTATTTTAATTCAAAATTAAAGTTGGCTTTACCATTACTATTAGTTGTTACCTTGGTCTTGAATACTTCGTTATGATATGATCCTCTATTATAAGAAGACAGATTATCTTCTGATGTATCCCACCACCATCTCCAATCGACTTTATAGATAAAGACCTCAAGGTCTTTGGCCGATTTAGGGTTTCCTTTGTCATCTACAGAGACAACTTCAAAATTATGTTTTGTATCGGTTAACAACATCCCTCGTGCTTTGTCTCCTTTAGGAACATTTACTCCAATATAGGTACTATATGGAGAAAATTCTTTACTAATCACATCGGTACTAAAATCTCCCCCGTTTTCATATACCTTCGTAATAAAAGAAGCTTTTAGCATTCCTGCTGCTTTATTTTCTAGTTTTGGCCTAAGGTTAAAACTCGTTTTTCCTTCGTTAGAAATTTGCCCTTGAAATACTTCTTGTTCCTCAGTTCCAAACCTACGGGTTGGATCATCAAAAACATATCCCGGGAAGGTTTTAAAACTGGTTGTTTTTGGATTGAATCGAACATTTATATCTGTTTTCAGGTTTTTTGCTATTGCGCCATGCAACCATAATACTTCGAGATTACCTTGTATGTTTTTATTAACTCCCAAAACTTCATCATCAAAAGTCGTTTTGATTTTAAGACGATTAGGTTTTATGGTTTCAATTTTAAGTGTTTTACTAAAATTAGCTCCCCCAACATTAACTTTGGCTTGCCAATTACCGGTAGGCGCTTCATCAGAAGTATGTACAACAAATTTGTAGAAATTGTTGATCCCATTAGTCTTTGTTTCCTGGTAAGTTACTTTACCATATGGATCACGTAATTCAAATTTTACTGGGTGTCCTTTGGGTAATTTATTTGCATTATCATTAAGCATAAAAGACAAAAATAAAGTATCTCCAGGACGCCAAACACCACGTTCTCCGTAAATATATCCTTTGATTCCTTTTTGCAATCTCACTCCAGAAACATCAAATTTGCTTACCGATAATGCATTCCCATCATTTAATTTTACATAGGTTTGCTGTTTTCCGGATTGGGCAATAGCAAAATATGCCGGGCGATCTGCATCAAAACCAGTTATTCCTTCTGCATCGGTAGTCGCCACTCCCATCTCTTGTTGCTGATAATTGTAAAAAGTTACTTTTGCATTTGATACAGGACTGGTAGTAATAATATCATTAACCGTAACCATATATGCATTATTAAGCCCTTTTTTAACGACTACTCCCAGATTAGAAGCTAATACATTTGCACTAATCTTTTTATCTCTAAAGTAAGAAGTGCTACATGGGTTTTCTCTTTCTTCCCAATTATAATCGTAGTAATCATCATAGTAATATTGAGAGCTATCCCAAAAACTAGATTCCTCTTCTTCGTCATAATTATCTGTTAATTCATCGATTGGAGTATCATCTGTAGCCGCGCCATCACATTTGTAAAGCGAATATGCTTTACGATAATTTAGTTCGACTCTATAGATTGCTCCAGGATCTGGTGTAATGAGCTTTTTTAAATCAATTGCAAAAGCATTCCATTTGCTAAGGTTTAAAGATGGATTCTCCTGAAGATTAATTAGTTTTTTGGCAATTGGTCTTGCTACACTTCTTAAATCACCAGAACCGTTAAGGTTATTGTTTTGTAAAAACTGAAGGACATTATTTTCAAAGACTTTAACTACCTGTACTTCGACAGCACGAAGGTTGATCGCTTCAAAATTAAATTTCAGATTATCCGAAGTCGGTAAAATCACTCCGCTTTGCAGTAAGCGAATCTCTGGATTTGGTTGTTGAAAAGATACTTTTTCGGTATATGTGTTCTTTAATTTATAGTTATCTGTACTTTTAATTCCTTCAAAAACAGTTACCTCTAATGTTCCTTTAAGCTCTTGTTTTGGATATACTTTAAGAACATTACCTTGTACAGTATATTTTAAGTTTTTGGCTCCAGAGATGGTAACCAGACCATTAAAGTTTTGATTTTTCTTAAGTGGATCAGAAAAATTAATCTCTACATATTGATTATCTACATTAGCAACCGAAACACTAATTATAGAAAAATTATTCTTCCCAGGAATGGATAATACATCCTCGCCTTCTGTGTCTATATCGAAAGATTTACCAGACCATTTAATAGTAACTTCTGAATCTTCTTCATAACGTTGAATACTATCTATTCTGAAACTAAACTGACGGCTTTTATCGATGGATTCACTAAATTTTACGGCTACTTTCTTTCCTTTTTGCGAAGCAGTAATAAGTTGCTTTGCAACATCAAATTTCATTTGATCACTAGATGTTATTGTTCCATCTATATATTGCCAATCTTTACTATACGACTGAAGATTATCAGTAATTATCGAAAACTGTTGCTTTAATGTTTTCACTGTAAAAACAAATTCTTCATCTAGATCGTCCTCAAAATCTTTAACTAATTCTTCTAGATCTAGAGTAAAAGTGTAAGCTGTGTCCTCGTCAAACCCTTCTTCTGGTTGAAAAGAAATAGTTCGATTATTTACAGCAATAATTTTACCTTTTACTTTTGGTGAGACAGTGAGTATATCTTTTGGTAGTTCTTGATTATCATCCCAACCTTCTACTGGTGTTTGTAATACGACATACACATTATCCAAAACCGAAATTACCCCCGAAGATACATCTGAGATATATTCTTGATATTTGTTTAATTCTGAAGCATTTGCCTCAGCTATAGATTGATCGTCTTTTTTTTTACAAGAAAATGCGAATGCTACAAAAAGTAACAGATAGAGAATTCGTGATAATTTCATATTAGTCGATGTTTAGCGGATTAAAGGTAGTAATTATTAACTGTATTCTACACCATCTCAATCTGCTTAAAGTTGTAAATTTCAATTTTATTTTTTAATCCTTTATAATCTGTCTTTTTTGACACTTATCCAACATCTATAAATTCACTTATTTACAGTTAACCTGAAAAATAGGTTTATCTTCAATTTTATAATTGACTGATTTAGCAAAAGTACCTGTACACAATTCATATTTATAGATGATCGATATATCGAAAAATGCTTCGTCATCTGTTCTATCCTCATTTCCTTCTTTATAAAACCCCGGAATAATATATGCTTGCTTTTCTTTGTCAAAAACATGGCTTGCATTTATGTCCTCTTTAAAGGGATTATATGAAGGATTATAAAAGAGCGCGTTTTCAGAAGTATTCTTATTGGCTATTGCTCTAATAAATTCTATATCCTCTCCTTCTGTTGGCAAAGGGCGTTTTTCTGAATATTCGTTTTCATCTATGTATAGTTTGTTGTCTTTTAATGTAGTATAAAAAGGATACACCTCATTTTCTCTAGTAAAAAAACAAGCTATAAAATCATTAAATCCTTTGATATTAAAATTATATATAGCCGTATTCATTCTTTCATTTATGGCCATAAAAGAAATCAAATCAGAATCCTTTTTAAAAGTTTCTACATAAGGATAACCAAAACAGTTAGCGTCATCATTAAATACCTGTTTCATGATATAGTGATCATCTTTTGATTTTTTTAGACTCATAAAACTTCGTGATTCTTCAAAACCTGTAAAAAAGATCTTTAAACTGTCTTGTATCTTTTTATTATACCTCCCATAAAGTTCGAATTCATTTTTCTTAGTGTCTGGGGTAAACAAAAAAGTTTGATCTTTATCTATACGCCAACTTCCCACCTGCACACCTCCAAAATAAGTAATCACAAATTTGCCATTTTCTAAAACAAACAGATGACTTCCTCCTTCTGGAGAATGAGAGCCTAATGCATATAAACCAACTATATTTTCTTTATTTTGAGCCATACCTTTATTCATCATACAGATTATTACAAAAATCAATATTCTTTTCATCAGCTTATCATTTATACAATTGTAATTATTGGATAAAAGTAATGAGATTTTTGGTTCTATTTCCCCCAGAAAATAGTGAATTTTTGCTCTACAATATCTTCAAAATAAAAAACCCTCCTTAGTATAGGAGGGTAAATTTTTAAAATTAAAAACAGGAGAATTATTCTTTATAAATTCCTATAGTAAGATCTCCGGTAGCGTTCATTGTTGCACGATACATTCCGGCAGTATTAAATTCCATAGTTACATTACCTTTATTATCTATTGCTACAATTCCTCCTGTACCACCAAGATCGGTAAGCTTTTTCTGTATTACTTCTTTGGCAGCTTCCTCAAGAGAAAGCCCTTTATACTCCATTAATGCTGAAATATCATGTGCCACCATCGCTCGTATAAAATATTCTCCCCACCCTGTACTTGAGACCGCACAAGTTGCATTATTAGCATATGTTCCTGCTCCAATAATCGGCGAATCTCCTATACGATTCCATTTTTTATTAGTCATTCCTCCTGTAGAGGTTCCTGCAGCTAAATTTCCATTTTTGTCTAATGCAGCACAGCCAACTGTCCCGAATTTAGAGTCTTTTATAAAGGGGTCATAAAAAGCCGTGGTTTTATTTGCTTCTTTGTTTTTTAGTTTTTCTTTTACTCTCTCTAGCGATTTCATGCGGTCTTCTGTAAAGAAATATGCTGGATCAACAATCTCAAGGTTTCTTTCTTTAGCAAATAATTCGGCTCCACTACCTGATAATAATACATGAGGAGAATTAAGCATTACTTCTCTAGCTAGATTGATTGGGTTTTTAACAGTTTTAACTCCTGCTACTGCCCCGGCATTAAGGTTACTACCATCCATAATAGAAGCATCTAATTCATTAGTTCCTTCATTAGTAAATACTGCTCCCTTACCTGCATTAAATAATGGAGAATTCTCAAGGACATTTATCGTTTTCTCAACAGCTTCAAGGCTGGTCCCTCCATTTTTAAGAATGGTATGTCCTACTTTTATTGCTTCTTCGAGTTTAGCTTTATAAGCTGCTTCTTTTTCTGGAGTCATATTCTTTTTCAAGATAGTTCCTGCTCCACCATGAATTACAATTCCAAAACTATCCTCTGGTTTTTTAATTTCCTCCTTGGCAGTTTCGACAATAGGTGTTTCTGCTGTTTCCTTTGGCTGTTCTTTACAAGCCAAAAACAAAATAAAACTAAAAAAGATGATTACTCTTTTCATAATTAAGATAATTTGTGTTTACAATAATCGATTAAAGCGATTCTCCCTTGAAAGAATCTGAAGGTTAAATGTATACTATTTCCTCCATTATCTTCTAAAATTATTGATTTATTTAACTCAATATCATAAGGTTGATGTTGCCCCCCTTCAATCGCTATGTTGTCGGCATATAATGATATTCTATTGTTTGATTTCAACACAGGTTTTATCCTACCCATAATCCCTGGTGTTTCCCCAGATTTATTAAGGATTACAGAACCTGATCCTTTTAATTTTTCAATAGTTACTTCTATATCCTCCTTTGGGTTAATATTTTTGAATAGTACTGCCGGATATTCTGGATGAGCAATAAGCACAGTATATAATTTACGTGTTCGAATAATAAAATGTGCCAATCCTTTTTCATCAGAAAACCCTTCAAGATATGTAGAATTATTAGCGACTAAGACCACTTTGGCATTTTTAATCGATTCTTCTTTTTCATTTACCACTTTAATAGTAAAAATGAAAGGTTTTGGATTGATCAGGGTAGAAATTTTTGACCATTTACTTTTCAAAAAGGTTTGATCTTTTTTTAGTTTTTTTTCGATCAGCCCCGCAAACTCGTCTGGACTTCTATCTTTCAAGTTAATATATCCTACAGTTTTCAATATCCCAGGAATCTCTGTATCATCAAATCTAGCTGGCAGAATATACTCTCTACTTTCCTGAAATGCCCTTGCTTGCATAGAGGCTCTCTCATGGTTGGTCCATAATTTTTGATTGTAAAACCCTGATATAAATAGTACTGTATATCTTGCCCTGTTTTGATAAATCTCGGATAAATATTCATATAAGTTTTTACCCCATAAGTTTGTTTCCTCAAATAGGTCATAAAACACTTTGATTCCTCTTATCCTGAGGCTATTCGCAACCTCCTCTACATATGCTCTATTCTCTCCAGCAAAAGAAAGCGCAACATCATATTCATAATTCTTGTTTTTCATCACTGACTTCTTTTTTTTTAACCTAAAACTGACTAATTCTTACTAAAAATTGCTACTACAAAATTACTTTGTTTATTTGGAATATTTCCAATTTTTATAGGAAATATTCCAACAAAACTTTTACTTTTAAACCGTAAAAACAGGTGAGTTTAGCGCTATAAAGTGAGTGATAATAAGGGATAAAAATCAAGAATAAGATCTGTATCATCTAGAGCATGATGCAATGTAGAAATGGTATTTTGATGTGTTATACCATCTCCGAATTGAATTTACCAAAAAAGTAACCGAGCTAAAACAGTTTTTTAATCGTACCAAAAGTGCTCCAAAGTCGAATAATGCAGAAGAATAGATGAAAAAGACCTTTCGGTGGGTCAAAAAGACGTTCGGTTAGACAAGAGAGTCTCAAATTTAGAGGTTAGGGTTTCAAAATTGAGTGCAGGAAGCCTAATTTTAGAGAACATAGGCTTAAATTTAGACATTGGTCACCCAACGTTGAACCTCTAAAGCCTAAATTTTCATCGAAAAGGTTCAACTGAAGGTCAAAAAGACGAAATCTTTGAAATGTAAAAGTGGAAAGTCTCCTAATAGGAAAAAGCCTTATCTTGTTTTTTAAGCTCTTTCTTAATTCCTTCATAAACATCATTCTTAAGTATTATATTTTCTTTCCTAGAATAAGCCTTTAAAGAAGCATAATACATTACGTTAATAATTTCTGCACCTGTAATTTCGTATTTATCGGCAATTTCTTTCCAGTCAATATCACTATTACATTTCATATCACCTGGAATACTCTGTACCCACAATTTGTACCTTTCTGATGTCCCTGGCATAGGGAAATGAATAATATTATGAAATCGTCTTAAGAAAGCATCGTCTATGTTATTTTTGAAATTAGATGCTAGAATTAGAAGCCCTTCAAAATCTTCAATACGTTGTAACAAATAAGAAACTTCTTGATTTGCTGCTCTATCATTAGAAGTATTGACCCCAACTCTTTTATGAAATAGCGCATCTGCTTCATCAAAAAACAAAATCCAACGTTTACGCTCTGCTCTTGAAAACACTAATTCGATGTGTTTTTCGGTTTCGCCTATATATTTTGATATTACCAATGATAAATCAATTCTATATACCGGAATATCAAACTTATTCCCCAATAAGGATGCGGTTAAGGTTTTTCCGGTTCCTGGTTTACCATAAAAAAGGACTCGGTATCCTGGCTTGATTTTCCTTCCGAATGTAGGGTCTTTAAATATCTTATCATGATGATTCATCCAAACTTGAATGTCATTTATTTGATCTTTGGTTTGAGGATGCAATACTAAATCCTCCCATAACATAGAAGTAGAGATTTTGCGTGCAGGAAATTCTATACTGTGAACTGGTGCAGCTTCTTGCCCTAATAAGATTAACTCTAACCAATCTGCGTCTGGCGTGAGGCGTCCACTCATATTCGGCTCCTTATTTGACACAGAATCTACTTGTAATAATCCGTACTTGGCAAATAAAGCATCACTACCAAATATTTTCTGAAAATGTAATCTTTTAGAGATATTCATACCTGCTAATAAAAAAAGTGCAGTTTCTCCTGTAGGTAAAATACCTCGATGATGTTGTCCTTTTACTCCTCCAAAAGCTATAAATTCACCTCCCTGCGGAAGTGCTTGAGCCATAATATCTTCAAGAAACCCAGGTCTGATATAAGGAGCAATACCTAATAAAAGCACCAGTTTTTCTTCAAATAAAAAAGCATCGTTTATTTGTAAAACCTTATCCAAAACTGGTGTAAACGAAATATCATCATATTTTGCCAGATCGATTTCCGAATTTTTATGGGCTGTAGTAATTCGCTCTATTAATATTTTACCTAATGAATCGAGGCACTTATCAAAATCGTCTTCATAAGAGGGAACTATTTTCAGATTACCTTTTATTCCTTGCATATCTTAATATATAAAGTGTATTGCTACTTACTTGGCAATATAGAGCACAATATTGCTAACACGTATTTTGTTCAAGATACTGCATATTTGATATTTAAAAAAGAGTGTTTTGCCCCTTATTGCTCTGCGTCTGGTGTAGGAGCTGGAGTTGATTCGTCTTCACAATCCAAATCTACAGCAACATGAAATGGGTCCAAAGCATCGCTGGCCGCTTGTACTCTTGCTTCTCTTGAAGCTGCATTTATATGATGCAAATTCTCTACATACTCCTGGATACCAGCACTACATCCTGTGTAATCGATAGGTAATGTTACACTACCATTATATTGGTTAAAAGCAGTTACATGATCATCCTCATGAGGAGACAGGACGTTATCGATTGCATTTCTTACTCTTTCATGTTGACACTCTGTTAGCCCTTCGGGAACATCTGGTAACGTAATATTGGTAGATACACTATAATCTACTTGTAACTGCCCGGTATAATGCCAGCAATCCCCCTCTGCACAATTCACACAATCTTCTGAGGGTGTTCTACTTAAACTTCTTGTCGAACCTGTACCACCATCAAAAGTAGCATCTGTTCTTCCTTCAAAAGTTACAGAATTTGCATAGGCTGTTTTGGCAAATGCTTTCCCAAAAGTTTGAAAATCTGGAATACTTTCTGGAACCATTATCATCTCTTCCTCTTGCTCGGCCTCTTTCTCCATTGTTTCAGAATCGGCCGCAGAGGTTTGTTGTACTCCTTCTTCTGTAGTTGGTTCTGCAACTTCTTCCTCTTCTTTTGTTGCAGGTTCTGTAGCATCTTCTTCGGGCATCATCTGGATTATATGTTTTCCGTTTTTTTGCTGCTGAATATGTTTTAATTCATGAGCTAATAGTTTTTTTCCTTCCAGGCTCCCCTCTTTGTAATACTCACTATTAACTACAATATGATTTTGCCATGCAAAGGCTTTAGCTCCAATTTCTTTGGCAGCACTAGCTGATTCTTTATCGTTATGCAATTTTACATCTCCAAAATTATCATTCATTCTGCTTTCAAAAAATGCTCGATTGTTTTTTGATAATGAACTTCCTTTACTATCGATAGTATTCATATAAGAACCAAAGAAGTTCTTAGAAGCTGTAGTTGATTGTCCATCAGATTTCTTTTGCACTTCTTTTTTGTCTTCATCCTTACATTTTTCACATTTGCGCTGTACTTGTGATTCAAAGAAATTATCGTTCTGTTGCTTTTTCTTAGAAGGTTGTTGTTTTTTTACCCTTCGTTTTCTAAATGATTTATGTTTCATGATTTCTTACTTTAATTAGAATATTTGGTTTAAATAGTAAATCATACGCTTGTAGTCTTCTCCTTTCGTATCAATGATGTTATAACGCCATCCCAAAAAACCTTTGAATTCAATTAGTTTATCCAGATATTCTTCAAAATTTAATGGAAATGTGCTAAAGCCTGTAGCTCCTTTTTCAAGAGAATATAGATTTGTATCTATGAAGTTGTTTTCGATTAAGAAACCTACCTTCCTATATTCATCATGTTTTTCAAAAACTCTGAACTGTTTGAGGTCTTCCCAACCATCTTTTTCGAAATTTGCAGTCCAATACTCATTATCAAGAGCACTATCAAAGAGTACCATTTTACCTAAGGTATTTATATTTATTTCTCCGTATAATTGTTCATCATTTTTATCATATTTCTGAATCTCTGAATGGGCATTTAGATCACATTCCCATCTTATTTTAACAGATGAAATCGAATCGTAAAATTCATGTATCATCTCATTCAATTTAAAATCAATACTTTTAAGTATAATTTCTTTCAAACGGATGTTTGTAGATTTTCCTATTAACCCATTACTTACTCTTAAATAAGGATTCCTTTTCATATCAATTAATAGCTTATCGAATTTTTGTATAGTACTCCTCATATCATGAAATAGTAATAACATTATTTGTATTTATTATAGTATTTAGACTCGTAATGTGATCATTAGATAACTCACTAAGCCATTTTTTTGGATAATTGCCATCTTTTGGTGTTAGAGTTCCAGCATAAAACATTTGTAGTTTGTTAATAAGGTCAGGCAAATCATCAAACCCTCCATGTGTTTCTTGAAACTTATCTCTACAACTTAGAATATCCCTTGCCAAGCGGGAGTTAATTCCTTTAATCTCCATAGTCGGCCTACCTATACTATTTAAATTAGGAGGACCACTCATCGTAGGTATACCAACAGTGAATGGTACAGTATTAGTATCTTTCTTGATAAACGAATCATCCTTCCCTTCTTCTCTTTCTAATTCACCAGACTCAATGCTTATGTCTGTAGGAATATTAACGTTTTCATCAGTTCTGGAATCATCATAGGTAACATTAGTAATGTAAAAAAAGAATTTATCTTGTTCTTTAATTCTTGGAATCATTGCACTTTCCACTCCTTCCATACCAGAATTCACACTTTGACTAATTGGAGTTAAATTCCAATTTAGACCTGGACCATGAAGGTGTTCACTCAATAAATGACCTCGCACCCATTTGTCAGAAGCATCTTGTGCATGTGCAGTCCATCCTGGAGGGTTCTGCTTTGGAGAAGATCCTATAAAATCACCTGGCAAATGAGTTAGTGGCCACGCAGTAACATTTCCAGCTCTTGCTCCTTTTTTGGTTTTTTTGATTTTTGTTCTAACCGTTGCATCATTTTCATTTCCAAAATCTAAATCTGATAATTTGTTTGCAAATGTTTGCATTATAGATCTTAATTCCTGTGTAGCTTTTTGATATTGAAATCTTTTTGCTCTAGTTTTCTTTTTATCTGGCTCTGCTATGTATTCTGCCTCCTTGGTTGACACATCCTTTTCTTTTGTAACAACTGTTCCCTGGTAATAGTTTAATGCTCCTGTTATAGCTGCTTTTTTTGTCGTATCAGTTTCTTTTCCTGACTTATCTTTCAAAAATTTCTCAACTGGAGTCTCTTCACTGGCAACATAGAATATTTTTTTACCTCCTACCTCTTTTATAAATAGTTTATGGCTTCCTCCATCCTTCGATTTAAAATTCTCTTTAAACTTAAACCAACCTATTATTTTAGAGGCTATATCTTTCAATTTCTCTTTTCCTTTCTCGACCAAACCTTCTCCAAATTCGATAGCTTTAAGTACACCATTTATAATTGGCATTCCGATTTTTAATGCTTTACCTACCAACCAATCTATACCTTCGGTAATTTTCTCTCTTACTTTACCAATAATCTCTGCCAATTTTTTACCTATATCCCCTAAACCTACCTGGTTTGCCAGGAAGCCTATCAATACCGGAACTCCTTTTGCCATGGCTCCTTCTAAGAAATCGGCAGCTACTTTAATATTTCCTGCAGCGATTTCTGCCACACCATTGACAAATGAATTTAAGATCTCTAGCATTGCCTTGAGGTGCTCAATAAAGGATTGAATCGCTTTATAAATGGCAATTACACTATTGATTACAGCCATGATTCCTGTTGGATCTAGCATACTTAACAATTTGGTGATAACTGATTCTATAACCTTGGTCATGATCCAGTTTTTGGCAGCATCCAACACCATATTCCATAATTCGCTTAATTTCTCCTGCACATATTCCCAAATAGCTATTGGTCCTCTTTTGATAACGTCTTTTACAAAAGCCCAAATACCCGTTAATTTATCTATAGCTCCTTTAATCTTAGCGACTTTCTCAGCACCTATTTGCTCGGTTAATTTGATCCATACGCGCTCCATTATTTTATCTACACTTATCCCCAAAATCTCAAGCACAAGATTAAGTATGCTTTTGAAGCTGAAATCAGGAGGCATTTTAATACCTAAACCACCTAGTGAGCCAAATAACCAGGTAGCTAATCCACTCATTAAATGCTTGAGAATATTATCAAAGAACTGTACAAAGCCTTGCTTAATACCTTTAAGTATATTTTTCAGGAATCCAATAGGATCACGTTTTATATTACCAAAGGCCTCGAGAGAACGTTGTATAATATTGTTAACCGTATCAAACGGGAAGTTCATAGCAATGAGCATTATTTCAATGGCAATTTTTACAATAGTGATGATAAATTTCACTAGTCGTATTACTGGTGATTTGAAAGTGTTAAAGATCTTCACGAAAACGCCTGGCGGATTAAGGAAGTCTTTCCAACTCATGGATTCCCATAAACTTGTGAAGAGTCCGAGAACATATTCGACCGTGAATCCAAGACGCTTGACTGCTTTGTTAACCTTTTGGGTCATTTGATCAATTTTCCCACTTTCCTTCATTTGCTGGAACTGCGCTTCTCCACCATCCATAAGGCTAAAGAATCCATGAATGATATTTTCTGTGTTTCTTCTTACCTTATTACCAGTAAACGGATCTTTACCAATCAATACGGTTACCAAGAAGTACCCTCTCTGTTTCTTAGCAAAATCACTTAATTTTGATACTAGCACCTCTCTCAATAGGGCTAATAATTCTATCATTGCATCTGTAATAAAAGATGAAATTCGTTTTATTGGTGTTGTAAATGCTTCTGCTATTTTATTAAATGTTTCTATTGGAGTGAAAAGTGATTTAAACGAAATGAGTTCCCAAGCAGTACTAAAAATATTTTTAACATCAGATACCAAAGAAAGCATCAGATTTATACTTCTATCGATCCAGCCAGCGCATTTTTCGAAGATGCCATTCTCTATCATCTGGCGTTTTATTTGTGCTCCTCGATCTCCTAACACTTTTAATCCGGCATTAAGAATATTGGTTCCATTTCGGTCAACTCGTTTCTTGGTTATTGGATCTTCCTCAAGTATTACCGTTAGTAGATCATAAGCATTTGGGAAATATTTCTTAACCACGGTTACCAGATTGGTAACAGCAATATCTTTGACCGTACTTAGGAAATCCTTTCCTACATCATCCACAAATGAAACCACCTGTGTAACCACAGATTGAAACAAGTTTGCCACATCATTCATAACGCGTTCGGGATTACCAACATCTTTGATACTTAATCTATTCCAGAAACTAGCAAACTTCGATTTCACACTTTCTATGAGGCCCGAAAAATGTTTTACAGAATCAAATAACCAATTTGCTACCGGATTTGTAGCCTTAAAATAATCCAATACCCATTTCACGGTATCCCCTCCTATTGGAATAATATCCAATATAGCATCTAATAATGTAAGCGGTGTTTTATTTACCTTGGTACCTTTAATTGGGTCTTTACCCATAATATAGGTCAATAGGGTGTATCCTGGTATTTCTCCAACAAAATCCAGCACCTTATCGATCAAGAAATCTTTGGCTTTATCGATTCCTTCTTCTATAAGATCCGCCATATCAGAGGCTAATCCTGACACAGCATTCCAGGCATCACCAAGCCATCCACCCTGTATCATTGGACCATTCGATTTGGTTTTCACCTGGCTTGCTAACGACGATTCTGCTTTGGTTTGTATGTCTGCAGCACTATCATCAGATTCGTACTCTACCCCGTTTGAAGCAAACCCTCCTGGGCTACCAATTTCAGTTCTCTGTATCGTTTCTTCGCCTTCTTCTTTTTCTGGCTCTTCAGATTTTGCCTGAAGCATTTCTTCATCTTTCTCTTTTTCCTGATCATCTTCAGGTTTAGTCTGGATTTCCTCTTCCTCCTCTTTCTTAACACCATCCTTTTTGGTCTGGATTTCTTCTTCCTTCTGATCTTCTTCTGGTTTAGCCTGGATTTCTTCTTCTTCGTTTTCGTTCTCAGCTTTTCGGTTTACGCCATACTTAAGTTTAAGTAGTTCTTCCAGGGTTTTAGGTTTGGTATCCTTATCACCGTGTTCTGGATCTCTTAAATTTCCGGTTTTAGCCACCATCGGATTAAAGAAGCCTTGCCAGTTACTAATATCGTGGGTTTGTACTTGGATTTCACCACCTAAATTATCATCACCAGCTGTGTTTCCATTTACACTTTTTACACGATTGGTGCCTTCCATACCTACAACCAACCCGTAATGAGAGCGTAGTTTTTTATATGCCAAATCTCCTGGTTTTGGAGTATAACCTGGTGGATAAGCTGCTTCAGGTGGGATAAATGGTACTCCTAATTGCCATTTAGGCATAGGGATACCGGCTTTGTTTAATGCCCAGAAAGCAAATATACCACACCAACTAGGCATAGCATCTCTCATTCCTACACCGAGTTTGTCATTATGATCAATAATATTTCCTTTGAATTTGGATTGTTTTTTGATATTTATTCTAGGAACTATATTTTTTTCGCCTGTTGGTTGTGAGACTATTTTGTCCTTTCCAAAGGTGGTTTCAAAATACTCCATTAATCTTTCCCAACCGTAACGATACCCATCTGCCCCCTCTTTATTGGCAATAACTTTTCCTTTTTCACCCTCTGCAAGTTCTACAGCTTTTGTTAGTTGTGGTGCTACTTGTCTTTGAAGAATAGACTTTTTCTGTACAGCTGTGAATGCGTGTTTTCGCTGTACTTTGGATTGGGCAACAGGAGATGCTCCCTGCTGAATGGTATGTGTTAACTCATGCGCAAGTAACGTTTTACCCGAACTTGAATCCGGATCGTATTTTCCGCTATTGAAATAGACATGATTTCCGTAAGTAAAAGCATGTGCATTTACTTGCTTACTCATTTGCTGAGCGCTCGTGTCAGTATGTATTTTTACTGCACTAAAATCTGCCCCAAAGCGGGATTCCATAAAACTACTGACCGATTTAGACATGGGTCGGCCACCTGAAGTTGAATTGTGCAATTGATTCTGAAATCGCACACCCGTAGCGGGCGGACCGCGGCCACTTCTTTGTATAACATCTGAATGATACATAGAAGGTGACCGCTCATTCGAATATCTCTGCAAGGATTCTTCCTCATCACTAGATGATGCTTGCATATCTGTATTCTCTTCTCTTTGTATAAAAGTGTATTGTTTGGTTTGTATAGAAGGAGATTCTTCCTGTTCTTCATCTGCCATTCTTTGTACAGAAATAGCAGCTGTCTGGATAGTTTCCTCTTCTTCTTTTTCTTCTTCCTGACGTTGCACTTCGGGAGGAGCAGTATTTTGCAAACCAACCTGCTGATCCGACATATTTACCACTCTTTCTGCTACAAGATCTGCTTCTTTTTCGTAGACATCATTAGGTTGATTCACTCGTAATTTGGTCTGAATGGCTGGCTTAAAAAAGGTAGGTTCTGACGCAGTTGTCCTCTGCTCTTTTTGAGATCCAAAAAAAGTTTGTTCTGTCTTGCGTTGTACGCTCACAGAGGGTTTCGCTGTCTTATCTGCTGTTGTAGAAAACAAATTCTAATTTTTATTCCATTCTACAAATAGAATATTCTGCATCCAATCTAGCTTTATGGTCGTATAGTTCCATGAAACATAGGATAGTAAAATATCTACTGTTTGCTCTTTTATATATAAATAGTAAAATCCATTTTTGAATTTTAATTCTCCTTCCCGAATTAAAAAGGTTTCTCTTAGACCATCCGGAGTTGTATTTTTTAACGCTTCCCAATGCCCAATAACAGAATCTAATAGTTCGTTTATGTGAGAATCTAATTTTTTATTT
The DNA here is from genome assembly GCF_000520975.1 of Aquimarina megaterium XH134. Taxonomy (GTDB): domain Bacteria; phylum Bacteroidota; class Bacteroidia; order Flavobacteriales; family Flavobacteriaceae; genus Aquimarina; species Aquimarina megaterium. Next base: position 153,910 of record NZ_JACB01000029.1, read on the forward strand.
GATTTTATTTCGGTATCACAATGTTGTCCGGGTTTTAATCCAGATAAGATTTTTGGTAAGGTTAGTTTCCATTCTGGCGCTGTGGTTTCTCCAGTTGCTATATAATGAAACAACATTGGTATTTCTTGTTGTTTTAACACTCCTGCTTTTGTGTCGATATACCCCAGGTTTTTTAGAAACATTGAAAGAAACGGAGCTAACAAAACAAGTCCTGCCTGACCTACATATGCGCTATCCCCTTTAACATCTATAATAACTTCTTCACTTGTGTTTTTTTCTTTATCTGTACTTTTTTCATTTGAAGGATCTTTACCAACACTATATTCTTCAATGGCAAGAGAATTTAATTCTCTTTTAATATCACTATGATCAAAGATTGCAGACAATTCTTTTTCAATTTGTTTTGGGATTTTAAGCTTAACTATAGCTGCTTTTGATTGTTTAATTTGTTGTCTAATAACCTTTTGTAGTGTTAACGATAACGACATTTCGCTTTTAGGTAACAATCTAAAGATCTTAAAATAAAAATCAACCTGATTAATGGGCCATAAATAATCTGGATTAACAACCTGTAATTGTATTACCGCAGTAAGCCATTTTAATGCGTTTTTTTCTCCTAACCATTTCCTTATAAATTCTTTCAACTCACTAATTTGTACGAGTTCAAAAAACCTGACAAATACACTCTTATTCTGTATCCGATTTTGCCATCGCATGTATAATTCTTTATTCGCAATAATCTCTTCAAAAAAAGTAGCGACCAGATCGTTCCATTTCTCATTAGAATAATATTGGTTTATCTGGCCACTTATTATGTATTCTAATACAATATTGGCACTATATTGTTCTATAGAAACTTTTGAAGATTGATTTTGGTGTATTGATTTTTTTAAAGCACTAAGAATTTGGTCACTAATCACAGAAAGTAAATCTTCATCATCCTTAAAAAAGTGATCTTCTACATTAAGATTTAGTTCTATACTTATTTCAGGAATATGAATAATGGTATGAATATCTGTCAAATTATTGGCATGGTGATCAATAGTTTCCAGGACATTTTTTTTTGCCCAATCCACAAAATCATTTCCTTTTAATTCATCACTCGTAAGAGTTTTGAAATCAAACTCAATGAATGCATTATGTATTCTATGTATATGATTCTTTGCCACTAGGATAATAATTGTGTTAATACATCATCTAATTTTTTTAGTAATTGAATATAAGTCGTCTTATCTGGTGTCTCTGAAGAAGTCTTAGTAAGTTCCCCAGTGGTTATTTTTTTCATACTATCTAAGATTTTCTTTTCTGGATTTGTAAATTTGATAGAGTTTCTCCAGGAATTTATCTGCCGGATCATCATACCTAGTACTTTTTCTGTTTTTACTTTTGCCTTGTTTACATCTGCTTTTTGACAGCAAGCATAGAACATGGTTAGTTTTAATAAAATTTCATATAATAAAAGTGCAGACCTTCTTTGCTTTGAATCAGAAGTTATAGTCGAATTCAGAGATTTAAGGATTTCTAAAATTGTAGAGACCGGCATTTGTCCTGTTAACAGTTTGAATTGCTCTTTCTGAGGTAAGGCCTGAATACTTGAAAACTTGTCAATGAATATGGTTTTCAAGGCTATGTATTGCTCTCCACTTTTAAATTTATCGGTACTATTTTTATCAAGAATTTTAAATTCTGCTGCAATTTCATCTATTGGAGTACATAGTCTGGTTTCTGTTTGACCTTCATTTTGGAAATTATACGTTACCGTTTCGGATGCATCACAAATACCATTTACCACTTTTAATGTTACTGTCGCCGGAAAGCTTTCAAAAGTAATAGGTCCCGGTTTTTTTTCAGTTGAAGTTTGCCCATTTCCGAAATCCCAAAAATAACTATCTACAAATTCTGTCGCACTTTCAAACTCGATGATGTGTTTCACTCGATCAATAAGATTAGCAGCAATAGAAACCTCTGGGTTCTTATAAACTTTCACTGTTATACTTTTTTTACTATCTTCATTTGGGTAATACGTGATCTCAACTTCTCTAAAAGCGCTATTTTCAGCTTTGAAATTGTATGGTATAAATTCATTAGTACTCACCATAGTACCATCTATCTCTAACTCACCCCCTTCTGGTTCTGCTATTATAGGATAGGGTGTATCATCATCATCACAATACTCTCTCTTTTCTATTTCTAATCGAATATCAATTGGATCAGGTTCTGTCTCACCTCCAATAACCAGAAAATTCATGGGCATACAGGATGCTTTACACATATTAGGAACAAAAAAATCTGCAATTACTGTACCATCAGGAAATTGATTCACCAGCGATTTTAACTCATCGCTTGTTAGCCTATCACTCTTTTGCAAGGTTTCAAACTCCTCAAAAACTCTGTTAAATTCAAGGCCTTTTACAGATTTACTATTTCTTACCTCCGAAATAGGATTACTCGTATTCGCTGCTCTCTTATATTCTTTAGCGCTTACAAATTCTCTGAAATCTCTTGATGCAGTATCTATTGCAGCTCTTGACACATTTTCGGCTGCGGCAAATTCATCAATAGTTACAACTGTTGAACTTCCTGCCAGTGTTATATTAACATTACTTCTACCTTTAACTTGTTCTTCTTTTGTTTGATAACCAACATAAGAAACGACCAAAACTGCCTTATCCGGATCTGATACAGTAATTGAATAGTTACCATCAAAATCAGAGGTTGTGCCTTGTGTCGTGCCTTTTACAATTATATTTGCTCCTGGTAAAGAAGCTCCTGTAACATCGGTTATAGTGCCCGTAATTGTTGATGTTCTTATTTCTCGTTTATCATTATATACTAATATAAAAGTACCTCCGGTAGTCACCCCTGCTTTATGCTGTATCCCACTATTTCTAAAAGCATACATTGCAAATGTTTGATTGGTTATAAAAAGCGCATAGTTGAAAAGGAAATTTCTATAAAGTACGTTAAACACATCCGCTTTACAAATCCATGTCACAGCTGCCAGGCTTTCTTCCCATAAAGAAGGTAATTCTATATTATTATCACTACCCGAGAGATTATCAACTAATAATAACATGTAAGCCGCAACATTAGAGGCATCTTCTAATCTTTGAGTAAGTACATTTATTTTGAGATCTACCAAACCATCTGCTAGTGTTTCATGAATTTTTTCCAAATAATACATGAGATAGACCGGGTTGAGTAAAAATATCTGATTATTTGCTGCTACAGGAATACCCGCAAATCCTATTGTAGTGCTAAATGCCAATGGAGTAATGTACTCTGCATTTTTTAATGGGGCATAGAATTTATCAAATGCTTCTCCATATGTATTTGTTTTTGTTTTATAATTTGGGAATTTTTTTCTGACCATATCCGATTCCGGAAAATTATTGGTCTCTGTTATAGGTGTGCCAGCCACAACGGGTAAATTGTAGAAATACACCATTACTTTAAGTATTGTACACCTCAACTCGGCTGCATGTGCATCATATTGTGATTCTATATCAGCAAAATAGCATATCAATTCTTCAACAATATCCTTATTGCCCGAAATAATTTCGGCTAAGCTATTTTTGTTCGACAATAGACTTCTAAAAAGTTCAAATACATCCCCATTCAATGCCACAACATCAATGGGCAGTCGTTTTTCATTTTTCACTTTATTGACTTGAGCTAAGGCACTTTTCCAATTCATGCCCAAATGCCCTTCAACTCTAAAAAAATTGTATGGTTCGATATCATAGCTTAAAGGATCTTTGATATATTTATTTGCTCCATATTTATTTGCATCATACGATAAGTTAGTATCTCCTTTTTTGAGTTTTGTTTTTTTGAAATTCCAGTGATTATACAATTCATCTGGTCCATTTACAATATCATAGTAATAAGGTATTGCTTTATCCGAAAGAGTGATATCTCCATAGTTACTAGGTGTAACTTTTACAGTTCTTCGATCTTCAGTAAATGATGAGAATGGAATTTCCAGTTTCTTAATTAATAGCGCTATCTTTTTTAATAAGAATTTTATTTTTCCTTCTGAACAGCAATTACAAGAAAAAGCAGGAGATTGAATCCAGTGATGCCTAAATTCGTCTTCAGAAGAAATTGCATTTCCTAATATCAAATGTCTAGGAAATAAATCCTGGTTAGGACTGCAAAGGATTAAACATTCATTACACATTTTTCGCAGCTCTTCATAAGCATAAATTAAATCTGAGAAGAAATCATAATAATACTGTACATGAAGTAATTGTTGAGCTGTTAGGCTTCCATCAAACAAAAATTTGAACTTATTTTTAAGTCCTGAAAATGGATTACTAGGAAATTCATCTTTTATGTAATATCCAAATGAACTGTAAGCAGCCTCTAGTATTTTTTCAATTTCTAAGATAAAACCACTATCCAATACTTTAAGAAAGTTCTTCAACACTTCTTCAGAACTAAGCAATAGTGTACTAGGTACATTATACCTGGGCATCTTTATCGAAGGCCACTCTACACATGATGGCTCATGCAAAAATGGTTTTTTATTTGCACCACTAAATATGAGTTCGTCTAGATTCTCAAGATCAACCAATAGTGGTCTATGTGTTACTTCTACCGTACAACCTTTATCATCACAAGAATCAGGGTCGCAATTTTTGTTATCCACCCTCAGTAATTCAACAAAAATAACCACCGCTTTGTCCTCAAGAAAACTAGCATTAATAGTTTTTTTTATTTCTGCAGCTCCATTGTTATGTAACAAATACAGCGGGAACTTTTGTTTCTTAGTTATAGCGTTTATAAAAGGAGGGTACATGAACTCCTGCTCGGCAGAAAACTCATCATTATAAAATGTATACGTGGTTTCGGGAAAAGGTACCAAATATCCTTTTGAAGTCACTCCAACGCCTTGCGATATTGTTAAAGCCGTCCGACTTGCATTTACACTAACTTGCATACCACACATTACTCCAATACCAATTAAGGTAGTTCTGGTAAGTCGTTGTTGCTCCTCCAAATAGCCAAACATCTGATTAAGGCTTTTCTCTGTAAGCACTTGATCTGCTACAAATTTTGGATACCGATCATGTTGAATAGATTGCCCCATAATAATAATTTTTAAATGATAGTGCTATTTAACCTAACCCTGTTTTCATCATCCCCATCTTCACAATCATGTAAGGTGGCTTGAGGGTAAACACTTTTTAAATTTTTAAATATTTCTAGTACTTTTTTTAGTCTATCGTGCAAAATGATTTCATCTGATTCAGGCTTTGCTAACTCTAATAACCAATTGCAATAGGCTTCTTCAAATTCTTGTAATTGTTCTTCTGAGACCCAGCAAATCTTGACACCCAAATGTGCTGGAGTTTCCATACGAATTGTTTTTTCTGCGAACTTCCTAAAGGCAATTCCGCTATTAGATACGCCTTGTTCCCCATTTAAAACCACTGTTATTCTGAAGGAATAAGGATCTTCTTCCCCACATACCTTGCAGTCTTTTGGGATACAAATGGGAAGAAACGAATCGCCTTCTGGAATGGTAAGGGACGGAAGATTGCGTGGACGTAATAGAATATGTTCTACAACGTATACTTTTTCGCTAAGAACTATTTGATCAATAAATGCCTCTATACTATTTTTTTGTGTATTTGCATCAGGTTCTAACGGGAAGGTAGTAGGTCCAGATGCTATCAAATCTCCATTATTATCTTCTAATTGTATTGCAAATTCTGGACCTTCTGCAATAACCTTGAGATGCGTTTTTAATGTTAATTGTTCTATTGCCAGATTAACAGCTTTCTTTAATTGATTTCGTAAATCATATTCTTGATCTATGTCTATCAACTCACTGCCAACCAGTATATTCTCTCCTTCATAATCATCTAAGAACCAGTTTCCATTCCATTTACCATCAGTATTTTTTTTGACCTGGTATCTAATGAATGAATTTGCGCCGTTTAACCCTAATACTACTTTTATTCTCTCACTTAATCCAGATGAATTTTCTATATCGCAAACTTTTGTTTCATCCTTATAATTAATTGCTTTCGCACGATTAGAGGAAATAACAGGGAATTTTTCTAAGAAATTAATTTTATCGAAAACAAGTTCTTCTTCGGCCTTTTCTTCTGATCCATATGCCTGATAAAGCATTAGAGCATATTCGCTAAATGATTCTGAAAACCGTGCCAGTAAGTGATCTAAAAACCCATTTCGTCTATCCAGAAATTGACTTCTGTTTTCTAATAAATCATGAAAACCGCTATCATCAATATTTACATATAAATCTGAGACTCCTTTCATTTCTTTCTCACTAAACAAACTGGCAAAATAACTTTTCGAAATCGTTGGATTAATAGATAATATATCCTTGAATCGTTCTAATTGTTTGAGATATACTGAAAATAAATGTTCAAATAACAACAGATATGCCTTTAACTGTTTGGCTTGAGCTTTTCTTTGTATGGTTGAAGGTTCTTTTAGACCATGGATACCCACTCCGTAGGTTTCTGGTAATGAATATTGAAGAGGGTAATGTCCTTTCTGATTTAAATATTCTCCTTCGGGCACCTTTAAGTCATTGTCAGTTTGTATCACTTTATTTTGTTGTCGTATACCTCTCCACATTTGCAACGTATCGTGCAATTCGTCCTGAAACGGAAGAAATGGCAAATCATCTTTAAAGACTAAAACCTTAGAAGCATGAATGTATAATCGAGGCTGATGTCCTGATTTTATTTTTAGTTCCCAAGGTTGAGATTCAACCAATTTTCCGGCTTCATCATATCGTGTAAGTGTTATATTTTTTACGGCCTCTATTCCTTTAACATCCATCAAAATATTAATGATGTCTGATGTGTACAATGTGGTTCGTAAATTCGAATGATCTAGTTCTTCATCAAGTATAAAACCATGATCCAATTTAGGCCCGTGAAATATCTCTTCTGTATATTTTCCATCCGATAGTAATTCACTTAACGTATAAAATTTTACTACAGGATTTAGATATTCAGTTATTAGATAATAAGCCTCTCCTAATACTACCTCAATATCTACATCTGCCGACATTTCTATGTCTGCACATAACCCAACGTCTACGATTGGGATTGTTGATATTTTGCAGTAATCTTCGGCCAAATTTCTATGTATATTTAAAGTTTTTTTTGCTTTTTTGACAGCTTCATTGGCCTTCTTAAGCTGAAATAAATATTGACTAAAAGGTCCCGTTTGATTGACGTCTTCAAAAACCGTTTTTATATCTGCTTTTTTAATTGCCGCTCTTCCATCATCTGTTTTGAACCAAATTTTTACAGGTAGTTCTAAGAGATTAATATGTTCTACTCCATCAGATGTGGTGACTTTGTAGTCTACATCAATTCTTAAAGGATCTCTAAGAGCTCTGTAGAACTTCTCATCGGATACATCTAAATGATAGTTGGTTAACTCTATGGCAATTATTTCATTCGCCTGAACTATATTCATTAGACCCAGATCTGATTGCGCTTTGTGCCAAGGACTAAATCTAATTTCTGCAGTTGCTCTATGTTTGTTCGTATCAAAGCCAAATTGATGAAAGATTTTTCCTCCGTTTAAATCTCCATATTGAGAATCTACTTCCAACTCTAATAAAGCATCCCAAAAGCCTTTTATCACTATTGGATGTTCTGTTTCATCATAGGTTAACTCACTTTCTTTACAATCTGCATAAAAATCTGGATGACAAGGGCAAGGAGTACAACTCATCCATGCATTTGCTATTCCGATTTGATCAATTAGCACTTTACGCCAGTCATTATTGGTAAAAGGATTAATTGTTAATATCTCACGAGCAGTATAGAAACATTGATCATCCCATTTCACTTCTTGGTTTGTTTGATAGGCCAACAAATCTTCAATTGAAAAACCAAGTTTAAAACCAACTTCTGTTTGAGCAAAGCAAAGAAGTTCTAGTAATGTAATTCCCGGATCATGAATATTATAATCTGTCCAATACGTGCTTCCTAATTTTTCAATTAGTTCAATACCTTTTTTTCGAAGAGCTATATAATCTTCACTTTCCCTAAAACCGGGATTTTTTAATATGGTAATGTGCTCATTCATCGTTACAATCTATTGCTTCGGTTGTATTAATAGTTTTAAGAATTACATGCAAATCATGTTTAATTGCAGGAACAGAAACCAGTATTGATCTTGCTGTTGAAGCAACGGCCTCATCTACTTTAGTGATTTCACCAGATGATTTTATATGGAATAACTCAAAATCCGTTAGAAAATCTACATATGGTAATTCTTCAATAAAGTCGATTAACACAGATTGATGAATACGACCTCCAAAATTTAAATCAGTATCAGAAGCAAACGCCCATGGACTTAAGAAATTGGTAATATCTTTTTGGATTACTTCTTTGTAGTAATTAATATCCGGAAATTCATTTCTAAGCGTTATTGTGCATTTCACTTTGACTTCTTCAAAGTCAGGTTGTGCTGTATGAATGCTAACCTGGCATGAGGTTCGTTCATTAAGAAATTCTTCAATCTTTTTTAATGTGCTTTTTTTGGTATATGGTTTTAGTGGATCAATATCATTTCTATTGGCTAAATTGGGAATTGTAATTATTGAAACATTCCCAGGTGCTACTTCATTATAGACCAAATTACCTTCGCTTAATGATCCTCCAATTTTTGTGTGATTAAGACATTTTACTTTATATATTTCGGGAAATGCCTGTAGTACCAGACGCTCATAATCCCAGATGGTAATTGCCCGATTTTTATGACGTAATCGTTCTGAAGCTCTTAAGTAAAAAGCTTCATCATTCTCTATAGGAGTTCCGTCAAAACTTGTGAATGGTTGTTCAATTTTTTTAATCTTAGCCTCGGGAGTAAATAATTTCTTGATTTCACCAGGAGATGAAATCATAGATTCATATGCTGTTTTCTCGGGTATAATTCTTTGTACTTCTATTGCATTTGGATAAATACCAACTATTTTGCAGACAGCATCAGGAGCTTCTTTAACAGAACACCTGATCCATATTAGCCCATTTTCAAAAGCGGTATGCTCAAGACTTGCATTTTTAGGGATAATGAAATTTATAAGACCCGACTCGATCAAACCACTGGTATTGTCTCCAATACTATCATCATCAAATTTTTTCCAAACATTATTAGCCATTAAATATTCCCAAATAAGGTGTTCTTCTGGCTTTTCTAATAATGGATCTTCACTACCTTCTTGTACCTGAAACAAAATTGCCTGAGTATCTCCTGGTTGTATATTCTCTATACCAATCAATAAACTACCTTGAGACTTATATATCCCGTCTGTTCTTCTGATTAATTTGCTTACTAATTTTATTGGTCGATTTTGCAATATCTTATGTTGTTCGCTATCACCAAAAGGGCCAATATGAAAAAATTCCAACGGCCTGTCATCAAATTTATCTTTGTTGGATAATTGTGATGTACAACTTGCCTCATAACTAACCGAGAACGATTGCAAAGTTGGGTTATAAGGATACGCAGGTGCAGTAGCGTTATCATCATTAAGCTTAAAAAAACTTTGTAATGCCAAATAATAATCTCTATGCCCAAAGTCATTATTGAGTTTGATTTTTAGAAAGCCTTTATTAGAATTAGCACTATAAGATCTCCAAGATTGATCTTTATTTAGAAATAAATCTTTATGCGTATTGGATGATAAGTTAATGTTCAAGCTAGTTTTAGAAACAATCTCGGATTCTGCATCATTGCTAACCCTAAATACCTGTTTATCATCATACAAGGACACCCATTTATTTTTACTTAGTTTTAGGATCTCAACCTTTGGAACATAACCATCATCACCCGTACTTTTTCTATTTGTACTGCGAAAAGAAATATATTTTATCGAACTCTTAGGGTCGTGATCTATAGCTGATAAGTTAATGCTACCATCATCGTTTAAAGGATAATCTTTCCAATCGAAGTTAAATTTAATTTTAGCTCCTTTTTTATAAAATATCTCATCACTACCTATAATAAAGGAATTACCAATTGTGGGTTCTGGTCCCCAAGGATGAAAAGGTTTAGAAGGATTCAATGGATTCGAGTCATTGTGCAATTCTAAATTTTTAATTCCGTCTTCATTATATGAACCTTCAATCTGACCGACATTAACCGTCAATTTAATTTTGCTAACCGCAGTGCTAGCTAATTCATCATAAATAAACGGTTGATCATCCTGGTGTTCTAATACAATTTTTAACACCGGTTCTGTAGCAGTAAGACTTCCCAAATGCGTATCTTTATTGTATGCTACAATTGGGTCTTTGTCTGCAGGTATCGTACATGTAAAAGTGAATCCCACTTTACCATCAAGCGTATCTTTTTTTAGGTCTGGAAAATCAATTTCCAGCCATTCTTTTTCCGTTGTAATATATGCCTTGTAGTTAAAATTAGTTGTTGAAACGTTTTTTCCCAAAAAGACTTCCATAGTAATAGTTCTCAAACCTTCTTTTAACCTTAAAAAGTGTGAAGCAATTGCAAAACCAATTTCAGCTTTGGGCATAGTAATAGCTGCTAGTTCTGCGTTCTCATATTTTTTAATATGGAATGGATGCCATGCGATAACATCTTCTTCTAATTTTTCTCCTAATCCATCTGCACTATTGATGATGGGGGCTGCGAATAATCTTTTGTTATTTATCTGACTTCCAATGTTGTCTTCTGCTTCGCCAAAATACAGAGCAGACAAATGCTTTATTTTTGCTTTATTAAGAACTGTCTCTTTGTTACTGCTGTAAGTAATAGTATTACCTGTATCGTCCTTGGGGCCTATAAATAGTGTATCACCTTTTATCGCATAAGAAGAGGTTATTTTATTTAACTCTAACGTTAAAAATGCCTTATCCGGAGATTGCGACAGAGGTTTAAGTTGCAAAACATTTTTGTAATAAAAATCAAGATGTCGTCCTGTAAGTTCATTCAAATGCCCCTTAGTGGCATCCAGAAGTTCTAACCAAGCGAGATAAAGTGCATAATTTGGCTGATGGTTTGGCCAGTCACTTAAATATGTATTAAGGTACTTCTGAGAAAGTTTACTGATAAATGTTGCCGAAGCGCTAATCTCATCCAAAATACTGGTAAAGAAGTTATGTTGGCTTACATACTTTATTTTTTTAGCAAAACCGGACAAACCTCCAAAGATTGAAGGATCTGAAGAAATAGCACTATAATAGGTACTAAAATCTGATGAATCCAAATATCTTTTTCCTGCAAGACCGGACAATCCAGAATTAATAGCTTCTTCATGCCCTGTAATTGGCTCATGAAAGATATTCAAATCAATTGAAGTACTATTTACTATTAATTTTTGAGCAGGAGTTCCTGCTAAAGATGCTTTATAATACGCAAAAGCTCTGTGCTCCAGAGGTAATAATTTTGCCTGAATATGATTAAGAAGAATGCTATTATATTCTTTATCTTCTTGGGTTAATTGAAACAACTTATCTACTATAACAAAATACGAGAAAATGATATCAAAAAGATAGGTGTATGCTTTTTTAAGTCCAGTATCTTCTGTTTCTATATACAACAATATTTCTCTGATATACTGTGACAACATTTCGGGAGGATAGCTTGCGGCCAATGCCAACTGCGCACTAATATTGGAAGTAAAAAAAGGTTTCATTGTTCCAACAGCAGCATTATTTAATGCCGTATATCTAATATTATCCGAAAATTTACCTGCCCATACCATCCAATCTTCCGTAGATTTATCAATTATTTCTACAGATGATGGACTGAGTTTTGACAATACTCGTTGTCCTTGGCTAGTGCCATTTCGAATTAGTGGATTTCTATTTTCAGGACAATCACTCATTTTATACAGCTAATGGATGGTTTGTAGTTAAAATATTCATTTCGGTTGCTTCTTCACTATAGAATGGGAATACAAAATTGAATCTACTATTTGTGGAGCTAACGATATATTCTATTGAAATCAATAATACTCCTTCGTTTTGTCTGGAATCATCGAGTGTAATTTTTTTTGCTTCAATTCTCGGTTCAAAATATAGTATGGCAATTCTTATTCGTTCTTTGATCATGGTTTTAGTCCCCGTATCTAACGATTCGAATAATAAGGTTTCCATATGACAACCATATTTTGGTTGCATTACTCTTTCTCCAGGTCTTGTTGTTAATAATATCTCTAAGCTTTTCTGGATATCATCAAATAGTTCTGTGGTTTCTAATTGGCCTTTTTCTCGATTAAATGTTGGAGGAAAACTCCAACCCACTCCTATAAAGTCTTTTGCTTTATTCATAATTTTATTCTTATCCGATCAAAACTGTTGGTGCTCCTAATATAATTGTACCTCCATGGGCTGTCGAGTCACCCATTCTGGCTGCTGGTTTACCTTCTATCATTACTGTTCCAGATCCTGCCATTATTGTATCTGGAGGACCTACACAAGTACACATATCCCCTACGCGTGCGGCAGGCATTCCTGCTATCATTACGGTACCGCTACCCATAGAAATCGGACCGCCAACATGTGGCACTACTCCTGTTACCATAGGGCAAACATGAAAATCTGTTACTCTTGCTGCTGGTGCTCCCATATTTTTTAATTTATCATTACTGTACTTCCTTTTACCGCAGTAGAACCTCCCGATGAAAGTTCTGCTCCTGCTCCTCCTTCTAATTTTGCATTTGCCCCACCCCCGATCTCGACATTTGCTCCTCCGTCCATCTTAATATCTACAGATGCTTCTAGTTTTATATCTTTTATACTTTTTATTTCGATTCCTTCATTGTTCATTACAATTTTATTTCCATTACTATCCTCTAATGTAATGCTGGTGTCATCATCATCAAGGATGGCTTTATGCCCCCCTGATGTTTCAATTGTAATTACTTTTTTATCATCATCGAACAAAAGTTTTAGTCCTTCTCTGGACAGATATCCTTTTTCATGATTATCATTTGCTGCTTCGTAAGGTGCAGTATGTTTACTACTATGTACTTTTCCGAGGATAACACCATATCTGGGGTCAGAATTTAGAAACCCTGCTATTACCTCATCTCCTATTTCGGGTCGAAAAACCCATCCTCTATTTTCTCCAGCATCTAGTGCACATAATCTCATCCATGCTCCATCATCGCTATCATGTACCATAGGTAACCTTACTTGAATTCTTTCTTCTCCATCTGGGTCTTCTAAATTTGTAACCACCCCTATTTGTAGTCCTTGTGCTGCCGGTAAAAGAGCCGAAGCGAGAGGTTGTTCTATCTCAAATTTCTCTGCAAATCGTTGTGGAGATTCTCCGAACTGAATAAAAGTTTCCCAATTTCCTTTTTCAATATGATGTCTCACGCCAGAAATCATTACTTTCCCTTCAAAACGTTCGCCAATATCCTGTAAATCACACATTCCTCCTGGTTTAGGGGTATGAATACCATCGATTTTAAGCTTACCTCTTATTTTGGAGAGCCGTTGTTTTTTTAATATGCTATTTGCCCAATTCTGAAGCTCTGCCTCAGATAAAGCCATATGTCTTATTTCTAGTTGGTCGTTATCAACAACTCCAGCCAAATCTGTAGCTGATATATTTCCTGCTGCGGGAACCGATGGGTCTTGTGCTTCACTATTGATGGTTTCTTGATTTGCCGGATTCCAACTAATAGATTTTAGTGCTTCATATTGATATCGTGCATCAATTTCGGCATCCAGTTCCTTAATGGTACCTCCATAAGCCAATGTTAGGATTGGTTCCTGATTAAAATCTGGGGCTTTAAACGTTACTTTGGTTCCTTCTTCTGTAGTAATCCAAAATCCATTTTCTTCGGCTCGACAAGCCATAAAATCCCAATCGGTACAATTAAACTGTACAATCTCTTTATGGGTAATTTCTGAAGAATCACTATCTAAACTAAGACCATGATTCCTACAAAGTTGATCTGCAATGTCAGAATCATTTAACTCATGAAAATAGTTATTCTTTAATTTGGTAGTCATCTTAATAGCTTCGTGTCTGCATTCGATAACCAAAACCGAAACACTTTTTCTAACTTTTATACTATGTTTTATGGTGATTCCTTTAAAAACAGTTTCTTCATCATTTTGATATCCCGCTTGGATTTCGATTTGTTTTCCAGGAACCAATTCTTCACTATTACTAGATGTAAACCCTTGCTCTGCAGCCGATCCGTCTTGTAATAAAATTGTTGCTTTAGAAATACTGTTTATTTCTTTCTGTACTACAATACTCATTACTCTAAATTGCTCAGATATTTTGTTGCCATCGAGTAGTATCGTATATGTTGATACCGATTTAGGCTTTGTACTTGGTATGGCATTAACTTCGCTCATGCTACAGGTGTATTTTTCTTAAGTGGTGGAAAAAAGATTTCTGTACCAGGAGAAAGGTTTCTAAAACTCGAAAGCTTGTTTACTTGTGCTACCTGTAAATAATAACCCGAATTCCCATATATTTTATAGCACATCATGGGTAAAGTATCTCCAGCCTTGAGCGTTCGATAATGCGTCATATCGGGAGATTTCTTTTTTTCTTCTGCAGTTCTTAACTTATCATCGACACTACCAATAAATGAAACTTTGCAAATTGCTCGTGTAGGTTTACCATTTGAGTTAAAAAGCTTGAAATTGATATTTAGCCCGGTACATCTACCTTTAAATGTTAGGCTCCCCCATATGATCTGAAAATGCTTAGGTTCATGAATTTCTCCTTCATACTTTAATAGCAAATCTCTAAACTCATTGATGTCATCCTCTATTGACTCTCTTGGGTTGCCATCAATAACTCCTGAACTATCAAATAACAATTCGTAGTTAGCTTCCTTTGGTTTTGTAACGGTAAATTTTTGCTGCGCACTACTAGCTCCCTGTCCTTGCCCATCCTGATACTCTACCTTATAATCTAAAGTGTACGTCTCTGGGTTTAACATGGCGGTATAAGTTTGTTGCTCATTGGGCAGATCAGAGTAATCTGCATTTTTGAATGCAATGATCTTTAATTTTTCTAATTGACCTTTAGCCATTATCTTTCGTTTTTATCTTCAATAATTTTTATAATCTGCTCTACAATATCTTTGGCCATTTTTTCGGGCTGCGGTTTTTTACCCACATCTGTATCAGTCAAAGGAGTACTACTACCATCTCCACCTTCAGACTTTCCTTGATTTACCGATATTTTTACGGTTAGATTTCCTATTTCTAGTGACATATCATCCTTTTTCAATTTCAAAATAATTGTACACGATCTCAAGTGTTTCTACCATGATTGAGTTTTCTGTAGCATTTAAATCACTAATACTCCATTTTCGCGGCCATGCTCTAAAAATTTTCCATGTTAGTAATGCAGTATGATCGCTGTTCAAGAGGCTTATATTCATATCTACAGGTTCAAATTCCTTATTATAAAGTGCGTTTTTGATCCATTTGATAATATCAGAATCGAGTAATAAGCCTCTTTTCAAGGTGAGGTCTGAAAACTTACTTCTCCCCGGGAGTTTATGTTCAAACAGATTTTGGCCTCCTTCTTTAATGTTTTCGACCTCTAACTCCATATTGAGCCCACCGACACTTTGAAAACGAACGTCGTTATCATTGCCGATATTGATAAACTCTACCCTGAAATGAAAACCAACAGGAGGATAGTATCCCCCAGCAGTATGAACACTTTCTTTAGCCACGATTTACAATTAAACGATTAGATTATGGTTTTTGAATCTTCATCCCTTCGTGCGCTACTTCAAGGGTTTCTATAGCAACTTCATTACCATCTGATTTAAGATCACTTGGTTGCCACTTTATCGGAAATGCATTTTTTACATTCCAAGTCATAACGGGTTCATGTCCTTCATCTAATAGCTTAATGGTAATGTCTCTTCGTTCTACCTGATTAAGGCTTATGGTATCGATCCAGTCTGAGAAGTCAAAATTCTCGTTAAAAGTGCCTCGTTTAAAAGTAATGTTACTAAACTTTTGCATCCCAGGCATTTTGATCTTATGAAACTCTGGACTGCTGCCATCTCTATATTCTATGGGTTCAATCTGAACATCTAAACCTGTGACTTCGCTGAAGCCAAATTTACTTCCGCCCCAGTCGACGCTGAAATGAAATTTTGGTAATGGATATGCTGCCATGATTATTGTTTTTTTAATTATGAATTTGTTTATATTTTATGATGCTAACTGGGTTTAAGACTCAGCTAGTTTATGAGAGAATTGAAGTATAATAAACTCTGCAGGTCGTACTACTGCCATTCCTATCTCTACGATCATTCTTCCTTCGAGAATATCCTGAGCAGACATGGTTTTACCCAAACCAACTGCCACATAAAATGCATGTTCTGGCTTAGCTCCTTGTAAAGCGCCTTGTCGCCATAGGTTAGTTAAGAAATTCTCTATCATAGTTTGTACTTTGACCCAGGTGTTAGAATCATTAGGTTCAAATACGAAGGGTTCTGTAGATTTTTTGCAGCTTTCTTCGACCATATTAAAGAAGCGCCTTACACTAATATATCGCCATTCGTTATCATTGCCTGCTAAGGTTCTTGCTCCCCATACTAAACTACCTTTACCAGTAAAGCTTCTGATTGCATTAATCGATTTTCCGGCTACGGCATCTACATTAATATTGGCTTGTTCCTCATGACTAATCATCACCGATGGCGCGCTAATAGAATTTACACTCACATTAGCAGGAGCTTTCCATACCCCTCTTGCATTATCTACTTTGGCATAAATACCCGCAATAGCTCCACTTGGTGGTAACGTATTGATATTTTTCTTAATATGATTAACAATATTACTTATAACCGGGTGTTTTTCATACAAGGCATCTTGGGCTGCTTTTTTATACCCATTTGCTGCACTAGTGATTGCATCTGCATAGGCAATTAGTTTTTCAAACTCACCTAATACAGAATTTGCCACCTGTTTGGCCCTATCTGCATTAGTAGCAGCATCATAGGTTCCTGCTGTAACAGGGTCTACATCTCCAATAGCTTCCCCGAGCCATGCTGGATCAGGCACTGTGGTATATAATGCTTCTGCAGCAGCTTCATTCGCTAAATCATTTAGGGCCAAAACTTCTGCATTCTTATCGATCGCAATAATTCCACCTGCACCACCTCGCCACATATTAACAGATTTTGCATAGGTATTTACATCATTGAGTATTTGACTTGAACCAGCATCTAAAGCGGCGGCGGCTTTTTGAAACTCCATGATTGTATTTCTACAAAAGGTAAATAATGCTTTTAAAGCCGTTTTAGCGGGTCCAGAAGTGGTTTCGGCATCTACAGCTTTTTTATAAACCAGAAACTTTTCTTTTAATGACGGTGGTATATCAACCAATGGAACATTATCATCGAACGCTCCACTACTTTCATTAGCTCTTTTTATGGTAACAACAATATCTATAACCGAATCCCCTTCTTTATTTGCAAGGTCATAGCTATCAATTAAAGATAAGTGTTCACCATCTGAAGAAAGTGCCTTTAAAGAGACATCACCGTTTGAATCATCAATATTATCTTTAAAAGTACTTAAGTCAATTTCTCTGGGATAGGTAGCAACAACCCAAGGTGTATAGGCCGTACCATACTTTAGGTTATTGATTCCTATATTATTCCGAAAATTATCTATCGCGTTATCAAGATCTCCTGTAATATTTTCTTTTAAATCAAATAAACCAACTCTATCCTGTAATTTTGCACATTGCTCCAAAGCCATTTGTTGCAAACTATAGAAGCTTGCATCATCATTACCATCTTTAAGTACATTAGTGGCATCTGGAAACAAAATAATGGTGGGTTCGTCATACTTCTCTAAGGCCTTTACCCCTCCTCTTAATCCAGTAGCAGGAACAGTGTTTTCATCACCATACTCTGGTGCTGTGTCATATTTACCAACAGATACTATGTAGCACTCTCCACCACCATTATCAAAGAACAATCGTAAGCTATCATACATTAAATATCGAACATCATTTCCGATACTTATACTGCTAACAGCAAAATTATTGGTTTCATCAACCACAACCTCTATGTTATCTATTGGGTTATCACCACCAAATAATGCTTTATATTCTAATAGTGAAGAAATACGGGTTGGTTTCATTAGGAGAGAGCCTCCTTGTTTTTCTGCTTTCTGAGTATAACCCACAAAGGCAGGAATTGCCGTTTCTACTTGGGCAACTGAAGGTGGTAGTTTTGGTATTTCCTCAACATAGACACCTGGTGTTTTAAAAACTGTAGCCATAATGTGTGATTTTAATTATTTTATAAATTCAAAAATGTTTCGCTTACTATATATTTATTTTCACCATCCAGGATAGATAAATCCTCATGCCCTGGGATTTCCATTTTCTTCAGTATCTCAGAGTTATTGTAAGTAACAGAGATCGTATCAATTGCCTTTTCATTCATTCTCACAGGTAATTTGCTTCGAAATATATTTGCTCCCAGGTTATCAAATTCGATAGTACCATCATCATCTGTTATGTTAGTTACCTTGTTACTTTTACATACATACTTTAATAAATACTGTGCTGGTGCAAATCGAATCTTATAGTTACGTGTTTCTATTTCTGTATTAGCCGGAGCGATCATATAGAATGTTCCGTCTTCTTTTAGGAATCGGTATTTTTCTGTGCTTGCCAAAGTATCATTATGAATGTCAATTAGCCCCAAATATGGTTTCCAGTCATTTTCTAATCTGAAATACAAGTATTCCTCTTGTGTATTAATAGTTACTTTATAAATCCCTTCTGAAAATGGGATGTTTTCTTGGGTATAGAAATTCAATAAAACGGTTTCTATATTAGCGTTAGTAGGATTTTCGACAGGTCCAATATTGGTGCTCTTTATCTCGATATCAAATTGCTTAGATACCGGATTATATTGATAGTATTTGATTTCAACATTTGCAGATGGAGTATTTAAAACTATTACTTTTTCTGGTCCTGTAAATAGTAATCTTGTTGCAGAGGTTACATAACTTACTTTTTCGAGTTCTCTGAATTGATCAGCATTGTTAAGATCACCTGTATTAGCGTTTATCTTAGTAAGGCATTCATATGCTGTATTAGCACCATTACGTACAATATCATTATATAGATATTCTTGTGTTGCATCAAATACTGGTAATTTTTCATTTAGATATAATACATCTTCAACAGATTTATCATTTCCATCAATAATAGAATTTGCGTTGCTGAAGTATAGTTTTGTATTGTAGGGGTCTTTTAACTCATAATTTGTGATTTTTGTAAAATCATATCCAATAACCTCAAGGAAAAATTGAAGAGTAAAATCATTCGAAATTTTAAGATAAGGTTCGCTACTATCATTATGTTTTACCAGAACATATAATTTGTTCTGAATAAATTTTGAAATCAAGCCAGCTCCCTGAAGTATTTTTTGTGTTGATACAGTTGGTACAATACGTAGCAACTGGGGTTTGGTCACAGAAAAATAATCATGTTCTATTTCTATAGTAAATAAAGGAGTATACTTCATTTCTTTACCTAATTTTGGACGTTATTCCTTAAATTCTGGCTAGTATTACTGGCCGTATACTTTAAAATGATAATCGAATTTTGGGGCAAATTCTATATGTATTCAGGTTACTTTAGTGCTCCTGCAATTGCACTTTTTTTCGTTTGTATTTCGGTAATTAGACTACCTTCTATTTTGTTATCTTTATCTGAAATCGGAATCAATTTCATTTTATACAGCACAGAGGGTAAATACTTTCCACCAAGAGTGCTCCACAGGTGGTTGATTTGTTCGAAATTCATGGTATACAATTCTATATGTAATTTCATGATATCTGCATCAAGAGAGGGAAATTTGGGTACGGTAAAAAAATTGTTACTTTGAAAACATTGTATAACACTCGAAATCCTGCTTAAAGCCGTTGTATAGGTTAAATTAGCCGAAAACAACACATATAGATTAACTAATATCTCGGGATTACTTCTAATTACTTTATCACCCTGTCTATATATACCATCAGGGTTTTTTGATATCCTATCCTCTTCTATATTAACCAGTGTAATGACAATACCAGAACCTCCTTCTTCATCAGTAGTGTCCCCTCCTTCTACAATCTTGGCGATATTACCAAGTGCAGCATATTTTTCTGTGGATGGACCAAGAATTCCTTGAAAATATTGATTAGTCCTGTCTTCAATAAAAGACATAGCTTTACCGATCATAATAAATAAGATAAAATGTGAAAATTAAATGGGGTAATATTTTTTAAAAAAACATTCAATAAAGTGAAGTTCAATCTCTACAAATTATTGATATTCTTTACTCTGTACTGTTATTTTTTAATAGGTGATTATGGTTTTAAAAGCTTATAGTTATTTACTATTTCTTGAGGTCATTACGTATTCTACAATTCCTTTTTTAGGTTTCATAAAACACTATTATTTATCACAGATTGAAATTACTATTTAAGAGGGTCAGCATCAAGGGGTAAATCCCCCTAAACAACAGGAGCAAATACCTGAATATATCATTCGAATGATAATCATTATCCAAATATTTAGCTTTATTAGTTTATTTTTTATATGGAATTATTCCATATAAAAAAGGAATTATTCCATAAATAAATTTTACCTTTATACCTCAAATCATCCATTGTAATGAAGATAAAAAAGCACATAAAAGGTAGAGGAGCTCAAGAAAAAGTTCATAATAGATTTTTTGAACTGCATCATGAAACAAGAGATGATTTTCTTAATTATTGTCTTGACCAGGGAGAATCGATCAATAAATATCAAACTACTTATATAGAAACGTTTCCAAAAACGATTGTGAACAAAGTTACCAGCCCTGATGTTGGCATGCTATATTCTCTCAATCCATATCAAGGTTGTGAGCATGGTTGTGTATATTGTTATGCTAGAAATTCTCATGAATACTGGGGTTATGGTGCTGGATTAGATTTTGAAAGTAAAATTTTGGTTAAAAAGAATGCTCCTGAATTATTAGAGAAAAAGTTGCGAAATAAAAAATGGAAAGCATATCCTATTTCACTTTCTGGAAATACAGATTGCTATCAACCTATTGAAAAAAAACTTGAAATCACCCGTAAACTTCTTGAAATTTTTCTAAAATACAGGCACCCTGTTGGTATCATCACTAAGAATGCTTTAATCCTTAGAGATTTGGATCTTCTCTCTGAATTATCTAAACATAGTCTGGTAGCGGTATACCTCTCTATCACTACATTAAAAGAAGATACACGAAGAATCCTTGAACCAAGAACCACAAGTATAAAAAAACGATTAGAAACTCTAGAAAAACTAAATGCATCTGGGATTCCTACGAATGTGATGATGGCACCAATAATTCCTTCAGTTAATAGTCACGAAATATTGCCATTAGCCAAAGAAATTTCAAAGCATGGTGCAAAAAGTATTGGGTATACAATCGTAAGATTAAATGGAGCAATCGGAAAAATATTCATTAAATGGTTAGAAAACACCTTACCAGATCGTAAAGATAAAATCCTACATCAAATCATGCAGTGTCATGAAGGCAATCTAAATGATAGTGCTTTTGGAAGAAGAATGAGAGGCTCGGGTAATATGGCAGATCAAATCCACCAGTTATTTACTATAGCGAGACAAAAATACTTCTCTCAAGAGCAAAGGATACATTTAAATTGCGATCTACATCAATTTTATAAAGATGAGCAGTTACGACTTTTCTAATCAAGATTTCCCTTCCCATTCTTGATAGAACTGTTCTAGAAACTGTTCCATAAATTGATGTCGTTCTACTGCCAATTTTCTTCCGGTTTTAGTGTTCATTCTATCTTTAAGCAGTAATAATTTTTCGTAGAAATGATTAATAGTAGGTGATGTTGAAGATTTATATTCTTCTTTACTCATCTTTAGGT
This sequence comes from Aquimarina megaterium XH134, assembly GCF_000520975.1. Classification (GTDB taxonomy): domain Bacteria; phylum Bacteroidota; class Bacteroidia; order Flavobacteriales; family Flavobacteriaceae; genus Aquimarina; species Aquimarina megaterium. The sequence continues at coordinate 175,833 of NZ_JACB01000029.1, forward strand.
TTGGAGCAATTTCTGGATCATACAGAGTTCTGTTTTTAAACCCTCCATAGTTAAAACATCTTGCTATTCCTATAGCTCCAATGGCGTCTAAACGGTCTGCATCTTGTATAACATCTAGTTCGGGAGATCTAAATTTTTGATCTATATTTCCTCCTTTGAAAGAAATATTTTTGATGATCTTAACGACATGATTGATAACTGTTGGTTCTACCTGCAGGTTTTCTAAAAAGTCTGCAGCTATTTTTGGACCTATAGTTTCATCACCATCATAAAATTTTGAATCTGCAATATCATGAAGTAATGCACCCAGAGAGACTACAAAAAAATCAACCTCTTCTTCTTTAGAAATTAATTGAGCGTTCTTAAAAACCCTTTGGATATGAAACCAGTCATGTCCTCCCTCTGCTCCATTAAGCGTATCCTTTACAAAATCAATAGTTTTAGATATAATCTGATCTTCAATCATACCCAATACTATTTATTTTGCCATTGCTGGTTGTACCCACTTAAATTCAAAAATTTCTTCTGGGATAACCAATCGCTCACTAATACGCTGCATTCTGGCAGGCAATTTCATTAAAAAGTCACGTGCTCTTTCTGCTTCATCGGTAAGATCAATTATCTTGTCAATTTCCCATCGATCGATAAGACGTTGCATGATATCGATATAATCTTGTGAGGTATATACTCCGATACGTTGTGCAGACCACGAAAAATCTTCGAAAGCAGTTCCTATAGATTGGCCAGATTCTCTAAGTAAATGTGCAGGCATAACAATCTTTTTCTTCATCATATCACTAAATGCAATCATCATCTGACTTGGATCTACCTCAAAAATGCTTCTTACAAACTCACTATATGCATTATGATGACGCATCTCATCTCCTGCAATAATTTTACACATCTTAGACAATGATTTATTAGAGTATTGTCTAGCTAATTTTGCAACTCTGTTATGAGAAATATAGGTTGCCAATTCTTGAAAACTAGTATATACAAAGTTTTTATAAGGATCTCTATCTGTACCTATATCAAAACCATCGTTAATTAAGTGTTGCGTAGTTCTTTCTACTTCAATCATATTCACTCGACCCGACAAATAGAGATATTTATTCAATACATCTCCATGTCTATTTTCTTCACCTGTCCAATAACGTACCCACTTGGCCCAACCATTATCTTTCCCATTTTCATGTTGATTGATTCCCTCTACATCCATTAACCAGGATTCGTAAGTAGGTAAAGCTTCTTCAGTAATAGTATCTCCAACCAATACTACCCAAAAATCATAAGGGAGTTCTTTAGCCAATTCTCTTAATTCTTTTACTTCTTCAAAAAAAGTATCTTCATTTTGTGAATCTGGTAAAAAATCAGTTGGTTGCCATATCTTATCTACCGGAATCAAGAATTTATCTATAAAACCATCTACTTTCTTTTCTAGTAGCTGCATTACCTCTAATCTAATATTATCTAAAGCCATTATGGTTGATGTTACGTTCTGATTGCTAAAGTAACCCTTTCTTCTATTTTATCTAATAATATTTCGGGTTCTTTGTTAATTGTTATTGGTTCTTGTACTTCTAATGTCATATGGATTCCTATTCCCATAGGGAAATTACCAAATCTAACCAGCTTCCAGCTATTATTTATAGTTACTGGCACTATCAAAGCTTCTGGAGCATTCTTAAATAAGATTTTTAGCCCTGTTGGAGCAAACGATTTAGGTTTTCCATCTCTACTACGTGTTCCTTCGGGGAAAATAACCGCAGAAAAATTATTTTTTGCTACAAATTTTCCAAATTTTGATAATGCCGGAATTGATTGTTTTGGGTTTTTCCTATCAATTAAAACATTACCTCCATGACGTAAATTAAAAGATATACTTGGTATGCCCTTACCTAGCTCAATCTTAGAAATAAATTTTGGTTTATGTTTTCGTAAATACCAAGATATCAAAGGTATATCAAACATGCTTTGGTGATTCGACACCACGATTAAAGGTTGATTCTGAGGTAAAGCATATTGGTTTTTAAAACTAAATGTTACTCCCAAAATGTGTAAACATCGTAATAAACATAGATTCATAATATTTACAACTCCTCTATGTCCTTTGGATCCCCCTAATTTTATGCCTAGCCATTGTAGCCCATGAAAAATCACCAGGGTCAAACCAAAAAACAAATAGAAAACTATAGAAAGCGGATAACTTAATATCTTTTTTATTGCCCCCATTTTATCTGTATAATTAATAAAATTTAATTTGTGTAAAGGTATTAAAAGGTCTTATATTATGTGAGCAAATCAATAGATTTGTCAAAATAAAAACCGCCTGCAATGGCAAACGGTTTAAATTTATTTTTAACGTATACGCTTTACTTTTTTAGCAATGTTCGTTATAAGCATCTTTAAGGTTTTCTGCTATCATTTCTGCAGGGCGTCCTTCGATATGATGACGCTCTAGCATATGAACTAATTCTCCATTTCTAAACAATGCCATAGAAGGTGATGATGGAGGAAACGGGATCATGTAACTACGTGCTTTATCAGTCGCTTCTCTATCTACTCCTGCAAAAACGGTAACCAAATTATCTGGCTTTTTATCATTCTCTAATGACGCTCTTGCTCCCGGACGAGCATTTGCAGCAGCACAACCGCACACCGAATTTACAACTACCAAAGTAGTTCCTTCTTTAGCTATTGCCGTTTCTACTGCCTCTTCTGTATGTAATTCTTCAAAACCAATACTTGTAAGATCTTCTCTCATTGGTTTTACTAAATCTGCTGGATACATATTTTTATCTTTTATTTTCGTGTTTCAATTTTATGCAAAGTTACAAATTATGTACCACATAAGAACAACTGACAAGTAGTCTGAAAATTCGATTATGATTTATGAATAAAACCTAATTGTTGATGTTATAATTTTTCTGTTTATATATTATTTAAAAACCTGAAGCTCCTTTTAACCCATATAGAGAATTAATCAATAAGATTTAATATCATAATCTATTTCGTAACAAATAAAGAATATCACTTACTAATATAATAGAGAACTAAAAAATTATCTTTTAATAATTAGTTTATCTTTACAACCCAAAAAAATGTTTTGAATGATTAAATGGTTTGCTGCTATATTAGGCTATATATTTTTCAGATTACCAGGAGCAGTTCTAGGTTTTATATTAGGTAGTCTACTCGATGCGACAAAAATCAAAACCAGTGGTGGATTTAAAACAGTATTTTCTCAAGAACCAGAAGTAACTCCAGCCGATTTTGAGCTTAATTTACTCTCGTTGTCTTCTATTGTTATTAAAGCAGACGGAAGAGTAAACCAAACAGAACTTGATTATGTAAGACGTTATTTTGTAAGTGCTTACGGCAAAGAGCGAGCTAATGCTACTTTTAGAACATTTAATGAAATTATCAAAAACAGACATGTTTCTGCACAACGTGTTTGTTTGTATATCAATCAACATACCCGATACCCATCTAGATTACAGATTCTACACTTTTTATTTGGAATTGCAAATGCTGATGGAAGAGTAAGTATCTCTGAAGCTGAAGAGATTCAGAAAATAGCGGGGTTTTTACGAATAAATTTTAAAGATTTCGAGAGTATTAAAGCTATGTTTTTCAAAACTGGAGATCATGCTTATAAAATTCTGGAAATTGATAAAACTGCTACCGATGCCGAAGTAAAAAAAGCATTTAGAACTATGGCAAAAAAATATCATCCCGATAAAGTACAGCATATGGATGAGATTCATATCAAAGGTGCCGAAACCAAATTTAGAGAGGTACAAAAAGCATATGATCAGATTAAAAAAGAGCGAGGGATTGTCTAGTTAATTTTTAAGCATGTTGTTTTATTTCTATCTAAGTTGTAAAGCAAATCTAATTTAAGCTTCTAATGCTAATAACAAAGTACCTCCTGTAGCCTCATTTCCATCATAATCTTCATTGTAATAGAATGAAACAGGATAATTAATATTTAGTTCTGCTAAATTTTCTTTCGTAAAATATTTCTGTACAGCTCTTTTCATAAAATCTTCTGTAAGACGAGATATGAAATAGTACGTTGTTTCGAGTAATTGATGATATTTTGAATCATAGTCATAGTTTTCAATTATGCCTTCATCTTCAAAACGCATGCCTCCCTCTCCTGTAAAATTAAATATTTCCTCAAACTCATCTATTGTCATTACCTCTTCAGCTGGATCATAATTCGAGGGTTCTCCATTTTCATTTTGATGAGCAAATAATGTAATCATTCCATGAGGTTCGCTTATTCTAAAATCAAACACATTAATAGTTACTTCTTTGAATTCTGAATTAAGATTAAGCGTATCTAAAAAGGTGCTAAATGTATTGTGAGTACTTTCCTCATTGCAAAATAATTGCATAATATTATTTAGATTATCAAAAATATAAGACTCAAATTCAATTTTAATTTCTTCTATATCAACACTCTCATAAAGTTCCTGAATTAATGACCTCTGCTTCAAATAGTAGATCTTTTCTTCGTCTGAAAATAATGTAGAGTTATTAAACACTTCACTTAAAGGTTTTGACATTTATAGTTGTTTTTATTGTTAATAGTTATTCCAGCGGGATGCTTTTCTGGGTTATCATCTGTTCTATAAACGTATCGCCTATAGTATGTTTTTCTTCGGATCTTATTAGTTCACTGGTATAACTCCCTTATTTTTTATTATTTCATCTAATATTGTTGCCGAATTACCTTTTTCTTTAGCTTTTTGTACATAGTTTAATGCTTCTTCTGGCTGCTTCATTTTATAATACACTTCGCCAATATTTGCATAGTACATGGCATCAGAAGGATTAGCAAGTGCTGCTTTTTTAAAATATGCCAGAGATTCTTCAAGTTTATTTTTTTCATCGAGTGCACAGCCACTTAAATTGTATAAACTTGCAATTGCTACTTTATCATGTACTGCTTTTTCTTCAAAATCTTTGCGCTGTTCTAAATAGATATCGATTCCTTCTGTTAACCACAATAATCGAGCTTTGAAATAATGTGCCTGACCATAATTGGGATCAATAGACAATACAAGATCTCCTTTGGTTTTTGCAGCTTCAAAATCCTTATTCTGAAGTGCATTCCAAGCTTCTTGTAATATTGCTTGTTTACCATTTCTCTTCAAAAAGGAAATATCCTTATCATCAAAAAGATCTGCATGTTTTTCAATTACATCAATCAACGGTAAAATAGCAGAAGCGATTTCGGGATGATCTTCCATAAGTTGAAACATAGAATAATGGATGAGATAAATAGCCATTTTTCGATCGGCATCATACGATTTTTTGGGTTGTATAACCGTCTCACGTAAACGTGAGGTCAATTTATTAACAAACAGGTTTTTATCTTCCTGGAATAGTATTGCAAAAAAATGATACCAAGAATTTTTATATAATTCTGGTTTTTCATTTTCGGGCCATACTGTCCCTTTTTCATCATCCAGATTTTTCAATATTTTCTGTACAGTCAACCTACGAAGAAGTGTGGCTAAAAACTCCTCTCTCAACAAGTGAGAGTCCTTTTTATCCTCTTTTTTGAAATCTCCGTTTTGTTCATAAGTGTACTTATAGCGTTCTGCTTCATTACAAATTTTTTCAGAAAACTCATCCTGTCCTAGTTTTGCTAATATGGTGACAATACTAATAATACTTTCTCTTAATTGATATTCTACCTCATCACTTTCATTATAAGTGGTATAGGCTTTAATAAGCTTTTCTTTGAAAGGCAGAAAGCAAGAAGGAGGCAATGCAGATAAATTTATACCATTACTGTTGGTTCCTCCAAGATACATGTAATGATTAAAATTTAATTCGGTTGTTAACAAATAATCAATATATGCATGTATACTTGGATGATCATATTTTTTTAATCGAATCGCAATTTTTGTTGCTAATTTATCTTCGATATCATTTAACAAGGCAGTTTCAAGTACAGATCTTACTTCTTTATCATTCTCAAAATCTTCAAAAATCTCATAATCATTATCAGCAAAAATGCTTAAATATTCGGGATCATTTATAACAACAGAGCCTTCTAAATCTTCAGGAATCGGCTTGCCATATTTAACACCATTCAAAAGAACTTTTTTCACCAAACCTTTGTCTGCCTTTGCACTAAATATCCAAAGAGCATAATCTTTAATTTGCTTTCTTTTTTCTACATCTTTCCCTTGTGTAATATCATCATTAAAAATTTCAATAAACTGTTCCAGAGTGGCTGGTTCAGCAATTTTTCCTGCTAGCTTCCTAAATAAGTCAATATTATAAACCGAAAGAATCTCGGCAACATTTGTGTCTGTCTCTTGATTTTTCTTTGATTCCTTTTTCTTTTGCTTGTCTTTGATAATTGATCTAACCGGATTCCAGGGATTATTAGGGAATGATAAAAACGAAGTCGAATTGTCAATAGAAATCATCACTGTTTTGGCGGCTTTCTTTTTAAAATTCTCTTTTTCTACGATAGAATTGATGATGGCTTGCAGATCGTAAGTGATATCATGTACTTTTGGATCATAGGTAATGTTTTGAGTCTCAGACAAAAAACCGGACACAGAAAATGAGGTAGTTGTAACCGTATCAACCCCATAAGGATTTTCGTTTACTGCAAAACTGCTACAAGGATGAATTTCAAATTGGACAGCATAGAAATGTGGATTCCAGCCTACAATTAATTTTCCAATATTCATTTCTGCTTTTTTCTCACAGTAATGCGCTACAGTATTAAGCATCATTTCTGCCAATTCGTCTTGAATAGAATAGGTTTCTTTTTTCTCTACTATTTTCTTTTGTTTTTCAAATATATAGATCTCATCTTGGCTAAATGACATTAATGTATTGTCTATAAATACATTGCATATATTAGAATAAACCATTTCTGGATATTCTTTTGTTTCTGATAAGCAATCCATCCATTTTGCTGAAACTAATTTACCATCAACATTCACTAGCTGTTTTAGTAGAACATTTCCATCCCCAACAATTACATTATCCGGAATCTTGCCTGTAAAATCGTAAACTGGAGCGATCGCATCTTTACTAGAAGAATCATCTTGATTTACATGAACAAAAACCGGGTTTTTTGGGTCTTTGATATCGATAACATCTCCACCTACCAAATGTTGATCAATTATCTTGAAGTAATGGTTTTCGCCTGTCTTAAAACTCACTATTTCGGAAGCGATTTTTGGTTGGCTCGGTTCACTAACATCTAATATCAGAAGTGAACCCCAGTCTAAAAACAACAAACCATCCTTTGCCGTTGCGCCACCCTGACTGCCAACATAATATTCTGACAACAGTAACTTAGCCGGTGTTTGTTTCAGGTCATAAATTTCGAGATGTTGCTGATTTACGGCATAAAGCATACCTTGATCAACAGCCGCACAAGAATAGCCAGGATTACTATTTTGGTTTTTAATAGTTTGGGTCAATTCAAATTTATGATCACTAATATCAAAACATAAAATACCTTCTTCTTCGATAGGAACATAAAGTGTATTGTTTTCTACAAATACATCCTTAATCTCTGCAGTCGTACCAAAGGTGTACGAATCTAATTTATTCCACTCATAGGCTTTGGTTAATTTCGCAATAAAAATTTCCTGATCGGCGTATATGATAAAAACAGATTCGGATAAAGGCTGAATCCAGTAGATTTCATCAATGCTTATTTCATTTGTTTTAATGTAGTGTTCATCAAATTCATTTAGTTGAGTGGTACGAATTTCACTATCCGGACTGCGAAATTCTTTGGCTTTCAATTCAGCTATAAATTGCTTTTTTTCTTCCTTCTTTTTATACCAGCGAGTTACTTCATTTTTGATACAGGTACTACCTTTGAATTCAAAATTTACAAGCGTTAATAAATTACCATAGTCCAGATCGATTTCTCTGAAAAAATGAATCGCTTTATCTTCATTTCCTTTTTGTAAATACAGTTTTGTTAAAGCAAATGCCGGATTGTATTTAGAGGTTCTATTTTTCCTTTCTTCGAACAGATTCAAACAATCTTTTTCGATAACCTCCAATTTATCTGGATTTCCTACATGTGTTTTAATATCATACAACCAACTGGACAATTCTACTTCTTTTCGACCCGAATCATCTTCGATAGTATTATAGTAAAGATCAAATTCTTTTTTATCATTAAGGAAATAGCAAGATTCGAGAATATAGTGCATATCGTATTTTGAGAGGTTTTTGATCTCTGACAAAATCGTAATCACTTTCTTGAAATCCCCTTTTTCGAAATAGGTTGATGCTAATCCTAATTTGAGTTTGCTGTACTCGTTATGATCGGGAGGGAACTGTTTTAGTAAAACTTCTACAGCCTCTGTGCCATAAGTAAATAAGTGTCGTTTTTGCTTAGAAGACAGCTTCTGATTATTTTCAATAAATACTTTAATCCAGTTTTCAACTTCAGATTTTTTTTCGAGTGGATTAGGAACAAAATCCTTATCTAATATTTTCTCGGGAAATCGCTCAATAATTTTTTTAAATTCACTAAACAATAACTCGTATGATAAATCTCCCCGATCTTCCTTGGTATGCCCTGCACTCAATTCCCAATCTTCAAACTCATCATCCATTCGAAAGACAATTTCATCTGGATTATCCTTAGGTGTCGAATAAATGTATTTAACATGTTCCATGTCAATGGTGTACACATTGCTCTCTTTTTTCAAACTATCATCTAATTTATTCCCCTTGGGATAAAAAAGTGTACACCCATTTTCATTGAATTTTAAATATGGATAGGTTAACTTTATATCTGGAAGGCTTAACTTGACATTATGAAAAGGCCCTGCGCCGTTTGCATGTGTAAAAGCAGCAACATAATTATACTCTTCATAATCATGCATCATATTGTTGAGTACAATTCCTACTACATGTTTAAACTTATCTGCAAAGTATTGAGTAGCTAAGGTCCTGGCAGCTTTAATTGTTTGAGAGAATAGTGCTTGTCGTAAGCAAATCAAATAACTTTTATACGCAGGATCTGAAATGTGATCAAACGTAAGTTTCTGTTTTACATCACTGTATTTTTGGATATACTTACTTGCCGGTGCACTATATTTGTCTAGATTCTTACCAAGTCCCTCATCTGCCAAATCCAACCACATGCTGATATCAATTGACCCAATAGGACTATCATTGGTCGTTAATGAGAAGAAGTTTTCCCACTCTTTTGAATGATAAATTTCTAACGCATCAAAAGATGAGTTAGGATGAATAATGATCATTCTAATTTCCTTAGCATTAATCTGCTCTTGTTCAATAGCGTTATCAATTATTGTTTTGAGTTCTGTAGCTATATGTTTTGTTATATTGAGTGTTGTCATGATTGCTGAATTATTTTTTAATGATTGCGTATTATTTTACCGATTACAAATAGTTATCTAATTACAGGGTTCTGCTGTAATACCGGTAAATTTTCCACTATTAATTACTTTAGCCACTTTCTCATTAACTATGATTTCAAGATGTGATTCGGCAAGTCTGAACATAGACAATCCTTTTACTTTTTCTTCATCAATTTTTATTTTATGAAAGTAATATCCATTACCAAAAGGTAAATGTTCTGATGATTCTAGATCGACGCAAGAAACAAGTCCTATTATATTTACAAGAGCATATTTAAAGTTTAGCACTTCTCCTGTAAATGCATCTTCTATTTCTACAGGAAAGATTTGTAAATTATCAACTCCTGCATCTCTCAACGCATTAACTAATGCTGGGGTCATTAAGGAAGATTCACTATAATAATCTACTAGCCTTTCTTCTATAGAAGGTTGTATATATTCTCCTTCAAAATCAGGATCATATTGATCATAACCCGATTCTTCTCCTGCAAACATTTTAATTTTAAAAGGGAGTTCTATTTTCTTTTCATCAATAGAAACACCACTGGTATGATATATTTCTCGATGTGAATCACGTTTCATCATAATATTCTTACCTTCATCAGGCGAAATAATTCTATAATATGCCATGCTTTATCTTTACTGGAAATATCATTGATTATTATCTAGCACATAAACCCTCTTAGATTTTAGGTAGATAATTCTTTTTGTTTAAGATTCTCTTTGCCATTTTCTTGTTGGGATTAGATTAACCCCTTTTATGTTATGCTCTTTTAATACATTAGCTACTTTTTCATGAATAAAAATCCCTCCTCCTACTCCTCGCGAGATCTCTTTGCGAAAAATCAAGGCTCCATTTGTCTTTTTGGGATCAATTAATGAACCCGCAAATTCATAAAAATCTTCTCCTAATGGTAATGTATCTGATTCACTTTTTCTTGTACAAGAAACTAATCCTAGAATATTAAAAACAATATAGTCTTCTCGTACTTCATTTGTGTTTTTATTGATAAATTGAAATGGTAATACCTGAATATTATCTACACCACAATCCTGAAGAACAGTATACATTTTCTTGCTCATGATACACTGCGTTTCAAAAAATTCCCAAAGATGGTCCTCTCCAGTTTCTCTAATTAAACCGCTCAGGCCATTTTTTTCTATAGTATCATTTCCCATAATATTAAGGAGAGGGTGATGATCTGGTTCATCATATGTATACACATACGGCAAATCTTCATAATCTTCATCAATTTTACGACCTCTAGTCAAACTATCCTGCGTTCGATTTATGGATTCGACATAAGTGGTCATCGCTCCCGGGTTACATAAACAATAATACATACTCATATTTATTTGCATAAAGTATCATATAAATTATGGTAATTCATTTACCATATCAACACTTATAATTAACCTTCCAAAAATAGTTTTTATAGTAAAAATATACTTCACTGTTTTCAGGGGTTTATAAACCGAAATTATGATTTTATCTATGTACTCGTTTTTAAAAAAACAAATGATATTAATTTAGTTTAAAAACTCGCCTGTACAGCACTTTTAGAAAATTTCCAGCAGGAAGGCTTGTAGTAATTTTAATGTCTTCTAATAGCGTAGTTTCTTCGTCTAAAAATTTTAGAATCTTTGTGCTCTTATTTTTTTGAAATAATCTGGAAAACAAATTCGAACCTATTCTGTTTTCTGTATACAAAACATCCAGAAATAGTAAATCGTAGTACCAGAACTTCGTTCTTTTGCTAAATTTTGAAAGATCTGTATTACTTTTAAGGTAAGAGATAAGGGTATTTATTTTTTTAAGAGATATATTAAATGTATATCCTGTACTGGGTTTTGTCCAGCCTCCAGCTGTACCAATATGCAATATATTTTTAGAATTATGCTTTCTAAATTCATAGCAAGTCATTGGGATACATCCTTTTTCTTTTTCGATAACCTCATACTCATCGATTCCTTTCTCTCTTACGTATCTCGTTATTTCATTTTCATATTCTTTCTCTTCCAAAAGATCTTCAGAAAATAAGGTGTATTCAAACAATGCTTCGGTTTCAGAAATAGGTAGCACATACATGAATCGGGTATTGTTTTTCTGAGCAACTGTAAAATCCATAAAAGTAGCTGTTTTAATATCAAATAGAGGGCTTTGTGTTTTTACAAACCATCCTACAAAATGTTGATTCAAAACAGGGTATCGACTTTGATTTTTGTACTCTTTGGATAACACGACACTATTAAAAACTTTATCCGCAAGATGTATTCGAGTGTTGGTTTCAACTCTAACTATGTTTCCTTCATCAGTTAAAGAAATGATTTCCTCCTGCGAGATGGTGATGTTAGATTTTTCTTTTAAAATTCTAAAAATGAAATCATAAAAATCTTTACTTCTCACAAGCTTATACTGATAAGGCAAGATATTTATTTGTTTTGAAAAATGAGTGCTTCCAAAATAGATAGTATCCCAATTTTTACTTACGATTTCATCCCAAACACCTATACCTTTTTCCCAAAAACACCAGGTGCGATCATTCTGATTCTTTAGTTCCTTATCAATTAGCAAAATTTGCTTTTCATCAAAAAAAGGGTCTAAAACCATATGATAAGCCAGCATCAAACCCGAAGCTCCTAAACCAGAAATTATGTAATCGTACTTTTGCATATATTTGATAGTCAAATATAAAATGAAAATTCAGCAATATGACTATATCATTAAGTATTTAGGTTTATTTCTTATACATCTTTCTTATCAATCATCTTTAATCATGAAATGACCATTTTATTTGTGATTCCCATAGAATAACTACATATCGATAGATAAAAACCATTGATCTATAGTAATTTCCTTCTCATCGGCATAGTGCCTTCTACAATATAAATCATGATTACTTTTAAGGCATAAACCTAAAAAACACCTATTATGAAAACTGGAATTATTATTCCCTGCCACAATGAAGAAAAGAGATTAGATGTAACTGCTTTTCTTAATTTCATACAAAAAAAGAGCAATATACATTTATGCTTTATAAATGATGGAAGTGATGATAATACTATAGATATATTAAAAGATATTCAATCCAATAATCCTCTTCAAACCAGTGTTATTGATGTTAAAAAGAATTCTGGTAAAGCTGCTGCAGTGCGAACTGGTGCCAAATACTTAAACAGTAGAGAAGACATTAAATGTATAGAAATACTCCTTTGATAACAGTTTTTTAAACTTTTTAAAATAGAGTTTGGTTAACTTTCCTTTTCTTTGCCAAATGATTTCTAACAAGATAAAAGCTCATTTGGCTCTATTGAGCGTTAATATTATATATGGAGCAAATTATCTTGTCGCAAAAGGATTGATGCCTGATAAAATTGAAGCTTCTGCATTGGTATTTCTTCGAATCAGCGGTGCGGGCTCATTATTCTTAATCCTTAAACTCTTTATTAAAGAACAAGTAGCAAGAAAAGATATTCCTCGCTTAGCATTATGTGGCTTTTTGGGAGTCGCTACCAATCAGTTCTTCTCTATGAATGGATTAAGTCTTACTTCTCCCGTTGACGCTGCAATTATTATTACCGCAATGCCTATTTTTACAGTAATTATTAGTTATTTCTTGCTTAAAGAGCCTTTAACATTACAGCGTATTCTTGGGATATCAATAGGAGGTACTGGTGCCGTTTTATTAATTTATTTAGGAAATTCTGGCCTAGGAACTGGCTCCTTGCTAGGAAATATTTTTGTATGTATTAATGCCTTGGCGTTTGCATTCTATTTGGTAATTGTAAAACCACTAATGTCTAAATATAAACCTATTACTGTAATTGTTTGGACGTTTTTATTTGGATTTATATTTATGTTTCCGTTTTGTATAGAAAAACTGATTCATACCGATTTTAGCACTTTTGTTACTTCAAATTGGGTTTCTTTATTTTATGTTGTGGTGGGTCCAACTTTTTTGGCATACTTGCTTAATATGTTTGCTTTACAATTTGTAAAACCTACCGTTTCTAGTAGCTATATTTATGTACAACCCGCAGTTGCTATGATTCTTGTGGGTGTTATTTCATATTTTGTTATAAATAGTCAATATAAAGGCGATATCACAATACCAAAATTATTATGTTGTATTTTGATTTTTTGTGGGGTATATCTTATTAGTAGTGGCCCTTTAAAGTGGTTTAAAAAATCAAATTCCTAATGACAACCACAACCTGTACTACCACAAGATTTAGATGATTTTTTCTTTGTAGAAGATATTGAGGATTTCCAAAAGAATTTTTTAATCAAAAATCCTATTGCTCCAGCAAAAATCAAAAGCACGATTATATTTTGGATAAGAATACTCATAGTATATATAGTCGTATAAAGATACTAAAACTAATGTTTTTATTTTAAAATTTGATATACAATTAAAGCTACACCGTAAGCAAAGATACTCATAAAAACAAGCTGAACCGTCGGCCATTTCCAGCTATTAGTTTCTCGTTTCACTATAGCCAAAGTACTCATACATTGCATGGCAAAGGCATAAAATAATAATAATGAGATACCACTAGCTAAATTAAACAATGGTCCTCCTGTTACCTGATTAACCTCTGCTGCCATTCTATTTTTTATTGTTTCTTCTTCATCGCTCCCCACACTGTATATCGTTGCTAACGTTCCTACAAAAACTTCTCTAGCAGCAAAAGAACTAATAATTCCTATTCCTATTTTCCAGTCATAACCCAAAGGAGCCACCACAGGTTCTATTGCTTTACCTGCATATCCGATAAAGGAATATTCTAGTTTATAAGATGCTATTTTGTTATCTAATTCTTCTTGCAAAAGGTTAGGATGAAGTTCTGTTATAATTTCTTCGGCATTACTAAAATTTTCATTAGGTCCAAAACTCGCTAAAACCCATAAGATGATAGAGATTGCCAAAATGATTTTTCCAGCTCCAAAAACAAAAGCTTTTGTTTTTTCGATTACATTTATTGCTACATTTTTAAATAGTGGGACTTTATATCCCGGCATTTCGATTACAAAATAAGATTTGCTTTTGATTTTTAATATCTTGTTAAGTAACCACGCCGATCCTACCGCAGTACCAAAGCCGAGAAAATACAACAACATTAAAGTAAGACTTTGGTAACCAAATATCCAGCCTATTTTTTCATCTGGAATAACCAATGAGATAATAATAAGATATACCGGTAATCTTGCAGCACATGTGGTAAAAGGCACGACAAGAATCGTGATTAATCTTTCTTTCCAGTTTTCGATATTTCTTGTAGCCATTACTGCCGGAATAGCGCAGGCAGTACCAGAAACTAAAGGAACTACACTTTTACCACTTAATCCAAACTTGCGCATCACTCTATCCATAAGAAAAACTACGCGACTCATATAACCACTTTCTTCTAATATGGAAATAAAGAGAAATAAAAATGCGATTTGAGGAATAAAAATAATAATCCCTCCTAACCCAGGAATAATACCCTCTGTAATCAAATCGACAAAAGGTCCAGATGGCAGAGAGGCTTTTGTTACTTCACTTAACCAAGCAAAAGCTTCATCTATTAAGTCCATTGGGTAAGATGACCAATCATAAATGGCCTGAAATATCAATAAGAGTATTGCTAAGAAAATAACATATCCCCAAAACTTATGGGTAAGTATCCTATCCATCTTTGCCCGCATTCCTGTAGCAGCTTTTTCATCTATGGTAAGACCTTTTTTAAGCACATTATTAATAAATTGATACCGCTTAATGGTCTCTTTTTGCTGTAATCTTTTTAATTCACTTTCAGATTTTATCTTAAAATCAGGTGAAACAACTATTTCTTGCTTATCAACTTTCCTGAAATTAACATCTTGAGTTATAATCAACCAAAGTTTATATAAAGATTGATCAGGAAATGCTTTTTGTAATCTACCAAAATAATCTGGTGCAAAAGACAATGCATCAAAACAAGGTGTTTTTGATAATGATGTATATGATTCTATTAACTTTTTAAGCTCATCGATCCCTTCTCCTTTACGAGCACTTACCAAAGCTATTTTGGTATTTAGCTCTTTTTCTAATAGTGGAATATCTAATGAAATCCCCTTTCTACGCATACGATCTGCCATGTTAATGACCAAAATAGTAGGAATATCCAGATCTTTAATTTGTGTAAAAAGAAGTAAATTTCGTTTAAGGTTTTCTACATCGCTTACTACGACAGCTACATCGGGATAATCTTTGCCTTTTTTATTAAGTAGCAATTCGATCACTACATTTTCATCTAATGAAGAAGCATTAAGGCTATAAGTACCGGGTAAATCCATAATGTGAGCCTTAACTCCACGAGATAATTTACACACTCCTTCTTTTTTCTCGACAGTAATACCTGGATAATTACCAACCTGTTGATTAAGGCCAGTAAGCAAATTAAAAACTGATGTTTTTCCGGTATTTGGGTTTCCTATAAGTGAAACTTTAATTTGCTTAGCCATAAAAAGAATTGCTATTTAAATAATTTGAACTTCAATTTGGGCTGCAATTTCTTTACGGATGGCAAGATGGCTACCATTTATATTAAGATACATTGGACATTTAAAAGGAGCCGTCTGAAGTAATTCGACCTCATTTCCTGGTAAACATCCCATTTCTAATAATTTTAGAGGAATAATATCTGAAGTAATCTCCTTAATCAAAGCACGCTGACCTCTCTTAAGTGTAGCAATTGTAGTCTTCAAAGTTTATTTAGATTAATTTTAAACTAAGCAAAAATAGTGTAAAAAATCGTATTGAAAAAGCCAAAGTTTCAAAATAAAGGTAATAAAAACCATATCTCTGGGAAATTCTTGGTTATTTACCTTCATTCTTTAAAATAGCAATATCTTCTATCAACCGATCAATATCTTCTGGATTGGTCCCATCATAAAATCCCCGAATACGTTTCTTTTTATCTACTAAAATAAAGTTCTCTGTATGTACCATATCATATGGCCCTCCATCTCCATCAGATTTTGCTGCCAAATAGGATTTACGTGCCAAATCATAGATCTGTTTTTTATCCCCGGTAACCAAATTCCATTTAACATCATCCACTCCTTTTTCGATAGCATATTTTTTTAACCTCGCAACACTATCTATTGTTGGAGTTACAGAATGCGAGAGTAAAAGCACATCGCCATCATCTCTTAAGCGTTCCTGTACCTCCTTCATATGCCCTGTCATAATAGGACAAATTGTTTGGCAAGTAGTAAAGAAAAAGTCTGCCACATAAATCTTATCCTCATAATTTTTCTGGGTTACTTCTTCTCCATTTTGATTGGTTAGTTTAAAATCCGGAATTTTATGATATTTGCGAATATACTGCACTGTACTATCTACCAATTCTGTATTCACCATATCAGGTTCATACACTGGTAAAACTCGATTGGGTTTAAGAATTGAATATATTATGGAAATAATAATTGCAGATAATACAAAAAGTACAATTGCAAAAAATTTATATTTAGAAAAAAACTGAAGCATAGTGACTTATTATTCCTGCAAAATTACAAGGATTATCACTTATAAAAAGGTCATTTTCATTAAAAAAATCCTAAATCTACCGAACTGTATGGTAGTTTTTTTTCATATACTCTTCTAAAAGGTTACTTTTGCGTGATTTAATTTTGAACAACGACTTATGAGTCCATTTTTTATAAAAGCAATACAGTTATTATTAAGTTTATCTATTCTGATCGTATTACACGAATTAGGACACTTTATTCCTGCTAAATTATTTAAAACAAGAGTAGAAAAATTCTATTTGTTTTTTGACATAAAATTCTCGCTATTTAAGAAAAAAATAGGTGAAACCGTTTATGGTATTGGTTGGTTACCTCTAGGAGGATATGTTAAAATCGCTGGTATGATTGATGAGAGTATGGATAAAGAACAAATGGCGGGTCCACCACAACCATGGGAGTTTCGATCTAAACCAGCCTGGCAAAGATTGATTATCATGCTAGGTGGCGTTACCGTAAATATTATCCTTGGATTCTTAATCTATATGGCTATTATATTTACCTGGGGAACTAATTATGTTGGTTTTGATGATATGCCAAACGGTTTCGCCGTAGAAGATTCTTTTAAAAAGTTAGGATTTGAAGACGGAGATCGAATTCTTGAAATAAATGGGAAGACATTAGAAGATGTAACCCAAATCAATCACTATTTGTTTATGCGTGATGTTAAAAACATTAGCGTTTTACATCAAAATGGAAATAAAGAAACAATCCAAATTCCCGAAAACATAGGAACAACCATGTTCGAATCTGGAGTTTTACGACCTTTTTCTCCTATAAACAAACCAATTATAGATAGTACATATCTAGAAATAGCTGAGAAAGCCGGTCTTAAAAAAGGAGATAAAATAACTGAAGTAAACGGAAAACCTATACAATACTGGCATGAGTTTAGAAAAACAATTCAAGAAAGTAAAGGCACTCCTATTGCTATAAATTATATAAGAAACAATGAGACCAATTCTACTTCGATAACTCCAAACGAAGATGGGTTAATTGGTGTTGTAGTTAAAAATGGTTATAAGGTTCAAGAAAAAAAATATTCTTTCGGAGAAAGTATTACCAAAGGTTTTGATTTTGGATATTGGACTTTACATGATTATATAGCACAGTTTAAATATGTATTTACTAAAAAAGGAGCTAGTCAGGTAGGTGGATTTGGTGCGATCGGAAATCTTTTCCCCGATGCCTGGAATTGGAGAGCTTTTTGGGGAACCACAGCCTTTATTTCAATTATTTTGGCATTTATGAATATCCTTCCTATCCCGGCATTAGATGGTGGCCATGTAATGTTTTTATTATACGAAATTATTGCAGGTAGAAAACCCAATGATAAATTTATGGAGTATGCACAACTTGCTGGCTTTATTCTTCTTATCGCTCTATTGCTATTTGCTAACGGTAATGATATTTACCGGGCAATTTTTGATAAATAGCAAAACTTAAGATAAATGGAGGTTTCAAACCCTTCTAACAAGAGATAAAAATCAAGTCAATAAACCAGATCCAGTGGTTTATTGACTTAATTTTTTACCCCCTAATGTAAACAGTTTCTTTCATTTTTTAGATAGCGTCTCACAATTTGAGACCAATGCATATTAGTTTTACATCAGTTATCGATCAAAAGATAGCTTAAAAAATAATGTATCATTAAATCAATTAAAAAATGAAAAACTTAATCGAATTAACAAGTTTAGAAGCGAAACGTATTAATGGTGGTACTGAGCCACATTCTACAAATGTATATGATGATGGAACAGGAGGCGGATGTATTCCTCCATTCTTTCCTCAATTTCCTAAACCATTTCCAGGGGGAGAGCCTATTTTATTTTAAACGATTTTTATTTGGATTAAGAAACAAGTTTCTTAATCAATCAAAAAACACGTTAAAAACCTCAACTACAAATATATAGTTGAGGTTTTTAATAAAACAAGCATTAATAAACGAAATGAAATTTGCCAAATACCGAATAAATAACCTTAAAAAATCAAAAAAATCTTTTTGAGATATAAAAAATAGTATATATTTGCACTCGCAAAAAGAGAAAAACATTCTATATTTGCAAAAATAAATTCCTCCTTAGCTCAGTTGGTTAGAGCATTTGACTGTTAATCAAAGGGTCCTTGGTTCGAGCCCAAGAGGGGGAGCAAAAGTCCAGCAGAAATGTTGGACTTTTTTGTTTTGTAATTTCACAAAAGTTTTGCTTGTTTTATATAGAATAAAATCAAGAATATCCTACTATACATTGTAGGAAGCACTAGACTAGGGTTATTAATAGTCAAACGAATCAGGTATATCAGGTATGGGCATTTGATTAAAAAGTAATCTTCTCAGGATTTAATTTATTATTTCTAAAACTCTTTTTGAAGCCCTTAGAAGCAACTAATTCCTATTATTTTGATTAATGCTAAAACATAAATACAGAGTATTAACAAAACATTATCTTGTTAAAGAAAAACTAAATTACTAATTTTGCACTCAACTGTATTACACACATAAAATTACTTACTTCCCCCCTCTTGGTAATGGTAATACAGTACTTCTTAAAACCACAGACCGAGAGAACATAAAATGTCTCTAAATTAAATTTGCCCCTATTATCTCCATAATTGGTTTGCAAAGATGTGCTGCCATTTAAAATTATTAATTGACTATGATATATACAAAAAGCATATATCATAATGATATGTATTACAAGATTAGAGATCAACTATTTTAAAATTATAGTTATGAAAAAACTATTACTTATTTGTTTACTTTTTCATTTGGGGAATCAATTAATTCTTGCGCAAGCGGATTATATAGGTTGGGAGTTTAGAGGAGGAAGAATTCTTTCTAATCCAGATGGTAGTGGTTCTACACGTCCTGGACCCGAACCTGCTGGATTATATGGCCCAGGAGGGGCTACAGAAATACCTACTTCTGATGGTCGTCTTCCTTCGGCAATACTGGTAGATCTTGACAATGATAATGATCTTGATTTTATTTCCGGAAGCCAAAGAGGATCTGTTCATTACTTCGAAAATACAGGTACAGCTACAGCTCCATTTTGGGTTTTGGCATCAATACCTACTTTAGATACTATAAAAATAAATGCCAGTAGCTCTGCGAGAAACCAAAATAGACCGCAACTGGCAGATATTGATGATGATGGAGATCTGGACCTATTTATTGGGTCTCAATATAATTATGAAGGTCATACGGATGATGATATCCGATTTTATAGAAATATTGGTACCAAAGAAGTGCCCGTATTTGAATATGCTCCAGATTGTTTACCTGGGCTTCTGGATCAAGATATTGCAGAATTTCCAGGTTTAGGGTTTGTAGATCTTGATAATGACACAGATCTTGATTTAGTGGCATTGGGAGGTGATAAGCTAACATACTATAAAAATATAGGCACCAAAGAAAATCCTAATTTTGAATTACAATCTGAAGCAGATAGCCCTTGGGATGATGAAAGTGCGTATACCAATATGGATGTACCCATACCTGTATTTGAAGATTTTGACAAAGATGGGGATTATGATATGTATTTTATGATTGACACAGGTTTCGTGAGATGGATAGAAAATACCGGAACAGTTACAAATCCTCATTTCTCAACTTCTCAAAAAACTATGGATGGAGAATTAACTAATGCCGATATAGGAGATTTTCCTACTGTTGATTTTGGTGATGTAAATGGAGATGGTTTAAAAGATGCTATTTTAGCAAATTTTAACGCTCCTAGATTTGCCTGGTTTAGACAAGTTCCTGTATGTATACCACCAACCATATCAACTATTACAGCAACACCTGTTACTTGCGAAGGAGAAACCTCTACCATAACTATTACCGGTAATCTTAATATCGCCTCTACATGGTCGATATATACTGACTCTTGCGGAGGCACTCTTATAGGCACAACAAAGACTAATACATCGACCTTTGAGGTCATCCCAACTGCACCAAGTACCACCTATTATATCAGAGGAGAAGATGATGGCATCTCCTGCATTGATGAGACAACAGCAACCTGTACAACGATTACTATTGTAGTTAACGCTATCGATGATCCAAGTTTTAACTATAGCTCAAGTAATTATTGCAAAGGAGATACTAATCCTACACCTTCGATTTCGGGATTGACTGGTGGTGTATTCTCTAGTACAATAGGATTAAGCATTGATCCTAATACCGGAACAATCGATATTGCCGCCAGCACAACAGGATCTCATACTATAACCTATACAACTACAGGAACCTGTCCCAATTCTAGTGATGTTGTTGTAGATATCATCGAATTGGACGATCCAGGTTTTAACTATAGTTCAAGTAATTATTGCAAAGAAGATGCTAACCCTACCCCCTCGATTTCGGGATTAGCTGGAGGAGTATTTTCTAGTACATCAGGATTAAGCATTGATCCTAATACCGGAACAATTGATATTGCTACCAGTACAACAGGGTCTTATACTGTAACATATACAACCAAGGGAACCTGTCCCAATTCTAATGATGTAGTCGTAAATATTACTCAATTAGATAATTCTGCTTTCAGTTTTGATGATTTGACCTATTGTCCTGATGCAAATAATCCCATACCGACAATAACCGGGGTAGAAGGAGGAACATTTAGTTCAACATCAGGATTAAGTATTAATGAAATTTCTGGAGAAATTAATATCCAGAAATCTATACCTGGAACCCATACCGTAACCTATACCACATTAGGCACATGTGCTACCTCTAGCATGGTAGACATAACCATAAACGCATTACCAGATGTAACAATAACAAATAATTCACTAACCTATACAGCCATTCAAACAGATGCAACATATCAGTGGGTTAATTGTGAAACAAATCAACCTATATCTGGAGAAACAAATCAATCATTTACGGCGTCTGAAAATGGCTCATATGCTGTTGATATTACACAAAATGGTTGCACAACCAGATCCTCTTGTATTGTATTAGACACTATTGTTTCACAACAAGAAGATACAATATCTACCTTTAAACTATATCCTAATCCAACTGATGGAGTTGTAAATCTTACGATTACTGTAAAAAAAGTTTCTGTATATAATTACTACGGAAGAAAAGTATTTGAAACCTCTAACTCTACTTTTGATATTTCATCTCTTAAATCTGGAGTATATTTTATGGAGGTTGAAACTAACAAAGGTAGAACTATTAAAAGAATTGTACGGCAATAATAAATTGTTAGAAAAAGTATCCTCAAAATACATTTTATTAAAAACCTTTCGTTGATCGAAAGGTTTTTAAGTTTTTAAGTAGGGTTTATTTATTTTAAAACGAACTACTTTCATGAATTACATACCTTCTTATTCTACTTTTTCTTCTATGTTTTCCAATAAATCGATTAAAATTAATTCCTAATTCTCCAAAAGGAATCAAATTATTAGTGCTATATACTTTAACTACATACACCCATTGTTAGTATGCTTAAAGAAATAGTCAATCTACTTTTTCATCAATCAAATAATCCTCTTAT
Source organism: Aquimarina megaterium XH134 (assembly GCF_000520975.1). Classification (GTDB taxonomy): domain Bacteria; phylum Bacteroidota; class Bacteroidia; order Flavobacteriales; family Flavobacteriaceae; genus Aquimarina; species Aquimarina megaterium. The sequence goes on from NZ_JACB01000029.1 coordinate 198,293, forward strand.
AATCTCACGAAGTAGCCCCGTTCTAAAAAGAAAAATTAATAACCCAACTAAAAAGATTAGCATTCTCCATACTACATTTCCAACAAACCTCCCTATTGCTACCCCCATTATCGCTAGAATTATAGCCATAATAAAACTTGATTCCTCACCGCTAATTCCGATTCCAAATCCTAAAATACCTCCTACAACCGCAAAAATTTGAACTAAAGACTCCCCGCCTGAATTTTCTGTATTCATCTTTAAAATAATTTAAAAAATTAATAAATAACCTTGTGTATATTCGATTTTGATTTGGGGATAATTCCAATAATTATTTAAAAACTTATCTGTATGTTTTTCATATTTTATAAGTATATGATTATAATTTCCAATTAAAATCCCTTAGAAAATTATTTATCGTATACTTCCCTTTTATTTTTTTGATATACGATTTTGCTCGTGTACCAGCATCATCTACATTAATGATTGTGTATTTTCCGTACTCATTCATTGAAATATAGAAGTTATCCGCACTATAACTTGGATGTTTAATTTTTGTCCCTGCATACACTGGATTATACCCCTTTAACCTTATACCATACTGTGTGTTTTCTATTGTCATAGCTTGCTCAATCATTGTAGTTCTTTTATCATAATACCTAACACGCATTTTACCTGTTCCATTATCAAAAATCACCAGAGCACATCGATATTGAGTTAAACCAGCAGTAAACTTAACCTCAAAGATTTCCTGACCTTGAATTGTTAATGGTAATAGAAGTGCTAAAAACAGAATTTTAATGTATTTCATGATGCCCACTTTTGAATTCGATGAATGCTTTCCGTATGAATTATTATCTATAACTCAAAAGTAAAGAGATTAAAAATCAATAGCTTGCGACAAACCGCAACCCATCATTTTTTATCTTACATTTAATTCGGATAATACTTAATAGAGTTTATAAATTAGAAGTTGTTGTTTTAATTTAAACTCAAATTGTGTTTTCACCACATTAAGATTTCAAAAAAGAAGTTTTAAAAATTACAATTAAATCAGGCCAACATCTTTGGCAATTCCTATAAGTTGAGGAAGTGTTTTGGCATCAAAAAGTTCTTTAAGTTTTTGTAAACGAAACTCAATATTTCTTTTACTACCGGAAGTTAAATTATGTTTACTAAAATAATCCGATATTTGTTGTTGTGTCAAGCCTTTGGCTATTAATTTCAAGATTAAAGTATCTGTTTTTTTTACTTCTGAAATGTTGTCAGATCTTCGAAGTAATTTCATAATATCATCAGAATAATAATATTTATCCTGAAGAATAGTTTTGATTGCCTTAACTATATCTTCTGTGCCTTGTCTACCTTTTGAAACATAAGCATTAATTTTTTGATTATCAACAAGTTCCCTTATTTTTCCGATACGATTTTCTACAGAAAAAACGACAATCTTAAGGTCTGGCTGGATTTTTCTAACTTGTTTAATAAGTTCATCTCCAGAGCTAATTTTTCTCAATTTATGATCTTCTTTAAAAGAGAGATCGGTAATTAAGAGATCAAATGGAGTGTTTTTCTGTCTGGCAGATCTTAGTTTAAGCAAAGCATTATCACAGTAATTAACAGTTTCTATTTTCTTAATACAAAACTCTTTTAACGTGTTTTGCAATCCTACACTAATACTTTGTTGATCTTCGGAGATAAGGACTTTTTTAAACATACAATAAAAATTATCTTTGAAACATAATGGTCGCTATAAATCCCTCGTCTGGGCTAGTCTCAAAGATAAACTCCCCTTTTATATTTTCAATGCGATTTTCCGCATTAGCTAATCCATTAATATTTAGGTTCTTTTTAATGGCCCCTATACCATTGTCTTTATAGGTAACAATTCTATGCTTTCCTGTATCCTTTACCATTAATGTTGCCTTGTTAGCCTTGCTATGTTTTATTGTATTAATAAAAAGTTCTTGAACCACTCTAAACACTGCTATTTTTTTATAATCAGGAACAGTGGACCAATCTGTCTCTGACACATTAGTAATAACAATCATATTTTGGTTATTGTATTGCTGTATTAAATTTTTTAATTCTTTTTGAAAATTAACAACATCAATACTTGTCATCTCTGTTGATATATCTCTTGCTCTTAGATAGATATTTTGCAATTTATCTCCTATACTTTTTCGTATTGAAAAAGTAGAAATATCTTGAGTATTTTCTATAAAATTGATAATATTAGATATATCATTTGCCAATTCATCATGAACCTTTTTTGAAATCCTTCTTTCGGTATTATAAACTTTTGTTTCTGTATCCTTTCTGTGTTTCTGCATCAAATAATACAACACAAAAACAATAATCAATACAAGTATAACTCCTATTAAAAGATAAATTATCTTTTGAGTCCTTTGAAAAGAAACTTCTAATTCCTGTTTAGCAGTAAGATCTTTTAATCTATGAATCTCTTCTACCTTTAGCTGATCATCATACCTGATCTTAGCAAATTGAGTCTTGACCTGTAATTCTTGTTCCTGAAGACTATCAGTAAGTTGGATATATCTTGTTTTAATATTGAGGTCTTCAGGTTTCATTTCCATTAAAAAATTTAAAGCTTCCAATTCTCCTTTTGGGTTTTTAATGCTTTTAGAAATTTTCATCATTTTATCAAACCATTTTAAAGATTCTCCTCTGTTCTTTTGAGAAAAATATTCTCCCAAATGCTTATAACTTGCTATTAATCCTCGTTTATCATTTTCTTGAGTTCTTATATGTAATGCGCTTAAAAGTTCTTTTTCGATATCTAAGGTATCCTTAAGCCATCGGGCATAAGCATAATTATCTATCAACCTGGCTTTTTGTTTTGATGAAATATGCAATAAAGAATCACTCAAAATATTTCTAAATAATTCAATTGCCTTTTTATACTTTTTATTCTTAATGTATACTATTGAAAGATTGTTTTTATAAACCAATCTATCTATATTAGATTTTGTATTTGCAATAGCTTTTTCATAATATTTTATTGCATCTTCATTATTCAAAAGGTTCTTATTACTAATGGCTAAAACATTATATGCCGAAGCAATATATTTTGCATCTTTATCTGGTAACAAATACCGCAATGCATCTGTAATTGTTTCTTTACTTCCAAAAAAATCACTATTGCTTTGTTGTACATAAGCCATATTCAATAAACGCCTACCTATCTGGCTACTATCTTTTATTGTCAGAAAATTATTTTTTGATTTATTATAATAATAGTATGCGCTATCAGAATAAAATTTAATCTTATCAAAATAATATGCTTTTAAATAATACCCTTTTCCTTCGTAATAAATATCTTTAGCTTCATTAGTCTTATCTAATAATAAGGCATTGTAATGCTTTAAACTATCTATCTGTTTTAGGGAATAATGAATAACACTTTTTTGATATAAAACCTTGTGATAAACAGCGCCTTTATAATCTATATCAAAGCGCTTATATGCGTTGTTTATAGCCTGGTATCTAATGTTTAGGTCTTTGGTCTTGTCTTTCGAAAGGTCATAATAATATGCTATACTATCCAAAGGTTTCTCTTTTTCAGAAAAAGTAATAAGATGTTCTTTATTACAAGCGCAAAATAGAATGATTAACACAACTACTAAAGTTTTATTATGCATATTATCAATAGTTTAAGAATTAAAATTAAAAAAAAAGCCACACTTTCTTGTGACTTTTTGATTTATCATTTTGTCCTGTCCTAAAATAAGTTGACACAAAATCGATTTACTTATGAACTATTCGGAAAAGCTTCGGAAAAAACACACACAACGTGATTACAATTTAGGTTTTAAATTAGCAGTTGTAGATTAGATAGAAAAATAAGAAAACACCCTAATTTTATGAAACAAACACAACCATCTAGAATCGAAGAGTTCTTTGTTAGCGATATTACATATATCAAAAGTTGAGAACCCACCCATTATTTATCTTTAGTAACTGATGCATATAGCAGAATGATCTTGGGACACCAAATCAGTAATGATATGAGTGCCAAAAATGTAGTAAAAACAATGAAGATGGCAATTAAAAAATGAATCTTTAATACATACTTGTAATAATGTAATAGAACTCAAACAACTTGTTCAACAATCAATTAAAACCTACAACAATAAAAGATCACATTTAAGTTTAAACTATAAAACATCTAGCTTTATACACAACAAAAAAACCTGTGAAGCAAGCTTCACAGGTGTGATTTAAATATTTAAAATCTGTCAATCTTTTAGGACGACTTATTCATCGTCATCAGGTTGCTCTTCTACAGTCCCTTCCTCTGTGGTAGCTGTTTCATAATTACAAATATCATCTGTAAAGTCATTTTTTTCTTCACAAGAAATAAAGATTAACCCTAAAAACAAGCAAATTATTATACATTTTATTATATTCTTTATATTTTTCATTTTATTAAATTTTTTGATTAAACATTATGGTTCTCCTTACCGAATCTTTATGAGGATTCGGGCAGTCTGATAAAATCAAAGCGCTTTGATAGTTTTTGAGAAGAATGAAGTTTTGATAAGGGTGGAAATATCTTCTTCTCTTAAGTTATTTTCAACCTATTAAACTTCACAAGTAGTTTTCTAGAATCAACTACGATACAAAGGTGAAAAACATAATCGGTCGATAATATTGGTCGATTATCGGCCGACGACTATTTAAAAAATTATTGAAAAATATTCTTAATTGACCTGTTTTTAGGCTACAGTAAACTCTTTTAATCTTTAACTTTTCTATAAAAAATATTGATTTACATCATCAGATGGGGTAAATCAAACACCATGTCTATTGTATCATTCTAACAGTCAATTATTTTTGATCATTGTGGTTTTCCGCAAAAGCGGTTTCCTAACTTTTAATACTTTCACTTCACTTTACACAGAGTATTCTTTAAGAAATATTTTTAACTCACTAAAATGGCTAAATCCTTATCAGAATCACAGTTTGATGTATTTGTATATTTTTTTGATGCTATTGCAAAAGAACATACTCCAAATAAGTCTTTTAAAGATTATATAGAACGTGATATTAATAGACTTATAGAGCGACTGGAAGAAAAAACAAAAGAAAAAATTGGCCGAACCACTATAGTTAATTATAGAGATCGATATAATAAAAAAGAAGGAGAAAAATTCACCTACTTAAAATCTTATCTGGATATTTTGGCACAGTATATTGATTATTCTTCTTACGAAAACTTCATTAAAGAAAATAAAGCTTTCTGGGGCCTTGAGAAATATCGAGCAGAAGAACTTATACTTAGTAGAGGAAACAAAAAGAAACACAAATCCAGTACAGATGAAAAGAGACATTATAAAAAGCTATCATATAAAAAACTGTCTAATTTAACACCAAAAGAAATTGTTAAGTATACCAAATCCTTTTTAGCCCAAACAAAATCAGAATCTTCTAATGACAAAACTCTTTTCTGGTTAGGAGTTCTATTACTTTCCCAAAATCAATATGAAGAATCTATAAGGTATATAAAAGAGTCTATTAAGATCAATCCAATCGATGATGAATATCATTATAATCTGGCCTTGGCAATGTTTAAAGGCAAGAGACCTTTTAGATTAAAAATGAATGAAATCAAAGAAATACAAACTTCTCTAAAAACGGCGATACGTATAAATAATAAGAAAGAAAAATATCATTGTCTAAAATACCTTATCACTCAAGATTATTTTAGACGAAGCGGACTCGATGATCCAGACAATTCTTCTAATGATTTACCAATGATAACAAAAGAAGAACCCAATGAGCTGGAGCGTTTATTTTCTTCATTAGGTGGGTTATCAAAAGATAACTATTTTAAAAATTGAAAACCAACATAAATAATCTTCACATGACTTCAAATGGAAAAAAAATTAAACAATATTTCTCAAAATCTATTTTAACCTCTAAGATCTCGGATAATGAGTTTGATAACCTTCTCAACCAATCAATTAGTAAATTATTCGACAGAGCGTTGACCAAAACACTTTTAGACAAAAATGATTGTTTAAGAACTCCGCGTCGTATTACAGGACCAAAAATGTATAATATTGGCGGAGCCGAATTTAAATTAAAAAAAGGTAAGGACAATTTTATCAGATACATCCCAATAGGAGTAACGATCATCAACTTTACACAACATGAAATCGTATTTTATCAATGTGTATTTGACCCCATAACGGAAAATCCTTTAAATGAATCTACCTCATCTTATTTTTATACAGATGTAGTTTCTATAGAAACCAAATCAGAATCAGTAACTCACGAAGAATTTACTTTTGGTGAGAAAGTTGTAAATGAAATCCCACTTATAGGAAAACTAATCAATAATGGTACAATTTATCAATATAATGTTTCAGAAAAATTCATATTAACAACCTCGGGGAGTTCTAGGATAGAGGTCAGACTTTCTGAAAATGTTATGATCGAAGAGGTAGGAGGAGAGTTTAGCACATCAGATGCAGATAATGCTATACGTAGTATTAGGCAAATGTTACGAGATAAAAAGAGATGATTTTATAGATACATAATGACCATAAATCGGGTTTGCTTAAACCCGATTAACGATATTTTGCTTTTACCTTACTCACAAACTCTGGTGATAACCCCAAATAAGAAGCGATCATATACTGGGGAACTCTTTGTGAAAACTTCGGATTGCTTAACACAAATTGCTTGTATAGATGCTCTCCAGAAAGACTACGAGTATACTTTGTTTTATTGATATGAGCAATGTGGGTTTTTTCGGTGATTATTCTAAATAATCTATCAATTTTAGGAAGTTTAGCAGACAGTTCTTCAAAAGAATCTTGATGTAGTTCTAATACTACTGAATCTTCAATAGTTTGAATAAAATTTTCTGAAGGACTTTGATTAATTAAGCTATTATAATTTGTAAACCACCATTTATCAATTGCAAAATCAAGAATTCGTTCGATTCCTTTTTCATCAATATAGTATGATCGTACACATCCTTTTACGATAAAATATCTTGCTATACAGATTTTTCCTTCTTCTAATATATATTCTTTCTTTTTGAACTTTCTTACCTTAAGATGTTGATAAAACAGTTCTATTTCTTCATCAGAAATATCAATATAATTTCTAACATATCCCGCTAGAGTAGTAATCATAACCTTATACATTGTGAGATTTTTAAAATACTACATCCTTGACATATTAACAAGGAAAAAGAACATTCTATTTTGATGACAAAACTAATAGCACTTCTTACATATTTAACCTGTATAATCCTTAAAAGAACTCTCTACAGGTTTGCAAACATCTTAAAAAATATTCAACAAAAAAGACTGTCCTTTCAGACAGTCTTTTAAATTTCAAAGAATCATATTTATTACAACATAATCTTTAGTACGGCATGCAAGTCCCATAACCACCATATGGCGATATAGAGCAATACCAATCCCATTCCCCAATGGCTTGGAAACAATCCCTTCTTGTTCTACATCCAACAGGATGTTGTATCCCTCCATTAATAGTTTCTTGTTGTTTTTTGTTTAATTGCTGAACATCTTTTAAACTTAGAATTTTTGATAACATAATTTATTAGATTTAAATTGAATTATAAAACTTACCTACTCTATTAAAAGGTTTTCGGCTTCCCCCTATATCAAAATATTATCGTTAACAACACTTTGACTTTCTACTCTAAGGTATAATCTAACAAAGAGAGAGAAAAACATAACTCCCGTATATTAGATAAAATGAGGAGCAAGAAAACACTCGCAGCAACCTATAAAACCTAAAAAATTTAGACTAGTTAAAAAAGGTAAATCTAAAATACGTCACGCCCGCTTTGACAAACGCAAAGACTCTCATGAGTTCCTGTATCATCATCTGTAACCTCACATTCTCCGCCTTTTACCATTCTCATTGCACTGTGGTTAATTCTGGTAATAGTAATTTTTTTAAGGTCCATCCTTTTGTTTTGATGTTTTTTCATGATCATATTAGTTTAATATTTATAAAATAATATACTTTCTATATAACATCGATCATAATTTGTTAGCCTCAATTTAAATAAATTGCGGTAGGAATTAGAAGCTACTTATTCATGAAAATACTATCCTAAGTTTTCGATTTTTTTAATATAATAAGAAGGGTTTAAACCTGTTTTGGATTTAAAGTGTTTTGTAAAAGAATTATCACTTTTATATCCTATTTCTGAAGCAATTGATTTAATCGAAAAAGATCTAAGCTTCTTGTCATTTTTCAATCTTTTTAATACATATTCTATCCTTAAATCATTGATATAATCATTAAAGTTTTTTCCTTTATGTATTTTGATAATTTTTGAAAGGTATGTAGTATTAGTTTTTACTTTTTTAGCCATTGTACTTAGACTACAATCAGATTTCAAAAAATATTCCTGGTCCTCTAATCTACCCAATCCCTTTAACACATTATTGATTTTATCATCATCAATTATAATCTCCTTAGTATTATCTTTGGCCCCCATTATTTCTGTTCTGCGCTCAGATTCCAGATTGGATATTTTATCCATCAAATTGTTAAAAATAGTTTTATTTATTTTTTGTTTCCTGTAAAACAATCCTCCAACTACTATCAACGATATTAACAATATCAATACTACAATTATACTATATCTTACTTCTTTTTGTTGTCTATTCTCGAGTTCCTTTATAGTTTCTCCTAACTCTTGAGTATCCTTATTGTATATTTTATTAACAGTCTTATCTTTTTCTTCCTGAAATTGAGCCTGAAGTATCGTATGTTTATTAAGCCAGTATTTAGACTTTCTCTCATTTCCGATAGCCTCATTACAGTATGCTAATAATCGATATGCTTCCAAAACTCTATCATTTCTTGAATCTTTTTTTTCTAACAAGTTTAATATACGATCCAAAGATGCAATTGCCTTTCTGTATGCTCCTTGTTTATAATAACAACGGGCAAGAAAATAATGAAGATTCATTATAGATTTTTTTTGCTTAATCTTACGAGTATGTACAATATCTTCTACCAGGTGTAAATACTCAAATGCCTTAGGCAAATCGTTTCTATGAAAAAACACTGCTCCTTTTTTAGTGTTTAAATCAATAGTTCCGATATGATAATTTATAGGCTCGCTAAGTCTAATTCCTATTTCTGCGTAATAAAGTACAGAATCATATTTCTTTTGATCCATGTATATTTCACTAATAATAGTGATTAGATTGACATGATTTTTACCATTTTTAAAAGAAGAGTTCTCTGCAAGTTTTAAGGAATGCTTACAAACTTCTAAAGCCTTATCTAATTGCTTCATTCTTCTACGAATCATAGTAATCCCTGAATTTGCAACAATCTCATATTTAATATTTCTATTCTTTTGTGCAATTTCCAAAGCCTTGTAATAGGAGTCTAACGCTTTTTGGTTTTTCCAATCCTTGAGATAAGAATTGCCAAGTTTTAAATAAATAGCACATAAAAACAGCTCGTAATTAGCTTGTTTTGCCGCTTTTGCTGCATGGCTAAAATAATATGCACTTCTTTCATAGTTTCCCGTATTGTAAAAAGAAAGTGCGATATAATAATACTCATTGGTCTTGGCGCTATCCTGATTTTTGAGATTAGAAAGTGCTAGTTCGTAAATTTTTGCCTCTTCTGGCGTAGATGTCTTTATAAACCTCCCCAGTTCTTTAGAGGATTTACCAACAAGAGTATCAAATACTGGAACATTATTTTCCTGAGCAAACATTCCAATCATTAAGAAAACAGATAATCCTATAGAAAAAAATAAGGGTTCTGATAAAAGTCTTTTAAAAAAAATCATTAGTCCGGATATGATACAACCATCCAAATGTAACAATTACTTTTTTAAGATATTAAGGCCTGGCATAATAGCCAGACACACAATTAATTTAAGTGATCTTGGTTGATTTTATCTCTTTTTGCTACTCTTTGCAAAAGGATTAAAATCCAAACATAATTGCACCCAATACTCGAGATCTTCATCCAGATCAAAACCATCTGGGGTAACAAAAACAAAACCTTTCATGGGTCTACCGGTAAAGTCCATGGGCTGGCACCCTTCTTTTTTCATAGCTTCTTCGGTTGCATCTATTCCTATTCGTGCCATTAGTAAATCCATTTCCTTTTTCTTACTAAAATGGATTCCGCAACACATTTTATTATCGACCATAAAGCATAACCCTCCCATCATTTTCTTTTCATAAAAATCTGCCTTTTGTTCTCTAAAAATCTGCCGAATACGATCTGCTATAAATTCATTGTACGCCATAATTATTGAATTGCTTTTAATAAATATTCATTTACAGGACGCATCGTTTGCCAATATGCCATCATTTCTTCGACCAAAACATCACTACAAATCAAACCCGGAGCTTCTTCTCCAACAAAGTAGAACTGTTTATTAGCAATTAATGGTTCTTTTTTACATGTGTCTTGCCATTCTTTGGGAATACGTTTCATTGTTTCGCCTCTAATTTCTCCAAATTTCTGTACAAAACTTTTCTCCTCTAATAAATTTCTAAATACATTAGGTGATTTACTAATCGTAGTTCTTATTTTATGCAATTGTTCTTTCGATGGGCCAAAACATCCACCCATAATACCTACCATTTCTGGCGAAAATCGTAAAAATATACCCGGGATGCTTTTATCTTTACGCCCTCCATTTGAAATGAAAGCAGTATAATATAAATTATAGGGAGATTTGCCCTTAGAGAAACGAATATCTCTATTAATCCTAAGTACACAATTCTTAGATTCAACCTGGAGTGCAGGATCTAATTTTTGTATTTCCCTTATCATAGTATCAACAAATACCTCAAAAGGTTTTTTCACGCTAGCTTCATATCTTTTTTTGTTTTCATGAAACCAGTCTTTATGATTATTCTTTGCCAACTCTTTAAAAAAGGCCACAAAATCTTCTGTAAAATAGTGCATCAATGCAATAATTAAAATTAGTAAAAAAACACAGAATAGATATCTCTTGTCATATTCAACCTTTTCACATTGTTTAATATGACAAGAGATACGAAAGGCTACTTCATAGAATGAAAAGCCACTCTATTTCCTTCGGTATCCAGGAAAATCGCCATATATCCATTTTCTCCCAGTGAAGTTTTCGGCATCAAAATCTTCCCTCCTGCTTTTTCTACTCGAGCCAAAGGAATAGATAAATCATCACCACCATTAAGATAAGCAAATGTACCTTCTTGTGAAGGTTTATTACCATTACCATGGGTAATACAACCTCCTACACCTCCATCCTTATATGGAAAAAAAGCCATTTTAAAATCCATCTCCATAGGTTGCAGTTCGGCTTCTAAAAGCACATTATAAAATTGTATTGCTCTTTCAAAATTAGTGCTTGGTATCTCAAACCAGCTAATTGCATTTGACATGATATTATAATTTATTGGTTTCTAATATCTCAAAGGTAAGTGATCCTATGTGTCAAAAAAATTATATTTTTACAAAAACATAGGTTTCTAAAATGAAAAAAAACGAAGAGTTATTTTACCTGATTCAATCATTATCCAAAAGTGAAAAGCGATATTTTAAATTAAGCGCACAAGGAAATGAGTCTTCAGAATACTTAAATCTTTTTGATGCAATAGAAGCTCAAAAAGAATATAATGAAGCTCAAATTAAAGCTCTTTTCAAAGACAAAGCATTTGTAACACAATTAACTACAATAAAAAATTATTTAAAGCAACGCATTCTTCAATCGTTAAGGAATTATCATTCTCGAATTTCAAAAAACGCAGAGCTTATAGACATTATTCGCAATGTAGAAATCCTATTTCATAAAGGTCAGTACACCATCTGTTTAAGCGAATTAAGCAGAGCCGAAAAAAAAGCAAAAAACTTTCAACAGGATGTTTTACTTTTTCATATCCAGGATTGGAAAAGAAAAGTACATCAAGCATTACATCCCCAGGATTTTGAGACATTTAAAACTATTATTCAAAAACAAAAAGAAACACTCGAATCTACAAATGAATATATCAGTCTTTTATTGGCCAATATAGACCCCACTCAATTCTCATTATCACACAAAAAAAGTGTTTCGTTACAAAACAAAACCCTTAAAACACTGCATAAATACAGAAAACAACTCCTTGCCAAGCATACCGATAAAGCAAAACAAACTCTAGAAGACCTCATCAAAGAATGGGAACAAAATCCTGAATTACTAAAAGAATACTTTGCTATGTATTTTTCTGTAAATAATAACCTTCTTGGTTTTCTTGTGTATAAAAAACAATATAAAGAGGCTTTTGTAAGAATCTTATTGTTAAAACAAAAAGCACTTGCTGTTGGGACTATCTCTGCAGCTTTGATTAAAGAAAAACTAAGACTCTATAACATAGAACTTGAAATTCACAGGAACCTAAAAGAGCTACATACTACTCACGAAATCATTGATGAAATTCAAAATTTTATTGAGCTTCATGAAAGCCTTGTTCCAAATAATTATTGGCTATCTTTTCGTTTTCAGTTTGCGAATATTTACTTCTTAAAAAAAGATAATAAAAAAGCATTACAATGGATCAATGACATCCTTAATCATCAAACTAAAAAAGATCGAAAAGATCTAATCACTTATACTTATTGGTTAAACCTATTGGTTCACTATGAACTTAGTAATGGGTTTACATTAAGATATTTGATAAATTCTATGAAAAAGCATCTTAAAAAACAAAAAAACATAGTTTTCTATGAAAAAAACATCTTAAAGTTTTTGTCAAAAACTGTCGAATATGATGTTATAGAGAAAAGAAAAGCTTTTGCAATACTTAACGAACAACTTGAAGAACATCCAATTCCTAATCATATACTAGGGTATGTTGATTTTAAAGAATGGATGAATAGAAATTGCTAACTTCTTGAGAAAAATCGAAAAAAGATGTATGCACAATTTTATGGTTTTGACTACCTCCTTCTCGTAGCAAATTCTATTGATTAATTACAATTTCTTACAAAAAAATTGCGTAACCGAATGATTACATATATATTTGTAACCAATCGGTTACTTAAAATTATGAGAAGAGATGTCTTTCAAGCAATAGCGGACCCTGTTAGAAGAGAAATTATAGAGTTACTGGCAGACGAAACATTAACCGTAAATACGGTAGCCCAAAAATTTGATGTTAGCCGTCCTGCAATTTCAAAACATTTAAAAATCCTGAAGGAATGTGGAATAATAACTATTAACAAACAAGGTAGGGAGCGATTTTGCCATATCCAACCTAAAAACCTTATCCCCGCTTTCTTATGGATAGAACAATATCGAAATCTGTGGGAAGACAGACTCGATTCTTTCGAAAATTATTTAACCAAATTACAAACAAAAAATAAAAAAAATGAGTAATCAAAGTGAAGCAAACAATCGAACCGTAACTTTAAAAAGAACTTTTAATGCGCCTATAAAATTGGTTTGGGAAGCCTGGACTCACTCCGAACATATTGCTCAATGGTGGGGGCCAAAAGGAATGAACACAAAAGTAATTGAACATGACTTTAGGGTTGGTGGTAAGTGGAAATACGCTATGCAAATGCCAGACGGAAACGAATTCATTTCTGATGGGGTGTATTTAGAGATTGTTGAACTAGAAAAAATATGCTCTTCTGCAAACTTCAAACCCATGACAGAAGGGGTTGAAATACAAGCTTTATTTGAGGAAAATGGAGATAAAACTAATTTTACTTTTAATGTGATACATCCAACAGAAGAATATTGTGAGCAACAAACAAAAATGGGTATCATGAATGGTTGGGGTTCTGTTTTTGATAGACTTGGAGAGTTTCTTCAAAAAAAATAACCGTTTTTATAAACAATATGTCTGAAGAAATTAAAATAAGGGAACTACAAAAATCTGATGCATTTTCAATAGCTGAACTTTCTGTACAACTTGGCTATCAAATTGATGAATCTCTAATTTTAAAACAGATCACCTCAATAAATTCTAATAACGATCATTTTGCATTTGTCGCTGTCTTAAATACGATAGTTATTGGATATATACATGGGTTTATTTCGATTAGATTAACATCTTCCCCTTTTTTGGAAATCGGAGGGCTTATCGTTAGAAAAGAATACAGAAGGAATAGAATCGCTAGTACTTTGATCAGGCATCTAGAAAATCACGTTAATGATTATAAAACTATTAGGGTAAGATGTAACGTAAAAAGAAAATCTACTCATGGGTTTTATCTAAATCAGAATTTTATTGAGAAAAAAGAACAAAAAATATTTGAACGAACATCAGATAAGCCTTAAATTAAACTGCTTAGAATTAAAAAAAGTCACTTCAAAACCTATGTTTTTGATATAAGAACATAAGAAGACTTAAAACAACACCATGGATACAATAACTGTAAAAGAAAAAGTTAAAGAAGCTCGTTTGGCCAAAGGTTTATCTCAAGAAGCATTAGCCGAAATGTCAAATATTTCTCTAAGAACCATACAGCGAATTGAAAAAGGTTCTGTTACACCACGTCTTTTTACTCTACAAACGCTAGCAAAAAAACTAGATATAGATATTTCTAATTTAACTATTAGAAAACCCAACATACAGAATTTAACCAACGAAATATCTATTCTTAAAAAAATGAATTTATCTATTCTAGCGACATTAATTATCCCATTAGGTAATATCATAATTCCACTTATGATCTGGAAACTAAACGGAACATTAAAAGATTTAAAGCACCTTGGAGGTAAAATAATTAGTTTTCAAATCATTTGGACAGTAGCTACCGTATCCTCCTTCTTGTTAGTCGTTTTCCTTAATAACCTTATCACAGGAAATGCTGGCAACGGACTCTACATCGCTCTAATCGTTTACTTATTCTGTTTAGCAATTAACGTTTTTATCATCGCTAAAAACACCATTCAGTTAAATAATAAAAACATTCTTACCATGTCATTTATACCTAATTTCTTATAGTTAGCAATAAATGGCATAAGAATGTCATAGTTCTGACATAATACATCCTCTTTCGCGCCCATACATTTGTTTCGAATAATCAAAATGAAACAAATATGATTCATCAATCATCACAAAAACCAATTCGTATACTATTATTTATAGTAATTATAATCTTCTTTTTTAATTCATGTAGTAATTCTCCAAAATCACTGGATGCACTAATGCAGGAGTATACTGAAAATGGAAGAAAAAAAATTAGTAGTCCTTTTAATGGAGTTATTCTGGTTGCGAAAAAAGGAAAAATAACCTTTAAAAAAGCTTATGGGCTAAAAGATCGAGAACAAAATATACCAAACATTGTAGACACCAAATTTCCAATTGGATCAGTAACCAAACAGTTTACAGCGATGTTAGTAATGCAACTGGTCGAAGAAGGTACTATAAAATTAGAAGATTCTGTATCAACACATTTATCTTATTTTCCAAAAGAATTAGGAAATAAGATAACAATTCATCAATTGTTATCACATACTTCTGGATTACCACATTATGAAGGCATCCTAAGAACCGGAATAACTCAAGATGCTTTTATATCTACTGCTTACACCCCCAGGGAATTGGCAATACTAGTAGGAAAAGTAAAACTAGCCTATGAACCGGGAACAACATTTTATTATAGTAGTTTAGGATATATGCTCTTAGGAGCTATTTTGGAAGAAGTTTCAAAAAAATCCTTTTCAGAATTACTTGAAACAAAAATAACAAAACCTCTAGGCCTAAAAAACACCGGATATGAAACTAATGAATTTATAAAAAATGAAACTGCAAAAGGCTATTCTTTTATTGAAGATAAAACTTTTCGTATGATTTTTATGAAATATGGAGGAAACTTTAATAATGTACCGTTTAGAGATCAGTCTAATATATATGCTACCGGAGGGATACACTCTACAGTTGATGATTTATTTATTTGGAGCGAAGCAATTAGGACAAACAAATTATTATCTGCTGCCTATACCAAGAAAATGTTAACCCCAAATAAGCATGGCTATTGTTATGGCTGGATTCGCAATTGGGATGATCTGATAGAAAGAAACACCAAGATAAAAATGTATACTCATGGTGGCGCTCTTCATGGTCATCGCTCGTCAATAAACATATTTGATGATGGCACAACAATTATATTTCTCTCGAATGTAAGTCCAATTAAAGACAGAGAGATAATACATCAATTATATCTAACAGCGCATGGTCTTGAAGATGTTTATAAAATGAAAGGGTATCCAGACAGAAGTTCTTTAGATGAATTTAAAAAAAATGGAGGTATTAAAGCATTGAATAGTTATTTTGAAAAACTATCTGAGTTATGTGGCTATAAAGTGTTACCATCAGAAACTTCTGTTGGACATATTATGTATCTCTATTATCAAAATGGGAACCAGAGAATTGCAGATAGTATAAAACAGTCTTTTTTAAAAAATTATAACCCTACTGAGAATTCTATAAATAGACTAGGTTATAAATTTCTTGATGATAATTGTGAATTAGCAATTGAGTTTTTTAAAGAAAATACAAAACGATATCCTAATTCACCAAATGTATGGGATAGCTTGGGTGAAGGTTTTTTAGTGTGTGAAAGTTATAATGAAGCAATTACTTCTTATTCAAAAGCAATTGAATTAGGAGAAAAAACAAATCATCATAGCGTAAAACTATTTAAAGAAAATTTACAGCATGCAAAAAAGAAATCAGGAACTAAATGATATGAATCAAATTGGGTCTTAAAAATTTACATCAAAGAGGATGATCAACTAGAAGAATTGGTAGAAATAATAATTGACAACACGGATTTTGAAAATTTGAAAAATAACTAAAAATATTTCTCAAAGTGATAGAACAAAAGATTTCGACATAAAATAATATAGTTTTATATTGCAATCAAACACACATTACCGAACGTTTGGTAAAATATTTTTTATTTGTACATTAGCCCTATGAGACCACAAAAAGTAAATGATCAGGATTTATTAGAAGGCTTAATGTCTGTTATTCGCTCTAAAGGCTATGACGGCTCAAGCCTTAATGAGCTGGCTGGTTCATCAGGTCTACGGAAAGCAAGTTTATATCATCGTTTCCCCAATGGAAAAAAAGAAATTACCTCTGTCGTTCTGGATTATGTAGAAAAATGGGCAGCTGATAACATTCTTTCTCTTTTGTCTGATACCAACATGAAGCCAGTCGAAAGGCTTGAAAAAGTACTCATAAACATAGATGATCTTTATGGAGGAGGCCAAAAGACTTGTATTTTAAGAGCATTAACAATGGATT
Organism: Aquimarina megaterium XH134; assembly: GCF_000520975.1. Lineage (GTDB taxonomy): Bacteria > Bacteroidota > Bacteroidia > Flavobacteriales > Flavobacteriaceae > Aquimarina > Aquimarina megaterium. Next base: position 215,563 of record NZ_JACB01000029.1, read on the forward strand.
CGAATCTCGAATTATTTGGACAACAATTAAGTCAAATTATGAGTCAATGGATTACAGGTTTTAATACTTTAGGAATTGCATTTGGTTTATCAGAAAGTGATGCAAAGAGTAAAGCAGAGCAAACCTTAATTTTAATCCAAGGAAGTTTAATTGTATCCAAAGCCACATCAGACTCCTCTCTTTTTCAAAAAACCCTGGCATCTATAAAAACTATGTATATCTAGTATAAAGTCCCATATATTTTCTTCTATCTAATATTCTGTATATGCATAACAAAAAAGTAGAAATAAGAAAAGCCAAAGATTCTGATTTCTTGTCTATTCATCATTTTATCGAAATATTAGAAAATCAAACCTTCGAAAAAGAAAAACAAGAACAGATTTTTTTCGAAAACATAAAGAATCACCATAACATATATCTTATAGCCGTAGTTGAAAATGAAATTTCCGGCTTTTTAAGTTGTCATGTTCAAAATTTGCTTCATCATAATGGATTGGTTGGCGAAATTCAGGAAATGTTTGTAACAGAAAGCTGTCGTGGTTTAGGAATTGGACATAAATTAATAAATCAACTCAAAAAGATCGCCAGAGAAAAAGAAATTATTCAGCTAGAAGTTACTTCAAATATTAAGAGAGAAAATGCTCATAGCTTTTACAAAAACCAAGGTTTTATAAATACTCACAAGAAATTTGTTTGTAAATTCAATGAATAAAAAACAAATATCAGCAATCATGAATAAAATATTCCTCTTGATATTGATCTCGTTTCTATGCCATAAAGGGTATAGTCAGACAAAAACCATTCATGTATATGTAGCTTTGTGTGATAATGAGAATCAAGGAATTGTTCCTGTACCAGCAAAATTGGGAAACGGAAAAGATCCGAAACATAATTTATACTGGGGCGCCGGTTATGGGGTAAAATCTTTCTTTAAGTTTAAAGCAAAGGACTGGAAGTTGATAAAAGATTTTGAAACGGACAATACAATAGTATTAGATAGAGTTTTATTTAAACATAGCACCAAAAAAATCTATTTATTAGCCGATGCATATGACGGTGCAAAAATCCAAACCTGTATTGAAGATTTCCTAGAGGCATCTAATTCTCAAAACCCTATTTCGATTGATGTAGGCTCGGAAACATTAAGATTTGGCGGAGATGCCGATTTGCTTTCATATATCGGCCATGATGGTTTAATGGAATTTAACGTAGATATTTCATACAAGAAAGAAGTGATTAAAAAAAGAGATGTTATCGTTTTAGCATGTTATAGTCAAAATTACTTTTCAAAAGAAATATCTCGAGCAAAAGCAAATCCAATTTTGTGGACCACACATTTAATGGCTCCAGAAGCATATACATTAAAATCTGCAATCGATGGTTGGATCAAAGATGAAACAGGCAAACAAATTGAAGAGAGAGCAGCTCAAACGTATCATGCGTATCAAAAATGTGGTATAAAAGGGGCAAGAAACCTGTTTACTACCGGGTTTAAAAATTAGTTTGTATCTTATTTAACCAGCAGTATTAAAAATAATTTATTTAAGACATTACCAGAAAATAAGAAATAAAAAATGCCATATACTCTTCTTAAAGAAAATATAGATAAGCACATTCAATTTTCTGATGCAGAATTTGAAACCTATGGTTCTTTCTTTTATCCTAAGACAATTTCTAAAAAAGAATATTTACTTAGACAAGGTGATGTATGTCGATTTGAAGGTTTTGTAACCAAAGGTTGTTTTCGTGTGTATACTATAGATAATGATGGCCATGAAAATGTTTTATATTTTGCTGTCGAAGATTGGTGGGTAACCGATATAGATAGTTTTACAAATCAAGCCCCTGCTCTTTTATCTATTCAATCCTTAGAGGATAGCGAAGTTCTTCTGATCAATAAAAAAGACAAAGAACAACTGTATCAACAAATGCCTAAAGTAGAAAAGCTATTTCGTATAATGACACAAAAAACCTTGGTTTCTTTACAAAGAAGGTTGATACGAAATCATTGTTATACAGCAGATGAACGCTATCTGCATTTTATGAAGACCTATCCAAAAATAGCACAAAAACTTACCAATTTACAGATTGCCGCCTATTTAGGAATTTCACATGAATTTGTAAGTAAAATTAGAAGGAAGGTCGCTTCAAAAAAATAATCAAGATACTTATAGTTATTGAACTAGTTCAATGTTTTTAACAATGGATGCATGCAACTTTGTACCATCATTTAAAAGAACATTAAAATGAACAAAATCAATTTTTTAATAACAATACTATTAATTTCAATAACAATGAGTAGTACAGCACAAAACCTAGAATACAAAGTATATCGGGCAGACGAAAACAGTTTTCACATCGCTTCTGTTCTAATTTATGGAGAAAAAGACGCAGTTCTTATCGATGCGCAATTCACACTTTCTGATGCACATAACGTAGTTGCAGAAATCCTAAAAAGTGGTAAAAACCTTACAACCATTTATATAAGTCATGGAGATCCTGATTATTATTTTGGGTTAGAAGTATTTAAAAATTCCTTCCCAGATGCAACTATTTATACCAGTAAACATACGCTATCTCACATCAAAAAAACGTATGAGAAAAAGTTACAGATTTGGGGACCAAAACTAGGGAGTAATGGAACAAAAAAAGTTGTTTTCCCACAAGTATTAGAGGGAAATACGATAGATCTCGAAGGGCATTCTATTGAAATAAAAGGTCTTAATGGCCCTACTCCAGAAAGAACATTTGTCTGGATCCCATCTCTAAAAGCAATTGTAGGAGGTGTGAATGTATATGACAATTTACATCTATGGATAGCAGATGCGAGCACTACAGAAAAACGTGTTGCCTGGTTATCGGTTTTAGAAGAAATGGAACACCTTAACCCAGAAATTGTTGTTTCTGCTCATGCCTTAGACAACAGTAATCTAAATCGTAATGCTATTACCTATTCTAAAAATTATTTGATTGCTTATCAGAAAGAAGAAGTAAAATCAAAAAACTCTGAAGAGCTTATTGCTGCCATGCAAAAACTGTATCCCAATGCAGGCTTAGGTATTGCACTTCAATTAGGTGCCAAAGTCGCAAAAGGTGAAATGAAATGGTAAATTCATTTTGATAATGATACACTAACAATAGCGGTTTAAACTAACACTTAAATCGCTATTTTCTGTTTAATTTTGGTACTTTGTATCCTCAAAAGTAATGGATTCTATCAACTAAAAATATGGAAGTATCTAAGGAAAACTATAGCATCTCAACAGATAAGAACAAGTTAGATGTTTTATTGATATATAATTTTCTAACAAATGAATCAGGATGGAGTGATGGTATTTCATATGATGTAGTAAAAGTATCAATAGAGAATTCTCTTAATTTTGGATTATATCATAATGAAAAGCAGATTGGATTTGCAAGAGTGATTTCTGACTATGCAACTATTGCTTATTTAGGAGATATTTTTATCCTCAAAGAGTATAGAAAATTAGGATTAAGTAAATGGCTAATGGAAACCATCATGAGACATCCTAATTTACAAAATTTAAGACGTTGGATTTTGTTAACAAGTACTGCCAAATGGCTTTACGAAAAGTACGGATTTACAAAACTTCCTAAACCCGAAATTTATATGGAGAAATTTAACCCAAATGTATACACCGAAACTATAAAAGGATAGCAGCTTTATTTTTACAGTTTGTCTAATCACAATCATGTTAAAAACTATAGTAGGCACAATAAGGCAAATTTCATTCTATTTTATGTCCAACCATTAGCATAAACTTGTCTTTTAAACTTTCTAAAAAAGGAAATTATAATGATAAAATTAAAATATTTAGTATCGTTTATTTCAGGTATTATCTTTATAAGTTGTGCATCAACTAATGCACAAAAGTTACCAAAAGACATTAGGGTACAGACTCAAAAAAGAATTGATAACGGTTATCATCTAGGTACTGTAATTGGCATTGTAGACAAAACCGGAACCCATTACTATGGTTTTGGCCAAATGTCATTATCAGATACTAATACCCCAGATGAAAATTCATTTTTTGAAATTGCATCTATAACCAAACCATTTACAACCGCACTTCTTGCTGATTTAGAATTAAAAAAAGAAATCAATATCCATGATCCAATCGAAATCTATCTTCCAGTTTTTAAAAAGGTATTGGCTAATAGCACTAGAAAAATCTCTTTAGAAAACTTGGTAACTCATACATCTGGACTTCCTCGTAATCCATCTAATACGACTACAAGTGACAGTAACCGATATAAAGATTATTCTGTAGATGACTTAAACGAGTTCTTATCAAGTTATAAGATTGATTCTAAAACAAGTTCTTACCTTTATTCTAATCTCGCATATCTAGTTCTTGAACATGCTATTGAGACCAAAATGAAAACAAGTTACGAATCCTTAATTAACGATAGAATTACAACTGTTCTTAATATGAAAGACACCCATTTTGTTGTTCCTGATAAAAAAAGAAATAGGTTAGTTAGCGGGTATAGAAACGGGAAACAAATTGATGAAGTAGATTTAGGCAAATTTCCTGCTATGGGAGGGTTAAAAGTAACAACAAAGGATATGGTACGGTTTCTCGAAGCTCAACTTGGCATGTATCCTTCAAATTTGGATAAAGCCCTAAAGTTAACACATAAAGAACGGTTTTCTGATGGTGATAAAATAATGGGATTGGGTTGGTCTATTTTAAAAAGAAAAGAATCAGGAAAAACGATTCACTACCATAAAGGAGGTACTAATGGTTTTGTGAGTTTTGCGGGATTTAACCTTGAAGATCAAATCGGTGTTGTTGTTCTTGTTAACGGAAGTCGTCACTTTAGCGATTTAGGGTTTAAACTTTTGGATCCTACTTATCCACTTAGTCAACCTCAATAATATTGAGTTTACAGCTATATACACGAATAATCGCTTCGCAGCCAAATTTACATTTGATCGTTTTTTAGAAGAATAAAATACCATCACATCTTGGTTCGTGTCATTAAAAATTGTTTTTAGATAAAAAAGTTACCTATTGTACTCCATCTCTATACGTGGTTGCTTTTTGAGTTGTTATCTTTACAAAAAAAGTAATACAGGAGAACAATTACAAAAAATGAAAAAAGCAATATTCATACTCCTCATATATTTGATAACAGCATGCCAGCAAAAAGAAGAGAGAAAATTAACTATTGCTGTCGCTGCAAATATGCAATTTGCAATAAAAGAGCTATCCAAGACTTTTACAAATCAAACAGGTATTACTTGTGATCTTATTATAAGCTCATCGGGAAAATTAACTGCGCAAATTAAAGAAGGTGCTCCTTTTGATATTTTTGTTTCTGCCGATATGAAATATCCAAAAGAATTATTTGATACAGGTTTTGCTACCAAAGCACCAAAAACATATGGCTACGGAAAATTGGTTATGTGGTCAATGATTGATACTATTAATCCATCTCTAGAAATTCTTAAGAATTCGAAGATACACCATATTGCACTTGCAAATCCTAAAATGGCTCCTTATGGCCTAGCTACAATAGAGATTTTAAAACGACATAACCTTTATGAAAACGTAAAAGACAAACTGGTATACGGAGAAAGCATCTTACAAACCAATCAGTTTATTATTTCAAAATCGGCAGAAATTGGTTTTACTTCAAAATCCGTAGTTTTATCTCTAGAAATGAGTAATAAAGGCAATTGGATTGATCTCGAAGACACTGATTACTCTGAAATCGCTCAAGGAGTTGTTATTCTTAACCAAAAGAATCATGAGGATGCAGAAAAGTTCTATACCTTTTTATCTTCTGCAGACGCAAGAAAAATTCTCGAAAATTTTGGTTATTCAACAAAAGAAAATTGATCTATGAATGTCCTACAGGGAGAAATAACGTCTATAAAAACTAATGGTAGTTTATCATTGGTAACTGTTCATGTTGGAACTATTAGTTTTAATACTATTATAATAGAAACCCCCGATACGGCTTCCTATTTAAAACAAGGAAATCATATTAAAATGATTTTTAAAGAAACAGAGGTAATTGTTGGAAAAGGAATAGAGCACTCTTTAAGTATACAGAATAAAGCTATCGGAGAGATTATTAATATAAAAAAAGGAACATTATTAAGTACGTTAACTATTGATTCTACCATTGGGCATCTAACTGCTATCATTACTTCTGATGCTGCGGATCAATTACAATTAGAAATTGGTGAAAAAATCACAGCCCTGATTAAAACCACCGAAATAATGTTATCAGAATGATGGATTGGCAACCTTTAGTATTAACGTTTAAACTGGCATTAGTTACCACGCTTTTGTTATTGGTTATTTCTGTCCCCCTATCCTATTGGCTTGCTCATACAAAATCTAGAGTAAAACCATTCATAGAAACTCTGGTAAGTATGCCTTTGGTTTTACCTCCAACCGTTTTAGGGTTTTATATGCTAGTTGCTTTTAGTCCTGCAAATGCTTTTGGAAGTTGGTTAAACGAATATCTTGGGATACAACTTATTTTTTCATTCAAAGGACTTGTTCTTGCATCGGTTATTTATAGTTTACCATTCATGGTGCACCCCATTCAAGCTGGATTTTCGAATTTACCTTCATCAATAACAGAAGCATCCTACGTATTAGGAAAGTCTAAAATCACAACTCTTTTCAAAGTATTACTTCCCAATATAAAACCATCATTACTCACGGGAGTTGTATTAGCTTTTGCTCATACCATTGGTGAATTTGGCGTTGTATTAATGATCGGTGGTAATATGCCAGGAAAAACAAAAGTGGCCTCTATTGCTATTTATGATGAAGTAGAGGCTCTTAATTATGATGTAGCAAATTGGTATTCGCTTATATTATTTGCAATTACATTTAGCATCTTATTACTGGTATATCTGGTTAATGGTGGATATTTAAAACGATTCTGGAAATGATACATATAGCTTTGCAAAAAGAATTAACGGCAGCAAATGGAGCAATGCAACTTGATGTTAACATCAATATCGAGCCAGGTCAATTAGTTACATTATATGGAGAATCCGGAGCGGGTAAAACTTCTATACTTAGAATGATTGCCGGATTACTACAAACAGATGCAGGGCTAATTACTGTGAATCAAAAAACATGGCTTGATACCAAAAAGGGAATTTGCCTAAAACCTCAACAACGAAAAATTGGGTTTGTGTTTCAGGATTATGCCTTGTTTCCTAATATGACTGTAAAAGAAAATCTCCTTTTTGCATTAGAGAAAGGCCAAAACAAGGAAATTGTTAATGAACTCATAGATATTATCGAATTAGGTGATCTACAAGATCGAAAACCCATAAATCTTTCAGGAGGACAAAAACAAAGAGTAGCCTTAGCAAGAGCATTGGTAAGAACACCAGAAATCTTAATGCTGGATGAGCCTCTTTCTGCACTAGATATAAAAATGCGTACAAAACTACAAGACTATATTCTTAAAGTACATAAACAATTTAATTTAACTACTATACTAATAAGCCATGAGATAGGCGAAGTCATAAAAATGTCTGATACTGTATTTAGTATTGAAAATGGAAAAATAATCAAACAAGGAAAACCTATTGAAGTATTTACTACGAAGCAAGTAAGTGGAAAATTTCAGTTTTCGGGAGAAATAATTCAAATTGAAAAAGAAGATATAATTTATATTGTTACTATTTTGATAGGCTCAAATTTTGTGAAAATAGTTGCTGAAGAAGATGATATTAAAGCAATAGCTGTGGGAGATAACGTAATTGTTGCTTCAAAAGCATTTAACCCTTTATTACAGAAAATAAATTAATCACAACCTTATATAATATACCACACAATACAAAAGTTGAAAAATGAATTCAAAAAAAACAGCTATAGCGACCATTTAACTATAGCTGTTTTTAAATTCTGTAGACTAATCTAAGTATAAAAGTCTATTTTTTTAGTTTTTCATCTTTCTCTATTCTTTTACAAATCGAGTAACATGTTGTGTTTTATCAGAAGTAACTTTGAGGATATATGTTCCTGTTTGCAAATGATCTATCTGTACAGAAGACTTAAAATAACCACTAGACACTATTTTTCCTAATAAATTATAAATACTATAGGTTGCTTCTTGAGAAGGATTGAAAACAATATTTAGTACATTTCCGCTTATCGGATTAGGATACACACTCATCTTTTGTGGCGGAGCAACTGATTCAAATTTGTTCGCTTGTTCACTACAAGACGAAACAAATCTCCATCTTCTTGCACCACGTTCCCATAGATTACCTCTATATACTACTCGATCTCCTATATTATAACGTACTCCGGATACCCAAGCATCTACTCCTTCACAAAGATTAGCATCACATCTCCCGAGCCTTATCCATCCGTTGGCAGTTCTTTCATAAACATAACTCCTGTAAATTACTCGATCTCCAACAGCATAACTTACTCCAGATACCCATGCCTGTACTCCTTCACAGATATCTGTTGTACTTCCTTCTTTTGTAGTAACCGATACT
>NZ_JACB01000030.1 GCF_000520975.1 Aquimarina megaterium XH134
CCCAGAAGTGTTTCCCGCAGCATCTTTAGCCTTTACCCTAAACTCATATGTGGTATTTGCAGTCAACCCGGTAACATTATAAGAAATACCACTAACACTGGTAACCTTAACATCTCCCTGATATACATCATACCCTGTTACTCCAACATTATCTGTAGAAGCTACCCATGATAAAGACAATGTGGTTTCCTCGACATTTGAAGCCGATAAGTTTGTTGGAACACTGGGAGCTTCGGTATCGGTAGTTTCTTTTGTAGTAACCGATACTGTGTTGCTAAATCCAGAAATATTTCCCGCAGCATCTTTAGCCTTTACTCTAAACTCATATATGGTATTTGCAGTCAACCCGGTAACATTATAAGAAATACCACTAACACTGGTAACCTTAACATTTCCCTGATATACATCATACCCTGTTACTCCAACATTATCTGTAGAAGCTACCCATGATAAAGACAATGTGGTTTCCTCGACATTTGAAGCCGATAAGTTTGTTGGAACACTGGGAGCTTCGGTATCGGTAGTTTCTTTTGTAGTAACCGATACTGTGTTGCTAAATCCAGAAGTATTTCCCGCAGCATCTTTAGCCTTTACTCTAAACTCATATATGGTATTTGCAGTCAACCCGGTAACATTATAAGAAATACCACTAACACTGGTAACCTTAACATTTCCCTGATATACATCATACCCTGTTACTCCAACATTATCTGTAGAAGCTACCCATGATAAAGACAATGTGGTTTCCTCGACATTTGAAGCCGATAAGTTTGTTGGAACACTGGGAGCTTCGGTATCGGTAGTTTCTTTTGTAGTAACCGATACTGTGTTGCTAAATCCAGAAGTATTTCCCGCAGCATCTTTAGCCTTTACTCTAAACTCATATGTGGTATTTGCAGTCAACCCGGTAACATTATAAGAAGTACCACTTACACTGGTAATCTTAACATCTCCCTGATATACATCATACCCTGTTACTCCAACATTATCTGTAGAAGCTACCCATGATAAAGACAATGAGGTTTCCTCGACATTTGAAGCCGATAAATTTGTTGGAACACTGGGAGCTTCGGTATCTGTAACACTTTCTTTAGGGTACTTTCCAGAAATTGAAAACAATCCTAAAGAAGAATAATCAGAATAACCTGTAGATAGGTTTCCTTCTCCTACTCCATCTATTTCGATATAATATTTCCCACTTTGTAAAGTAGTATTTATAGATGCTCTTAGGCCCTGCGGATCAGAGAATGTAACTTCTTCTCCATTACTATTTAATAACCTTGCTTTAATATTTAAATTTGGATGGTATGGATTTGGATCAAAAGAAAAACTCACCTCTCCTCCAGAAGTTTGAAAAGAGAATACATCTTTATCCGATGTTCTCTCAATGATTCCTTCGTTATCTGCTTTAGATACATTTCCATTAGTATCAGATACTAATTCTGTAGCATTATTTATAGTATTTCCATGATCATCTTTTTTATACCCGAAACCATTTCTAGAATTTGAAATAATTGCTAAATCATTTTCAGTATTATTGGCATTATTATATTCTCCTTTACTCCAATGACCTAATGTTTTATTAGCACTCCAACCCATAATTGGACTCCATTGCCCATGTCCTGAATAATATGTGGTTCCAGATCTTGTTCCATCGTGTCCTAATCCCAGAGTATGCCCTACCTCATGAGACCCTGTTTCTCCGGCTGTTCTCGTTCCTAGGTTGTACACCCAACATGGATCGTCAGAATTCCAACTAAAAGAATTTAGATACGCTACTCCTCCTGACCCGGGAGCGGCATCATTTGTAGGCGTAAATATCGCCATCATTCTTTGGTTTTTTGGAGTAGCATCAAATACATCTCTTCTGGTAGTCACGTTTATATTAAAAGGATTAAAATCATCTACCATAATCCTCCAAACCGCAAGAATTTTTTCATCACTAAATCCTGCAGGTTGAGCATTAATAGTTCTACCTCCAGCCCAACGAGTCCCAGACACTACTTCTCCATCAAAATCAAGATAGATAACATGAGATGCTCCAGGGAGACTCTCTAATTGTATTTGTGCTTTTTGTGGGATAATTACACCAGAATCATCATTAACAGCAGCTTTTTCTTGTTCGAAATCTACGCATAGTATACTATGAATATTTTGATTACTCGCTAGTACTTCTCCATGATCATTGGTAGAGATCTTAAATGCTTTTTTCTGATCATAAAAAATAATCTCTCCAGATATTTTTCCGTCGTTTTTAGTAAAACTAAAAACAGGCTCTGTTGTAGCAGTAGATTTAGCACTATTAATCAAAATATTACCGGTAACAAAATATCCGTCTGCAGTATTCTTTTTAACATTAATCTTAAGATTGTATGATTCTTTATCGGATAGTTTAATAGTAAAGTCGCTATTTCCTGACTTATTCGAAAATACTGATTCTGAGAAGCTGTTTACAGTTCCTATAACAACTTCTTTCTTATCTTGTGCAAAAGAAGAAAAAGAAAGAATCAATAAAAAGACTATTATATACGTCTTTCTAAATATGCCAGAAAACATCCTCTCATTAAAGTTTAAGTTTTTCATGATCATGAGGTTTAGGTAAGTGATTTGTGTTTGTGTTAGTTTAAATAAAAAAAATCATCGCAAAAGTAACTTGTGTAGCTTTTAAAATTTAGCTCTATTTAGAATTCATAAGGATCTAATTAGAATTCGTTAGACTATTGAAGATAATTGATAATAAAAATTTACTATTCCTTTTGTATATGGATATTCTGATGTGAAAAAAAGATTAAAAAAATACTAATCCAGTAAGGTTTACGATACTCAAGAAATAAAATACATAAGAGGTCTAAACAGGTATACAAATTTTAATATCTATTCTATTTGGCGATCACTTTACTATCATTTTGACATAAATACCCTATTTTTGAGTTCTTATTAAAAAACATACAATGCGACTATTTTTCTTTTTAGGAATTACATTACTTTGTTTTGGATGTCAAAGTGAAAAGACCACCAATATACAAGGAAAAGCTCCCGTTGCTAAGCTTGATAGTCTTTCTAAAGAAAAAATTAAATTAAACCTTCTGAAACTTTCTCCAGAAGCTGAAAGAAGTCTTGAAATTTTTGAAGATTTTCAAAATCTCAGAAGTTTTATAACTGTACTACGCAATGAGAATGCTTTCTACATAAACAAACATGTTGATAGTATAGATTTGCTAGTAAGCACATTTAAAGAAAACCTTTCTGAAGATTTAAATATAAATACTATTAACTCTCGAATTAGTGTTCTATCTACTGAAATAGGCTTACTAAAACTACTTTCTGAAAAGAAAAATAAAGATTCGGATATGGTTATGGAGGCTAATACAAGGCTAATTAAAGCTTATAATAGTTTAATCATACAATTAAATGAATTGTCGTTAGCAATTCCAGAAAATATTGAAAAAGAACTTTTAAGAGAACTTGAAGACCAAGAGAACTAATTAAACATTAAACGTATGCAAAAGTCAATTCTATTTTTACTACTATTCGTCTATAGTTTTTGTTTTGCACAACAAAATACTGAAATTAATACTGCTCTTGAGCAATGGCACAAAGCTGCAGCCGATGCCGATTTTGAAGCTTATTTTGGTCTTATGACCGAAGATGCTATTTTTATAGGAACCGACCCTACAGAAAATTGGAATAACAGCGAATTTAAAGCCTTTGCTAAACCCTATTTTGATAAAGGAAAAGCCTGGAGTTTTTCTACTCTTGAAAGAAATATTTTTGCGCAAAAGGAAAGTGATATTGCTTGGTTTGATGAGCTATTAGATACTCAAATGGGGATTTGTCGTGGTAGCGGTGTCATTCAAAAAACAGCTAATGGCTGGAAAGTAAAGCATTATGTATTATCTATTGCTATCCCTAACAAAAATGTAGCCGAAATCACTAAGCTTAAAGAAGGATTTGATACTGCCTTAATGCAAAAACTAAGAGCTCCTAAAAATTAAATCAGTGATTTTTTGAAAGCTGACAGGTTAGAAAAGCAATGTTTAGCTCCGTTTTCCAGAAGTTTTGCCCTGTTCTTATCTCCTATACCTACAAAATCAAGAGATAAATTTTGGGCCGTTTTTAAATCCCAAACACCATCTCCTATTGATACGATACGGTCAAAATTTTCTTTATCATAATACATCTTTGATCTTTCTATAGCTTCTAAAACAAAACCTTCTCTCGACTCGTGCGTTTTTGAAGTTGCTAATAGTTTTTCATCATACCAGATATCACATTGATCTAATTTGATCATTGCAGGTTTAGGTAATGCACCTGTAGCAAAACAAAAAGGAATATTACTATCTTTAAAAAACCGAATTAGTGATTTGGCACCATCAATTTCTTTTACAGGATCAAACATTCCCATTTGATTAACCAAATCGATTTCAAAATCATCTAATAGTTCTTTGGGAAAGGTTTTCTTAAAATTGCGCTCGTAATTATATCTCAATGCATAACTATCTGTATGATGTTTATACCTATCATAATCGGTATCTATATTAGAAATCCCTAGTGCCAATAACGAGTTTGTAACCGAAATCAAATACATAGGCACACTATCTGTAAGTGTCCCATCGATATCGAATATAAATAATGTATTCTTCAGATCCTTATTCTATGATGTTAAAGCGTATATTTTACAGATAGAATAAAATTTCTTCCTGCACCAACAATACCAGAAGAATAAGGGCGGTATCGTTGATCGGTAATATTTTCTATCGATAATATACCTTTTATATTTTTTGTTACTTGATATTGTGTTCTAAGGTTAAACGTATACCAGGATGGAGAATATGGGTTCCCATCTTGATCTTTGGCATACAAGAAGTCATTGTTCTGTTGAGAAGGAGCCAGGTCTTCATAACTAAACTCTCCATTATACACTGCAAAAGCATCAATTGTAAATTTAGGTAACATATAACTTACCTGAGTAGTTCCAAACTGAGGAGAAACGTGTCTTGAAGGAGCAGTAGTACCATCATCAGATTCTTCTTCTCCTCCAACAAAAGTATACTTAGATATTAGTTTAAAATTTTCAAAAAACCTATATTCTAATCCAGCTTCAAATCCGTATACTCTAGCATTTGCTGCATTTTGAATAGCTTGTACATTACTTAATTCTCCTCCAAATTGGATTTCTGTTTGCCCATTTAAATTATAGTCTCTTCGTATTAATGCATCTTCAAGATATGTATAATACGTCGACAAATCTACAGATAAGTTTTTATCAAGATTTAGCTTTACTCCTATTTCACCATTATATGCATATTCAGATTTTATGTCTGGATTAGGCACTACAACAGAACCAGGTTCTGAATCAAAAATCTTACCGACATCATCAATATTAGGTGCTCTAAAAGCTGTAGATAAATTCAATTTCCATTGTATCATATCATTAGGAAACCAACTTAATCCCGCAGTGCCCGTCAAGGCTTCGGTATCGATATTTGCTTCGGTAAATGGAAAATCAAAAAACTTGTCATCAAATTCTGAATATAGGATGATTCTATTATATCGTAATCCTCCTTGAAATCTTAGTTTTTCGCTTAACTTATGTTTTATGCTAAGGTATGCTGCTATCGATTGCCATGTAGATCCGTCAGGGTATCTAGAGGGTGCGTCTTCAATAACATTAGTAGTAGTATTACGTTCAGACCCATCAGAATATACTTGATTTAATACATACTCTAATCCATAATACAGAGTAGTCTTATCACTAAATTTTCTTTCAAAATCCCAGTTTAATGAGTAAGCATCTACCTGTTCCTGGGTTCTTTCTAAAATATCACTACCAAAATTGCGATCATTTCTACTTTCTTCAAAATATTGATATGCTGCAGTGATTTTCATTTTATCATACAGCTTGCTTTTTGATTTATGTGATACTTGTAGGTTACCCATAAACCAGAGTTGTGGTCCATAAAACCACTCGGCAGATCTTAAATTTCCATCCCTCTTTCTAATCAAGCGATCATAACGCGGATAATCAGATGTTTCTGTATAGATAAGATTGGCATTAAAATCCCATTTTTCGTTAGGCATAAAACGAATTTTCTGCAACAAATTGATCTGATCATACCCTGTAAACACTTGTTTTTCAGGATCAGCGTTTTGTATAACAATATCTTCTCCGTTTATGGTTTCTACATATTCATTTCTCAAATAATCATCGGGACCATGACTTCCCATTTTTAAATCATCAAAATCTGTGTAGCTTACACTGGTTAAAAATGCCCACTTCTCTAATCCGATATTAAAATCAACATGTCCTGTTTTTTCATTACTGGCGCTAGCATATCTGATAAGTGCATTACCACTTAGTTTATTCTTACTGTTTACAGCAAACTTAGGTTGTGCTGTATAAAAATTCATTACTCCTCCTACTGCATCACTTCCATATACAACAGAGCCTGGCCCTAATATTACTTCTGTTCTATCAACAGTAAAAGGGTCAACCGATATTACATTTTGCACATTTCCTCCTCTAAATATTGCTGTATTCATTCTCACTCCATCTACCGTGAGCAGTAATCGATTGGTAGAAAAACCTCTAATAATAGGGCTTCCTCCTCCTAACTGGCTTTTTTGAATAAAGACCTGACCACTGCTTTGTAAAAGATCTGCAGATGTTTGTGGCATAGACAATTCAATATCATTAGAAGAAATACTTACAATTTTTTGTGTAACTTCTTTTTGTTCCTGCTCCCATTTTGATACCGAAATAACGACTTCCGAAAGCTGGTTTTCATCTGGTTTTAAATATATAGAAAGTGATTTTGGTATTTTAGATTTTACCATATTTATCCCTAAATGCGAGATATGAGTAAAATACAAGATTTCGGTATCAGAAAATGCAGAAATATCAGCTACTCCATCAAAATTAGTTATCGCACTCTTAGATTTAATCTTATTGTAAATAGCTACATTAGGAATAGGTTGATTATTTACTGTACTAAATATTGTAATTTTTTGAGCATTACCAGGCAATGCAAAAAATATAGCCAATAAAAGAATTATAAATAACCGCATTATCTTAATTAAAAATTTCGTTTAAAACTGAAAGTGATTTCGGCTTCTTAAAACCGTGCAAATGTAGTTCAAAATATACTAATAGCATAGCCAGAATATCACTTCGTGTATTCTTTGATAGTTTAATATCCATACTTGCCTCAAATGTTGTGCCTAAAAATTGTTTAAATAATTTTACCTGATCTCCGCTTACACAATATATATTACTACTGATAGACTGAAAAACGCCTTCCTGCATATTAAAATAGTCTGATTCTACATTAGGGATATCTGGATAAAAGCCAAGATATTGGGTAAGCTTGGTTAAAAATGTAATATGAAAATTACCAATAGTATCATGTGTATCTAGCCACATTAAAGCGGTTTCAATATATTCGAATAGATCTGTATTCGTTTCTTCTTCTTGTATAGAATTCTTAAGTACCTCAGAAATAAAAAACACCAATGTCCCTTTTACAAAATCTGTATGTAACGATTTATAAATTGTTTTTATTTTGGCTTCTTTAATTCTCTCTAAAGAGCCTTTATCTTTATGAAAAGCTTGTATTTCTAATAAAGTAAGTGGTTGAAATAAAGATGCTTTGATTTTTCCTCGTTTAGATTTTAAAACTCCTTTTAGTAAATAAGAGCGTAACCCACTCGTTTTTGTAAACAATGAAACAATCAGGTCTGCTTCACTATATCGTAAGGAATGTATTACTATTGCTGGTGAGTTGATTATCATTATAAATCGAAAATAAATAAAAAAGCAATCTTATTCTTTGTTCTTAGGTGGATACTTAACTAGGGATTTTTCAATAATTTTTTGAAAGAAATTGGTACGTACATCTGGAGAGGCATTAGGATAAAACCTCCTCTCGGCAATCGCCTGCCATACCAATTCATCTTTTTTTACATCGACAAAATCAATAGTAAGTTCAAGAAAAGTTTCTGGCCCACCAATAGGAATAGATCCTCCTACACCGATACTAACACCACCGCTACCACTACCAACCCCCACACCAATACTATTACGTGAAGGTGTTTTATTCATAATCGCTTTAAAATTCATATGAATATCCGGAGTTTCAGATTTGGTAAACCCTTTACTTTTCATAACGGTTTCTGTTACCATCAATAATCGTTTTTGATCCAAATCATTAAGCCCAGAATTCATCTCAGGATAAAAAGCGTAGGTCTTATATATTGAAAAATCCTGTTGTTCATCATAATCATAAATCGTATGTGTAACTCCACATGAGATTAATAGCACCAAAAAAAAGAAAAGACCTGCATGCTTCATAAGAGCCAATTTAACTATAAAAATACATAACAAAATGATATCATCCTTACACTTGATTCATGGATATCATAATTTTAGGAAACCAAATGCATAATCGGGGTTGAATATTCTTTTAATCAACAACAAAGCCGTTTAGAGATTTCTCTAAACGGCTTTTATTTATAAAATAAATTTTATTTATATAACGCCTTGCGCTAGCATAGCATCAGCTACTTTTACAAAACCGGCAATATTAGCTCCTTTTACATAATCTACATATCCATTACCATCATTACCGTATTCTAGGCAAGCAGAATGGATATCTTCCATAATTTGTTTTAGCTTATTATCTACTTCTTCGCGAGTCCAGTTATAACGCAATGAGTTTTGTGTCATTTCTAATCCAGATGTTGCTACACCTCCTGCGTTAGAAGCTTTACCTGGGGCAAAGAAAATTTTAGCTTTATGAAAAGCAGTAATTGCTTCTGGTGTACTTGGCATATTAGCACCTTCACTAACACAAACACAACCATTAGCAATTAACGTTTGTGCATCATCTCCATTTAATTCATTTTGAGTAGCACACGGTAAGGCAATATCACATTTTACTCCCCATGGGGTTTGCCCTTTATGAAACTCTGCAGAAGGATATTTATCGACATACTCGTTGATACGTCCTCTTTTTATATTCTTAAGTTCCATCACAAAAGCTAGTTTTTCTGCATCAATTCCGTCTTTATCATAAATGTATCCAGAAGAATCTGATAGCGTTACTACTTTCGCTCCTAGTTGCGTTGCTTTTTCTGCAGCGTATTGCGCAACATTTCCAGAACCAGAAACTGTTACCGTTTTTCCTTCAAAAGAATCTCCTTGGGTTCCTAGCATATTTTTTGCAAAATAAACCGTTCCATATCCTGTAGCTTCAGGACGAATTAGAGATCCTCCCCATGTAAGTCCTTTTCCGGTAAGAACACCAGTAAATTCATTACGCATTTTACGATACATCCCGAATAGGAATCCTATTTCGCGACCTCCTACTCCTATATCTCCCGCAGGAACATCTGTATCAGGACCAATATGTCTAAAAAGTTCACTCATAAAACTATGGCAAAAACGCATAATTTCATCGTCAGATTTTCCTTTAGGATCAAAATCAGATCCTCCTTTACCACCTCCCATAGGAAGTGTGGTTAAACTATTTTTGAAAACTTGTTCAAAAGCCAAGAATTTCAGAATACTTATGTTTACAGAAGGGTGAAAACGTAACCCTCCTTTATATGGTCCTATTGCAGAATTCATTTGAATACGATACCCTCTATTCACATGAATTTCTCCTTTATCATCTACCCAAGGTACACGAAACATGATCGCTCTCTCTGGCTCAACCATTCTTAACAGGATGTTTTTCCCATTATAAATTTCTTTTGTAGCGATGTAAGGGATTACAGTTTCGGCAACTTCTTGTACCGCTTGTAAAAACTCAGGTTCGTGTGCGTTACGAGCCCTTACCTCTTCCATGAATGCATCTATCTTTGCTTGCATATGTTAATTGAATTAATAGATTCTTATCTATAGGTTGAAATATCACGCCAAATATATGATATTCCTAAAAAAACAAGTTTATTTTTTTAATTTAATAATTAGGCTATCCAATAGCTTGTTCGAGATCTGCAATGAGATCATTAACATCTTCTATTCCGACACTTAATCTAATTAAAGAATCGACTACTCCTGTTTTCTCTCGTTCTTCTTTTGGTATTGAAGCATGTGTCATACTTGCAGGATGTCCTGCAAGGCTTTCTACTCCTCCAAGAGATTCTGCTAAAGTGAAAAATTTTAGATTCTCTACGATCTTAATTGCACTATCATAATCACTTCCTTTAGTAACAAAAGAAATCATACCTCCAAAACCATCCATCTGTGTTTTGGCAACTTCATGATTAGGGTGATCTTCAAAACCTGGCCAGTATACTTTTTCTATTTTAGGATGGTTCTTCAAATATTTTGCAATGGCTTCACCATTTTCACAATGTCGTTGCATACGTATATGTAAGGTCTTGATTCCTCTTAACACCAAAAAACTATCTTGTGGCCCACAAACAGCACCGCTTGCGTTCTGAATAAAGTAAAGTCGCTCTGCCAGTTTTTCGTCTTTTACGATTAATGCTCCCATAACCACATCACTATGCCCTCCTAAATATTTGGTAGCACTATGCATTACAATATCGGCTCCAAGATCCAAAGGCCTTTGCAAATATGGAGTAGCAAAAGTGTTATCTACAGCCAATAAAAGATTATGTTTTTTTGATATTGCAGCTATGGCTTTAATATCAATAATATTCATCATAGGGTTGGTAGGTGTTTCAACCCATATTAATTTGGTATTTTCATTTACATAATCTTCTACTTTATCTGCATTTTCCATCCCTATAAAGTGAA
Organism: Aquimarina megaterium XH134; assembly: GCF_000520975.1. GTDB lineage: Bacteria > Bacteroidota > Bacteroidia > Flavobacteriales > Flavobacteriaceae > Aquimarina > Aquimarina megaterium. The sequence goes on from NZ_JACB01000030.1 coordinate 10,769, forward strand.
ACTTGATTCCAAAATCTTCAAAGATTTTAGTAAACAAACGATAGGTTCCTCCGTATAAATCATTAGTAGAAATAACCTCATCACCAGGTTTCAATAATTTGATTACTGCATCTATGGCAGCAAGCCCCGATCCAAAAGCAAGTCCAAATTTTCCATTTTCGATACTGGCAAAAGAATCTTCTAATGCTTTTCTTGTTGGATTATGCGTTCTGCTATATTCAAAACCTTTATGTCCTCCCGGAGTGGTTTGAGCGTATGTAGATGTCTGATATATCGGAGGCATAACGGCACCATAAGCCGGATCGTGTTTCTGTCCTCCGTGAATTGTTTTAGTGTTAAATTTCATCTATTTATTAGTTTTTAACAAGAATAAATTAACTTGGTCGTTTTATGTTGAAAAACGGGACAAATGTATGATTTAATTCGTTCTAATCATATTTCGTCGAATACCTTTAGTAGATGATTAACACAAAAACTAACACGAAGTCAAAATTCATTCTTTTGCTCATAATTTTTTTAGGATTATATAGCTGTGACAATACAGAATCTTTCACTTTTGAAAAACAAAATTTTACTGTAGATACTCTTATCGATTGCAAAAATGTCGATTGTGTTTCTTTAGAGATCAATTTACTAAAAATCGTTGATGACAATCCCATTGCCGTCACCATTAATAAAGAAATAGAAAATGCTGCTTGTTCTATTTTGAATATTGGTGAAAACACATCAGAACCAACTCTGAAAGAAGCGATCTCTCAATTTAATAGTTCGTATCAAAATATTAGTGAAGAATTCCCTGAAGAAATTATCCCTTATGAAGCTACTATTGATTGTGAGCTTAGTTTTCGATGTCAAAATTTACTCTCTGTCCTAATGGATTCTTATATATTTACGGGTGGTGCTCATGGAAATAGTACAGTTTCTTATCTAAACATTGACACAAAAACAGGAAAGCAATTTTCGAATAGAGCATTATTTAAGAATTATGATGAGTTTGAAGATTATGCAGAAAAAATCTTTAGAACACAATATAAAATCCCAGAAGATGAATCGATTAATAGCACAGGGTTCTTTTTTGAAAATGATACTTACAGCTTACCTTCGACTATAGGGTTTACAGATAAAGAGGTGGTACTCTATTACAATCAATATGAAATCAACTCCTATGCAGAGGGGCCTATAGAATTAAAATTGAATAAGGAAGAGGTTGCTTCGTTTTTTTCAGTTAAGATTTTTTGATAAAACAATTTATCTTAGGAAAGATAAATTCTATATCCAAACTTACTTAAATCGCTTTTCTAAGTGCCAAAATATATCCTAAATGAATCCCTTCATGATAGTTATTAAAATTCATTGCATCTTCAACAGATTTTAATACAAATCCAGTACTAGTCTCATAGTCATTATAACTTTTAAAAATATCATTACTTAGATCCTTTTCTGTTTTATCTAATGTTGTAAATAAAAGCTTCTTTATTTCTGACACTTCTTCTGCGGTAGCTGGCCGTTCTGTCTTTGTTCCTTTTCGATACAGATCTACCATTTCGTTGTCAATCATCATTGGTAATCCACTCAATTTATACACTAATAGTTGTTGGGTTACCACCACGTGTGCAATGTTCCAGATCAAGTTGTTTTTAAATCCTTCGGGCACTTCATTTAATTGGTCTAAAGAATAACTATCTAACATTTTTTCTAACATTTTTCGATTGACACGAGTAATTGTTATTGGATCTTGCATGGTGTTTATCTGTTTATTTTATTGTTTTTCAAAAAGTCATACTTTCACTGTGTTCAGCACAAGTATAGAATTTGCCAATGATCATATCATTTAATAACAACATGATCGTTGTGATTCATTTCATAATTTTTAGCCAAAAATATAAGTTTTAATTGTGAAATGAATTTCCTTTGTGATGATTTTGACACTTAAAATAATCAACTGTGAAAAAAATATATCATTTGTCTACTTGCGATACTTGCAGACGCATTTTAAATGAGTTAAATCCATCTTCAGATTTCATTTTACAAGACATTAAAAACGAGACCATTACCACAGATCAAATTGAAGAAATGTATGAATTGTCTGGAAGCTATGAAGCTTTATTTAGTAAAAGAGCACGGTTATACAAAGAGCGGGATCTTAAAAATCAGAATTTATCTGAAGAGGATTATAAAAAATTAATTTTAGAACATTATACCTTTTTAAAACGACCGGTAATCATTGTTGATGATAAAATCTTTGTCGGAAACAGCAAAAAAGTGGTCGAACAGGCCAGTATTGCCATTAATGGATAAAAGAACTGCTGCATTATTGGCTGCATTTGGTGCCAGTTTGATATATGGCATAAACCATACTGTGGCCAAAGGTGTTATGCCTACCTATATCAAACCATTTGGCTTTATTTTATTACGTGTAGTTGGTGCTGCACTATTATTTTGGCTTGCATCTATATGGGCGCCAAAACAAAAAATTGAACGCAATGATTGGCCAAGGGTAGTTGCTTGTACTGTATTTGGAATGGCAATCAACATGCTTATGTTTTTTAAAGGATTGCAATTATCAACACCTATCAACAGTTCTGTAATGATCACCATTTCTCCTATTTTGGTGTTTATTTTATCTGCTTTTTTTATAAAAGAAAAAATTACTATTTTAAGAACTATTGGTATTTTTCTAGGTTTTTCGGGAGCGCTGGGTCTTATCCTTTTTGGTTCCGAAATACGTCAGGATGCCCCAAACATCCCATTAGGAAATGCTTTATTTATTATCAATGCGGCTTCATATGCTATCTATTTGGTATTGGTAAAACCCTTGACAGCCAAGTATCATTCTATTACTTTAATGAAATGGTTTTTCTTACTAGGCGTTATTATTAATTTTCCGATTACCATTTCAGAATTTAGTGAAGTAACATGGAGTTCATTACCTTATGAAGTAATCTGGAAAATGATTTTCGTCGTCGTAGCAACTACATTTCTTACCTATTTGTTAAATATATTTGCCCTAAGACATTTAAGAGCTTCTACAATTGCGGCATTCATTTATTTACAACCCCTATTAGCGATTAGTTTTGCCATGCTAATGGGTGCAGATACGCTAAATACAGTTAAAATAATATCTGCACTATTGGTTTTTCTGGGCGTATATCTGGTTACCAAACCTCCTAAAAAGGTAATCTCTTAAACCTATTCTAAATCTACTGGAGTTTTAGCAAATTTTCTCTGTTCCTTTATTCGATTTAAAATAACCTTAAAAAGATTGTCTATACATTCTTCTTTTTTGTCTTTTATTAACACATTACACAAGACTAATAACCATCTTAAAACCAAAAAAATGAAAAGGTTAAAATCTCAGTTCAGGATATCTATCCTGTTTCTATTATTTACTGGTACTATCACTTTTGGACAAACCAAGACACAGCAAAAACTAATCACAAAACAGTATCGACAGCAAAAACTAATCGAATTAGAAAATCAATTTGAAAAGAAAGCACTTTCAGAAAAAGAGTTGGCCAAACAAAAAGCCAAAGAAAAAGGTTGGGAAACAGAACTCAACCTACCAGAAGGTAAATATATAGAGTTACAGAAAATTGCATCTAATGGTAACCCTATTTACTACACCACTTATAATATTAGTGCTGCAAGATCAACCCGAGCTGATCATTTAAATACTGGCGGGTCTTTAGGTTTAAATCTTAATGGTAAAAATATGACAGCACATGTATGGGATGCAAAAGTAGCCAGAAAAGCACATCAGGAATATGATGGCCCTGGTGGAGAAAATCGATTTTCTGTTGGCGACAATACGAAAGAGCTGCATTATCATTCTGCTCATGTTACTGGAACAATCATGGCTTCTGGATTTAAACCAAATGCAAAAGGAATGGCACCTCAAGCCAAAGCTATTGGATATGATTGGAATAAAGATAAAGCAGAAGCCATAAAGGCGGCATCAAAAGGAATGTTGATATCCAATCACTCTTATGGATATCGAATTAGAGGATCCCTGGGACAAGTTTTAGTACCTACCTATTTTTTTGGAGGATATATAGAAAACTCTAAAGATTGGGATCAAATCATGTACAATGCACCGTATTACCTTATGGTAGTTGCTGCAGGTAATGATGGAAGGGATGATACTGCTAATAGTAAACCCTTACAAGGAAAAAGAAAATACGATAAACTTACCGGACATGCTACTGCCAAAAATAATATTGTGGTCGCCAATGCTGATGATGCTAGAATAGATTCTTACGGAAATTTTGTTTCTACTCTTATCCATGTTTCTAGTAGTGAAGGGCCAACAGATGACTTACGTATAAAACCGGATATTACAGGTAACGGAACCAGTGTCTATTCGACATCATCGAGTAAAAATTCTGCCTATAGTCACCTAACAGGTACTTCTATGGCCTCTCCAAATGTTGCTGGGTCATTATTATTATTGCAAGAACATTATAATAATGTTAATGGCACATTTATGAAAGCCGCTACCCTAAAAGGATTAGCATTACATACAGCAGACGACATCAGACCTCCAGGACCAGATGCAATACATGGGTGGGGGCTATTAAATGCAAAATCTGCTGCCGAAACCATAACTTATAATGGTAATAAGACATTAATCCATGAGTTATCGTTAAATGATGGAGAATCATATACAATTACTGTAGAAGCAGACGGATCTGTTCCTTTAATGGCTTCAATCTCATGGACCGATCCAGCTGGTAAACCAAGTAAAATTATAAATGACCCTACTCCTGCATTAGTAAATGATCTGGATATTAGAATTACCAAAGAAGAAAAAACATTTAGGCCATTCAAGCTTATATCGGTTAAGAAAAGTGGAAGAGGTGATAATACTGTTGATCCTTTCGAGAAAATCAAAATCAACAACCCACTAGATACATATACTATAACAGTAACTCATAAGGGAAATTTAACCAATGGTGCTCAAAACTTTTCACTTATAGTTACCGGAATTACACCTGATAATCTGGAATGTACCGCAGAAACACCTACAGGTATAACTTTTTCTGAAATTGAAGATTCTCAAGCAAAAGTTTCATGGAATACTGTTGGGGGTGCAACTTATGAAATACGATATAAAGCTGTAGGAAATTCTAACTGGATACAAACCAGCACATCAGATATTTCAACAATATTATCAGATTTATCTCCAAACACAAAATATAAAGTACAGATAAAAAGTATTTGTAGTGATGGTACAACTTCGGATTTTAGTACTCAAAAAATCTTTACAACAGCACTTGTATACACAGGTTGTTCTGATGGTATAGCCTCTTATCCATATATAGAGAATTTTGAAAATACTTTAGGGTTATGGACACAAGATGGAGATGATGACTTTGATTGGTCTATAAATACAGGAGGAACCCCTTCTAACAACACAGGACCAAGAGGACCTGGTCAAGGTAAATATTATCTATACATGGAAGCTTCTGATCCTAATTATGCTCAAAAAAGAGCCATTCTTAATTCTCCTTGTATAGATTTATCTCAAAAAACTGAAGCTCAGTTTAGCTTTAAATATCATATGTGGGGAGCACAAGCCATGGGAACCCTTCACTTCGAAATAAGCTTAGATGACGGAACCACCTGGACTAGCCTTTGGAACAAATCGGGGAATCAAGGAGGCCGCTGGAAATTGGCAACGGTTGATTTATCTGACTATATAGGAAAAAGTATTAGATTACGATTTAATGGTATTACCGGGAATAATTGGTTAAGTGATATTGCAATAGATGCCATAAAATTAACTACAGATACAAAACTGGGGGCATCTTTTGCAACATTAACGCTTACATTTGACGATCACCCGGAAGAAACGAGTTGGGCAATTCAAAAAAATACTACTAATGAAATTGTTGCTTCTGGAGGACCTTACGAATCCTGGGTTGCTGGGTCAACAGCAAACATTGATCTATGGTTATCGGCCGGTTGTTACACCATTATTTTATATGATGAAGGTAGAAATGGTATGTGTTGCTCAGAAGGTAACGGCTCATATACGCTTCAAAATGATGTTGGAGGGGCTATTCTTGCATCTGGTGGATCCTTTGGAATTAGAGATACTAAAAGTTTCTGTGTAGGAGCTCCAGAATATTGGTGGACCTCAGAAGAAACAATTGTTAATGAAGAGATAACAGATACTAAAATTTACCCTAACCCTGCCAAAAATACACTTTCGATAAGTACATATAATGAATATTCTTCTTATCGCATATTTACAATTTTAGGTCAAGAAGTAGACAAAGGAACATTGAAAAACAGAGATATTGATGTAAATCATTTAAGCCCTGGTATGTATGTTCTTAGACTAACTACTACTAACAAACAACAAATAACAAAGCAGTTTATTAAAGAATAGAAAAAAGAACTCAGAAAAACAGACCCGAAGACATAAAATCTTCGGGTCTGCTTCTTTTTAAAACTTGATTTTTGTTTAGATATGATTTTCAGGGATATTATACAAAAAAGTAATTTCTTAAGCTTGTTCTAAATCTATCGGAGTTTTAGCAAATTTTCTTGTATCCTCTTTGGTAAGTACCTTAAAATCTTCTGGTCGTTCTACCGTATCTAATAGTTGGTGTATTTCTTTTGGAAGTGCAATTAACTTTCGAGTATTTAAATCCATCCATGCACCCATCATTTCGCATTGTGCAAAATTTCGCCCTTTATAGTCATAGTATTTATGTCTAAACTCAAAAAATTTTCCATCTTCACTTAATCCCGAAATTTCTAAAGAAACTTTTACCGGTCTACCATAAAATACTTCTTTAAAGTAATAAATATGCTCGTAAAATACGACAGGACCAATATTAAACTTACCTAAAAGACGTTGATCAAAACCCTTCTCTGTTAAAAAAGACATTCGGGTATGTGCTGCAAATTCTATATATGCTTTATTCGCCAAATGACGATTTGCATCAATATCATTCCATCTAATTTCAAAATCTTTTAAATACATATCACTCTTTTTGAGTGGCAAAAATACAAAATAACTTATTATGCACGCATAACAGAGTGTTATTAAATATGTATATTTGATAACACACATAAAACAAAAAATATCCGGACCGTATACTATTTTCAGGATTTTAATGAAACAGATTTTGAAAACCTATATCGTCTTTTTACTTTAAAAAAAACTCATCATGTATATTAAACGAAACATTGGTTGGGGGCTTATCCTTCGCTATGCATGGAAAAACATCATTTTCTTCACTATATACACTACAGTTATTTTTTCATTGTATCATTTTTTAGATTGGAAATTTATTGATATCCCTTTTCAACCTCTCACTGTAATTGGTATAGCGGTAGCATTCTATATCGGTTTTAAAAACAGCCAAAGTTATGATCGGTTTTGGGAGGCTCGTAAAATTTGGGGTGGAATCGTAAACTATTCCCGAACCTGGGCCAATCAGATATTATGCCTAGTACATGATGATCAAAAAACTAAGGAAATTTTGATTTATAGACATATAGCTTGGATTAATGCTTTAAGAATTCAACTCAGACAACCAACTTCTTTTAGTTTAAAAGAGAACATAGCCGTTGAAAGCCTTTTTAAAAAACACGGAGAACAAAAGCCTGCATGTGACGCTTCAAAAATTTTTGTATCTGATCAGGAATATCAGGATTTACTAAAAAGGAAGAATCCTTCTACTCATTTAGTTAAAAATCAAGGACTTCATATTAAACAACTTCTGGATCAAGGTAAAATTACAGAGTTTGACAAGCAGCTTTTACATAATATTCTAGAAGAACTATACAATCTTCAAGGTAAATGTGAACGTATAAAAAATACTCCCTTCCCGAGACAATATGCTTATTTTAGTACGTTGTTTACCTGGATATTTATTCTATTACTACCTTTTGGGTTACTTAATGTTTTTGAAAACAAACTAAATGAAATGACAAATGGTATAGAGCAATGGTTTATCTTTTTAATGATACCACTTTCTATTTTAATAAGTTGGGTTTTCTTTACTATGGAAAAAATTGGAAGCAATAGTGAAGATCCTTTTGAAGGAAGAATTAATGATGTGCCAATGACTGCATTATGCAAAACTATTGAAATTGACTTGCGTGATATGCTTGATGAAAAAAATCTTCCAGAAAAAGAACAACCAAAGGATAACATATTATACTAATGCCATTACTTGAATCTAAGTATACCCCTCCTTTTTTCTTCAGAAATGATTATATCTCTACTATATATCCTAATCTGTTACGCAAAGTAAAAGGAGTATCACAAAAAAGAGAACGTGTAGAGCTTGATGATGGGGATTTTATCGATCTTGACTGGAGTTACAGCACAATACCAAACTCAAAAAAACTAACAGTCATTATTCATGGATTAGAGGGTAATGGACAACGCCAATATATACTGGGGTTAGCAAGACACCTAAATCATAATGGCTGGGATTCTGTAGCAATAAATCTTAGAAATTGTAGTGGAGAAGTAAATCGTCTTTATAGATCCTATAATGCCGGATCCAGTGAAGATTTGGATCGTATTATTAAGCATATTCTTATGTCACATACTTATACCAATATATCGATATGCGGATTTAGTTTAGGAGGTAATATTATGCTAAAATACCTGGGAGAAGGTCGCTCTTTAGCTTCAGAGATAAAAACCGCGGCAGCTATTTCGGTTCCTTGTGACCTTTATGATTCGCTATCAGAAATAAATAAACCAAAAAATTATATCTATCAACAACGGTTTATCAATCACCTCAAAGCCAAACTATATGATCGACAAGTACAATTTTCTGATATCCTAAGTATATCCGATATTAAAGCCTGTACATCTCTTATGGATATTGATGAATTATATACCAGTAGAGCTCATGGGTATGAAAATGCAATGGATTATTATTCTAAATGTAGTTCTAAACAATTTCTGAAAAATATACAAACACCTACATTAATCCTCAATGCCAAAAATGATTCTTTCCTGGGAGATCTTTGCTATCCTTTTGATGAAGCTGAAGAAAACCCTAATTTATTTCTTGAAACCCCAGAATATGGTGGTCATGTAGGTTTTTATCTTCCTAATAAAGTGTATTATAATGAATTGCGAACATTGAATTTTTTTGATCAACTAAATTAACATTGAATAAAAGAAAGGTTTTTCTTGCAACATTGTTGCATTATAATAACCTTAATGTTTTATACAGTAATTTTATTTCTCTTCATCGAAAAACTTTTTTTTATCAAAAAGATTTGATGAGCTTTGATCATGATTCTTCGATTTTTGAAGGAAATTTAACTAACTTAAACTCAACAAAAAATGATACCAAATCAAAAACCTACCTCCTCCCAGTATTAGCAAATAAGATTTAAAAATTTATAATCTTAGTATACTACTAGTTTTTCTCTACTTCAAAGAATACCGAAAGACTAATTAACCTTATAAAAAACTTTCTATTATTCTATAATAATATTTATAGAGTGGTAATGATTAATTACCCTTATGGATCTATGAACTTCTAGTTCATTAAGTTTAATAAACCAATTTTTTTTAACATAAACTCAAACACAAAAAATGAAAAAACCATTTATCATTTTAGCCGCACTCATTTGCTATATTGGGCATTCCCAATATAATTCAAGCGCCCCCTGGATGGAGGATTTAAATCAAAGCAAGAATTCTTCAGGGGTCAACACTCCTGTAAAATTTCAAAAGATTACCAACGCATTTAACACTTATTGGACAGACAAAAATCATAAGAAAAAAGGTAGTGGATATAAGCCTTTTAAGAGATGGCAGGAATATTGGAAGAATTCTTTATTACCAGATGGTACCATACCGACTCCCGAGCACTTATGGAGAGCCTGGGAAGAAAAGAACAGTATGACTTCTTCTGCAAATGCAGCCGCAAACTGGGTCCCTATGGGACCATTTAATCATGAAGTTACGGGTTCATGGTCTCCAGGACAAGGACGTGTAAATGTTGCTATTATAGATCCTAATAATCCTAATATATTTTATATTGGAGCTCCGGCAGGAGGAATATGGAAATCTACAGACAAAGGTGCAAATTGGACCTCTTTATCAGATAACCTTCCTCAAATTGGTGTTTCTGGTATAGCTATCGATCCTAATAATTCGAATATTATTTATATTTCCACCGGAGATGATGATGCCAATGATTCATATAGCATTGGAGTTCTTAAATCTACTGATGGAGGAAATACCTGGGCAAAAACAGGCTTAGAGTTTTCAAATTCACAAACTACAAGTAATGATATTTATATCGATCCCAATAACTCGAATACATTATGGGTAGCAACTAGTCAGGGAGTTTACAAAACTACCAACGCAGGAGTTGCATGGACTAAAACATTGAATGAAGACGTAAAGGATATTAAACTCAAACCAGGCGATTCTAATGTAATTTATGCAGCTACAAAAGATTCTTTTTATAAATCAACAAATGGAGGAACCAGCTTTACAAAAATACAAAGTGGACTACCATCAAGTTCGGGAAGATTTGTCATCGAAGTTACTCCTGCCAATCCTAACTACGTGTATGTTTTAAGTGCCAAAACCAAAAATGCTAATTATGCTTTTCAAGGTTTATACCGCTCAACCGATAGTGGAAATAGCTTTACAAAAACCCAAGAAACTACTAATATCCTAGAATCAAGTCAAGCTTGGTATGATTTAGCACTAGCCGTTTCGGATACAAATGCCAATACTGTTTTTGTAGGATGCTTTAATATATGGAAATCTACAGATGGAGGAAATAACTTCTCGGTAATCAATGATTGGGCAAACCCTCAACAAGCCACATACACCCATGCAGACATTCACTTTTTACGTTATTATGACGGAAAGTTAATGTGTGGTAGTGATGGGGGAGTATACTTATCAGAAAATAATGGTGGGAGCTTTACAGATTTAACCAAAGGATTACAGATAGGTCAGTTTTACAGAATATCAGTAGCAGCAAATAGTAGCTCTAATAATATTGTAGGAGGACTTCAGGATAATGGAGGATATGCACGTAACGGAAACACTTGGAACAATTATTTTGGTGCCGATGGGATGGATTGTGCAGTAAGTGGTACAGATCCCAATACATATTATGGATTTATACAAGGTGGAGGATCTCTTTATAAAACTACCGATAGAGGAACAACACAAACTCATGTAACTCGTGGGCCTGAAAGAGGAAATTGGGTTACTCCTCTGGTTTCTGATAAAGATGGAAATGTTTATGCAGGATATTCTAGCTTTTATAAACTAAATAATAATTCTTTTCAAAAACTTACTACCTTCAATTTTGGTGGTAATCTGGATCATATCGAAGTAGACCCGTCTAATGCAAACAATATTTATGTTTCTCGTGAAAATAATTTATATAAAAGTATTGACAAAGGAGTAAACTGGACAAAAATACATACTTCTACTACAAATATTACTTCTATAGAAGTACATAATGATAATACTAATATCATTTATATATCTACCAATGGTTATTCTTCATCAGGGCTTTCTAACGGAGTTTTTAAATCTACTGATCAGGGATCAAATTTTTCTAACATATCAGGTAATTTGCCAAGTGAGGCTAAAAACGTTGTCCGACACCAAAAAGGTACCGAAACTATTTATGTAGGTACTTATTTAGGAGTGTATTATAAGCAAGGAAATAACAATTGGGAAAATTATTCTCAAAATTTACCCAATGTTTCTGTACGAGATTTGGAAGTTAATTATACAGATCAAGTATTATTAGCAGGTACTTATGGAAGAGGTGTTTGGAAAGTCCCTCTTGTAGGATCATCAACTGCAGATACTCAAGCCCCTTCTACTCCTTCAAATTTAACAGCATCCAATGTAACACAAAACACAATTGATCTTTCTTGGGTTGCTTCTACGGATAATGTTGGAGTTACCGGGTATGATGTATATCAAGGCAATACTATTATTGGTACAGTAGCTACGACTACATATCAGGCTACAGGGTTAACAGCAAATACAGCATATTCTTTCAAAATAAAAGCTAAAGATGCTGCTGAAAACCAATCTGATTTTAGTAATACTGTAACAGCCACAACTACCGATGGCAGTAATCCTACAAACTACTGTGACTCTAATGGTCAAAGTGTAAATGATGAATACATCAGTAATGTAAAATTAGGAACCATCGATAAAACATCGACAGGAGCAAGTGGTGGATACAGCGATTTTACTGCTGAATCTACTAACCTGTCTAAAGGTAATACCAACACCATTACCATTACTCCTACATGGACCGGAACTAAATACAATGAAGGATACTCTGTATGGATTGATTATAATCAAGATGGAGATTTTGCCGATACAGGAGAACAAGTATGGACGAATGCTGCTTCACAAACAACTCCGGTAAGTGGTAACTTTACTGTACCTGCAACAGCGAAAGATGGAAACACTAGAATGAGAGTATCTATGAAATACAATGGAATACCAACTCCTTGTGAATCTTTCTCTTATGGTGAAGTAGAAGATTACACCGTGGCTATAGGTGGTGGATCAACCAGTGGCGATACTCAAGCTCCTTCTGCTCCAGCAGGATTAGCAGCTTCTAATGTTGCCCAAACAACTCTTACCCTATCATGGAATGCTGCTACTGATAATGTAGGAGTGACTGGATATGATGTATATCAAGGATCAACTAATCTTGGATCGGTAACCGCAACAACAAGAAATATTACCGGATTAACCGCTAACACTGCATACCAGTTTACGGTAAAAGCTAAAGATGCTGCCGGCAATGTTTCTGGTTCTAGTAATACAGTTAATGTGACTACAACAGGAGGAAATTCTGATCCTTGTGCAGGTGTGGCTCCATATAATAGTTCGGTAAATTATCAGGTTGGTGATCGTGTAACTTATCAAGGATATCTTTATGAACGTACTAATTCTGGATGGAATAATCTTGGGGCATGTGGTGCATTTGCCACGGCACTCTCTATAAACCCTACCGCTCCACCTTTTAATACGCAATTAAATAATATCAACA
>NZ_JACB01000031.1 GCF_000520975.1 Aquimarina megaterium XH134
TGCTTCACGTTTTAAAGAAGTATTAATCACTCCCAGCGTTTTGGTTAAATATGTTTCAGGAGCTCCGATTCAGGTAGATGTTAATACTACAGTGAACTACAAAAACAAAATTGAGATTGGTGCTGGATACAGAACGAGTTCTTCTATTAATTTTCTTGCAGGATTTTATATTTCGAATCACTTACGATTATTATATAATTATAATCAAACCCTTAGGGATACTCCCATTAATAATACACACGGGATTATACTAAGCTACCGTTTGGGTTATGGATTTGGTAATAAGAAATAATTAACCAGATCAAGATTCAATACCTAATTTTAGTATTGATAAGAATAGAATTATACCTTATCAAGGTTTTATGTACTTCATTTTTAAGGCATACTTGGTTAACCCAGCCAGGTTTCTAACATTAAGTTTAGCGATAAGATTTTTTCTATAACTTTCGATAGTATGTTTACTCAAAAACAATTGATCTGCAATTTCTTGTGTAGTATGCTCTTGAGCGATAAGGGTAATAACATCAATTTCTCTTTGGGTAAGTTTAATATCTTCCTTCTTTTTTTTAGCAAACTTATTTTCTAAATAAATATCTTTTATATCTTTTGAGAAATATTTTTCTCCTTTAAGTATTGTTTTTATAGCTTTTAACAGCTCTTCTTTTTCAGCATTTTTTGGCACATACCCATCTACATCATGTTCTATAAGATTATCGATCATATCTGCATCATTATGCATACTAACTACCAGAGTTCTTATACTTTTCTTTCTTTCTTTTATAATTTTGTTTAGAGAAATACCATCTAATTCTGGCATAGAAATATCGGTGATAATAAGATCGATTTTTTCATCAGGATTAATTTCCAGGTATTTTGCAATATGTTTACCATCTTTGGCAGTTAATAAAATATTATATTCTTTTTCTGAGTTAAGAATGCTTAGTAAACCATCCAAAAACATTTTATGGTCATCTGCTATGATTAAATTATATTTCATTGGTTTATTTTTTTGTAATTAGGTTTAAATAAAACTTGCTATGTATAATTCTAATCTTGTTTGTCATCAAGTAGACTAGAATTGATCTTTAATGATTATAGCTCACTTTATTATTAATTGATGTTAATGCAGGAACTTCTATATCTATAATAGTACCTCGATTAATTCTAGAATCGATATGAAAAGTACCTGATACTTTTTTTAATCGATTTTTAATATTCTCAAATCCAAGTCCGGTAGCCTTGTTTTTTGCGTTAAAGCCTATACCATTATCTTCGAATAGTACATTTATAATATTTTCTACTAGATTTAATTGAAGTTCTACAGAAGTAGCTTTGGCATGTTTAATAGTATTAGTTATAAGTTCCTGAATAATTTTAAAAATTTCGATTTGCAACGTTTCATCTAAAAGATCAATTTCTGTTCTTGGGTATGCTACAAAAGAAGTGCTTAGACTAGTTGTACCACCAATATTATTAAAATACTCTTCAAGCACATCACAAAAGTTGTTTTTACTAAATTTTTTAGGTATTAAATTATGCGATAAATTACGTACCTGCTCATAAGTATCATCTAATTGATTGTTAATAGTTGTTATTGTTTTTTTATTTCCATTAAGCACAGTGTTATTTAGTTGTAGCTTTATAGCAGCAAGATTGCCACCGATACTATCGTGTAGCTCTAGCGCAATTCGTTTTCTTTCTTTATCCTGGCCTTTGATAGACGCTTTAATTAGTTTTAACTCTTGCTCTTTAATTAAAGAAGAAATTTTTTGCTCACTTATTTCTTCCTGTTTTTTATTTAATTCACTCTGAGTCTGAAGTTTTTGATAGTATGTAAATAATAAACCAATAACCGGAATAAGAAGAATTAAAAAAGAGTACAAGATACTATTTTTAATACTTTTTTGCCTGGCTAATTTAGATTCTTGGATTTCCTGATCTTTTTTTAGTAATGTAATTTCGTTAAGTTTTTTTTCTGAAGCATTCTGAAAAGATAAAATCTTGTTCTGAGTGTCTTTTTTTTCAATCTCTTGTTGTAATCTGAGATTTTTGATAGCTTCTTCCTGATTTTTTAAATCCAATTCTCGATTCGCATTTTGGACCTGAAGAACTTTTATTTCTTTTTCTTTTTGAAGAGTTTGATACCTTACTTCTAATTCATTAATTTCTTTGTCATTCTCTAAAAATCGAATAGAATCTGAAACCTCATAGAATTTTTCGGCATAAGAAAGCGCTTTCTTATAATCATTTTGAGAAATAGATACCTCTTTTAATCTATAATAAATGCTTTTTTGTTTGTTTAAAAACCCAAGTTCTTTTGACTTCTTTAAAGCTAAAAGAATCATCTTCTCTGCTTCTTTATGTTTTTTTTGATGATTTAGTATAAGGCCTTTTTCTAGATAGCCGATAATTTCTATTTCAGGATATTGGTAAGTAGCTGCAATTTCTAGAGCCTCATCAAACATTATCAAAGCTTGATCCATATCACCTTGCTTTCGATATGTAATTCCTATGTTGTTTGAAATGATCCCAATACAACGGTTTCTTTGAGATTTTTTACACATCTCACGTGCCTTTTTTAGATATAGGATGGTTGTTTCATAATTCTCTAAATAACCATATATATTAGCCATGTTAACATAGCTGCCATAAACTATTTCTGGATGTTCTGTGTATTCTAGGCATTGTTTATAAAGACGTAATGAATTTTCATACTCTTTTGTTGATAGATATGCATTTGCCAGACCAAAAGAATTAATATAGTGAATACGCCTATCATTGTATTTTTGTGAAATGTTAATGCCTTTTAAGTGCCATTTTTTTGATTTTTCTTCAAGGCCTATTTTAGAGTTTAATATTCCTAACATGTTGTATGCAAGGCCGTAAATCTCACTCTTTATAGTATCGTTTTTGAAATGCTTTATTGTCAATATTTTTTTTGCATAGTACAATGATGAATCAATCATAGCTTTCTTTTTAAAATAGGAGGAAAGTACCAGATTTAAATCTGCTTTGAATTGATTACTTTTTAAAGCTCTTGTCTTGATTTGATGATGAGTTTTTTTATACCCCTCTTCTTCTTTGCCCTGAGTGTTAACCAAAAGCTGAATTTCTTTAACTATCTTTTTTTCTTCTTTATGAATAGACGGAATTTTACTCCTGTCTATCTGTGCTCCCAAGATAAAAGGTAGAATAAATATACTATATACAATTGCTTGATGTACAAATTTTAACATAAGCAAATGTATTAATTCCCAGAGTCAATAACATCCCTGAAAATAGGGGTTTTATAGAATTAAATAATGCTATTGATAGATTAGATATTGCGCTCTTTTAATTTTAAATTTTTCGAGATCTTCTGTCCATGTGTTTTTAATTTCTCGAAAAGAAAGACCTTGTTCAATTTGTTGCTGCAATTTTTTTGTTCCTGCGTGAATGGTGAATGATTTGGTATTAAAAAACTTTTCTTTGACTTTGGTATGGTTATAGGCATTAATTAACCACTCTAGGTTTATAGAATCCAATGATTCGTTTTTTCTTAAATCTTTTCCGTAACATACTTCTCCTCTATGTTTAGGATATTTAGAACCAAAATTTGGCCTGGGGATATAAGCATAATCATATTTTTCTATACTCAAGTCAGGAGAACCAAAAATTTGAAACTGTGTTTCGGTACCACGACCTGCATTAATGGTAGTTCCTTCAAAAAAACCAAGACTAGGATATAAATTGATAGCTTTATCATTAGGTAAATTTGGTGATGGTCGTATTGGTAAACTATATGAAGCAGTATGAGTGTAGTTTTTAACAGGAATAATATTGATCTCACAGGTCAAATTTTTTCCCAACCAGCCTTCACCATTGATCATTTTTGCATATTCACCAATAGTCATACCATGAACTAATGGTATTGGGTGTACTCCCAGAAAACTTGAGTGCTCAGATTCTAAGGTTGGACCATCAATATAATGTGCATTTGGATTTGGACGGTCTAGTATCAAGACAGGAATGTTGTTTTCTGCACAGGCTTGCATTACGTAATGTAATGTAGAAATATAGGTATAAAAGCGAACTCCTACATCCTGGATGTCAAAAACAACAATGTCGATATTAGATAAAGCTTCTTTAGATGGTTTTTTGTTTTTTCCATGGAGAGAGAAAATAGGAAGCCCCGTTTTGATATCTTTACTGTCAGCAACTAATTCTCCTGCATCTGCCTTACCTCTAAAACCATGTTCTGGAGCAAATACTTTCTGAATTTTAATATTTCTAGACAATAAAGAATCAACAAGATGTACATAATTTTGACTAGTAATACTATCTTTAAAAATAACAGAAGTTTGGTTTCCTACAATAGCTACTTTCTTATTTTCTAAAATAGGAATATAATCATCAGTAAGATTGGCCCCAACTACTATAGATTCTTGAATTTTTGTAGTATCTTGAGCAATATATGCTGCAGATATTGAGTTTTCAATTTTTACAGAAGAAGGGGGTAAAGTTGTTTTTATTCCACTTACACAAGAAATAAAAATTATGAAAAGGAATAAAAATGTATTTTTGAATGCATTTCTAACAAAAACCATAGTTAAGCTTGAATTTCGAGTATTTTATTGCTAAACGCCTCATCAAAGGTAAGGAACATAAAAGTAGCATTTCGACTCCAATTATAAAAATTGCAATCTTTGCTATTGCCGTTGGTATGATCATGATGCTAATTACAGTTGCTACTGGCGTAGGACTACAACGCAAAATAAGGGAAAAAGTTGCTGCATTTAATGGGCATATATTAATTTCTAGTTTTGATAATAACAGTAGTGTAGAATCTCTTATGCCTATATCTACTGATCAAAACTTCTATCCAGAGTTTTCTGAGGTTGAAGGAATTGTTCATATGCAAGGTGTGGCGACAAAAATGGGACTGATACGCACAGCATCTGATTTTGATGGTGTGGTGGTTAAAGGAGTGGGTAAAGATTATAACTGGGATTCTTTTAAAGAATATCTTGTAGAAGGAAGAATACCCGATTTTACAGGGGAACTTAATGAAGAAATTTTGTTGTCTTCACATATAGCAAATCGTTTAGGGTTTAGTATTGGAGATAAAGTAATTACATATTTCCTAAAAAAGAACACTGCTTCAAACTCAAAAACTTTTATTAGAGCTTTTGAGATTGTAGGGATTTATAATTCAGGATTTTTAGAGTTTGATGAAACCTTCCTTTTTGCAGACATCAGACATGTGATAAAAATGAATAAATGGAAACCAGATGAGATCGGAAATTTTGAAGTTTTTATTGATGATTTTGATCAAATCGATAAAAAAGGACAGGAAATCTATGAAAATATTCCTTCTACCCTAGATAGTCAGACAATTTCATTAAAGTATGCCACAATCTTCGAATGGTTAAAACTATTCGATCTTAATATTATTGGGATTATTGGGATTATTATTTTGGTTGCTGGTATCAATATGATTACTGCTTTATTGGTTTTGATTCTTGAGAGAACCCCTATGATTGGAATTTTGAAAGCCTTAGGAACAAATGATTGGAGTATAAGAAAAGTATTTCTTTATAATGCTGCATATTTGATTTTAATAGGTTTGTTTTGGGGTAACCTTATCGGTATAGGTTTACTTCTTATACAAGAGTATTATGGAGTTGTAGGGCTTAATCCAGAAACGTATTATGTAAGTACTGCCCCAGTGTATATTGATATAGGATATATTGTGTTACTTAATATAGGAACAATGTTATTGTGTTTGTTAATGCTACTTATCCCTTCATATATTATAGCAAAGATATCACCGACAAAGTCAA
Source organism: Aquimarina megaterium XH134 (assembly GCF_000520975.1). Lineage (GTDB taxonomy): Bacteria > Bacteroidota > Bacteroidia > Flavobacteriales > Flavobacteriaceae > Aquimarina > Aquimarina megaterium. The sequence goes on from NZ_JACB01000031.1 coordinate 5,823, forward strand.
TCCGTTTTCAATAATTTGTTATTCTTTCTTAAAAATTGCCAATCGATAATCTAGGTCGTATCTTTGCCATGTTAAAATACCCTATAGGGTTGTAAATTATATCGAGTGGAATACGCAAAAAACATACTAGAGACTATTGGTAATACACCGTTAGTCCAATTGAATACACTAGTGAAAGATGTAGATGCTTTAGTGTTGGCTAAATATGAAACTTTTAACCCAGGGAATTCTGTAAAGGATCGAATGGCTTTAAAAATGATAGAAGATGCAGAAGCAGATGGTCGATTACAGCCAGGAGGAACTATTATAGAAGGTACATCGGGAAATACAGGAATGGGATTAGCTTTAGTAGCTATCATAAAAGGGTATAAACTGATTTGTGTAATGGCAGATAAGCAGTCTAAGGAAAAAATGGATATCCTTAGAGCCGTAGGAGCAAAGGTAATGGTTTGCCCAACTAATGTAGAACCAGATGATCCAAGGTCGTATTATTCGGTTTCTAAGAGATTAGCAGAAGAAACTCCAAATTCATGGTATGTTAACCAGTATGATAATCCTTCGAATGCACAAGCACACTATGAAAGCACAGGTCCCGAAATCTGGAAACAAACAGACGGTAAAATAACACATTTTATTGTTGGAGTAGGTACTGGAGGTACGATATCTGGCGTAGGAAAATATCTAAAAGAAAAAAATCCAAATGTTAAAATCTGGGGAATAGATACCTATGGTTCTGTTTTTAAGAAATACCATGAAACAGGGATTTTTGATGAAAACGAAATTTATTCTTATATCACAGAAGGTATTGGAGAAGATATCTTACCAAAAAATGTAGATTTTTCGGTTATTGATGGATTTACCAAAGTGACAGATAAAGATGCTGCGGTTTATACTCAAAAACTTGCGAAAGAAGAAGGAATGTTTTTAGGTAATAGTGCTGGAGCGGCTATAAAAGGATTACTTCAATTAAACAAACATTTTACCAAAGATGATGTTGTAGTGATTTTATTTCATGATCATGGCAGTAGATATGTAGGGAAAATGTTTAATGATGATTGGATGCGAGAAAGAGGTTTTCTTGATGAAGAAGTATATACAGCCGATGATTTAGTAAAAAATCATATAGAAAAACCATTGGTTACTGTTAAGACAGAAGAACTGGTATCACATGCTATTGAGCGTATGCGTAAATTTAAGATTTCGCAAATACCAGTAGTTGATAGTGATGGATTTGTTGGTTCTGTAGATGAGAGTGCACTTTTTACTGCTTTTTTAGATGATAAAAATACGGGCAGTACACCAATTAAAGATGTTATGAAAGATTCATTCCCGATTGTAAACGCTAAAACTTCACTTGATGAGATATCTAAGCTTATTAAAAACGGAAGTTCTGCAGTTTTAGTTGAGTTAGAAAACGGAAAACACCACATCATAACAAAGTATGATGTTATTAGCCATATAAAATAAATTCTTATATTTAAATAATAATTCTCCCCCTCTATTAGCTTTTTTTGTAAGCTAATAAAGGGGTTGTTTTTGTGTTTATTTATTTTTTTTAGTTACCAGGAATACATCTACATGGGCTGAATAAGATAAGTGTAAAATGATGGTGGTATGTGTAAATATTTGTTTGATTTTTCTGATATAGACAAACTAAGTGACTATTTTAGATCACAACTAAGTCCAAATAGTTCTACTGATCGAATTTATTTTCCTCCCGAGATTGGAGAAGGGTATTTGTTGTATTATAAAATATCTCCAGAAGTCTTTCTTATTATAAACAATTATAAAGCTAATACAGATATTGAATATATAAGACGACCCATCGATGAAAAAGATATTATACTTCATTTTAGAAAATATGCTTTAGATCATCAATTAGAGGAAGATCAGATTATAAGCCAGTACTCTGATAGTTATACTCCTGGTAATATGAGGTGCATGGATGCTCGACAAGGAGAACAAGTTTTTATTACAAAAGGAGCTGAAGTAAAATCTACCATGATTGTATTAAAAAGTTCATATACCAAACCTTTTTTTTTAAAGAATAACGATATGGCGGAAAAACTTGACAATTATATTCGTTATTCTCACCAACATATTAATAAATTTTATCTTTCTTATAAACAATCAAGTCTTTTTGATCAGATTGTACAACCTGATGTAGATAGGGTAGAGAACTACCTTTATTTTATTGCTAGAGGTGTTCGACTATTAGAAACTTTTTGGAAAGATGTATTAAGATGGGAAACAGAAAGCAACCCTTTTAGTATCAATTGCGGGCAAGTGGGTAATATTTATAAGGTAAGTGATTATCTCAAGAATAATCTTAAAGAACCTTTTGTTGGGGTTGATCGATTAGCAGCGATGGCACATATGAGTCGTACTAATTTTTTTAATATGTTTAAAGAAATTCATAACCAAACTCCTTTAGAGTTTTTTAATAATAAAAGACTAGAGATTTCATACAATATGATTATCGGAGAAGGGTTATCAATACGTGAGGTAATGGATACGCTTAATTATTCTAATTCTTCAAAATTTAAAAAAGCATTTTTTAATAAATTTGATATCTATCCAGATATGAATACATAAAATATGTAAAGCTCAGATGCTGGCTTTCTTGTTTTTTTGGATATGTATAAAAATAAAGATGGTCGCCAAAAATGGCAACCATCAATAACCTAACACAAACTCAACTTAGCTTAGGGTTTTGTAATCTTAATATTTTTAGAATGAATTAATTTTCCCTTTAATTCATAACAAAGTAAAGAAATGAATTTGTGGTTAAGTTTTCCATTAATACATAAAATCTTACCAATAGTACATTTTTGTAAGGAATTAACTTGATTTTAAGAATATTAAGTAGTAATCGTACTATTTAAAAGGAGTTAGTTCTGTGTTTTTTGTGTTTATAACAACTTTAACCTTCTTTTTTTTGGGGGTACTAACTAATGTTAGTATTTTCAACTAAAGACTTTGTTGATCAATAATTTTTAAAAATATTTCTGGTTCTGGTCGTACTCTATAATTATTAGTAAGGTCTGCAAAGATTATTCTTCCTTCTTTATTCGTTATGATTACAGTTGGCATTACAGTATCACTGTTATATCCTAGTATTTGGAAACCCATAGGAAGACCATTTTTTGAAAAAATTTGTAATTGCTTGGCAACTTTATTTCCTTGATCTACCAAATAATTGAAATTTAATCCAAATTTTTTTGCTAGAGATTTGGTATGCCTATGAGGTTGAGGACTAATAAGAACTATATTTATTTTTCTTTTTTCAAGTTCCTTATATTGAGAAGCAATTTCTTTAATTTGTGCCATACATAATGGACACCAGTTTCCTCGGTAGAATAGAAAAATTGATGAGTTTCCTATAAATTTGGAAGTATTTATACTGTTTTTTTCTGGATCCTGTAATTCGAGTTCTGGTAACAGGTCACCTACTTTAATAACCGTGTTTTTTTCTCTATTCTTAAACGTAGAATACCATCTTATGTATAATATCCACCCTAAAAATAAACCAATTCCCGGTAAAGATCCATTTAAATCTTGTTCGATAACACCGCCAAATAATAGACTAATTAAAAAACCAATAGCAATAGGCAGCGTGTATTTTTTTAGATTAGCATCAGTTCGAGCAACGGGTTTTATAAAAATCAAAATGAAGAGTGTCACAATAGAAAGCGAAATAATTAACCTTCCTATATACCTATAAGATACTCCATGATCAATAAGATGTATAACACTGTCAATAGTAAAGTAAAGAGCAATTACTGGGAAAACAGAAATAAAAATAGACTTTAAAATATTAGTCATTTATATATAGATTTAAAAAGTAGTCAATGTTATTTAATAGAACTTACAGGATTTTAATAAATTTTAGTAATTTCATCATCTAAATTTTAGAAAAGCTATTCTTCTTATTTTCTATCCTACCCGAAATATTTAGTAGCTAATACCACCTGTTTGCTTACAGGTAGGTCTGATAATTATAAACAATATATAGAATATATGACTGAGGATTTTTTACAATACCTTTGGAAATATAAAAAATTTGGGTTTGTAGATCTAAGAACAACAAGGCATGAGGAGCTTATACTTCAGCAAATAGGGACACATAATATAGAAAACTCTGGACCTGATTTTTTTGATGCAAGACTTATTATTCAAGGGCAAAAATGGGCAGGAAATGTTGAGGTGCATGTCAGATCAAGTGACTGGTATGTTCATAACCATGAGAATGACCCTGCATATGATAATGTGATTCTTCATGTAGTTTGGGAAGATGATGTAGAAGTATACAGAAAAGATAACTCGATTATACCGACATTACAACTTAGGGAATACATAAGAGAAGAGCTATTAGTTCGCTATAAAAAACTCTTTGATAAAAATGCTCAACAATGGATTAGTTGTGATAAGCAGCTCCCCGAAGTTTCGCGTTTTATGTTGTCGAATTGGCAAGAAAGACTGTATTTAGAACGACTGGAAAAAAAATCGACTTTAATTTTGAAACTTCTAAAAGACTCTGCAAACAATTGGGAAGCTGTGTTGTTTAAGCTACTGTCCAAAAATTTTGGCTTGAAAACAAATGGGACTTCTTTTTTGAGCTTGGCAAATTCAATAGATTTTGCAGTACTTAGAAAATGTACAAGTCACCTAGAAGAATTAGAGGCTTTGTTTTTTGGTCAGGCAGGCCTCTTAGAGGTTGATATAAAAGGAGAGTACTTCAATACCTTGAAAAATGAATATCAGTTTTTGAAAAATAAGTATAAATTAAGTACCGGTAGAGTAGAGCCATTTCATTTTTTTAGACTACGACCACCTAATTTTCCAACGATACGATTGGCGCAGTTGGCAATGTTATATTTTAAAAACCACCAACTCTTCAGTAAAGTAATTAGCAGTAATAGGATTGAAGATTTTTATGCTCTTTTCGCGGTAGAGACCAGCAAATTTTGGCAAAATCATTATACTTTTGAAAAAGAATCAAAAGCAAGTAAGAAAAGACTAACAAAACCATTTGTAGACTTGCTGTTGATTAATACAATTATCCCTATAAAATTTGTATATGCCAGAAGTGTAGGACAAAATCCCGAAGAAGATATTTTTGAGTTAATTACTAAATTACCTTTTGAAAAAAACAGCATTATTAGCAATTTTATGGACTTAAACGTACCAATTGAAAATGCAATGCATTCTCAAGCTATGATTCAACTCAAAAATACATACTGTGACCAAAAAGCATGTTTAAAATGTGCAATCGGGAATTATTTATTAAATGGTGAATAGAATTTAGGATAATATAATTATTTTGCGATATGCTTTATAATCTAAGACAATTTTTAGAACGTAATGGATTTTATGTTTCCTCTAGGTTAGCCGATAGGTTAGGGATGCGAGCAAAAAATGTGCGTTTGTTCTTTATTTATTTAACTTTTGCCACTGTGGGATTAGGTTTTGTAATATACCTTAATCTGGCATTTTGGCTAAAACTAAAAGATTTGGTTTATACTAAACGAACTTCAGTATTTGACCTATGAAAAAGATTTATAGATGGGGAATTCCAAAAATATTTATTGCATTAATTTTATTAATTATAGTAATTGCTATCGGGGTACTGGGATTTCGGTTTTTTTCTAACTATTCCTGGGTAGATGCCTTATATATGACAGTGATTACTTTGTCTACTGTAGGTTTTGGAGAAGTTCAACCATTAGGTGATAGTGCAAAGTTATTTACTGTATTCCTTATCTCGACTAGTGTAGCCATATTTGCATATTCTGTATCTGTAATAACAGAATATATTGTAAGTAAAAATGATCCTAAAAGACTTCAATATCGAAAAACACAAAAAATGATACATCATATTGAAAATCATATTATTATAATTGGTTATGGCCGTAATGGTAAACAAGCTGCCGCCAAATTGTTAGCATACAATAAACCATTTATTATTATCGAAAAAGACGAAGCAGTAATAGAAAGATATCAAAATGAAAACCTGTTTTTTCTAAAAGGTAATGCCACAGAAGACGAAGTATTAATAGAAGCAGGTATTAAGAGAGCTGCTTGTTTAATATGTACATTGCCAGAAGATGCAGATAACTTGTTTATTGTACTTTCTGCAAGACAAATTAATAAAGGGCTCAAAATAATTAGTAGAGCTTCTCAAGATACTTCTTATAAGAAAATACGATTAGCCGGCGCAGATAATGTTATTATGCCAGATCGTATTGGTGGAGATCACATGGCGTCTTTAGTAGTAGTGCCCGATTTAATAGAGTTTTTGGATAATCTTTCTATTGTAGGTAAAAAATCTATAAACATCGAAGAAATTTCTTTTGAAGACATGTTTGATGATAAAATAGAAAGAACTATTCTTGATATTGATATGAGATCCAGAACGGGATGTACCATTATAGGTTACAAATCACCAGAGGGAGAATATATTGTAAACCCAGAAGCTAATACTTTATTAAAACCAAGTTCTAAGATTGTAGTTTTAGGTCGCCCAGAACAAATTAATCTTTTAAATAAGGAGTTCGATATTTGAGAATTAGAAACATTTAACATCTAAAAAAATTGTAAACAAATGTTTTTTTTACCATCTTGCTCACTTCTTAACAATTAAATTCAATTAATTCACAAAATCATGAAGAGAATTCTTCTTTCACTTTTAGCACTCACCATTCCATTTTTAACATTTGCACAAGAGGTCACAGAAAAAGGACTTGATCAGAAAATAGACGAAGGTTTTAAACCTGTATCCGACTTTTTCTCTGCAGTAATTTTCTTTGAAGTTTTTGAAGGTGCTCCTTTTGTTATCATATTATTAGTATTAAGTGCATTGTTTTTTACTTTATATTTTGGTTTTCCTAACTTCAGGTATTTTGGGAAAGCTATTAATGTAGTACGAGGAAAATATGATGATGTTGAAGGGCATAGCTTAGGAGACCCATCGGCTGCGGTAGATGGTGATATAAGAGATACCATACGGGATGAATCTAAGGAAGGAGAAGTTAGTCATTTTCAAGCATTGGCAACAGCAGTTTCAGGTACTGTGGGTAATGGTAATATTGCGGGGGTAGCCCTGGCAATTGCACTTGGAGGACCAGGAGCTACATTTTGGATGATTATTTGTGGATTATTAGGAATGTCTACCAAGTTTGTAGAATGTACTCTTGGAGTTCAGTATAGAGATGTAGGAGAAGATGGTACTGTGTATGGAGGCCCTATGTACTATTTAAGTAAAGGATTAAAAGAAAGAGGATTTAAAGTTCTAGGAAAAATTGCAGCAGTTATATTTGCTATATTTTGTATAGGAGGATCTTTTGGTGGTGGTAATGCTGCACAATCTAATCAGGCTACTGTTGTTTTAAAAGAGCTTTTAGATCTTCAAAGTACAGGTGCAGGTTTTTGGATTGGAATAATTCTGGCAATTCTTGTTGGGATCATTATTATTGGAGGAATTAAGCGTATCGCTTCTGTAACAGAAAAGGTAGTTCCTTTTATGGCTATCTTATATTTATTAGCTTGTTTATATATAATTTTTGGTAATTTTTCTTTAGTTGATGATGCTATAGGGTTAATTATTAGTGAAGCTTTTAATCCAACAGCTATTGGAGTTGGAAGTATTATAGGAGTTCTTTTAGTAGGTTTTAAGAGAGCTGCATTTTCTAATGAGGCAGGAGCAGGTTCTGCGTCTATTGCACATTCTGCAGTAAAAACTAAATATTCTGCAAGTGAAGGACTTGTTGCTTTACTTGAGCCTTTTATTGATACTGTAGTGATATGTACAATGACCGCATTAGTAATTATTATTTTCAATTTTGGTGGAGCATTTGAGTATGGAGGCGATGGTTCTGGAGCAGTTTTCATTGATGGAGTATCTTATGAAGGTGCAGGAATAACTTCCATGGCCTTTGCAAAATATATACCTTATTCTAATGTGTTTTTAACCATTGCAGTAGTATTATTTGCGGTTTCAACTATGATTTCCTGGTCATACTATGGTTTGCAATCCTGGAAATTCTTATTTGGTAGAGGTAAAGCTGCCGATTTAGTCTATAAACTATTGTTTTTAACTTTTGTAATAATTGGAGCAGCAGCTAGTATGAATTCTATTTGGGCATTCTCTGATGCAATGATTTTTGCAATGGTATTTCCAAATATGATAGGTTTATTTTTCTTATTTCCTGTAGTTAAAAAACAACTTACAAGATACTTTGATGCGATAAAAGCATCAAAAAGTTAAAAAGACTATTCTTTATGAATTATAAAAAGTCCCATTTCGAAATACACTCACGTTTTCGAAATGGGATTTTTCTTTTATCAATTATCCTATTTGTTGTGCTTATAGGATATTATGTTTACCCAAAATCTTCTTCTGAACAGTATAGTTTTGTCGAAATGACCTTTTTTCAGCAGCAAATAGACTCGCTTAAGAGTGTAGCCGAACAACAAAAAAAAGAATATCATTTACAACCTTTTAACCCAAATTTTATCTCAGACCATAAGGGATATATGTTAGGACTTTCTACAAGTGAGCTAGATCGACTTCATGCATACAGAAATGATAATAAATGGATCAATTCTATTGCAGATTTTAAAAAAGTAACTCGGGTTTCTGATTCGGTTCTTTCGGCTATATCTCCTTTATTTAAATTCCCAGAATGGATAAAAAAGAGTAATACCGGGGTGAGCAGGAAATATTCTAAGAAGAAATTTCCAATTAAATCGTATGATCAAAAAAAAGATTTAAACACAGTTTCTGGTAAAGAACTGGAGCAAAGTATTGGCCTGCCTCATTTTATTGCAGAAAGAATAATCAAATATAGGAATAGTATAGGAGGTTTTACTCTAGATATCCAACTTGAGGATGTTTATGGTTTATATGATAATCAGAAAGATAAAATCTTATCCATGTTTACGGTTAAGACACCTAAAAAGATAAAAAAAGTAAATGTAAATACTGCGTCAGTCAATGAATTAGTGGAAATACCATATTTTGATTTTGAAATGGCGTTGGATATTAAAGAATTTATTGAAGATAATGGGAATATATCAAACTTTAACGAATTAGGAAAAATTGAGGGTTTTTCTCTCAAAAAAATAGATAGAATAAAGTTATATTTGACATTGAATTAAGAATCATTAAAAAATTGCTACGAATTTTGATGAATCATTAAAATAATAATTGATTCATAAGCCCATTTTATGGATTTCGGTTTTATTGTATTGAAGAAGCAATCATTATATGTAGTAATATGTTAACAAAAAAACGAAGGTTGTCATATGAATAGTATGTATTTTACAGAAGAACATGAATTATTTAGGCAAAGTCTTAGGGAGTTTCTGAAAAAAGAAGTAACACCACATATAGACAAATGGGAAAAAACTGGAGATATTGATCGGTTTATTTGGGAGAAGTTTGGTGAAATGGGATACTTTGGAATTGCGTATCCAGAAGAATACGGTGGACTAGACCTCGATCTGTTTTATACTGTGATACTTTTAGAAGAACTGCAAAAAATTAATTCTGGTGGTTTTGCTGCTGCTATATGGGCACATGCATATTTGGCGATGACACATTTAAATAAAGAAGGTGATCATAGAATTAAAGAAATGTATTTAAAACCCAGTATATCTGGTGAGAAAATAGGATGCTTAGGTATTACAGAACCTTTTGGAGGTTCTGATGTTGCAGGAATGAGAACTACAGCAGTAAAAGAAGGAGATCATTACGTAATTAACGGATCTAAAACCTTTATTACTAATGGTGTTTATAGTGATTACCTCGTTATAGCTGCAAAAACAAATCCCGAATTAGGAAATAAAGGGATAAGTATCTTTGTTGTTGATAGAGATACTCCAGGGATTTCTGCTACTAAATTAGAAAAACTGGGATGGAAAGCTTCTGATACAGGAGAAATTGCTTTTGATAATGTGAAAATTCCCGCAAATAACTTAATGGGAGAAGAAAACAAAGGATTCTCATATATTATGCAGCATTTTGCTTTAGAAAGGTTGATAATGGGAGTTAATGCACATGCACGAACAGAGTATGCATTAGAATATGTTATACAATATATGTCAGAGCGAGAAGCTTTCGGGAAGACGATTGATAAATTTCAGGCGCTAAGACATACTGTTGCAGATATTGCAAGTGAAGTAGAAATGTGCAAAGAATTTAATTACTCTGTTGCTAAACGACTTAATGATGGGAAATATGTGGTTAAAGAAGCAAGCATGTCGAAGTTGATTTCTACCAAAATTGCTGATGAAGCAATATATAAATGTCTACAACTATTAGGGGGCTATGGATATATGGAAGAGTATCCAATGGCAAGACTATTTAGAGATAGCCGATTAGGTCCAATAGGAGGCGGAACTTCAGAAATATTAAGAGAAGTAATTGCTAAGATTATAATTGATAAAAAAGAATATAAAGCGGCAACGTAAAATAGTATAGATTTTTTAACTAAAATTTTATATACCAAAAACCTCGGGGAGAAACCTCGAGGTTTTTTTTGTTCTATACTTTTTTAGGTTTAAAAAATAGCTACTTATCGTTTTGTACTAGTATAAAACGATAAAATTTAAAGTTTTATCAACACGCAAACGTTTGCGTGAGATTTCAAACGTTTTCGGCTTTTGTAAAATACTTAATTTGATAAAAATTTAACACAAACATTAGTTAATTATGAAAATCAAAACATTTTTTTATGGACTTCTTACTATAACGTTTTTGTTTATTAGTTGTAGTAAAGATGAGGTTTTAGACGAAGCAGCACCTGAGTCCGGGGATTTACAGGAAGAGGTTTCTTCAAAAGCGCTAAAACAAATTGGTTCGGGAGTAATGATGCAAGCTTTTTATTGGGATGTACCTGCGGGCGGTACCTGGTGGAATGTTGTAAAAGGAAAAGTAAACAGTTGGAGCAATGCAGGTATTGATGCTATTTGGTTGCCACCTGTTAGTAAAGCAATGAATGGAGGATTGTCTATGGGATATGACCCCTTTGATTATTATGATTTTGGTGAGTATAACCAAATGGGGAGTACCGAAACCAGATTTGGTTCGCGTTCAGAATTAACCAGTTTAATTACAACTGCACATAATAATAGCCTAAGCGTAATTGCAGATATAGTGATTAATCACAATAGTGGAGGAGATTCTGAAGCTAATATTTTTACTAATTCTAATACATATACAGATTATAACCCTCTATCTGGATTATTTGAAAGAACTCAGTATGATTTTCACCCAAATGATTACCATGCTAATGATTCTGGTGTTTTTGGAGGTTTTGCAGATATATGTCACCACAAAAGTTATGTACAGGATTGGTTGTGGAAAAAATCTAATTCTGTAGCGAAGTATTATAAAAATACTATGAAATTTGATGGTTGGAGATTTGATTACGTAAAAGGATTCGAACCTTGGGTTCCAAAAGAGTTTAGAAATGCAGTAGGAGGATTTGCTGTAGGAGAGTATTGGGATGGAAATGTAAACACCTTAAAATGGTGGACGGATCAGGCGCAGATGTCTGCATTTGATTTTGGATGTTATTACAAAATGAGAGATGCATTTCAAGGAAATAATTTAAATGCACTTAGCGGAGATATGCTATGGAAAAGAAGTCCAACAAGAGCAGTTACTTTTGTGGCTAATCATGATACCGATGAAATTATCAATAACAAAATACTGGCCTATGCGTATATTTTAACTCATGAAGGATATCCTGCAATTTTTTATAGAGATTATGAGGATTGGTTAGATAAAAATAAAATGAATAATCTAATTTGGATTCATAACAATCTTGCAGGAGGAAATACAACAAACCTTTGGACAGATAATGACGAATATATCGCTAGAAGAAATGGAGGAAGTGGTAAAAATGGTTTAGTGGTGTATATTAATAATTCAAATTCATGGCAAGAAAGATGGATCCAGACCAATTGGTCAAACAAGAAAATTAAAGATTATACTGGTCATTCGGGATGGGAACCGACTACTCAGGGAGGTAAATGGGTTAAAATTCAGGCACCACCAAAGGGCTATTCTGTTTGGTCTTTGAAATAATATTAAATATTATTGAAGAAAACTTTGTGGATAATAGTTTTGTATTATCTTTGCACCCTAATTATTTCTAAAGAAAGGAGGTGCCACTATGTTAATTATACCAGTTAAAGACGGAGAAAATATAGATAGAGCGTTAAAACGTTTTAAAAGAAAATTTGATCGAACAGGAACGATGCGTCAGCTTCGTAAACGTCAAGCGTTTTCAAAACCTTCTGTTGAAAGAAGAGCGCAGATTCAAAAAGCGCAATATATTCAGCACTTAAGAGATCAAGAAGAAATTTAAAGGTAAATAACGCTGTCTTTATAATGTTTCTTCTTGTGAAGAAACTAGACTGCCGTTTTTCAGTATAAATTTTAACCGTTAGGATGCTAAAAGTTTTATACTTTTGTTTTCTAACGGTTTTTTTATGTTTATTTCTGAGTTTATAGAGTACTTACTTCACGAAAAAAATTATTCTAAGCATACGGTAACAGCCTATAAAGCAGATTTGCTATCTTTTTTAGAATTCTATCAAACAGAATATGATACTTCTGAGATAGCCAATGCAAACTATGCTCAGATTCGTTCCTGGATTGTGAATCTTGTTAATGATGGTGTTTCTAATCGAACGATTAATAGAAAGGTCTCTTCTCTCAAAACATATTATAAATTTCTGCTTAAGTCAGAACAAATAGATAAGAACCCCCTGGCGAAGCACCAAGCTTTAAAAGCGCCTAAAAAGCTTCAAATACCATTTTCTACGCAAGAAGTAGAAGATGTTTTGAAAGGTTTAAGAGATGATCAGGATTTCGAAAGTGTTAGAGATAGGTTGATTGTAGAACTTTTTTATGCTACAGGAATAAGAAGAATAGAATTGGTGAATCTTAAGTTATCAGATGTAGATATAAATCAGAAGCAAATAAAAGTTTTAGGTAAACGTAATAAGGAAAGGTATTTGCCTCTTCTTTCGTCGGTTTGTGATACATTGAGCCTGTATTTGACTGTGAGATCTGATTTGATTAGGGAGCAAGAACCCTCCTTTTTGCTTTTGACAAAAAAAGGAGTTAAAATCTATGAAACACTTGTATATCGCATTATAAATGGTTATTTTAGTAAGGCATCTTCAAAAGTGAAAAAGAGTCCGCATATTTTAAGACATTCTTTTGCGACACATTTACTAAATGAAGGGGCAAATCTAAATGCTGTAAAAGAATTGCTTGGCCATTCTAGTTTAGCTGCTACTCAGGTATATACTCATCATAGTGTAGCTCAGTTAACAGAAGTGTATAAACAATCTCATCCAAGGAATAAAAAATAAAGATGAGTTGTTAGCTTATCAATCTTTTTGGCTTAAAATTTTGTTCAATCTAATTAAACTAACAACCTATGAAAGTGAACTTGCAGTCCGTAAATTTTAATGTAGATCAAAAGTTGGTGAATTTTACTCAAACTAAATTGGATAAGTTAGAAACTCATTTTAATCGAATAATTCATGCAGATGTATTTTTGAAAGTTATGAATACGAGTAGTAAAGAAAATAAAATTACGGAGATTTTATTGAGTGTGCCGGGAGACGAATTTATGATAAAAAAAATTAACAAATCCTTTGAAGAAGGTGTAGATGAGTGTGTTAGTTCGTTAGAAAGACAACTTAGAAAGCGTAAAGAAAAATTAAATGCACATGTTTGACTATTTTTTTTGAAAAATAGTTTTGTGAAAGAAATAAATTCTATACATTTGCAGTCCGTTAGAAATAGCGGACTTTTTTATGTTCTAAAACATGGTGAAAAGCCGATGTAGCTCAGCTGGCTAGAGCAGCTGATTTGTAATCAGCAGGTCGTGGGTTCGAGTCCCTCCATCGGCTCTAAAAAAGCATTTTTTTTAAATAAAAAATAAAGCTTTTTAAATAGAATTTTGAATTGTAAAATAAATGACTATTTTTGCGCACTCAAAATTCATAAGTTCATTTTAAAATATTGAATTTTTTAATCGGGGAGATACTCAAGCGGCCAACGAGGGCAGACTGTAAATCTGCTGACTATGTCTTCGCAGGTTCGAATCCTGCTCTCCCCACATAATTTTGAAATAAGCATCAACTTAATTTGTCTAGATGTTTTTTTAAAAGAAGTTAAAAATAAAATTCTGTTCTGATATTTTTAATTCAGAACTAAAAGCGGGAGTAGCTCAGTTGGTAGAGCGTCAGCCTTCCAAGCTGAATGTCGCCAGTTCGAACCTGGTCTCCCGCTCTAAGAATTTTCTTTACGTTCAAATAATGTATTTGATTAGTAAAAGAAAACAGGGTGAAAAGCCTGTGTAGAGAGTAGAGCCTGTTTTTTTTGAGGTTTTAGCTCTAAAATAGAGCAAATCTTAATTGTAAATAATTAAGGTTGGATTTTTAACATAAATGTAATGATTGATCGGATTTCTTTCTTATAGTATTGAAAGTGCTCTGATTTGTCATTATACTCATTAAAAAGCCGGTGTAGCTCAGGGGTAGAGCGTTTCCTTGGTAAGGAAGAGGTCACGAGTTCAAATCTCGTCATTGGCTCTAGGTTCAGAATTTTGAATTGAACACTAATATATAACTTAGATTAAATAAATTAATTATGGCAAAGGAAACTTTTGATCGTTCCAAACCGCACTTAAATATTGGTACTATTGGACACGTTGATCACGGTAAAACGACTTTAACTGCTGCGATTACTAAAGTATTAGCAGATGCAGGTCTTTCTGAAGCGAGAGATTTTGATCAAATCGATAATGCTCCAGAAGAAAAAGAAAGAGGTATTACTATTAATACATCTCATGTTGAGTACCAAACTGAGAATCGTCATTATGCGCACGTTGATTGTCCAGGTCACGCCGATTATGTAAAGAACATGGTTACTGGTGCTGCACAAATGGACGGAGCGATCTTAGTAGTTGCTGCTACAGATGGTCCTATGCCACAAACTCGTGAACATATACTTTTAGGTCGCCAGGTAGGTATTCCTAGAATCGTTGTATTCCTTAATAAAGTGGATATGGTTGATGATGAGGAATTATTAGAGCTTGTTGAGATGGAAGTTAGAGATCTTTTATCTTTCTACGAATATGATGGTGATAATGGTCCTGTAATTTCTGGTTCAGCTCTTGGAGCTCTTAATGGTGAGCAAAAATGGGTTGATACAGTTTTAGAATTAATGAAAGCTGTAGATGCTTGGATCGAATTACCTAAGCGTGATGTAGAAAAAGATTTCTTAATGCCGATTGAAGATGTATTTTCTATTACAGGTCGTGGTACTGTTGCTACAGGTCGTATAGAAACAGGTATCGCTAATACTGGAGATCCAGTTGAGATTATTGGTATGGGAGCTGAAAAGCTTACTTCTACTATAACAGGTATCGAGATGTTCCGTCAAATCCTTGATAGAGGTGAGGCAGGAGATAATGCTGGTATCCTATTAAGAGGTATTGAGAAAACTCAGATTTCTCGTGGTATGGTAATCACTAAACCTGGTTCTGTAACTCCACATAAAAAATTCAAAGCTGAGGTGTATATCCTTAAGAAAGAAGAAGGTGGACGTCACACTCCATTCCATAATAACTACCGTCCTCAGTTTTATGTACGTACAACTGATGTAACAGGAAATATTGCTCTTCCTGATGGAGTTGAAATGGTAATGCCTGGAGATAACTTAACAATTACTGTTGAGCTTATTCAGACAATTGCAATGAATGTAGGTCTTCGTTTTGCGATCCGTGAAGGTGGTAGAACAGTAGGTGCCGGTCAGGTAACTGAAATTTTAGACTAATACAAGATAGTATATAAAAGTTAAGGTATTCGTTGATACGAATACCTTGACTTATGTTACGGGTTTAGCTCAGTTGGTAGAGCACTGGTCTCCAAAACCAGGTGTCGGGAGTTCGAGTCTCTCAACCCGTGCAAAGTCAATCAATATTGTATATATACAGTAATAGATTGTTATAATAATGAGTTTTATAACGAAATTAAAATTTGTTTTTGATTCGTTTAAAAAATAAACAAGATGGCTGGACTAGTAAATTACATTGCAGAATCATATAATGAGCTAAAGAATCATGTGACTTGGACCCCTTGGGCAGAAGCACAAAGACTTACTTTGATTGTAATCGTTTTTTCGGTTATTTTTTCCTTAGTTATCTGGGGTATAGATACTGCATTTAGTAATGTGATAGAATATTATTTTACTTTAGTTAAATCTTAAATTTTTAAAATGGCTGAAGTAGATAATACGAAGAAATGGTACGTGGTAAGAGCGGTAAGCGGTCAGGAAAATAAAGTTAAAGACTATATCGAGCGAGAGATTGCTCATATGGGACTTGAAGATTATGTTTCTCAGATTCTTGTACCTACAGAAAAAGTAGTGCAGATTCGTAATGGAAAAAAAATAAATAAAGAAAGAGTGTATTTTCCTGGTTATGTTATGATAGAAGCTAACCTTTCTGGAGAAATACCACATATCATTAAATCTATTAATGGTGTAATAGGTTTTCTTGGTGAAGTAAAAGGAGGAGATCCTGTGCCACTAAGAAAAGCAGAAATTAATAGAATGCTAGGTAAGGTTGATGAACTTGCAGTTAAAACTGATAACGTTGCAATTCCTTACACAGTAGGAGAGACAGTAAAAGTTATCGATGGACCATTTAACGGATTTAATGGTACTGTTGAAAAAGTAAACGAAGAGAAGCGTAAACTCGAGGTAATGGTTAAGATTTTCGGAAGAAAAACGCCATTAGAATTGAGTTATATGCAAGTAGAAAAAATATAATAATTGTTACATTATAGATCCAGAGTTGTTCTTTTGCTTCCACTTATAGAACAATTCTAATTTAAAATTAGAAAAATGGCTAAAGAGATAGGTAAAGTAGTAAAATTACAAGTGCGTGGAGGAGCGGCAAACCCATCCCCACCAGTTGGACCTGCTTTAGGTGCTGCCGGAGTAAATATCATGGAATTCTGTAAGCAATTCAATGGTAGAACACAAGATAAAGCTGGTAAAGTATTACCAGTGGTAATTAATGTGTACACAGACAAGTCTTTTGACTTTGTTATCAAAACTCCACCAGCAGCTGTTCAGATACTGGAAGCAGCAAAACAGAAAAAAGGTTCTGGAGAGCCTAATCGTAAAAAAGTAGCTAGTGTTACTTGGGATCAAGTTCGTACAATCGCAGAAGATAAAATGCAGGATTTAAATGCATTTACTGTAGAATCTGCTATGAAAATGATTGCTGGTACTGCTCGCTCAATGGGTGTAACTGTAAAAGGACAAGCTCCTTTTTAATCCAAAAACGTTTACAAAATGGCAAAAGTAACTAAAAAGCAAAAGGAAGCAAACGCTAAAGTTGATAAAAACAAAGCGTATTCATTAGATGAAGCTTCTGCTTTAGTAAAAGAAATAACAAGCGTAAATTTTGATGCTTCTGTAGATCTTGCTGTTCGTCTGAACGTAGATCCACGTAAAGCAAATCAAATGGTGCGTGGTGTGGTAACTTTACCTCACGGAACAGGAAAAGATGTTAAAGTATTAGCATTAGTAACACCAGATAAAGAAGCCGAAGCAAAAGAAGCAGGTGCTGATTTTGTTGGCCTTGATGAATATCTTGATAAAATCAAAGGCGGATGGACAGATGTTGATGTAATCATCACCATGCCTAGCGTTATGGGTAAATTAGGACCATTAGGTAGAGTATTAGGACCTCGTGGATTAATGCCTAACCCAAAAACTGGAACAGTAACAATGGATGTTTCAAAAGCAGTTTCTGATGTAAAGGCAGGTAAGATTGATTTTAAAGTAGATAAAACTGGTATTGTTCATGCAGCAATAGGTAAATCTTCTTTTGATGCCGAGAAAATAGCAGGAAACGCTAAAGAATTATTAACAACATTGGTAAAGTTGAAGCCACAGACAGCAAAAGGAATATATATTAAATCAATATATATATCTTCTACTATGAGTCCTGGTGTAGAAATTGATACTAAAAACTTTGCTGGGTAATTAAGATAAACGATTATGACAAGAGAAGAAAAATCACTAGTAATTGAAGACTTAACTGCTCAGTTAGCTGATAACACTAATATCTATTTAGCAGATATTTCAGGATTGGATGCAGGAACGACTTCAAATTTACGTAGAGCTTGTTTTAAAGCTAATGTATCATTAAAAGTAGTTAAGAATACACTCCTTGCAAAAGCAATGGAGAACTCAGATAAAGATTTTGGAGAATTACCAACTACATTAAAAGGTAATACTTCCATTATGTTTGCTGAAACCGGAAATGCACCAGCAAAGGTGATTAAGGAGTTTCGTAAGAAATCTGAAAAACCTTTGTTAAAAGGAGCATTTATAGAAGAGGCAGTATATGTAGGTGACGAAAACTTAGACGCTTTAGTTAATATTAAGTCTAAGGAAGAAGTTATCGGAGACATTATTGGTCTATTACAATCACCAGCTAAGAATGTTATTTCAGCATTAAAATCAAGTGGTGGTACTATAGCCGGTATTCTTAAAACGTTATCCGAAAAAGAAGGATAATTAATAGTAGTGTACGCACTTTTTAACAATTATATTTCAATTAAAAAAATTATTTAAAACGATAGAAAATGGCAGATTTAAAAGATTTCGCAGAACAATTAGTTAACTTAACAGTAAAAGAAGTTAATGAGTTAGCTGATATATTAAAAGAAGAATATGGTATCGAACCTGCTGCTGCTGCAGTAGCTGTAGCTGCTGGCGGTGGTGCTGGTGGAGGAGATGCTGCTGAAGAAAAAACAGAATTTGATGTAATCCTTAAGGCTGCAGGTGGTGCTAAACTAGCTGTTGTAAAACTTGTAAAAGAACTTACAGGTCTTGGTCTTAAAGATGCTAAAGGATTAGTTGATGAAGCTCCTAAAGCAATCAAAGAAGGAATATCTAAAGATGAAGCAGAAGCTCTTAAAGCACAATTAGAAGAGGCTGGAGCTGAGGTTGAGCTTAAATAAGCTTACCATATATTGACATATAGGTTTAGACCCATCATGCAATGATGCCTGATGAGGTCTAAACCATTTTGCGTATATAAACATTAAGTTATAAATACGCACCCTTTTTTAAATTTTAATTTAATTCCGTCCATTGATGTTAGCAACGCAAACTGAAAGATTGAATTTCTCTTCTGTAAAGAATAGACCTGATTATCCTGACTTCCTGGATATTCAGATCAAATCCTTCCAGGATTTCTTTCAACTAGAAACAAAATCTGAAGAAAGAGGAAACGAAGGTTTATACAATACCTTCATGGAAAACTTCCCGATTACAGATACTCGTAATCAATTTGTACTAGAATTTTTAGATTACTTTGTAGACCCTCCAAGATATGATCTGCAGGAGTGTATAGAAAGAGGTCTTACCTATAGTGTACCTTTAAAAGCCCGTCTAAAACTTTTCTGTACAGACCCAGAACACGAAGATTTTGAGACTATTGTTCAGGATGTGTACTTAGGTACAATTCCTTATATGACACCCAGTGGTACTTTTTGTATTAATGGGGCAGAGCGAGTAGTCGTATCTCAATTACACCGTTCACCGGGAGTATTCTTTGGACAATCATTCCATGCCAATGGAACTAAATTATATTCTGCAAGAGTAATTCCTTTTAAAGGTTCTTGGATAGAATTTGCTACCGATATCAATAGTGTAATGTACGCTTATATCGATAGAAAGAAAAAATTACCGGTAACGACACTTTTCCGTGCAATTGGTTTTGAACGTGATAAAGATATTTTAGAAATATTTGATCTTGCAGAAGAAGTAAAAGTTTCTAAATCCGGATTGAAAAAAGTATTAGGACGCAAGTTAGCAGCCCGTGTATTAAATACATGGCATGAAGATTTTGTGGATGAAGATACAGGAGAAGTAGTGTCTATTGAGCGTAACGAGATCGTTTTAGATCGTGATACCATCTTAGATAAAGATCATCTTGAAGAGATTATCGAATCTGGAGCAAAAACCATTTTGCTTCATAAAGAAGATAATCAAAAAGGAGATTATGCAATTATCCACAATACTTTACAAAAAGATCCTACCAACTCTGAAAAAGAAGCGGTAGAACATATATACCGTCAATTACGTAATGCAGAACCGCCCGATGAAGAAACTGCAAGAGGTATTATTGACAAGTTATTCTTTTCTGATCAACGTTACAACCTTGGTGAAGTAGGTCGTTATAGAATGAATAAGAAATTGGGACTTGATATTGCAATGGATAAGCAAGTGCTTACCAAAGAAGATATTATTACCATTATTAAGTACTTAATAGAATTAATTAATTCTAAAGCTGAAATTGATGATATCGATCACCTTTCTAACCGTCGTGTTAGAACTGTAGGAGAGCAATTATCACAACAGTTTGGAGTTGGTCTGGCACGTATGGCTCGTACCATTCGTGAACGTATGAATGTTAGAGATAATGAGGTTTTTACACCGATTGATTTGATCAATGCTAAAACGTTATCATCTGTAATTAATTCGTTCTTTGGTACAAACCAGTTATCTCAGTTCATGGATCAAACCAATCCACTAGCAGAGATTACACATAAGCGTAGACTTTCGGCTCTTGGACCTGGAGGTTTATCACGTGAACGTGCAGGTTTTGAGGTACGTGATGTACACTATACACATTACGGTCGTCTATGTCCTATTGAAACTCCTGAAGGACCAAATATTGGTCTTATCTCTTCACTTTCTGTATTTGCAAAAGTGAATTCGATGGGATTCCTTGAAACTCCATATAGAAAAGTAGAAGAAGGAAAGGTTGATCTTTCTGGATATACTTACCTAAGTGCAGAAGAGGAAGAAGAAAAATTAATAGCTCAGGCTAATATTCCGTTAAAAGAAGATGGTGCTATAGATTCTGATAAGGTAATTGCACGTATGGAAGGTGACTTCCCGGTAATTGACCCAACCAATGTTAATTATGCCGATGTTGCTCCTAATCAGATAGCATCTATTTCTGCATCTTTAATTCCGTTCTTAGAACATGATGATGCAAACCGTGCATTGATGGGATCAAATATGATGCGTCAGGCAGTACCATTATTAAGAGTTGATGCTCCTATTGTAGGAACAGGATTAGAGCGTCAGGTAGCATCAGATTCCAGAGTATTGATTAATGCAGAAGGAGAAGGAGTTGTTGAGTATGTAGATGCACAAAAGATTACCATTAAATACGATAGAACAGAAGAGCAAAGAATGGTAAGCTTTGATGACGATTCTAAAACCTATGAATTAATAAAATTCCGTAAAACGAATCAAGGTACCAATATAAACCTTAAACCCATCGTTAATGTTGGGGATCGTGTTAAAAAAGGTCAGGTATTGTGCCAAGGATATGCTACAGAAAAAGGAGAACTTGCACTAGGTAGAAACATGAAAGTAGCCTTTATGCCTTGGAAAGGGTATAACTTTGAGGATGCGATTGTGATTTCTGAAAAAGTAGTACGAGAAGATATCTTTACTTCAATCCATATTGATGAATATTCTCTTGAGGTTAGAGATACCAAATTAGGTAATGAAGAATTAACTAATGATATTCCTAACGTTTCTGAAGAAGCTACCAAAGATCTTGATGAAAACGGAATGATCCGCGTTGGTGCAGAAATCAAACCGGGTGATATTCTTATCGGAAAAATTACTCCAAAAGGAGAAAGCGACCCTACTCCAGAAGAGAAACTATTAAGAGCAATCTTTGGAGATAAAGCAGGAGATGTTAAAGATGCTTCTTTAAAAGCTTCGCCTTCTTTACATGGTGTGGTAATTGATAAAAAATTATTTGCCCGCGCTATAAAGGATAAGAGAAAACGTTCTCAGGATAAAGAAGATATTGAGATTTTAGAAAGATCATACGATACAAAATTCGAATTGCTAAAATCTGAATTAGTAGATAAGTTATTTGCTATTGTTGGTGGTAAAACTTCTCAAGGGGTTATGAATGATCTTGGAGAAGAAGTGCTTCCTAAAGGTAAAAAGTATACTCAGAAAATGCTTAATAGCGTAGATGATTATGCTCACCTTACCAAAGGAACATGGACTACCGACGATGCTTTAAATAGTATGGTTGCAGATCTTATCCATAACTATAAGATTAAAGAAAATGATTTACAAGGTAACCTTCGAAGAGAGAAATTTACGATCTCTGTAGGAGATGAGTTACCTTCAGGAATTATAAAACTTGCTAAAGTTTATATTGCTAAGAAACGTAAGCTAAAAGTAGGTGATAAAATGGCAGGTCGTCACGGTAACAAAGGTATTGTTGCTCGTATTGTAAGAGAAGAAGATATGCCATTCTTAGAAGATGGAACACCAGTTGATATTGTGTTGAACCCACTTGGGGTACCATCTCGTATGAATATTGGTCAGATCTATGAAACAGTATTAGGATGGGCTGGGCAAAAACTGGATAGAAAATTTGCTACTCCAATTTTTGATGGTGCTTCTTTAGATCAGATTAATGGATTTACAGATGAAGCAGGAATTCCAAGGTTTGGACATACTTATCTTTATGATGGAGGTACGGGAGATCGTTTCCACCAGCCAGCTACTGTAGGTGTGATTTACATGCTTAAGCTTGGTCACATGGTAGATGATAAAATGCATGCACGATCTATTGGTCCTTACTCGTTGATTACTCAACAACCACTTGGTGGTAAGGCTCAATTTGGAGGTCAGCGTTTTGGAGAGATGGAAGTTTGGGCGCTAGAAGCTTATGGTGCTTCTGCAACCTTACGTGAGATATTGACGGTAAAATCTGATGACGTTATAGGAAGAGCTAAGACATACGAAAGTATTGTTAAAGGTGAACCTATGCCAGAACCAGGATTACCAGAATCTTTTAATGTATTAATGCACGAATTAAAAGGTCTGGGTCTGGATATCAGATTAGAAGAATAGTAAATGCTAATTCGTACCCTGAGCAAAGTCGAAGGGTACGAATGAACCATAAACTATTCAAAATTAAATTACAATAATTCTTTAGCAACCATATATTATGGCAAGAAATAATGATAAGAATACAGTAAAGAGATTTAATAAAATCTCTATAGGTTTAGCATCTCCTGAGTCAATTTTAGCGGCATCTCAGGGAGAAGTGTTAAAACCCGAAACTATCAATTATCGTACTCACAAACCCGAGCGTGATGGTTTGTTCTGTGAGCGTATTTTTGGACCTGTAAAGGACTTCGAATGTGCTTGTGGTAAATATAAAAGAATTCGTTACAAAGGTATTGTTTGTGATCGATGTGGAGTAGAGGTTACCGAAAAGAAAGTACGAAGAGATCGCGTAGGACATATTAACTTAGTTGTCCCTGTGGCGCACATCTGGTATTTCCGCTCTTTACCAAATAAAATAGGATATTTATTAGGACTTCCATCTAAGAAATTAGATATGATTATTTACTACGAACGTTACGTAGTAATTCAGCCTGGTATTGCCAAAAATGAAGAAGGCGAAGCTGTACAGAAAATGGATTTCCTTACAGAAGAAGAGTATTTAAATATTTTAGATAGCCTTCCTCAGGAAAATCTATATCTTGATGATACAGATCCTAATAAGTTCATTGCAAAGATGGGAGCAGAGTGCCTTATCGAGATTTTAAGAAGAATTGATCTTGATGCACTATCTTATGAACTAAGACATAAAGCAAATAACGAAACGTCTAAACAACGTAAAACTGAAGCATTAAAACGTCTTCAGGTTGTTGAGTCTTTCCGTGATGCAAATAAAAATAGAGAAAATAATCCAGAATGGATGGTTCTTAAAGTTGTACCGGTAATTCCACCAGAATTACGTCCTTTGGTACCACTTGATGGAGGCCGTTTTGCGACTTCAGATTTAAATGACCTGTATCGTCGTGTGATTATCCGTAATAATCGTTTAAAACGTTTGATGGAAATCAAAGCTCCAGAAGTTATTTTACGTAATGAAAAACGTATGCTTCAGGAATCTGTAGATTCATTATTTGATAATACACGTAAGGCTTCTGCGGTTAAAACAGATTCTAACAGACCATTAAAATCATTATCCGATTCATTAAAAGGTAAGCAAGGACGTTTCCGTCAGAACTTACTTGGTAAACGTGTGGATTACTCAGCACGTTCTGTGATTGTTGTAGGACCAGAATTGAAATTATTCGAATGTGGTCTTCCAAAAAATATGGCGGCAGAACTTTATAAACCATTTGTCATCAGAAAATTGATTGAACGTGGTATTGTAAAGACAGTAAAATCTGCCAAGAAAATTATTGATAGAAAAGAGCCTGTAGTTTGGGATATCTTAGAGAATGTCTTAAAAGGACATCCGGTATTACTAAACCGTGCTCCTACGCTTCACCGTTTAGGTATTCAGGCTTTTCAGCCTAAACTTATCGAAGGTAAAGCGATACAGTTACACCCTTTGGTTTGTACCGCATTTAATGCCGATTTTGATGGGGATCAAATGGCAGTACACTTACCACTAGGACCCGAAGCAATTTTAGAAGCCCAGTTGTTGATGCTAGCATCACACAATATTCTTAATCCTGCTAACGGGTCACCTGTAACGGTTCCTTCTCAGGATATGGTCTTGGGGCTTTATTATATGACCAAGTCTCGTAGATCTACTCCAGAATTAGAAATAAAAGGAGAAGATTTAACATTCTACTCTCCAGAAGAAGTAGTTATTGCTTATAATGAAAAGAGATTAGATATTAATGCGAATATCAAAGTTCGTACTAATGATATTGAAGAAGGAGAAATAGTAACTAAAATCATAGAAACTACTGCTGGTAGAGTTTTATTTAATGAGAAAGTACCAGAACAAGCAGGATATATTAATGAGGTATTGACCAAAAAATCACTTCGAGATATTATCGGAGGTATTTTGAAAGTAACAAGTGTTCCTGAAACAGCAGAGTTCTTGGATGAAATCAAAACCTTAGGATATAATTTTGCATTCCAGGGAGGATTATCATTTAGTTTAGGAGATATTATTATCCCTAAAGAGAAACATACCATGATTGCAGATGCAAATGCTCAGGTAGACAATATTGTAGCAAACTATAATATGGGTCTTATTACCAATAATGAGCGTTATAATCAGGTAATTGATATTTGGACATCTACAAATGCTGAGTTGACAGAATTGTCTATGAAGCGTATTCGTGAAGATCAACAAGGATTCAATTCGGTATATATGATGCTTGACTCTGGAGCAAGGGGATCTAAAGAACAGATTCGTCAGTTAACCGGAATGCGTGGATTGATGGCAAAACCGAAGAAAGCGAGTTCTGCTGGTGGAGAAATTATCGAAAACCCAATTCTTTCTAACTTTAAAGAAGGACTTTCTATTCTTGAGTACTTTATTTCTACTCACGGTGCTCGTAAAGGTCTTGCAGATACCGCTCTTAAAACTGCGGATGCTGGATACCTTACACGTCGTTTGGTAGATGTTGCTCAGGATGTTATTGTTAATATAGAAGATTGTGGTACACTTAGAGGTGTAGAGGTAACTCCGTTAAAGAAGAATGAGGAAATTATAGAAGGACTTGCAGCTAGAATAGTGGGTAGAACTTCATTGCAAGATGTTGTTAACCCATTAACTCAAGAAGTATTAGCAGAAGCTGGTGTAGAAATTAATGATGAAGTTGCTAAGATTATTGAGAATTCACCTGTAGAATCTGTAGAAGTTCGTTCTGCGCTTACTTGTGAAGCAAAGAAAGGAATCTGTGTAAAATGTTATGGTCGTAACCTAGCTACTGGTAAAACAGTACAGCGTGGTGAAGCCGTTGGTGTTGTAGCAGCTCAATCTATTGGAGAGCCTGGTACGCAGCTTACATTACGTACATTCCACGTGGGAGGTATTGCAGGTAACATTTCTGAAGAAAATCAATTAAGATCTAAGTTTGCTGGTAAAGCAGAAATTGAAGAGCTTAAAACGGTTAAAGGAGAAGATGGAGAAGGTAATGAGATCGATGTAGTAATTTCTCGTACATCAGAAGTTAAGATTATTGATCCAAAAACTAAGATTGTTTTAAGTACAAACTTAATTCCTTATGGTTCTCAATTATTTATCCAGGATGGAGATAAAATAGATAAAGATCATGTAATCTGTCAGTGGGATCCATATAATGGAGTAATTATCTCTGAATTTGCAGGTAAAGTAAGATATGAGAATATTGAACAAGGTACTACCTATCAAGTAGAGATTGATGAGCAAACTGGTTTCCAGGAAAAAGTAATTTCTGAATCTCGTGATAAGAAAAAGATACCAACACTACATGTATTAGGAAAAGGAGATGAAGTGTTACGTTCTTATAACTTACCTGTTGGAGCCCACCTTATGGTAGACGATAATGATAAGATTAAGGTAGGTAAAATTCTGGTTAAGATCCCTCGTAAATCTGCCAAAGCCGGTGATATTACAGGAGGTCTTCCTAGAGTAACAGAATTATTCGAAGCACGTAATCCTTCTAACCCTGCTGTGGTTAGTGAAATTGATGGTGTAGTATCATTTGGAAAAATCAAACGTGGTAATCGAGAGATTATCGTTGAATCTAGAATAGGAGAAATTAAAAAGTATCTTGTAAAACTTTCTAATCAAATTCTTGTTCAGGAAAATGATTATGTTCGTGCAGGAATGCCATTATCAGATGGATCTACCACACCAGAAGATATTCTTAAAATCAAAGGCCCTTCTGCAGTACAGCAGTATTTGGTTAATGAAGTACAAGAAGTATATCGATTACAGGGTGTGAAAATTAATGATAAGCATTTTGAAGTGGTAGTACGTCAAATGATGCGTAAAGTAAGAATCCAGGATCCAGGAGATACCATTTTCCTTGAGAATCAGCTAGTACATAAATCTGATTTTATCGAAGAAAATGATCAGATCTTCGGAATGAAGGTTGTTGAAGATTCGGGAGATAGTGAAAACCTTAAAGAAGGACAGATTATTTCTCCTCGTGATTTAAGAGATGAAAATTCTGCTTTACGTAGAGATGATAAAAACTTAGTTACTGCAAGAGATGTTTCTCCTGCTACAGCGACTCCAATACTGCAAGGTATTACAAGAGCTTCGCTACAAACCAAGTCATTTATCTCTGCGGCGTCATTCCAGGAAACAACAAAAGTGTTAAACGAAGCTGCGGTAAGCGGTAAAATTGATAGCCTTGAAGGTCTTAAAGAAAATGTAATTGTTGGACATAGAATACCAGCAGGAACAGGAATGAGAGACTATGAAAGTATCATTGTTGGTTCAAACGAAGAGTTTGAAGAACGAATGGAACAGCGACAAGAAGTTAATTATAACTAATATAAATAGCCTGCCTTTTTAGGCAGGCTTTTTTTTGATCAAACGATTCTAAAATAAAATTAGATATGGCAGATAATAAAAATCAGAAACAAAATCAATTGAATATAGAACTAGATGAAGATGTTGCAGATGGTACATATAGTAATCTTGCAATTATTAATCATTCTGTTTCAGAATTTGTAGTTGATTTTGTAAACATTATGCCCGGTAGACCAAAAAGTAAGGTGAAAAGTAGAATTATTCTAACTCCACAGCATGCCAAAAGATTATTAAAAGCTCTTAGTGACAATGTAAATCGATTTGAAGCTGCTCATGGAGAAATTAAAGATTATGAACAAACACCAATCCCTATGAATTTTGGTCCTACAGGAGAGGCTTAGATAAGAAATATAATAAAAAAACCGACCTAAGTACTACATAAATATAGTACTTAGGTCGGTTTTTTTATTATACCTGTTTTAGGTTTCCTCACTTAAATAAAAATAAATGCATCGCATACATAAAGTATTGAGTGCTAGTAAGGTTCTGATTATGTTTTTGATATTCTAGCAAAATAGAGATCATTTCCATTTTAAATATCATATCTATAGATGATAGGTTTTTAAAGAGCTGATATATAAACTTATATGAGTCTAAAATGTATCGAATAACTATTGGCAGTTATATTTTTGCGGTAAAACAGTAATTGACTTAAAGAAAAATCTGTTAAATTTACATAAGAGATATCTAAAATAAATCTTAAAAATAGAAGCTACAAGGTTTATTATAGAGCTCATTACTCACATTTGTCAAATAAATTTATATAGTTCACGAGTAATTAAAAGTGTTTTAGAAGAATTTACAAGAATTCTTAATTTGATTTACCCTGATCAAATATATTAATCAATTTATCACCCCAAAAATTGATTAGTATGATAAAAGAAACACATATATGGTGATCATAAAATATGATTTTGACACGACTTCTGTTGCTAGTCTTATTTATTATAAATTTTTCTTTTGCTTATGCACAAGAAGAAGATCCTTGGGTTATTGGCTTGGGACTTAATGTTGTTGACAATTCTGGAAGTCGTTTTGATGAATTACTCAATATTAAAGATAATTGGAATCTATCACGTTTATTAAAAATTACTGTAGAAAAAAGATTTGATTATGATTATGGAATTGAGCTATCAACTTCAATCAATAAATTTGAGAGAGGCAAAAAAATAAATAGTGTTTTTAGTGTAGAAACTATCAATTATTTTGCAGTTGACCTGATGGCTAAAAATTATACCTCTAACTATTGGAACGATCCTAGACATGCAGAATATGCCGGGTATTTGATAGGAGGATGGGGAGGAAACTTTTTTAATGAAGTTATTAATAATACTCTAAATGTTGGCCTGGGGTTAAACATAAGATTAGGAGCATATATATGGCTTAATTTTCAAACATTAGGAAAATTCTCTATAGATAATAATTCCCCAGGAAATGCAAATCATTTACAACATTCTATTTCGGTTGTAATGTGGTTATAAATGAGTTGATATAATTAAAATATAGTATATGAAACCAAACTATTATGTACATGAAACTGCTGTAATAGATCATGGATGTGACATTGGTAAGGATACCAAAATTTGGCATTTTTCTCATATTATGACTGATTGCCGTATAGGTGAACATTGTAATATTGGCCAAAACGTAGTAATCTCTCCACAAGTTATTATAGGAGATAATGTGAAAATACAGAATAATGTATCTGTATATACAGGTGTTATTTGTGAAGATGATGTGTTTCTGGGACCATCTTGTGTATTCACTAACGTTGTAAATCCAAGAAGTGGAGTAAATAGAAGAGGGCAATATAGTAAAACAAACGTAGGTAAAGGAGCAACGATCGGTGCAAATGCGACAGTAGTTTGTGGTCATGATATTGGCACATATGCTTTTGTCGGCGCCGGAGCTGTTATAACCAAGAATATAAAACCATATGCACTTGTAGTAGGAAATCCAGCTAAGCAAATTGGTTGGATGAGCGAGTATGGCCACCGATTAGAGTTCGATAAAGAAGGCATTGCTATTTGCCCCGAAAGCAATGAAATATATAAATTAGATAATCAACAAGTTTTTAAAACACAACCTGTCAAAAAGGAATTTTGATTCCTAACTGTACCCCCTATTCTGTACTATCAGATAGACGATTAAATATCTTAAAGTGTAATTAAAAAAGACATGATGATGAAAAAAAACTTTGCATTGATTGGCGCAGCAGGTTATGTGGCTCCAAAACACCTTAAAGCTATTAAAGAAACAAATAATAATCTTCTGGCTGCGCTAGATAAATTTGATAGTGTAGGAATATTAGATAGTTATTTCCCAGATACCGATTTTTTTGTAGAATTTGAACGTTTCGACAGACACCTCGAAAAACTAAAAAGAAGAAAAGGAATCATATTAGATTATGTAAGTATTTGTACTCCAAATTATTTACATGATGCCCATATAAGAATGGCACTTCGCAGAGGGGCCAATGCAATCTGCGAAAAACCTCTCGTTTTGAATCCCTGGAATATAGAGCCTCTTATTGAAATTGAGGAAGAATGTGAGAGAAAAGTAAATACAATCTTGCAGTTGCGATTACATCATAGTATAGTAGCTCTTAAAAAAATGGTTGATGAAGGACCCAAAGACAAAATATATGATATAGACCTTACCTACCTTACCTCTAGAGGTAGTTGGTATAATAGCTCCTGGAAAGGAGAAATAGGTAAATCCGGAGGAATAGCAACTAATATAGGAGTTCATTTTTTTGATATGCTACTTTGGATATTTGGAGGAGCAACAGAGAACATTGTTCACAAACATGATCTTTATAATGCTTCTGGATATTTAGAACTAGAAAAAGCACGTGTGAGATGGTTTCTATCTATTGATTATGAAAATATACCAGAACCTGTTAAAATGAAGAACCAAAGAACATATCGTTCTATCCTCGTTGATGGAAAAGAAATTGAATTTAGCTCTGGTTTTACAGAATTACATACCAAAAGTTATATAGAAATTCTAAAAAATAATGGTTTTGGATTGGTTGATGCAAAACCATCTATACAATTAGTACATGATATTAGAAACGCAGAATTAAGCCCGTTAAGAGGAGAATATCATCCTTTTCTAAACAGGTCGAAAAAAGTACAGTATACCTAATTTTTTAGTACAGGATTTGGCTTTAAAATTTGGTTACTTTAAATAAAAACAACTACTCGTGAGTATTTTGAAAAGAAAAACAACTATTGGATTAGTGTGGAGTAGTATTGATAAGTTTTCGACGCTAATGATACAATTCATTTTAGGTATTGTATTAGCAAGAATACTTATGCCAGAAGATTATGGCCTTATCGGAATGATAGCTATTTTTCTTGCAATATCTCAATCCTTAGTAGATAGTGGGTTTTTTACTGCATTGGTACAGAAAAAAAATGTAAATAATAATGACTACTCTACAATATTTTTCTTTAATATCATTGTAGGTTTTATACTATATGGCATTTTATTTATTGGATCTGGTTTTATAGGAGATTTCTACGAAACACCAATACTAGTCGATATTATAAAAGTTATTGGGATCAATATTATAATTGTATCCACAACCATTGTTCACAGAGCATTTCTTACCACCAAAATTGATTTTAAAACACTGGCTATAATCAATATTGTATCTGCACTACTAGGGGGAATTGTTGGTATTTACCTGGCTGTTAATGGATATGGTGTCTGGACTTTAGTGTATCAAACTATTGTGAGAAGTCTATCAATTGCGATTTTATTCTGGATCTTAAATCAATGGAAACCTAGCTTGATTTTTGATAAAGAATCTTTTAAGACCCTTTTTGGATTTGGCTCTAAACTAATGATTTCTGGATTACTTAAAATATTTTTTAAGAATATTTACCTTATTATAATTGGTAAAATCTATAAAGCAGAAGAACTGGGATATTTTACCAGAGCTACTTTATTTAAACAAATACCAGAAACTCTGGTAACCACGATTCTTCAAAGTGTTACTTTTCCTGTTTTAGTAAAAGTTATTGATGAGGACTCAAAAGTTAAGAACCTTTTAGAGCGAAGTGTTAAACTTACGGGCTTCCTATTATTTCCTATTATTACTGTACTTATATTTTATGCCAAACCAATTATTTTGGTTTTAATCACTAGTAAATGGTTACCTACTGTTGTTTTACTTCAGATATTATCATTAGAAATTATTTTTCATCCATTACAGTATATCAATCTTAATTTTCTAAATGCCAAAGGAAGGTCTGATTTATTCTTAAAATTAGAACTCATAAAAAATGTGCTCACTATTGTTGCAATTCTGGTGACCTATAAGTTTGGATTGATTCCGTTATGTATTGGATATGTTTTGGTTTCTTTTTTAGGGTTTTTTATTAACTCATATTATACCAAAAAATATATTGATTACTCAGGTTTTGATCAATTAGTAGATCTTCTTCCATACCTGTTAGTTAGTACAGTAGCAACAGGAATAGGTTTTTTTATTAGTGAAGTATTTAGCAGCCATTTAATCCAACTTATTATAGGGGTAGGAATAAGTTTAGGGATATACTATGTACTATCCTATATGTTAAAATTTAAAGAATTGATTGAAATTAAAAACCTTATTACTAGCAAGATAACCACAAAGTAATATTTAAAAGTCTAAAGAGATGAAACAAATCATAAAAAAAATAATATCGGGAATACTCAATGGTATTATGGCTTTGATTCCGGGAAAAACCCGTAAAGCATCTTTTTTAGGATGGATTAGCAGGATACTTGAAGACTCTAATAATCAAGTAGAATATGATGCAGATTATGATATGTATTGGTTAAAAAATAGAGAACAATATCTTTATCTGGTACAGCGACCATATTTCAATTTTAGTAAGAAGAAGCTTTATCGAAGTATCGAACGGATAGCTTGTCAATATTATACACCTAAAAAAGGAGATGTAATTGTTGATATTGGCGCCGGAATAGGGACAGAAACGTTATTTTTTGACGAAAAAACAGAAAATGAAGGTAGAATATATTCTATCGAAGCCAGTAGAGCAAGTCATCAAAAACTTGTAGAATTATGTGCTAAAAACCAAATTAAAACTTCCGAAAATTTAAACCTGGCTATTACCGATAGTAATCAAAAATTATGGATTGAAGAATCGAATAATTACCAAGTAGATTACATAAATAAAGAATCCAAAGGTGTAGAAGTAGACGGGATCACTTTAGATCATTTTGTAGAAGAAAAGAATATAACAAACATTGATTTCCTGAAGGTTAATATAGAAGGATCCGAACTACAAATGATAGAAGGAATGGAAAATGCAATCAAGATTACTAAAAATGTAGCTATCTCCTGTCATGATTTTCTTTTTGATGATGACCGACAGATTAAGATTAAAATGTCAAAATTCTTAGAAGCTAATAATTTTCAGGTTTCCTATAATCAAACGGGACATCAGATAATAGATAGCTGGATATATGGAAAACAACTATAGATGAAAATTGTACATGTCATATCATCCCTTGATATCGGAGGAGCAGAAAATTTTGTTGTTCAACTTGCCAACGAACAAGCAAAATCAAATGATGTATCCATCATTGCTCTAAAAATAACAGATCCTAATAAAAACTATATTGATAAAATAAAAAAAGAAATTCATCTATACCAATTGAGCTGGACCAAAAAGTATAGTATAAGACAATTTATTAACCTATATATTCTTCTTGGCAAATTAGCTCCTAAAACCATTTTTGTACACTTGCATAATCCGTTATACTATATCTACGGGATCTCAATATTAAAACCCAAAATATCTTATATACATACCATTCATAGTAGTTTCGAGAATTGGAAATTAGTACTTGGGTATTTAAATAAACTTCGTTTTTTAAACAATAGAATTTTACATGTATGTGTCGCCCCAACTATTTATAAGGATCTCAAGAAAAATTTACCAAAACTAAAGTCAACAGTTATACCCAACGGAATAAAAAGCCATAACCCAGAAAGAGCAGCAAGTGAAATAAAAACATTTTGGAATAGTTTTTCAATACAACCAAAAGAAGGACAGCGTTTTCTGGCAATAGGGAATATAAATCGTCATAAAAATTATAAACTATTATCCTTAAGTTTTGGAGAAGTGTATACTAAATACCCTGGTGCTATGTGTATTCAGATAGGGCGTGAGACAGATATGATTCTGGTTGATGAACTTAAGAGAATTAATACCCCCAATGTATTCTTAGCAGGGCCAAAAAAAAGTGCAGCAGACTTTTTACTGGATGCAGATGCCTTGATTGTAAGCTCTGCCCAGGAAGGTATGCCTATTGTAATTCTAGAAGCTTTATCAATGGGCGTTCCAATAATTAGTACTCCAGCAGGAGGAATTAAAGATATT
Source organism: Aquimarina megaterium XH134 (assembly GCF_000520975.1). Taxonomy (GTDB): domain Bacteria; phylum Bacteroidota; class Bacteroidia; order Flavobacteriales; family Flavobacteriaceae; genus Aquimarina; species Aquimarina megaterium. The sequence goes on from NZ_JACB01000031.1 coordinate 39,682, forward strand.
ATTATCGATGGTTATAATGGATTTCTTATCGAGGATTTTGAAGTACCCTCACTAACATCAGCGATTCTAAAATTTATTGAATTATCACAAGCCAATAAAAAAATAATGGCAGCTAATGCTAAATCGTGTTTTGAGGACTGCTATGAAATACAAAAGGTAAATCAATCCTATCAAAGTAAATCAGCATAATGTACTGGACAAAGAGAAATACTAATGTTATCATGTTTTTTACAGTAGGAATACTGTTACTTCATGTAGTGATATTTCCAGATTACATTATGCCATTACCCATACTATTTGCAGGCTTCGGAACCATTATCCTTTTTGTTACAGGATTACAATATTATTCTCAATCCTGGGAAAAAAAAGACAATTTTATACAAAGAATTTTCCTTCACAGCTTTATTTATCGTCTCATTTCAATTGGAGTTCTATATATCCTTACAATGCTCTATGATCCAGCAAACTTACCAATGGAAATAGCAGCATCAGATTCCTGGAACTACCATTATTCTGGATCAATAGTAGCAGATGCGATAGAAGACGGAAGACACATATTTGGCGTTTTATCGGGCTTTTGGAAAAATGAATCTGATTATGGATTCTCTATTGTTATCGGTTTTTTCTATTTCATTTTTGGAAAGAACATTTTGATTATAAAAATTTTCAATGCACTACTGGGGAGTATCACGGTTATAAGAATATATCAAATAACCAGGATTTCTTATGATGAAAAAAGAGCTCGTATGGCAGGAATTATTACAATGTTAATGCCAGCATTGTTATGGTTTACAGGTTTTTTGTTAAAAGAAACACTTATGATATTCCTGATTGCAAATATTGCTTATCTAACCCAATTAATCATCATACAACGAAAATTTAGAGTCCTATATTCATTACTTATTCTACTTCATTTTGGGATACTTTTTTATTTCAGAGTAATATTAGCTCCGTTACTCATCTTTTGCGTACTAATACAGATTTTGTTTTATAAGACGTCTAATAAAAATTATAAAATGTCGGCTGTATTTATTTCAATATTATTTATTGCCGGAAGTTTTTTTGTAATGAAAAAATTAGGAATGGATAAGCATGTAGAAATAGCAATAGAAGCAAGTAAAGATCAATTTGGGAATGAGTTAAGTAATACTTCTAAACAGAGAGGAATAAGCTATACAGCTGCTCTTGTAAGTCCACTTTTAATTGCTGGTGCGATTATTACTCCTTTTCCTTCATTATTAGATTTTGAAGCAGCACAATTAGGGATTTATTCCCATTTTCAAAACGAAATTGTACGAAACTGCCTATACTTTTTTGTGTTTCTGGGATTGTATAATGCTTATAAAACCAAAAATAGAAGAGTCATTTTTGTCGGTGGATTTGCTATATTATATATTGTAATTCTTGCTATATCCGGAATATCATTTCAGGATCGATTTCAAATACTATCACTACCATTTTTAATCATTTTTATGGCAGATGGTATTGCTACAAAATACCCCAAACGTAATCAGCATTGGTTAAGCTATTTAACATTCATTTTTGCAGCAATATTGATGTGGAATTTATTTAAACTATCAAATCGCGGACTATTATAAACAGGAAAAGCTATGAGTGACTTTATATTATTTCATAAAAAGCTGATATCAAAATCAGAGAAAAAAAAATTACTCAGATTAACCTCTAACTGGTATTTGACATTTACTGGTACGAACTATTTTGAATATAATATTGGAAAGTTTAAAGTAATAGTTGTTGGTGATTATATAGGTTCTGTCGAAGAAGTTTTTAGTGTTAATGATTATGAGATTGCTAAGCTTAAAGGACATTTTTATGCCATTGTAGCCAAAGAGAATTCTATAAAAGTATACAATAGTTTTTTTAGCATGCTACCAATTTATTATACAGAGAGTGATTGCCTAATATCATCATCACTACAGTTAATTAAAGAATATCTTACTACAAAACCAGAAATAGATAAAAAGTTTATTCTCGAAAACCTTTTGTTTAACTATGGTTTTTTTAACAGAACGCTATATAAAAACATCAATTTACTTCCTTGTCATTCTTTTATTACTTTAAAGAATGATAAAATTACTGTTACCAAACATTTTGATATTTCCAGCTTGTTTGTTCCGTATCCCAAAGGAGGCAAAAAAACAGTAGATCAGTTAAGCAATCTATTCATAGAAACCGCAAAACAATATTTTCCGAAAGAAGAATTTGATATTGCATTTACAAGTGGTTTTGATGGAAGAACATTAGTTAGTTGTGCCACATATCACCAGCAAAAATTTAATACATTTTCTTTTGGTAAGCCAGAAAATGATGATGTAAGTATCCCTTTGGCTAATGCTAAAACTTTAAAAATACCATATCAATATTTTGACCTTGGGGCTACTCAATATATATCATCAGAGTATTACCAAAATGCACTAGAATATACCACATCGGGTTATCTGGGAAATGGACTTTTATATCCTCATTTTTTATATAGTACAAAAAAGATTTCAGAAAACTCGAAATATTTATTGTCTGGAGCAGGAGGAAGCGAATTGTTTAGAGCATTACACTCGGCCGGTGCCGTCACTTCAGAAATATTAACAAATGTCTTTAAAATACAAAACGAAGAAGAATTAGTAGAAATTATAAAAAATGCAGAACCTCTTCGCGTTTTAAATACATCTGCATTTACTGTAGAGTTAGATGAACTTACTCAAGAAATTATAGAATACAAAAAGTCTCTTCCTCAAAATATAACAAGGAATCAACAATTTTACATTTTTGTATTCGAAGAGATCTTTAGAAAATTCTTTGGGCAGTGGATTACACTACAGCAAAAATACATTTCGGTTAGAACACCATTTCTTGATTATAATTTTGTAAAAACATTACTTACTACAAAGTATGGAGGAGCTAATAATGACTTTTTTACAGATAATCCTATAAAAAGGATGAAAGGTCAATACCTGTATACAGATATCATAAAGAAGACTAATCAACAGATTTATACCCAGGTAACAGGAAAGGGGTATCGTCCTATAGACGTAAGAGACCTTAAGTATATTCATAATATTATTCTTCCGTTTTTGAAGAAAAAATTACTTAAAAAAGTTACAAAAACCAATTTAGACAATCTGGGTATTATTTCTGGAGTCAAAGCAAATGAGAAAGAATTACGCTTGACCATAAATAATGATCAATTACTTTTTAATAGTAAACGATTAAATACCATGTTTACCGATTTATCTCCATATACACCAGAAAAATATCGAGATACATTATTAATGTCCTTGTCGATACTACACAATATGTCTAATCATTCTATTTCATCAAAAATAAATACCTATGAAGTCTATAATAGCATTAATGGATTATAAAACAAAATTCGGATCTAAACATTTTGATACTCCTTATCGTAGTGGGATGGATAAAGATAAGTTATCCGACTATTTTAATGATATGGGATTTCGGTTGGCGTATACCTATTTCAATGAAATTAACCTAAGTGAAGGTACTTTTAAAGGCAAAGATGTGATTTATACATCTTCAGAAGATATTGGGTATAAGTATAAGTCTTACATAGAAGATGTGATATATGCCTTAGAGTTATCTGGTGCGAATGTAATTCCTGCATACAAACACTTAAGAGCTAATAATAATAAAGTTTTTATGGAGCTTATGAGGCAATTCGAAGACTTGACAAATAATATTAATGCACAAGTCTATGGCTCTATGAAAGATCTTTTGATGCATTTGAATAAGATTACCTATCCTGTTGTTTTTAAAACATCTGAAGGTGCTTCGGGAACAGGAGTTTGCTTAATAAAATCTGAAAAAGAATTAATCACTAAAGTCAAACAAATAAATCAACGTAATTATCGTAGTGATTTAAGAGATTATGGAAGATCTCTCAAACATAAAGGATACATAAGAGAATCTCTATATAGGCAAAAATTTATACTACAAGATTTTATACCAAATCTGCAGAATGATTGGAAGATTTACATTTTTGGAGAAAAACTATATGTGTTTAAAAGACCATTATTGAAAGGGCGTGGTATTAAAGCCAGTGGTGGTGGATATGATAATTATTTCTACGGATTAGAAGCCGAAGCGCCCGATGGCCTTTTTGATTTTGCGCAAGAAATCTATATAAAAATGAATGTCCCTCATATCTCAATTGATATCGTATTTGATGGGAGCGAATTTTATCTGATTGAGTTTCAATCCCTGTATTTTGGCACAGCTGGGATTCCTTATTCTGAAGGGTATTTTACTCATAAAAATGATGACTGGGAATTTGTAACCAAAAAACTAGAGGTAGAGAAAGTATATGCAGATAGTATCGTGCAATATTTAGAAAAAAAGAATGTGAAAAAAACAGAACCGATATATCACAGCTAATCATTAAACAATAATCCTTTTAATGAAAATGGATGTACTTTTTGTAAGTAGCGGAAATACAAAGAATGGAATATCTCCTATTGTTTTTAATCAAGGTAATTCTCTGATTAAGCTAGGGCATGATGTTTCTTTCTTTACAATCAAAGGTAAAGGGTTTAGTGGATATCTAAAACATATTTTTATACTAAGAAAATTTCTGAAACACCATTCTTATGACATTATTCATGCACACTATTCTCTTAGCGCCATAGTTGTAGCTTTGGCAGGAGGAAAACCATTAATAGTCTCTCTAATGGGGAGTGATGTAAAAGCTTCTTTTTTGCTAAAATATCTGATCAGAATATTTAATTTCTTTTTCTGGAATAAGATTATCGTAAAATCTCTGGATATGAAAACGTCATCTGGTATTAAAACGGTAAATGTTTTACCTAATGGGGTAGATTTTAAAAAATTTAGACCATTTTCTAGAAAGGAAGCCTTAGAAATTACACAATGGGACTCTAATAAGCGACACATCCTTTTTGCAGCAAATCCCAAAAGAAAAGTAAAAAATTATCAGTTGGCAAAAAGCGCTTTTGAATTACTTGATCATAAGGATATAGAATTGCAATCACTTATCGATATTCCTAATACACAAATGCCTGCTTATTTTAATGCAGCAGATGTAATTATTCTTACCAGTTTTTGGGAGGGATCTCCCAATGTAATTAAAGAAGCTATGGCCTGTAATTGTAAAATTGTAGCTGTTAATGTAGGAGATATAAAAGAGACTATTAGAAATACGCCAGGATGCTTTGTTACTGGTTTTAATAAAACCGATATAGCTAATAAAATTGATAAAGCATTACAATATCCAAAAAAGACAGAAGGTAGAATTCATATTTCTCACCTAGATTCTGAAGTTATCGCTCCTAAACTAATATCCATTTATAAAGAAACTTTATAATGACTAAAACACTCACCATACATACAAGTACCAGTGGGATAAACCCAGAGGAATTAGAAGTGCTTTTAGAAAACGATTCTGCAAGTTTTTTTCAAACACCAGAAGCACTTTCCTTTTTTATCACTGCTGGGTATGAGACTTTTGCTTTTGCCATAGAGTATGACAAAAAAATTACTGCATTTGTTTCCGGAATTGTTCAAAAAGAAAATGGAATTAAATCCTCTTTTACTCGTAGAGCAATCATTTTTGGAGGTCCCATTTTTTCTAAAGAAGTAGAAGAAGATCATGTTATAGAATTGTTTAAAACGGTGATTAAACATTTAAAACATAAAGTAATTTATATCGAAACTCGTAATCTTAATGATTATAACCAATATAAAAATGCTCTTAATACAATAGGTTTTGAGTATCATCCTCATTTAAATTTTCATGTTGCATGCGATACTGAAGAAACAGTAAAGCAAAGAATTAGTAGTAGTAAACTAAGGCAAGTTAAAAAAAGTTTAAAAGAAGGTGCGGTAGTACGAGAAGCCAAACATCAATCAGAGATAGAGGCATACTATGAAATTCTTAATGATCTATATAAAACAAAAGTAAAAACACCACTTCCAAAATTATATTTCTTTATCACTTTGTGGAGCCAGAGAGTAGCAAAATTTCTTTTGGTTTTTTATAAAGACGAAGTTGTTGGAGGCATTGTTTTTCCAATTTTTAGAGATAAAGCAATTTATGAATGGTATGTATGTGGTAAGGATAGAGCATATAAGAATATATATCCCAGTATTCTCGCTACGTGGTCGGCTATGCTATATGCATGCAAAAATAACATTAGGAGATTTGATTTTATGGGAGCAGGAAAACCCGAAGAAGATTATGGAGTAAGAGAATTTAAATCAAAATTTGGAGGAGATTTAGTAGAGCATGGCAGGTTTATTTATGTAGCTAATCCATTTTTGTATAGCCTGGGTAAAAAAGCAGTTAAAATATTGAAAAACAGCTGATAAAAAATAAAAACTAGATATATGAAGATCCTTATCGATATTGGGCATCCAGGTCATGTTCATTTGTTTAAAAATTTTGCATTAGAGATGCAAAAAAAAGGACATGAATTTCTTTTTACATGCCGTGAAAAAGAATTTGAGATCGAGCTATTGAAAGCTGCTGGGCTTCGCTTTATTTCATTCGGCAAAAAATATAATACCACTATTGGAAAAATATTTGGCTTAGTAAAGTTCGATATTATGGAAATTCTTCATGGGTTGAGGTTTCGTCCTGATGTTTTGATGAGTCATGGCTCTCCTTATGCGGCTCATGCATCAGCTATATTAGGAAAGCCACATATATCGATGGAGGATACAGGAAATATGGAACAAGTGCGTTTATATTTACCTTTTACAAATAGTGTTTTAACATCTAATGCATTTCATAAAGATTTGGGAGATAGACAAATATGGTATAATGGATACCATGAATTAGCCTACCTGCACCCTAATAGATTTGTTGCAAACCCAGATATTTATGATATTCTAAAAATCAACCCTGATGCTAAATATGTGATATTCAGATTTGTATCATGGAATGCAAGTCATGATGTAAATCAATCTGGATTATCTATACGAGAAAAACGGGAACTAATAGATTATTTAGAAAAGAAATATACTGTCTTTATCTCTTCTGAAGGAAAATTACCAGATGAATTTAAAAAATATCAAATAAGGATACCGCCAGAAGAAATGCATAATGTTTTGGCCTATGCTTGTATGTTTATCGGAGAAGGAGCAACAATGGCCTCAGAATGTGCTGTACTAGGTACACCTGCATTATATATAAATAGTATCATGGCAGGAACCATTAGGGAACAAGAAAAATATGGGCTACTATTTAGTTTTAAAAATGGAGAAGGTGTACTGTCTAAAATTAAAGAACTTGATGAAACCCCTGATTTGAAAGAAGTTTTTAAAAAAAGACTAGAGAAATTATTAGAAGATAAAATTGATGTTACCTCATTTATGGTATGGTTTGTAGAAAATTATCCTCAAAGCAAAAAAGCTATAATAGACAATCCAAAAATACAACTTGAGTATAAATGATAGATTTCACCGTACAGCGATATAGAGAATTGTTAAGAGCATTAATGAACAACGGCTATCAATTTCAAACTTTTGCAGAATTCATAGCAAAACCAGGAAAAAAAAGCATTGTTCTAAGGCATGATGTAGATTTATTACCAAAGAATTCATTAGCTTTTGCAAAGCTTCAGGCTTTAAAAGGAATTAAGGGAACTTACTATTTTAGAGCCGTTCCAGAAAGCTGGGATGAAAAAATAATCCTGAAAATCGCAGAACTAGGTCATGAAATAGGATATCACTATGAATGCTTAACAACTACAAAAGGTGATTTAGAGGCTGGGATTCAGGATTTTAGAAATAATCTTTTTGCACTAAGAGAACTTACGCCTGTATCTACTATTTGTATGCATGGTTCGCCATTGTCTAAATATGATTCTAAAGACCTGTGGAAAACATACCGGTATCAGGATTTTGGTATTGTTGGAGAACCTTATTTTGATATAAATTATGATAAAGTGTATTATTTAACAGACACAGGAAGAAAATGGGATGGGCATAAAACAAGTGTAAGAGATAGAGTAAATACTAGATTTACCAAAACTTTTCATAGCACTCCCGAAATTGTTGAAGCATTAAAAAATGCAGCATTTCCTAACCAGGTTATGTTTACATTTCACCCTCAGCGATGGAATGATAGTATCATAAAATGGAGCAAGGAATTAGTATTACAAAATGTAAAAAATGTAGTTAAGAAGCATTTTTATGTAAAAAATGATTCAAAAATTAAAACCCAGTAGAGCACTAAAAAACATCTAATTTTATATCATTTTCTTTTAAAAATACAGTGTTATAATAGATTTTTAACGATGTAGAATTGTTATGTTTTAACTCAAAAATAAGTAACAAGAATACTCTCTTAAATTCTTTTGCCTCTTATTTTTGTTGTTTTATCGATTTTTGGTTAATTATTTAACAAAAAATGTAAGTTTTTTTGTTAAGATTAACTTTTCTTCCTGTTAAAACCTCTTTTTTTTCTTATTTTTTACAGGTAAAAACCTGTAAAACAGGAGTTTAGCATAACTATTTTGCGGTAAACCCGTTACTGATTTTACTCTTCTTGTATTATCTTTAAACTGTTAACCAAATCTAAATATCTATGCTACTAAAACATAGTTTTCCGAAAACAAAACCACTTGTTTTCGGTTCATCAGGTTGTTTATTTTTTACATCATCTTCATCCTCTAAAATTAGTGTTGAAGTATGATTATTAGAACTATTAGTGCAGAAGCTTATACTATTTTAGATAAGAAGAATAAAGACCTTACTGATTCTGTTTCTTCTGGCACTAAACCTTATGCGTTAAGGGGTAAAAGTAAGGTTGCGATTGAAAAAATAATTACCAGAAAATTGGGTAATGATGCCTGTGATTTTATAAGTAATCACCTGCAAGAATTTAGATTGTTTGATGTGTTGCTTTGTGATACCAGAGATAAAAATAATATTGAAACATATCAAAAAGAATCATTTCAGGCGATTGTAAATCTACAAGAAGTTAATCACTATAGGCGAATTAATAAATTTCTTGAAATGGTAAATCATAAATTACCAGAAGGAGGATTGTTTATTAATACGATAGAAACTTATGAAAGCCGTAAAGAAAAAATACTTAAAAAATTTCCTAAACCTTTAAATTACCTATACTATTTAGGTGATTTTATCTTTCATAGAGTTAGTCCAAAACTAAAGTGGTCCAAAAAAATATATTTTGATATTACAAAAGGCTACGGTAGAGTACTAACAAAGGCCGAAGTATTAGGGAGATTATATAGTTGTGGTTTTGATGTAATAGAGGAAAAAGTAATTGATAATAAATTATATTTTGTAGCAAAAAAAACAAAACTTCCTCTGTATGATATGAACCCTACATATGGCCCTTTAATTAGCTTGAAACGTGTAGGCAAAAATGGAAAACTAATTAATGTATATAAGTTGCGAACCATGCATCCGTACTCTGAGTATCTGCAACATTATGTTTTTCAAAAGAACAATCTGAAAAAAGGAGGGAAATTAAAAAACGATTTTAGAATATCCAATACGGGTAAATTACTTAGGAAATATTGGATAGACGAACTACCTATGGTTCTTAATTTTTTAAAAGGAGATATGAAACTTATAGGAGGGCGCCCTCTTAGCAGTCATTACTTTAGTTTATATACCAAAGAACTACAGGAGAAAAGAATTAAATTTAAACCAGGACTCATCCCTCCATTTTATGCGGATATGCCCGAGACACTAGAAGAAATTATAGCGTCTGAAATGAAATATTTAACAGCATATGAGAGAAACCCAATTTTAACAGATATTAATTATTTATTTAAAATCATTAAAAACATCGTGGTAAAAGGAAAAAGAAGTTTTTAAAATTATTGGCCTTAGTTTTCTTGGCCTTATAGAATATTCAGTTTCAAGTACCTCATAGAATTTGAAATTCTTTCGTGATAGTTCACATATAATAGTTAAATTTACAATAGTTAATTCTCTTTAAACCGAAAGAATTCATAAAATGAATTATGAGATCGATGATGATTCTGAAAATCTATTCATCAAAGAATTACTAGAAAGGTATATAGCCCATTGGAGGTTGTTTATTGTTTCTCTTGTAATTTGTTTTGTGATAGGTTTTTTCTATTTAAGATATACTCCTAAGATGTATCGAGCTACATCTACTATATTAATTAAATCAGAGAATAATGGAGCAATGTCCGAACTTTCTGCTTTTGAAGATCTCTCTATTTTTAAAAACGCTAAACGAGAAGTAGAAAACGAAATAGAAATACTTAAATCACGACCCTTACTCGAAAATGTTGTTAGAAAACTACACTTAAATGTTCAGTATTTTAGCAAAACCAAATACTCTAAACGATTTGTAGAACTTACTAAAAACTCACCTGTTAAAGTTAAGTTCCTGGAAGATTCTTATTATGATCAGGGATTAAATTTTATCATCACAATCCTACCTGGTGGGCAGTTTGCGATAAAAGATACTCACGAAAATTTCATTCTAAAAGGAGAATACGGAAAATGTATAGGTTCTCCCTTTGGAGATATTTTGGTTGAACCAGATTTTAAAATTCTTCATGAGTATATAGGGACTAATATTTATGTAAATAGTACTCCACTTTTGGATATGGTAGAAAGATATAAGTCGACGATAAAAATAGGTCTTACCGATCAAAATACAAGTGTAGTCACATTAACGCTAACTACAATAGCTCAAGATAGAGCCAAGGAAATTTTAAATAGTCTTATTGAAGAATATAACAAAGATGTTATAAAAGATAAAAATCAAATCTCTGCTAATACTGCCAATTTTATAAAAGAGCGAATACATATTATTAATCAGGAATTAGATGACTTAGAAAAAAACGTCGAATTCTTTAAAACCGAAAATAATTTAACAAATTTATCTTCAGAAGCTTCGATAATGCTAGAAAAGTCTTTTGTGAATGAAAAAGAACAATTAGCTGCAACAATACAAATTGGATTAACAGATTATTTAATGGATTATTTAGAAAACTCTAAAAATGATCTTCTTCCTGTAAATCTTGGGTTTGAAGATCGTAAGGCAGTTACCCTGATTTCTCGATACAATGATATAGCATTGCAACGAAATAGAATACTTAAAAGTTCTGGAGTAGAAAACCCACTGTTAATAAGCTTAAACGATAAGCTTTTTGATTTAAGAAAAAGCATACAACAAAGTCTCATCAATCTAAAAAAAACGCTTCAACTTAAAATAGATAACCTTAAAAGCAGTGATGCTATAGTAAATGCTCAAATTTCATCATTACCAGAAAAAGAACGAAAACTTAGAGATATACAGCGACAACAACAAATCAAAGAAACTTTGTTCTTGTATTTATTAGAAAAAAGAGAAGAAACAGCAATCTCTCTTGCCGCAACCGTTTCGAATGTAAAAGTTATCGAAAAAGCATATATTTCTCGTAGTCCCATTCGACCAAAAAAGAATATTGTATTTCTAACAGGTTTTCTTGCGGCACTAATTGTACCTATTGTTATCGTTTTCTTTAAAGATTTAATGAATACAAAGGTCAATGATATTAAAGAACTAAAAAAGAAATTAAAATTACCGTTACTAGGTAGTATTCCTTCATCTCCAGAAGATAAAAAACTGGTAACACCTAAAGCCGATCGATCAATATTGGCAGAAGCATTTAGATTATTAGAAACCAATCTAGACTTTCTCTTGGCGCATTCTAAAGAAAAAGGAAAAACCATTTTAATCACGTCTAGTATTAAAGGAGAAGGAAAGTCCTTTGCCGCTAGTAATCTAGGGATAACTCTTGGTCGTTCTGGAAATAAAGTTGCTTTGTTAGAAATGGATTTAAGATCTGCAGAGTTAAAAGAGCGAATGGATGTAGATGGTAAAAAAGGAATTACCAACTTTATTAGAGACGAATCTATACAGATTGAAGATATAATGTCTAATATGAAGGGTTTTAAGAACTTAGACGTTTTTACCTCTGGACCTAAACCTCCAAACCCTGCAGAATTGTTAAAACATAAACGAATTGAAGAATTATTTGAGTATCTAAAAAAAGAATATGATTACATTCTTATAGATACACCTCCGATTACTGTGGTAGCAGATACGTTATTATTAAGCTCTTATGCCGATTTGTGTGTCTACGTTGTAAGACAAAAGTTTTCAGATAAAAGACTTTTGGATATTCCTAAAACACTAAATCAAGAAAAACGATTTACTTCTATTGCCGTTTTGCTTAATGATGTAGATTTTAGAAAAATTGGATATGGATATGGATATGGCTACGGATATGGCTATGGAGAAAGATCAAAGGCAGGATTCTTTAAAAGAATGCTGAACCTAATGATTAGTAGATAACCTAAATCCTATAAGTATTAGAAGAGCGATTGTTTTAATCGACCAAATCGTTGTATTCAGGACCACTTTATATGTGTGTGAATTCGTAAGTATATTGATATAAAATAAGTTTCTTTATTGGATAAGAATTGAGTTTTTACTATATTCATATTGTAAATACAGCCTGTCATACAATCTTAATTAATCAAAAAGTTACCCTAAAAGAAGCTCATGTCTTCTCGAAAAAATAAGTTGAGTTAATAATAAAATTTTGTAATCATTATTTTGAATTACAAAACAAAAAAACAACTTAAAGCATTTAGAATAGAATACTTGTTCTTTTATGTGAAAAATGATAAATACAATGGCTGAAAAAATTTACACTGAAGAAAATAGTGAGTATTTAAAAAAAAACCCTACCTGGCACGCCGAAGACTCTCCTTGGAAAGCTAAACAGATCATCAAAATGTTAGACCGTAATCCAATACACCCAAAATCTATTGCAGAAGTTGGCTGTGGTGCTGGTGAGATATTAAATCAATTGCATAAGGCAATGCCCGATGATGTGCATTTTACAGGATATGATATTTCGAATGATGCTATTAATATTGCCAGACAAAGAGAAAAATCTAGATTAGAATTTAAATCAGAAGATTTTCTAAAGATAGACTCAAAATTCGATTTATTACTCATGATAGATGTTTTTGAACATGTTGATGATTACCTTGGATTCTTAAAACTATGTAAGCATAAAGCAAAAAATACGATATTTCATATCCCATTAGATATATCAGTTAACCGACTATTGAAAAATGATCTTATGTCTTTACGAAAATCTGTGGGACATCTACATCATTTTACAAAAGAAACAGCAATAGCTACATTGAAAGATTGCGGATATGAGATTGTTGATTTCTTTTATACGACAAGCTTTCTGGATTTTCCTAGAAAAACAATAAGCTCAAAAATTACATACTTACCCAAAAGAATAATGTATAAAGCCAATAAAGATATAACTGTAAAGCTATTAGGTGGATGCTCATTATTGGTCATGACAAAATAATGTAAATTATAATCCTCCTAATTTGTATTTAGATGCCTTTAGTTTTTAATAAAATTTCAGATATAGTTTATAGAGATAATTAAAATTCTGAAGTAAAGTGAAACTCGATCGATGGATATTTTTGTTGTGTCATTTGTAAACTGAAAGAAGAATCAGCCAAAAATACGAGTTGACCCTGTTTATCTTTTGCCAGAAATTTGCTTTTTACACGTTTAAAATCTTTAAACTCATCATTATCCTGATCTTTAGCTTCTACCCAGCAAGCCTTATGAACATTAAGATTTTCATACGTGCATTTTGCCCCATATTCATGCTCTAACCTATATTGAATTACTTCATATTGTAAAGCGCCAACGGTTCCTATCACTTTTCTTCCGTTCAATTCTAATGTAAAAAGCTGCGCAACCCCTTCATCCATTAATTGATCTATCCCCTTTGCTAATTGCTTAGATTTCATAGGATCTGCATTGTTGATATACCTAAAATGTTCTGGAGAAAAACTAGGTACTCCTTTATAATGCAAAATTTCTCCTTTGGTTAGAGTATCCCCAATTTTAAAATTTCCGGTATCATGTAATCCAACAATATCACCAGGATACGATATATCTACAATCTCCTTTTTTTCAGCAAAAAAAGCATTAGGGCTAGAAAATTTAAGCTTTTTATTATGTCTTGTATGCAAATACGGAACGTTTCTTTCGAAAGTCCCTGATACAATTTTTATAAATGCCAGTCTATCTCTATGTTTGGGATCCATATTGGCATGGATTTTAAATACAAATCCGGTAAAATCTTTTTCTTCAGGATGCACCAATCTTACATCACTTTCCTTTGGTTTTGGCGGAGGAGCAATAGTAACAAAACAATCTAATAATTCTCTAACACCAAAGTTGTTTAATGCTGACCCAAAAAATACAGGTTGTAAATCACCATTTTGATACTGTTCTTTTTCAAATTTTGGGTATATCCCCTCTACCAACTCTAATTCTTCACGTAATGTGTCTGCAGCAGTGTCGCCAATTATATCGTTAAGACTCTGGGATGATAAATCAGATATTTCGATGGTCTCTTCAATATTTTTTCTATTATCGCCACTAAAAAGATTAATATTTTTCTCCCAAATATTATAAATTCCTTTAAAATCATACCCCATTCCAATAGGAAAACTTAGTGGGGTAACGGTAAGGCCAAGTTTTTGTTCTATTTCATCCAGAAGCTCAAAAGCATCTTTTCCTTCACGATCCAGTTTATTAATAAAAACAATCATAGGGATATTTCTCATTCTACAAACAGAAACTAATTTTTCGGTCTGTTCCTCAACACCTTTTGCAACATCAATCACAACAATTACACTATCTACAGCAGTTAATGTTCTAAATGTATCTTCAGCAAAATCTTTATGACCGGGAGTATCCAGAATATTAATCTTAATGTCTTTGTACTCAAAAGCTAATACAGAGGTAGCGACAGATATACCTCTTTGACGTTCAATTTCCATAAAATCACTAGTAGCTCCTTTTTTAACTTTGTTTGATTTTACGGCCCCTGCTTCTTGAATAGCACCTCCAAAAAGTAATAATTTTTCGGTCAATGTGGTCTTACCTGCATCAGGGTGAGAGATGATCCCAAAGGTTCTTCTTCTCCCAATTTCGTCTATAAATTTCATTTGATTTTGTTTATTATTCTAAATATTTAGATACACTCTCAATAGCATCAAATTTCTTATCAAAATAAGCTCTTAACTGCCTATTCATTTTATGACCCCTATAAGTTTGATGATATATTTATTATCTGCTCTTATATCTAAATGAGGATGCAAATATAGTACTAAAATGAACAATAATACTTATTGATATCATTAAGTAAAACGGATATTGTTTTAGATTAAAATAGATTCATTTTTAGTATGTAAATATTCTAAATAAAACTTTGATGGAATATGCGTAGGAAATTTGTTCTGTTTAGGTTTTTACACCTGTCTTAATCGATTTTTTACGTTTTTTATCGAAAAAAACTATTTTTTGGCAAAAAAATAAAGAAAAACGTAAATCTATTATCATATTTGTGTTGATTTCTAAATACGGTTTTACCTTACTTTGTGTGAGGTTTTTTTAATTAAAGGATTTGTAGAAACTAATTACCCCCATAGTTTTTGCTTTAAATACAAATACATTGTCAAAATGAAAAAAACAGAGTATTACTTTTTTTTAAAAAGTTATGTATACAATCCTATTAAGTATACAAGTTCTTCCCCTCTTAGATTTTTTGGATATTGGAGGAAAAGTATCCAGCTGCATTAATCAATTAATTAATCAAAATTATTACGGTTTGATTTTACGCTATATTTTGAAAAATAATTCACACAATGTTAATCAGTTAGTATATTGCTTATGTTAATTTTTACTCTATTTCCGCAAAGAAAGTTTACTTCACTTATTAGAATTGTATTTTTTATAATCTTATTCTCTTTTGGTAACGGTTATTCTCAAAATTTATTAACAAATCCAGGACTGGATGTTGCTGGAGTTGATTGTACAATGGATAACGGGGCATTTGATGTGGCACCTGATGGTTGGGGTAAAATATATACTCCAGATAGATCTACAGAGACTCAAAGAACCTGGTATATTGTTAATGCTCCAAGGCCAGCTTCTCCTAGTGGGGGATGTTATTTTGGGTTTAGAATGTTTGGTGCTACTCAAGAAGGGATAAAACAAAATGTTACTTTGGTAGGAGGGGTGCAATATTCATTTTCGTTTGATTATCTTATAGAAAGCCGGCCGGGTTTACCGCCTTGTGCACCTCAAACAGAGATTAAATTAGATGGTACAGTTGTAGCTACTGTTCCAATATCAAGTGTAGAAAATGTTTGGGAAAGACCTGTTGTAACATTTATTGCTCCAACAAGTGGTTCGTTTTCATTCGAATTTGTAGCAAAAGGAACTTGCCAAAACACATGGAATTTTGTAGATGATTTGGTTTTAGAAGTTACCGACCCTGATACCGATGGTGACGGTAATCCAAATATAAGTGACCCTAATCCTTTGGTAGCAACAGCTGTTGATGATAATGTAGCTGCAATGGTTGGAGGAAGTGTAAGTATTGATATTTTAGCGAATGATGATTATTTGGATAATAATGATCCTAATAATTTAGGTACAACCAGTATTACTCAAATAGGGGGTTCTGCTAATGGTGTAGTTGCGTTTGATGCATCTACAGGAGAGATGACATATACCCCAATAGTAGGAGAAGCAGGAAGTTCTGTTACAATTATTTATCAAGTATGTAATGATGAAAGTGGCGTATTGGTTTGCGATGATGCCATAGTAACAATCGTAGTGGCAGATAATATAATAGCAAATGATGATACAGTTACTATTAATAGTAATACAGGTGGTAATTCTATCAATGTTGTTAACGATAATGATATTTTAAATGGAAATGGAGTTGCACTGGGAGTTGATGTTATGGTAACCACAGTCGCAGATCCCAATCCGGGAGATGGTGTTAGCTTCGACTCAAGTACAGGCGAGGTTACAATTGTACCCAATACTCCACCAGGTGATTATATCATAACCTATACGCTATGTAGCATCGCTACTCCATTAGTTTGTGATGATGCAATTATTACAATTACAGTAGTACCTGCACCAAATGGTACTATAACAGGGCATTTGTATAGTGACTTAAACGATAATAGCACACAAGATATTGGTGAACCAGACTTAGAAGGAGTAGATGTTAATATTATTGATATTAATGGGATAGAACAAACTGTAACTACTGATGTAAACGGAGACTTCATGGCAAATGTTCCTGTAGGAGCAACCGTAGTTGATATTGATAATACAACACTTCCGTTAGGGAGTATACAAACAGAAGGAACCGATCCAACAACAGTAAATGTAATAGGAACCGGAATAACGGTAGAAGAAAATAATGGGTTTATTGTAATTGCTGATGTTGATGATGAAATCGTTGTTTATACCGGGATCTCTCCGAATGGAGATGGTATTAATGATCAGTTTAGGATAGTAGGATTAGATAACTTTCCGAATAACACATTACAGATATTCAATCGTTGGGGAGTTAAGATATTTGAAGAGGATGGATATGAACAATCTGGAGCTAAATTCTTTGAAGGAATTAGTGAAGGAAGAGCTACAATGGGTAAGAATAAAGAATTACCAGTAGGGACTTATTTTTATGTTTTAGAATATGAAAACGCTAGTGGAATCAACATGTCCAAAGCTGGTTACTTGTATATAAATAGATAAATGTATCTGGAATATCATATATTTGTTATTCCCTAAATCGAATTAAATACTTATGAATACATCGTCAATAATGTTTATGCTTGTAGTTTTAGGTTTTGCTACAACTTCTATTTGCGCACAACAAGATGCACAATATACCCAATACATGTACAATACGATAAGTGTTAATCCTGCCTATGCTGGTAGTCGTGGAGTATTAAGTATTATGGGATTGCATCGTAGTCAATGGGTTGGCTTAGATGGTGCGCCTCGTACTCAAACCCTTACTGTTAATACTCCGATAGGAGGTAATGAACGCCTTGGTTTAGGTGTATCTATTGTTAATGATGAGATAGGCCCTACCGATGAAACATATTTCGATATTGATTTTTCCTATTCTATTCCTACTTCAGATGAAGGAAAACTAAGTTTCGGATTAAAAGCGGGCGGTCATTTGTTAAATGTAGATTTTCAAAAACTATCTCAGTTTAATAGTAATGATGCTTTGTTTGAAAACAATATTGATAATAAGTTTAGCCCTAATGTTGGGGTTGGAGTCTATTATCATACAAATCGTTTTTATGTGGGATTAAGTGCTCCTAATCTATTAGAAACAGATCATTTTGATGAAAGTACGACAAGTAGTAATAGTACAGCAGTGAGTTTTTTGGCAGAAGAACGTATCAACTATTATTTAATAGCGGGTCATGTTTTTGATTTGACCGATGATATAAAATTTAAACCAGCTGTTTTAAGCAAACTAGTGTTTGGAGCACCATTACAAGTAGACGTTTCTGCAAACTTTTTGTTATATAACCGTTTAACCTTGGGAGCAGCATATCGTTGGAGTGCGGCAGTGAGTGGTATGGTGGGCTTCCAGATATCAGACTCGATGATGATCGGATTTGCTTATGATCGAGAAACAACAGAGTTAGGACAATCACAGTTTAATGATGGAAGTTATGAAGTGATGCTACGATTCGAACTTTTCAAAAAATATAATAGAATGCTAACACCGCGTTTCTTTTAATTAAGATTTTAAAATGTAATAGTAAAAAAATGGGGAAATATTTACTTAAATCATTATTGATTTTTATGCTGTTGTTTTTCGGAAACAATACTCTTTTATCTCAGGAAAAAAAACTCAAAAAAGCCAAAGAACAATATGATAAGTATCAATATATTGATGCACAAGAAACGTATCTTAAAGTAGCTAGAAAAGGATATAAGAGTGCAGATCTTTTTATGAATCTGGGAGATAGTTATTATTTTAATAGTCAGTTTGAAGAGGCGCTAAAATGGTATGAAGAATTAGTAAATTCTTATCCTGATCAAGTTCAACCCGAATACTACTTTAGATATGCACAAACACTAAAAACTATAGAGAGATACGAGGATTCTGATACATACATGCAAAAATTTGCAGCTGCTAATGGGAATGATCTACGTGCAAAATTATTTTTAGACGGATCTGATTATCTAAAACGAATCGATTTTCAATCGGGTAGATTTGAAATAGAAAACGCATCAGTAAATTCTTCTTTTGTTGAGTTTGGAACTGCTTTTTACGGAAAAAATATAGTTTTTAGCTCTTCTAGAGATACGCTAACATTTAAAAAAGCTATTCACCAATGGAATGGAGAAGCTTTCTTAAATCTTTTTGAAGCAACATATGACTCGGTGAATAATAATTTTTCGAAAATTAAAAGGTTTGATCGAAAAATAAATTCAAAATTTCATGAGTCAACACCCGTTTTTACAAAGGATACACGAACTATTTACTTTACAAGAAATAATTTTGAAGAAGGAAAACTAGGCCGTGATCAAAGAGGAACAAATAAGTTGAAAATATATCGTTCCTATAAAAATCCTGAGGGAGGATGGACAACACCGCAAAATTTACCATTTAATAGTGATGAGTATTCTGTTGCACACCCTACATTAAGTAGTGATGAAAAAACATTGTATTTTTCATCAGATATGCCGGGAGGAAAAGGACTCTCTGATTTATATGAAGTGACTATTAATGGCGATGGTAGTTTTGGAGAACCAAAAAATTTGGGAGATAGAATTAATACAGAAGGAAAAGAAACCTTCCCATTTATTGGAGCAGACAACGAGTTATATTTCTCGTCTGATGGGCATATGGGCTTAGGAGGATTAGATGTATTCGTTACAAAGGTTAATCCGCAAACAGATAAAGAAAAATTAGTAGTAAATGTTGGTAAGCCAATTAATGGACCTAAAGATGATTTTGCATTTATAATTAATGAAAATACCAAGAAAGGATATTTTTCATCCAATCGTGAAGGAGGAAAAGGAAATGATGATATTTATAGCTTTATAGAACTAGAAGACTTAAAAGATTTCTGCGAGACTACAATTGCAGGATTGGTTACCGATAAAGATACTAAGAAATTATTACCAGGGACCAAAGTCTCTCTATATGATAGTAATAACAATCTAATACAAAGTTTTGTTGTAGGTGATGAAGCTACCTATTCCCAACTGGTCGAATGTGAATCCAGCTATTTTGTGCGAGCAGAGAAAGAGGAATACAACACTTTGGAGAAGCTTGTGAATACGTCGGATAAATCCCAAACGATGGATACTCCACTTGCACTAGAAAAGAAAATTAAAACTGCAGATGTAGGAGATGATTTAACAAAGATATTAGCGCTTAAACCAATTTATTTTGATTTTAATGGATATACAATACGTTCTGATGCAAAAATAGAACTGGCAAAAGTAATTGAAGTGATGAATCAGTATGCTAATATGAAACTAGAAATAAGAGCACATACAGATAGCCATGGAGAAGATCAATACAACTTATATTTGTCTGAAAAAAGAGCCGAAGCTACTGTAAATTATATGATCGATAATGGTATATCTGCAGATCGATTAACAGGAAAAGGATATGGAGAAACCCAATTGGTTAATGACTGCGGTAATGAATCGAATTGCGAGAAAGACAAACATCAATTAAATAGACGAAGTGAATTTATTATTATTAAATAAATTTTAGCACAATATATTTTACATATAGTTAAAACGCCTCAATAGCATGAGGCGTTTTTTATTGAAGAAATTCTTTTTTTGAAAAACTGCAGGGTAATAAGTCCAAAATAAATATGTAAACCAATTTTGAGGTATGGCAGATTTTTTGCCTTACTATTTTTAAGTACTATAGTAAAGGTTTTTATTAAGAATAGAAACAGCTAAATTAGTCTCTATAGGTAATATGAATTATGAATTACTCTTATGATTTCGTAATTTTGGAGCAATTAAAAACAATGGAAGAAGAAGAAAAAGTTATCCTGGTTAACGAAAATGACGAGCAAATAGGGCTGATGCCTAAACTAGAAGCACATCAAAAAGCTGTATTGCATAGAGCCTTTTCGGTATTTATTATGAATAGTAAAAACGAATTGATGCTTCAGCAAAGAGCGCATCATAAATACCATTCACCAGGTTTATGGACAAATACATGCTGTAGCCACCAAAGAGAAGGAGAAACTAATATAGAAGCAGGAATACGAAGATTACAAGAAGAAATGGGGTTTACCACTTCATTAAAAGATTCTGTTTCGTTTATATATAAAGCTCCTTTTGATAATGGACTTACCGAACATGAATATGATCATGTATTATTAGGAAAGTATGAAGAAGATCCTGTTATTAATCCAGAAGAAGTAGTCAATTGGAAATGGATGCCTATAGAAGCTGTAAAACATGATATATTAGTACATCCCGAACTATATACAGAATGGTTTAAAATCATTTTTGAAAAATTTTATTCGCACATAACCTTATGAGGATTAAAGCATGTAGAAAAGCTCATTTTAATGCAGCACATCGATTATATAGAAAGGATTGGAGTGACGAAAAAAACCTTCAAATATTCGGCAAGTGTAGCAATCCAAAATATCACGGCCATAATTATGAACTTATCGTAGCTGTAATAGGAGAGATTGATCCGGAAACAGGTTTTTTGATGGATCTTAAGATCTTAAAAGAATACATTAAAACCGAAGTCGAAGACTATATGGATCATAAAAATCTTAATGAAGAGGTAGAAGAGTTTAAGAGTTTAAATCCTACTGTAGAAAATATAGCCTTTGTAATCTGGCATAGATTGCGTAAAAAGATAGCTTCGCAATACGATATTGAAGTTACTTTATATGAAACTCCTCGCAATTTTGTAATCTATAAAGGAGAATAAAACATGGGGCTACTAGTAGGTGATAAGGTTCCCGAGTTTATCGCTACAAATGACAAAGGAGAACATTTTTTGAGCTCTGATATTATCGGGAAAAAAAATCTGGTACTTTATTTTTATCCTAAAAATTTTACTCCCGGTTGTACAAAAGAAGCCTGTAACTTTAGGGATAGTTATGTAGATTTTGAAAATCTTGGTGTAGAAGTGATAGGCATAAGCGCCGATAGTATAAAATCACACACAAGATTTAAGAGTACATACAAACTTCCTTTTATGTTTTTGTCGGACTCTAATGGTGAATTAAGAAAGCTTTTTGGTGTGAAATCAGAATTATTGGGATTACTACCAGGAAGAGAAACCTATGTGATAGATAAAAAAGGAATCATACAACTAAAATTTAATAGTATGAAAGCCTCAGAACATGTAAATAAAGCACTAGAAAAAATAAAAGAAATAGTAAACGAGTAACGAACTTCTTCTGAAAATAAAAATTTAGAAAGCAGTTCGTCTTTTACATACTTCATTATTAAATTGAAAACACTAATTTTGCACAAAATAAATTAGATATGGCAAATAAGAGAGACCTTAAAAAGGATATAAACTACGTTTTAGGAGATATTATAGAAGAAGTCTATATGTGGGAATTAGAAAACCCTGGTAAAGATGGTAAATCTGGAGAAGCAATCATTGATGAAGCAATTACATCTTTTGATAGTTTTATGGCTAGAGCTAATGAACGAAAACTTGAAAATCCTAAAAAACATTTTAAATCTCTTCGCGATGATTTAGAAAAAACAGCTAAGGCTTTAGTTAAAAAAGTAAATGCATTGTAATTTTTCTTTAAAAAATATTTGTAAAAACGGTTGTAGAAATTATATTTGCAACCGTTTTTGCCGATATAGCTCAGCTGGCTAGAGCAGCTGATTTGTAATCAGCAGGTCGTGGGTTCGAGTCCCTCTATCGGCTCTTAAAAAAGTCCTAAACATTAAGTTTAGGACTTTTTCTTTTTTAAACAGTTTAAAAAAGAAAGAATATACTTAGAATATTTAATTATTCTATTAAACGATTTTTCTATATACAGCAACCATTTGATGGGTGATAAGAGCACCCAGGAATATAAGTAGCACCACAACTAGGATTATTTAATGCAACATGAGAAGTTGTACAGCATCGTAGTGCAGGGTTACAACATTTTCGAAGTACTGGAATACGACCACCGTTTATTCCTTTTTGTTCACTCTTTTTAAGGCTTTTTGTTCCTTCTAAATCTAAGATGGTTTTTAACATGATATTTAGGTTTTAAGTTTCATCACTAAATTAAGGAAAATACGTGTCTATGATGTACGGTAATACCTCAATTAACATTCTGTGATAGGCGCTCACGCGAATAGATCAAACTCTTCTTTTATTAATCGTTTTTTAACTTTTATAAATAGATATTTTCTTAACTTGGTAATGTTATTAACCTTTAAATATATATCATGAAAAAAAAGGATATTAAGTCGTTAAAACTTAACAAAAAATCTATTTCTAAATTGAGTTTAACTCATATTAAAGGAGGGAGAGCAACTAACGATTGTGATCTCGAATCTTTTATGCGTACATGTCCTAAGAAATGTTGGCCATAAAATTTAGCGAACTTCGGTTCGCTTTTCTTTTTTTTATGAGTTTAAGGCTTTTATAAAATTCAACTAAGAATTTGTATACTAATTCTTCTTCCAGAAATTATTTTTGGGAATCATAAGACATTTTAAATAGTTTAAAATCTACAGAATTTTAGAAAGTTATTCTTCTGTATTAGCCTTTACTTCTGCTTCTTTAGCTTTGCGATCATCAATGTACTTGATCAACTGCTTTCCGTATAATGATTTTTTTACCTTAGGACTTAAAGATCTGGCAACGGTATCCAGGAATTTTATGTTGGCATCAAAAACTTCATTAAGTGTAATATAGGGGGCTACTTCTAATTTTCTGTTTGTTACAGCAAAATTAATAGTATATAGATATTTTTGACGCATTAAATTTTTGTATGCCTTATCATTTTCAATGAGTTTTTCATCATCTTTTTGCTTACTGGCTTCAAAATCTTCTTTGATGATCCTAAGATTTCTTTCATTGAATCTTTTAAGCATTTTTTTGTATTCAGTATACTTCTCTTGATTTTTTCCGCCTTTTATCTTTACATCATTTTCAAAATCAAGTAAATTAGTGGTTATAGTGATCTCTCCAGGTTCTACAAAAAAGTCAATACGATCATTATATTGTTTTCCATCATTTTTATCGAGGTATAGGTAATGAATTTCTGGTTCTTTAACCTCAGATTTAAGTACAAATTCAGAATTACCATCGATACTTACAGAGTCTACATTCACCAATAATGTATCCTGTATTTTTTGTAAGTATACGATTCCTTTTTTTAATCCTTTGATGTTACCTATTACTGTTACATTCCCTTCCTTAGTAGGTGAACTGCAATTCGTTAATAATACAGTTAATAATAATAGAATAGAAAAATACTTCATGTACTAATTTTTGATTTTTACTAGGGCCACAAAGATGCGAGTTTTATTTTAAATGAAATAAAAAAATAGAATCTAATGGTCAAAAACTTGATCTCTTTTTTTATTAGCTTCCAGAGGCTATTTGCATAAGAATGGTACATAAAATGGCTCCGTATGTTCCTACTACATATCCAAAAACAGCAAGCAATACACCTACTGTTGCGAGTGAAGGGTGAAATGCTGCTGCGACTACAGGTGCAGATGCGGCCCCTCCTATATTAGCTTTACTACCTACAGCAAGAAAAAAGTATGGAGCTTTGATCAACTTGGCTACTCCAATAAGAAGGAAGACATGTATAGCCATCCAAACAAGTCCGATTGCAATAAGTCCAGGGTTTTCGAAAATTTTACCGATATCCATTTTCATTCCTATAGTAGCTACCAGAATATAAATAAAGACACTTCCTAGTTTACTGGCTCCTGCTCCTTCATATTGTTTTACTTTGGTGTACGATAACAGAATTCCAATTGCAGTAGCAATGGTAATCATCCAGAAAAATTTAGAAGTAAACGATGATAATGCAGAACTCTTATCGTTAAAAATTTCAAAATTATCAGACAATAGATTAGAGATCCCTGCGGCTCCCCAATGCGAAATCCCTACTACAGTAAATGCAATAGAAAGCATAATGATATAATCCGATAGAGATGGGTTTCGGGTTATGCTTTCTGCGTAACTGGATACTTTTTGCTTTAAAGCTTCGATGGCACTATTGTCTGCTTTTAACCACCGATCAATTTTATCACTCTTACCAATACCAAGTAATAATATAGCCATCCATATATTTGCAACTACAATATCAACCAATACCATTCCTCCATATTTTTCGGGATTGTATTGATAAATTTCTAGCATAGCAGCTTGATTTGCTCCTCCACCAATCCAACTACCTGCTAATGTAGATAATCCTCTCCAAATGGCGTCAAATCCAGCTCCGCCAACAGTTTCTGGTGAAACGAGAGAAATAAGTAGGATTGCAATAGGACCACCAATAATGACACCAAGGGTTCCTGTTAAAAACATAATTAATGCCTTTGGACCTAAATTAAAAATACTTTTGAGATCGATGCTTAATGTCATTAATACTAAAGAGGCAGGAAGTAAAAATCTACTGGCAACATAATACACATTAGAAGATTTTTCTACTAATACTCCTTCTGCATTTAGTTCTTTCCATGCCGGAGAAATGATTCCTAATGAGTTGAATATAGCAGGTAATAAATAACAAAGTAGTAGTGCGGGAACAAACTTATAGAAGGTTTTCCAAAAATTATTATGAATAGAGGAAGTATAAAAAACTAACCCTAAACAAAGCATTAAAATCCCAAAAACTATAGTGTCATTTGTAAAAAAAGGAACGTTCTCCATTATTAATTATTTAGTTTAAAAAAGATATATCGCAAAATACATTTAATTTGAAGAAGACAAAAACGATATCAAAATAGGAGTTTCTAGTCATTAATCCATTTTTTTAATAACATCTTTTGTTGTTCTGAAGCCTTTGGGTCTTGTTCTAAAATTATCTTCTCAATAGTAGGTTTGGTTACATTGGATTTGAGTGTCATGATCTTATTGTTACGCTTAATTCTAAATGTAATTTCATCTCCAATTTTCCATTTATTAGAATCACCAAACAGATCATATATATTATTAAGATTATATTCTTTTTTGTTAATGCTTAGCAAAACGTCTCCTTCTAAAATCCCCAGTTCTTTTAAAAAGCTGTTAAATGGGATATCAGATGTAAAAATAACTTCTTTAGTAGCTTCAGAACCAGTTACAAAAGGTTCTTGTTTAAAAATAAAATAAGAAGAAGGTGCATTCTTTGTTCCATAAAGTACTCCAGCTTTATTAAGATAAAATTCATAGTCAATAGGAGTATTACCCATAACATGTGTTTGTAAAAATGCACTCACTTCTGGATATGAATCTTCTTCTATAGCCTTAATAAGTTCTTTATCATCAAAAGGAACATCGATACCATATCGAACCGATAAATTTTTTATAAGATCGAGTAATCCATAAACTCCATCACTTCTTTCCCGCATTATGATATCCAGACACATAGAAATTAACGCTCCTTTCTCATAAACATTTCTATAGCTATTGCGATAGGGATCGACCAAAATATTTTTACTCATGGTCGTAAAAGCTATAGAATCATCAAAAGAAGAGGATGCTTCAATCTTACCAATAATTCGTTCAAAAAATTCATCTTTTGTAATAAGTCCTTGTGTAATTTGAAATAGCATCGAAAAATACTCTGTAGTACCTTCGTATAACCACAAATGCTCAGACATTTTAGGGCTGTTATAATCAAAATTATGGATTTCTTTAGAATGAATGGTTAATGGTGTTACAATATGAAAAAACTCATGAGAAACAACATCGGTAAGCGCTTCATTAAGTTTTTCACGAGATAGTGATTCTGGCAACACAACTACTGTAGAGGTATTATGTTCCAGAGCCCCAAACCCTTGGGCATCATCAGATTTTGCAGAAGACAGATACAATAATATAGTATATTTTTTTGTAGAGTTAATATCACCAAGAAAATCCTTTTGTGCTCTAATCATACGCTCCATCTGGGGCATTATTCTTGCTGCTTTGTGAGTTTTGTTTTTAGAATAAACACTTAGAAGTATTTCTATATCATTGACCTTAAAGCTGGCTTTATCAGGAATAGAATACATGATAGGATTATCTACTACATCAGCGTATCTTTTAAAAGAAAAATAATCGATATCATTTTTAGAAGTATTCGCTGTATTGTCAAAAAGTATTTCTTCAACCGAAGCTGAAGCTTCCAGAAAAGAAGGGTGTTTAATAAATAGCTTGTATTTATTTTCTTTCATTGCGCCAAAATACCCCACAAAAGCATATAGATTTAAAATGAAATTTTTGTCTTTTATAATATTAGATCCTGTTGGAGAGAAAACATCGTGAGAATCTTCAGAATCATAAGTGTCATTTACCCAGTAAGTGATTTTGCCTAATTGTTTGGCGTTATTTATTTTCCAACGATTATCCCCATATTTTTGAATATCAATAGAATTTCCCTCGTGATCAAATGCTTTAAGATCGTCGATATATTTACCAAAGTCGTTATTTTGATAAGTGCCGGGGACAATTTTTGGTAAGTAGTAACTTATTGTGTCCGAATTCAAGTTATCGATTTGGATTTCTACTTTTACTTTATCGTCTTTTACATTAACGAGATCTATAGAAGCACGTATGGTAGATACATTTGTTGATGCAACAGGAAGTTGTGTGGTCTTACAACCAGTAGCCAAATTAAATATGGCAAATGCAAATAGTAGGGTTTTTATGGTATGAATCGTTCTTTGCACAGTTATAAAATATTTTTTTGAATATACGTTGCTACTCCATTTTCTTTTCCAGAAAGCGTAATAACATTTGCTGCTTGTAAAGTTTCTGGTTTTGCATTTGCTACAGCTACACCAGTTCCTACTGCTTGTAGCATTGCAATATCATTATAATTATCTCCAAATGCAACTGCATCAGAAATAGGAATTTTAAAATAGGAGTCAAGCAGTATTTCTATGGCAGTTAATTTTGAAATACTTTTATGTGCAATCTCTATATATGTTGGTTTAGAACGATATAAATGAAGAGTGTCTTTGAAACGATTTTCTAAAAATGCATAGGCTTGATCTATATAGGATTCTTCACCCATACACATAATCTTATGAGCTCCTTTGTTATGAGTTTTCCACTCTTGTATCACATGTTGGGTTGACTTTACCACTGGATTTACTTTGGTGTTATTTGCTTCACGATTGGCCCAAAAATCCATTTTAGGAACAAACCAATCATTATTGTGATATAAGCTTATATGAAATTTTTGATCTTTATTAAAAGTATCTAATTCTTCTATAATATCTGGAGATATAAAAGTAGAATGAACAGGTTTTTGATCTACCAAAATTAACCCTCCATTATAGCATATCATAGGTTGGTTTTTTATATCTAATTCTTCTTGCAAATGATTCATAGCATCTGGCATTCTCGAAGAAATTAAAACTACAGGTATAGTGTTTTTAATTCTCTTAATTTCTGAAATCGTAAGTTCAGAAAGCTCTCTTTCAGAATTTAGTAGTGTTCCATCAATATCAGAGAATACAATGCGATGTGGCATTAGGTGTTTTTGATTAGGGTTATATAATTTTTTAATAAACTATTGATTCACAAAGTTAGTAATCCCGGTTAGAACTTCGGGCATTATTTTTCTAAAGGGTTCATTATATGATTTGTGATTTTCTAGTCGACCTCCTTTAATTTCTTTTAAGATATGATTCATATCTGTAACAAATAGATATTCGGCTTGCGGTATAATCTCTTTAAATTTCTCTGCTTGGATTGATTCTACCTGGATATCTTTATCACCATAAATTATGAGAATAGGCATTTCTAATTTTAAAATTTCCTCAGAAGGATTATATTTTATCCAGGAACTCATAAAGGGTTGTAAATTATATCTAAAAATAGATTCTAATGCTGGGTCATAACTAGTAGCCCTTCCATTTTCTTTTAATTGCTTAAAAGCTACAGAAGCACTTTTATCTAGACCAGGAGCCTGTTTCGCAATTTGTTCTATAATTACCTGATCTATTGATACTGCGTTTCCTGCTATAGAAATAAAACCATCTGCCCTTCCTTTTGCAGCAATCATACCTACTAAAGAACCTTGACCATGACCAGCGATAATGACTTTTTTGTATTTTCCGTTTTTATTGAAATAATCTATTATTGATATTGCATCTTCAATATAATGATCTAAAGAAATTTCATGCTCCTTAATTCCTAAACCATCCATCTTAAAAAGCCTTTTGTCATAGCGATAAGTTGCAATACCTTCTTTAGCAAGTTCATAAGAAAGTTTCTTAAAAGTATCATTTTTAGACATTCGATCATTGCCATCCCTATTAATCGCTCCGGCATCCATTATAAAAATAACCAAAGGAACATTATCTTCAGAATATGGAGTAACCAAAGAACCCTCTATATATTTATTGATTTTAACAACTGCAGAGTTAAATTCTTTTTTTTGAGCAAAAGTCAATGCAGAAATCAAGATCATAAATAAATAAAATTTACTCTTCATAGTAGGTGGGGTTTGTTTATATAACAAATAAGAAATGAATATTAATCAAATTGATATTGGCTAAATGTTTAATATGAATTGAATCGTGTTTGATTATCTAACACAACATACATAAAACAGATAAAACGACAAATTTGAAAGCATATTTTGATTTGAGACAATTACTATTTGTTATTTTAATGTTATTTACGCGTAATTAATCATTTTTAACGAATCACTAACATACCCTTTTTTATCTTTGCTTCAAAATATATATAAATGAAACTTCAATATAAATGGTTACTTGTTTTATTCATAATTTCATTATCTGGATTTTCTGCAGATTATGATTGGGGAAAGACAGGGCATAGAGCTACGGGTCAGATCGCAGATTCATACTTGACAAAAAAAGCAAGGCGTAATATAGCAAAACTTCTTAATGGTCAAAGTCTTGCTTTGGTTTCTACATTTGCTGATGAAATTAAGAGTGACAAAAAATATAGAGGTTATAGCCCTTGGCATTATGTTAATTTTCCATTTGATAAGAAATATGGTGAAGAAGAGCCTAGTGAATACGGCGATTTGGTAAAAGGGATAAATACATGTATATCGGTATTAAAAGATGAAAAATCATCTAAAGAAGATATGATGTTTCATCTTAAAATGCTAGTGCATTTTATTGGTGATTTACATCAACCACTTCATGTGGGTAGAGGAGAAGATAAAGGAGGAAATGATATTCAGGTGCGTTGGTTTAGAGACGGATCTAACTTACATAGGGTTTGGGATAGTGATATGATAGATTATTATGGTATGAGCTATACAGAATTATCTATAAATAAGACAGTTTTATCTAAGGATGAGATTAAAGCAATTCAAAACGGTGGTATTGTAAACTGGGTGCACGAATCCCAAAAGCTTGCACAACAAGTATATGGATCGGCAAATGTAGGCGAAAAACTAGGTTATAAATATATGTATGATTATTTTCCTATAGTACGTACCCAATTGCAAAAAGGAGGAATACGACTGGCTAAAATATTAAATGAAATTTTTGGATAAAATCACGATTAGCTAATAGACATTTCGTTACGGTATTGCTTGGGAGACATCGAAAAATGCTTTTTAAAAGTTTTGGTAAGATGACTCTCATCTGTATATCCTAATTGATATGCAATTTCTGCAATAGTAAATTCGGTATGTTGTAAACGATACTCGACCAACTTCATTTTATATTTTGTAACGTATTGGTGTATAGATTCTCCTGTTTTTCTTTTAAAATATGTGCTAATTGAACTCTGAGACATATTAAACTTATTTGCCAAAAAATTAATCTTAGTAAGATCATTGTCATAAACATGTTGTCTAATATGGCTTAAGATCGAATCTATTTTGTTGTGAGAAACAAGGATATTTTTTTGATGTGAATTATATTTTTCAGAAATATTACGAACTATTATACTTAGAATAGTACTTATTGCATTAGAAATAATTTCCTGATAATATACTTTCTCATTTTTAAACTCTTCTAGGACGACATTATGAATATCCCAAATAATACTTCGGTCTTCTTCATGAGAAATTACATCTCCTGGTATAATATTTGGTTGGTGTAATAATTGCTCAATACGTTGTAACCAATATTTTCTGTCCGGAAGATTGACTTTACTAGAAAACAAAAGCTCTGTAAACTTGAAATAAGTAAAATTAGTACGCTTTTCAATTTCGAAGTGATGTGTGTCCTCTGGCGCTAGTAAAAAGATATTGTTTTCTTTATAAGGAAACCGTATATCATTAATGGTATGATATCCACTTCCTTTTTCAATAAAAATGATTTCAAAATAGTTATGATTATGAGGTTCCGCTTCCCATTCATCAATAGCATATTGATGTACTACAAAAGTTTCATTCAAGGTATAACGGTTCATAAACAATTCTTTAACATTTTAAAGTTACAAAAATAAAATCAATAAAACAGGAATTCTTTTATACAAGTATTTTTAGATAAATATGTTTGATTGTGTTGATAACTAATTGATTAGATTGCTTTTTGTACAAGTTATATACAAAATTATACAAGAATTAGAATAAAGGTAAAATATAAATTTGCCGCTCAAAATTTCACACAAATCTATCATGAAAATTAGAATTTATTTATATCATCTCACTAGAGTGATATTTGGAGTGTTGCTGGTGTTGTATGGTACTTATAATGTAATTAGGTATTCTGAGTTTTTAGAGCGACTGGACATATATTTTGATAATGCTACGGTATTTAATATAGGTTTTGTAGAAGCCCTTGCTCCATTAGTGCCTTTTGAGGAATTTGTAATAGGGATGTTCTTGATTCTAAAGATTTTTGTTAGAAAAGCTTTAATCGCGATCATCATACTATTTACTTTTTTCACTTTGTTTTTAATAGATGCAGATTGTCTGATTTTGGCACTTATTCATCTGGTTTTTTGCGGTATTGCTATGGTATTATTAAAAAATGATAAGTATAATTTAAACGCTATAAGCTATGATAAAGATTCATACCAAGTTATATCATAAAATATAAAAAAATAGCTGCCTCTTTGCAGAGAGGTTTTTTTTCATAAGTTAATTTTGTTTGATGTTAAAAGCGCCCTTACAGTTTTGTAAGGGTTTTTTTATCGAATTATCACCCTCTTCAACATACTAATTTGAAATAAATAAAAAATTAAAGATAAAGAGATGCCCAATATATCAAACCAAATTGAAGTAACAATCTAGTGACTAAAACGAATTTTGGTAAATTTAAACTCGCTTTTTTATGTACAAGCATGTGTATATGAACTGGAAAAAATAGAATGAGCATAAAAATTATACTCCATGCAGAAAATGTTCTGGTTGGTGCAAATAATAAACCAAAACTCACAGAAACCTCTGCAATACCACTTAAATAAACCAATAGTTTGTGATAAGGAATATATAAAGGCATTATTCTCATGAATGCCTTAGGGCGAATTAGATGAAAAACTCCGGCAATACCAAAGATGAATGATAAAACATATAAGTGCCAACTCATGAAACCCCGGTAGCTTTTTCTTTACCAGCTTCTCTAAGCGAATGATTTTTGTTATGAGCTATCATTTTAATAAAGCTTATTTTTCTAAAGCGTAGCGCATTCCAATCTGTATTAATAGAAACATGATTTATGGGTTCGAGATTATAATCTCCAAGAACTCCCCAGCCATAATCTCTATTAATTTCTGTGGTATATTTTTTAGAGTTTTTTTTAGGATATGCAAACCAAAGTATTGCATCACCTACCAGTTTTGGATATACGGTTTCTATACGATTTTCTATTTGCTTCTTTTCAGTAACAAATATAACAGCAAAATCAACCTCTGATACCTGAATCAAAGACTCTTTAACATTTACACCTTTAAGACAATCAAGGTCTTCACAAAACCCTTCGGGTTCATTAAGTATTAGTATCTCATCTAAAAAGGGAGGTAGCTGTAATTTTTTAAATAGAGGTGTCATGAGAATAAATTTTAGAAAAACTTGTGTCTCTTAAAGATACAAAAAAAACTGATCATTTTATAACTTGATGTTTTTATGAAAATATTTATATGGTAATCTGTATCAGTATGTTAAACAGGTTTTGGTTATTGTATTGCATTAAGAGCAATAAAAACAAGAAAACTGAAGTTTACTTTATAACACAAACTCAAATATATACATTATGAAAACAGTTTTTAAGAGCACTGTACTAGGTGCTTTAGCATTCGTTGCATGCACAACTTTCGTTTCTTGTGAGAAGGATCAAGACAATGCTCACGAACAATTAGAAAACCAGACAATAGTCGAAAAAGGATTCTTGCATGAGCAAGCCTATCCAGAAAGAACAGGAAAATTAGTTACTATTGAGCTTAATGGGGAATCTGTTGAAGTCGAGGAAATCGACGGACAGTATGTTTTAGGAGATATCCTTATTGATAAAGAGGATGTTATGGTTAAAAATGGTAAAAGTACAGGACGTACCGGAAGTAGATGGCCAAACAACACAGTGTATTATGAAATACAAAGTAGTTTACCTAATCAGGCAAGAGTAACCAATGCGATCGCACATTGGGAGGCAAATACAAGTCTTAAATTTGTGAAAAGAACAAATCAGACAGCCTATATCTACTTTAGAAGTGGTAGTGGATGCTCTTCTTCTGTGGGCCGAACAGGTAGAAGACAAAATATCAATCTTGCAAATGGATGCTCTACAGGGAATACAATTCATGAAATAGGTCATGCTGTAGGATTATGGCATGAGCAAAGTAGAAAAGACAGGGATCAGTATATCACAATCAATTTTCAGAATATACAGGCGAATAGAGATTTTAATTTTAAAACGTATTCTCAGCAAGGGTATGATGGTGATGAGTATACTAACTCGTTAGATTTTAATTCGATTATGTTATATGGTTCTTATGCTTTTTCTGCAAATGGCCAACCTACTATTGTAAAAAAAGATGGATCTACTTATAATGCACAAAGGAATGGACTTTCTAGCGGAGATATTGCCGGAATAAAAATTATGTACCCCGGTGGTGGTGGAAATGATATTTGTGAGGGAGTAGCTCCCTGGTCTAGTTCTCAAAATTATCAAGTAGGAGATCGTGTAACATATAGAGGGTATTTGTATGAAAGAACTTCTAGTGGTTGGACTCGAATAGGGCAGTGTGGCACATCAAAATCATCAAACGCTCAAGATGTGTCGCATCTTAACGATGTCGCAAAAAATTAATACTGCATAGGAAATAGCATGAAAAATAAAATCCCTTCAGAGTTTTTCTGAAGGGATTTTTATATGCTGCAAAAAGTAATGTGTTATAGTTTTATCTCTTTGGCATTATCTGGAGTTTCAAAAATAGAACCTTCATCATCCAGAAAGGTAATATCTGTAATTGTAGCTTCTCCCAATTCATTAGTGATACCTTTTTCTTCAGTCCAACCATAAAACATCCATTTCGTAGCAAATGGTATTCCTTCTATGATTTTAAAATCTTGATATTGTATAATATGTGGATCACTCTCTGCCTTAGTAATATCACCTTTACTTCCAAACGTAACAATATACGCTGTAGCTTGTAAAGTGTGATCTTTGGGATCTGTATAAATAATATACCAATCATCTGGAGAATCCCCAATACCTTTTTCGAAGGAAAGCTTAGCAGTTTGATAGTCTACTTCGCTTAAAGATCTCATGTCTTCAAGCTCTAATTTGCTGCCGGGATCATTTAATTTATATGGCATGGCAAAGAAATAAGTCCAGGTAAAGATATCGAAACGTGCTCCTTTATCGCTTGCATCTTCTGGGCACAAAAAAACTTTTTCGCCAGTATAGATCAATTTACTCTCATCTTTTTTATCAATTCTGATTTTTGTAGAATTCGTTAACATAGTGATTTTACCATCCAGACGTAATTTACCACCAAAGGAAATCGCAATGTTAAAACTTACCGCTTTATGCTTTAGGAAATCATCTTTTTTATGTGCGTTCTCAATGTTTTTAATATGATGATCCATAATAGATATAGCACCATCTCCCATACCACCATCTGGTTCTACCGGAATCTTTTCGGTTTTGTTATCTGTAGCATCTGTAGTTTGATTTTCTTGCTTTTTATTGTTACCACAGCTTAAAATGATAATGGCCATGATCAAAATCCATAGATTTTTCATAAATAATAGTTCGTGTTATAAGTATCAAAATTACTAAAACCAATACTTCAACAAACAATTTTTAGGAAAAATGTAACAGAAAGATATGGTAACTTTATAAAAAAACTAATCAATACGTTTGGCGGGAGTTTTTTGCCCTCCTTGATTAAGTACAGCGCTAACCACTTTATTATTTTCTTTTATAAACTCTAGAGAAGCAGAGAACTCTTTTACAAAAAATACAGTTTCGCTTTCTGGATATATTTTGAAACTTTTTTGCCCTGTTGCTTGCGAAATTAGCTGTCCGTTTTCTAAAGATATTGTAAGATTAAATCCTTCTTTGATTTGGTAAACCCCTACATATTGGCTAAGTATATTTTCTGATACAGTAATTGCCTTTTTATCTGCAGGAATAGGTGCATTTGTTTTATATCCTTTAGTTTCTTTAACTCTGTTTTTAAAAATAGCTTCAGGTTTTTTACTACCAGTTTTAAACAAGATTTCAGAAAAACTATCCTCGAAGAAAAAAGTGTTTTCTGCTTTAGGAAAAATTTTGAATTGCTTACCGGCATCTCTTTGGCTGTATAATTGACCATCCTTTAGGCTAATACTTCTTACTGCTCCATCTTCAAATTTATATACACCTGTTAGCTTTTTTAATGCTGAAACTGAAACATTTGTTTTTTTCTCTTCACCATATGGTTTATCTATCGCTATTGCTGCAATACGAATTGTAATGTCTGTAGGGCTATTGCAGTTGCAATTGGTTAATATTGCAGCATGTACATCTTCTTCGGGAATATAAATCTGATAGGAGGTATATCCAAAGATGCCGCCACCATGTTCAATTGTGGGTACTCCATTGATCTCATTTACGCTCCACCCATATCCATAATAAGTAGGTTTTCCATTATTTAATGTTGTATTCTGAAATGCTTTTTTGATAGTTTCTGCTTTAACCAGAGTATTGGTATTAACTGCATTTTGCCATTTATGTAAATCTTCTACAGTACTCATCAACGAACCGGCGGCATAGGGTAATGTCATGCTTAGGTAAGCAGAATTAATATATCCTTCTCGAGTTTGATATCCCGAAGCTCTGTTTTTGATGATTTCTCTTTTACTGCCATAGTATGAATTATTCATTGCTAATGGTTTGAAAATATTTTGCTCTATAAAATCCTCATAAGATTGCCCAGAAATTTTTTCGATTATAAAACCCAGGATAATATATCCAGAGTTATTATATAACCATTTTTCACCAGGATCAAAATCCATAGGTTCATTTTTAAAATAATTAATCAACTCGGTAGGAGTCATATCTTTTGCAGCGATCTCTGATAAATTCATAGAGGTGTAGCTCTTAATTCCCGAAGTATGGTTTAAGAGGTGATGTATTGTTATTTTTTTTCCATGTGTAGGATAATCCGGGATGAATTTGGTGATTTCATCTTCGATGGTAAGTTTACCTTGCTCCATAAGCATTAAGATAGCAACCGAGGTAAATTGTTTAGTTATAGAACCTATTTCGAAAACATTACTAGGTTTCATAGGAACTTCTAGTTCTATATTAGCAAGTCCAAAAGCTTTATGGTAAATGATTTTTCCTTGTTTAGCTACCAAAACAGTAGCTCCAGAGCCATCTGGTTTATATCTCTCTTGGAGAAGAGTATCAAATTTTTCTTCGAGACTTTGTGAAAAAGAAGTTAGTGGTATAGCAATGCATAATAGTAGTAACAAAAATATAATCCCTGGTCTATGTTTTGTAGTTATCATAATACTTGTTTTGATTGATTTATCCATATGACGCTCTAATACATTAATGGTTACAGAAAAAATGAATAACTACTTGACTAATTTATGATGAATGATGTAACAAAAAGTAGAATTAGGTTACTTACTATTTACAAACACTCTTAATTAATCAATAAAATCTAACACATAATGAAAACAAAATCATTAAAAGTATGGACCACCTTTATCGTGTTACTGTGCATGTCTTTTACTCAGTCGTATGGACAAGAAGTTACAGGAACTTGGAAAGGGAAATTATCGGTTCAGGGGGCAGAAATTCCTTTAGCATTTCATATAGAAAAAACGAATGGGGCATTAGCAGCAACAATGGATAGCCCATCTCAAGGAGCAACAGGAATCCCTATGGATACAGCACTTTTTGAAAACAATCAATTAACTTTAGCATTAAAACAAGCAGGAGTTAAATATGTAGCAACTGTCGATGCAAAAAAACTTACAGGAACTTTTTATCAAGGCGGAATGGAACTACCACTAGAAATGGAAAAATCAGAAAAAACTATACCAGGTAACCCAGAATTGGTTACTACAGATTCTGCTCTTGTAGAATTAAGTAATTTGGATAAAGGGGGTTATAAATATTCAGTTGAAGATTATTTTGCCAAACCTAAAGCCAGAACTTTTCGCTTTTCTCCCAACGGGAAATATCTTTCTTATAGAGAAAAAGATGATAATAAAAAGAATCATGTATATGTAAAAGAAATTGCCACAAACAAAGTTACTCGTGTTATTGAAGAAAAAGAAGAATTGATTCGAGGGTATGGTTGGGCAAATAATAACCGTTTGGTTTATGTAATGGATAAAGGAGGAAATGAAGATTATCATCTCTTTGCTGCAAATATTGATGGATCAGATCAAAAAGAATTAACTCCTTTTGAAGGTGTTCAGGTAAATATTCTTGAAGGTTTAAAAGAAGATGAAGATCATATGATCATTTCTATGAACAAGAATAACAAACAAATTTTTGAACCTTATAAAATCAATATAGTTACTGGTGAGATTAAACAATTATTCAAAAATGAAGATGCTGCAAATCCAATTGCAGGATATAGTTTTGATAAAGATGGTAACCTTAAAGGATATGCCAAAATCAGAGATGGAGTAAACTTTGATTTATATTATGCCAAGGAAGAAGGAAAATATGAAATCATTAAACAGTTAAATTGGAAAGATACATTTTCTATTCTGAGATTTGATTATGCTACAGATAATCCTCATGATGCATATGTGGTTTCTAATCTGAAATCTGATAAATCTCAAATTTATTTATACGATCTTAAGGCAGATAAAGTGATTAAGAAAATTTTCTCGAACGATGAATATGATGTGTCTAGCCTTTCGGTGTCAAAAAAAAGAGGGTATGAGTTAGACTACTTTTCTTATGAGGGAGAAAAGAGTATAATTGTACCCGTAAGTGATTATTATAAGAAATTACACGCAAAAATTACAACGAAGTTTCCAGATCATCAATACTCTATTGCAGATAAAACGGATGAAGAAGATAAATATTTAATTTTCTTACAAAGTGATAAATTATATGGAGTATATTATTCTTACGACACCAAGACTGGCGAATTTAAGTTGTTATACAACTTAATGCCACAGTTGAAGGAAAAAGATATGGCCGAAATGCGTCCAATTACTTTTACAAGTAGAGATGGCTTAACTATAAATGGATATATCACTTTACCAAAAGAAGCATTACAAGGAAAGAAAGTTCCATTGATTGTAAATCCACACGGCGGACCACAAGGTATTCGTGATTCATGGGGATTTAATCCAGAAGCTCAATTGTTTGCTAGTAGAGGATATGCAACTTTGCAAGTGAATTTTAGAATATCTGGGGGTTACGGAAGAAAGTTCTTAGAGTCAGGATTTAAAGAAATTGGAAGAAAAGCCATGGACGATGTAGAGGATGGATTAAAATATGTAATCGATCAAGGTTGGGTAAATAAAGATAAAGTAGCTATCTATGGAGGGAGTCATGGTGGATATGCTGTGTTGAGAGGGCTAACTAAAACTCCTGATTTGTATACTTGTGGTGTAGATTACGTTGGAGTTTCTAATTTGTTTACTTTTATGAAAACCATTCCTCCTTATTGGAAACCTTATTTAAAGATTATAAAAGAAATATGGTATGATGAAGATGTGGCCGAAGAAAAAGCTATCATGGAAGAAGTGTCTCCTGTATATCAAATAGATAAAATTAAAAAACCACTATTTGTAGTGCAAGGAGCAAATGACCCCAGAGTAAATATAGATGAATCAGATCAGATCGTTAAGGCTTTAAGAGATAAAGGGTTTGATGTACCTTATATGGTAAAATATGATGAAGGTCATGGTTTTGGTAAAGAAGAAAACTCTATAGAGATGTATAAAGCTATGATGGGATTTTATGCAAAACATTTAAATAATAAAAAAACAACAAAACCTGTAAAAGGATAAATTAGATTCTCTAATTGTACATAAAAACCTCCTGAAACTTGATTCAGGAGGTTTTTATGGTTTTTCTTCAAAGTCAGCGCAATCTAATCTAATATCTACATCTTTAAGCTCTGTTTGAATAAAATTACAATAATGATTGTTTTTATTTTTTTCATAGAACTTACAAGCATAACAAGTTCTTTGTACAGATAATACTCCTGATCTGTTTAGCTGATAAATTAAGATGTTTATAGTCTTTAACAGAGATTCCTGTTCCTCGGTATTAAAATTTAAAAGTTGCTTCTTGATGGGGTTTGCAAAATTTTCGGCTTCAGAAACATTTTTTTGACCTTTTGGGGTTAAGCTTATATAATAACTTCTATTATCTGTTGACGTCTTATTTTTGAAGATCATTTCTTTTTTTTCTAATGTCTTAACCGCATCACTAATCGTAGGTTTAGTTACATTAAATTCTTTTGCAAGATGACTTACGGTACATAAATCTTCTTTGTGATATGCTATGAAAATTATAATCTGTATCTGTATAGGACTTAAGCCTGCAGTTTTTGCGTGTTCCCATAACAACGTTCTAAAGACCTCAGAAATACGTTCTAGGCCAATTACAATTTTGCTATTGATATCTTTATGTTGAAACGATATGTCAAAAATACTTTTATTCATATAAAATGCTAAAGAGAAAGCATCACTTTCTCTTTAGCAAAGTTAGTAATCCTAATTATTTATTTGTCGTTTTTAGCAATTTTCCATTTCAATAATCGAATATCCTTTGATTTCGATATCATTTATCATTTCCGGAGTTGCTTGTTCAATATGGCAAAGCCTACATTCATTAGTAGTAATTTTCTCTGTCTTAAAGGGTTTAGACTTCAGGTAATTTTCTCCAAATTTAAACACCATATCCTGATCTGTTATAGAATCGGGGACGAGTATGTCAAAATGCATTATGATCCCATCATTATTATAATATTACTTTGATTGTACGGTATATGGAAGAGACAAGTCGGTGCTTAAAACATTATATACTTTATACACACCAAGCATAGGTTTATCTTTGATTTCTGTATTTACCTGCATATAGGCAGAAACGGCATCGAACTTAAAGTCGGTTTGATTGTTTATTCTATAATCTGGTATTACTACTTTAATGCTTGTTTTGTTGGTAATGACTTGAAAACCGGGTGAATCCATATACATAGGCATTCCAGGATTAGTGGGAGGTAATTTTACCGAGGTATCTGTTTTTTTGAATTGCTTTACCGATAATCCGCCTTCGACCCGATCATCTTTATGAAGAACCACCCAATGAGGATGCCATATGATCCCATCGTTATCATAGATAGAATCATTGTTCTCATCCCATAATGGGGTGTCATCAAAATCGGGATGAGATGTTAAAGCCAATGCTAGAATACCCTTAGTGTCATTAAACCCTACATCTGTTGGTTTTAGAGTCGTAGGAAAAACATAACCCAAAACGGGAGCACCGTGCAATTGCCCTGCCGGAGCTGGAGTTGTTTTTCCTGCGTTTCCTTTAACATTAATTTCCCAAATAGTACTATTGATATTGGTATCATGTATAACAGAAGCCTTTACTATTTGTAGATCATCAGTATTGTATTTTTTACACTCGTCACAGGCAATTAACGTACTGCTAAGTGCCATGAATACTATAGTTATAATTAAATTTTTCATTTTTTTGGTATTGTTGGTTTAAATGAGTCAACCATGATAAATAATTGACTCATTTCAAAATTGTGTTTATAATTAGGATTCCTAACTATTTAAATTAAAAAAATTACCCTTTTACATCTGCCATAGAAGCTCCAAAGTTAATATGTAGCACATTTCCATTAGGTGTTAGAAGTGCAGGAACAGATTGAATTCCTGCTATTTCGGCATTCTTAATTTGAGAATTATCTTCTCCTAAATGAACAATCTCTACATTGTCTGCTCCGATTAGATTAACAATATCATGTTCTGCACTAATACATACTGGGCATCCAGCATGATAAAAAATTGATTTACTCATTTGTATATATTTTAAAGTTATGCAAAATTGCAATACAAATATAGTAAGGAATCCTAACTAAAAAAATATTTTTATAACTTTTTATATAGATAGAGCGATTTATTCATGGATTTACACTGTGAAAATTGTACGTTAATGAATAAAAGATTAGTAATCTATTAGCGTATTCGATTCAGGTTATCATCTACGTCTTTATTTTTGAAGGATAGCTTTTTTATCTTACCAAAAGAATATTTAATTGAAAATGAAATTTCATTTCCATCTACATAAAAAGTATCCTGAACGGCAATATTGTTAGAAGTATACTTGTCTTTATATGTCATATTTCTAAAAATGTCATTAAAGTTTACAGCAATTTGTAAATTTTCAAAATATGTTTTTGAAACGGATGCATTCATAATAAAAAGAGCATTTCTTTCAAAAACGCCTTGGTTTCGTCGGGTAAATCCCCAAAAATTTAACCCAAGAGTAGTTTTTGCAGCTAGTTTAAATTCATTATTCGAATAATAATAGAGATACGGCTTGCTTTGTTTTGTAACTGCTGTAGGGTTTTTAATACTATTGTGAACTAATGTTAGCGAGTTTGTAGTGTTCCAAAATCGATAAGTGGCAGTATTAGCAAATCGAATTTGATATCCGGATTCTTTTTCAAAATTTTGAGGAGAAGATATAACTCTGTTTTCAGTATTATTATACGCTACGTTATAAAAAACAGGGTTGTTTTCTGTATAATAACTAATATTGCAAGTGTATTTTTTATATTGAAGAGTAGTTGATATTTCTTCAATTGTAGTAGATTTTAGATTAACATTTCTTGAAAATTCTACAAACGGATTGATAAACGTACTAATAGAACTGGCATTAAGATAATTGGGTCGATTTATAACTGTACCATAATTTAAAGTAATACTTTTGGTACTATCTATGGGGATATTTAT
The DNA here is from genome assembly GCF_000520975.1 of Aquimarina megaterium XH134. Taxonomy (GTDB): domain Bacteria; phylum Bacteroidota; class Bacteroidia; order Flavobacteriales; family Flavobacteriaceae; genus Aquimarina; species Aquimarina megaterium. The sequence continues at coordinate 82,123 of NZ_JACB01000031.1, forward strand.
CCTTATTTTAGGGAAAAGACGTGTTTGTTTTCTATTTACTAATAGTTCATTAGCATTTCTAAAACCACCTTTTACAATATTAGTTTCAGATCTTACGCCAGTAGAATATTCTATTTTGTTTAGATTCCCAGATAGTTGTATATAGGATGCATAAATAGATTCTCGATAATCGTATTTTGAAATCTTTTTATCAATGGGATTTATGAACTCAAAACTTGAAAGTGCAAGGGCATTGGCGTTCGAAAGGCTACCACCAATTTCTAATTTTGTATGCTCACCAAAATTTTTGTCAATATCAATTTTACTTGCAAAAACACCGATTTCATATCTTTGATTTCTGTTTTGTGATAATTCGAACCCGGCTTCATTTATGTTATTAAAAATATGACTTTTGAGGTGTCTGACATAATTTGAATATTGAAGCCCAAAAAACAAATTAGAGGTGTGAGTGATTTTTTTATTGAAATTTATATTACTACTTAAAAAATTTCTTTTCTCATCGTTTTGTCCTTCGGTAATAATATGATCTTCTATAGATTGGTCTTGCAGAAGCGTATTTGTTTTGATTGGAAACTTATCTGTTTGAGCTCTCAGGTTTACTTGTCCCGAGATATAATCATTTTTGTTGAGCTGATAAAAGAAACCCCCTCCAGTGATAAATTGTGGCCTGGGACCGGTTGCTCTTACTTGATATTGAGATTTAATATCTTGATCTAAAACATTAAGCATAGAGTCAGCCCCTTCCCATGGACCAAGTTGATTGTAATTAAAATTACCTCGTAATTCTAATGCATTGTTTTTGTAGTTTGAGTGTACTCCTAAATAATTATTGAATCTCCTTTTAAAAGAAATGATTTCTGATAATTTAATGTTGTAACCATCGAGCGAATTTTGTTTTCTAGTGATCAGGATAAGATTTCTTCCTTCGGCTTCATATTTTGCAGATGGATTATCGATGAGTTCTATATCTTTTATGTTTTCTACAGATAATGATTTAAGTTGATCTATGTCAATCTTTTGGTTATCCATATAGATTAAAGGTGTTCCTTTTCCTACAACAGAAATAGATTCCTGATTAGGACTGATTTGAATTCCCGGAAGCTTAGACAATATATCTACTGTTGATGGTAATGACTCTAAAACAGAATTTTCAATACGTATTTTCAGATTACCATTTGCCATTGTTATATTGTTTTTAATGGCTTTAACGGTTACTTCGTCTAGTATGACTGTGTTTTCTTTGAGTTCGATAGTTATATTTTTGTTACTGTCTAACAGAATTACTTCTGACTTTTCTAAGTACCCTAAAGCAACTATAGATAAAGTATATTCGTTAGCTTTTAATCTTTCAAAAACAAATTTTCCGTTTTTTATAAAGGTATATTTTACAAGATTTGAATTTTTATCATAAAGAATTACATCTCCGGCTTCTACCGTAGTATTATTTTGATCTAAAATGGTTCCGGATAATGAATATTCTGATTGCCCATATCCAATATAAGAGAGTAAAAGGAATGAGAGGTACATAATTCGCTTCATTGTTTTTTGAAGCAAATAACTATCGAAATCGAGAAAAAGAGTAATTATACTAAGCCGAATAAGGTACTAGTACGGGTATGATTTTATTTTTTGAGTAATAAATCTTGTCTGCTAGAGATGTTTAATTTGCTGTAAATGTTGGTGATATGTGTTTTTACAGTGCTTAGACTTATAAACAACTCGTTTGCAATTTCTTTATTGCTTTTTCCCGATATGATGAGGTTTTTTATTGTTTTTTCTTGCTTGCTAAGAGGTATTGCTTTATGGGGTTTTAATTTTTTCCATGATTTTATGGTAATCAAGACTAATATAACGATAACAAAAAAAGCTATACCATTAACCCATAAGCTTACTTTGTATTTATGAGTAACGATCTCTCGAGTAATAAAATTGAGCTTATTTTCGAGATAAGCATAAGTAGAGGGATCAAGTTCACTGGATTTTAATTCTTTCAGAAAACTTAGATAATATTCTGGATTGGCTTTAGCATCTTTTTCTAATAGGTTTTGATCATCTAGTTTTTTAATGCCAATAAGTTTCACTAAAAGTATTTGTAAAGAATCTTTTACATAGCCTTTGGTTTCTATAAGGTATTGTCTAGGATCAAAATCATCGGTTAGATTTTCATATTTGGCTTCAAACTTTTTTAATTTTTGCCACTCTAAATCAGCAGAATTACTTGTGGTATATTCCCCAAACATTGTTTCTCCTTTGGTAAAGTGAATAGTATCTTTTTTAGATAGTATAAATAGTTGAAAGTTCTTTATCTTGTTTGAAAGTTTATTTTTTTCTTCGGCAGATATAGGGTTAAGTTGTATCTTATAAATATGTTCTTTTGAAGTAAATAAATTTTGGTCAAATGCAAAAAAACCTTCCTCTGTTAAAGGAGTTGATGCAATCGTAGTTGTATTATAAGTATTGGTACTTTCTTCAAGTTCAATTTGACTTAGATAGACTTGTTGCTCCCATTTTTTTGGATGCTCTATATGTACATAACCAGAAATACAATTTTGCCCAAATATGTTTAGATTAAGTAGAAATAAGAATATAAAAATACTGTTCCAGTTCTTCATGGTCATAGTGTATTGAAGGTATCGTTACGAATGTAAAATTTTTGTGGTTTAAAACAAAGTATGGTATAAAAAAATCGGTTCATTGTATACTAACAATGAACCGATTTAATATTTATAAGTGTTACTAATTTAACTACTATTTTATCATATCGTAACTACGTTTAATAAAATCTGTTAATTCTTCTCCTTTTAATAGATTTTGAGAAAGTCTGGCCAAATCCAGCGATTGTTTTATTAAGCGTTCCTTTTTCTTATCTGTTTTGGTAGCAGCAATTTGTCCAATTAGTTCATGATTGGTATTAATGATCAAATTGTACATTTCTGGCATATTACCCATACCAAACATTCCGCCACCACCACCGGTTTGTTGCATCTCTTTCATACGACGCATAAACTCTGGTTGAGTAATCATGAATGGAGAAGCATTACTATCCATAGCTTCTAATTGTACGGTATATGTTTCTTTTGGTACTACTTTTTCAAGATCAGCTTTAAGTGCTTCTTTTTCTTCATCAGATAATTTAGAGATGGTTTCTTCATCTTTTTTGATAAGATTATCGATATGATCTCCATCTACACGTGCAAAAGAAATATTTTCTTTACTAGTCTCCATTTTTTGGATCAAATGAGAAACAATAGGGGAGTCTAAAAGAAGTACTTCGTATCCTTTATCTTTGGCAGCAGAGATGTAAGAGTGTTGTTCATCTTTGTTAGAAGCATAAAGAAGAACTAATTTACCATCTTTGTCGGTTTGAGTATCTTTAATTTTTTCTTGTAATTCTTCAAAAGTAAAGAAAGAACCATCTACTGTTGGGTATAATGCAAATTTGTCAGCTTTTTCGAAGAATTTTTCTTCAGAAAGCATTCCGTATTCGATCACGATTTTAATATCATTCCATTTTTGCTCAAAATCTTCTCTATTGTTTTTAAACATAGAGTTTAATTTATCGGCAACTTTACGAGTAATATAGCTTGATATTTTCTTTACATTACCATCTGCTTGTAAATAAGATCGGGATACATTAAGAGGGATATCGGGAGAATCAATTACACCACGAAGCATGGTAAGAAATTCTGGAACAATACCTTCTACATTATCTGTAACAAATACTTGATTTTGATATAGTTGTATTCTATCCTTTTGTATGTTCATATCCTGACCCAGTTTTGGGAAATACAGAATCCCGGTTAGGTTAAAAGGATAATCTACATTAAGATGGATATTAAAAAGAGGTTCTTCAAATTGCATAGGATACAATTCTCGATAGAAACTTTTATAATCCTCGTCTTTTAAATCTGTAGGCTGTTTGGTCCATGCAGGATTAGGATTATTGATAATATTGTCAACTTCTTGAGTTGGTGCAGGATCTTCTTCTTTAGCATCCTCTGGTTTTGGTAATGTTTCAGTTTTGGTGCCAAATTTTATAGATACAGGCATGAATTTATTGTATTTTACCAATAATTCACTGATTCTACCATCTTCAAGAAACTCGGCATCATCTTCCCCAATATGCAGAATGATCTCTGTTCCTCTTTCTGTTTTATCATGCTCCTCTATACTATAGGTTGGAGACCCATCACAAATCCAATGTGCAGCTGGCTCATCTTTATAAGATTTTGTAATGATTTCTACTTTATCTGCTACCATAAAGGCAGAATAGAACCCAAGACCAAAATGCCCTATTATTCCAGAATCTTTAGCGCTATCTTTGTATTTTTCTAAGAATTCTTCGGCACCAGAAAAGGCTACTTGGTTAATATATTTTTCAACCTCTTCTGCAGTCATACCAATTCCCTGATCGATAATATGTAATTGCTTTTTGTCTTTATCGATTTTAATCTCGATAAGTGGATTACCATATTCTACTTTAACTTCACCAATACTTGTTAAATGTTTTAGCTTTAAAGTTGCATCTGTTGCATTCGAAATAAGTTCTCGTAAAAAAATCTCATGATCAGAATACAAGAATTTTTTAATTAATGGAAAAATGTTTTCTACAGATACATTAATACTTCCTGTTGCCATTTTTATATTGTTTTTAGTTTAATTGTCATCTTATGGTGTGGTGTATTCAAAAAAAATACCAATAGTATGTATCTGCCAAACTGGCATTGAAGAAAGTTTTTTCATATCTGTTGTAATGATTTGTTGACACAATGGACTAAGGATGTAAATGGGTTTTTTTTGAAGTATATAGTTTGTTTACAATTCAATATATAAATGCTATGAATATTGGTATAATATGTATAGCTAATTTAGGAGGGAGAAACTTTGCTATGAGAATACATACCCTAGAGTTGTAAACTGTATAAATCCGGTTTGGCGATGGTTTTTACTATCGCCATCTGGGTTGGTAGATTAAAAAAAGATAAGAATTTTTAAAAGTACCTATAGTCGGTCACTCGACTGGCTTGGTTTGTTTATTTATTGGTTAGGTTGATAGAAAGATGCGCTGTGGTTGGCGCATCTTTCTCGTTTTAGATGTTACTATTTTGTATACAAAGCCGTAAATAATGACGCATAGTAGAGTAAAATCTACTTATATCTGGTGTGATGTTCTCTGATGTGAAAAATACGGTAAAAACAATTGGTCGAATTAATGCTGTTTTATAGCAGTATTGGGTTAATATAATGTAAGTGTTTTCTTATCGTCTCTAATGAGGTAAATCAAGAAATTGAGATTATTTTGATGTAATGTAATAGAAATTGTGAGTTGTTTTATACACTGTTGATTTACAGGTTTTAATGTGGTGTTTAGAAATAGGATAAGTATAAGGTTATCTATTAATTTTTTAGATTTCTCATTAAGAAAAAGGTTTAGATACAAAAAATTGAGACCTGTCATGCAATTTGAAAATACATTTATGTGTATCTTCACAATTAGAACCCCCTAGAATGTTAAGAAGCAAAATATACATATTTATTTTTGTTGCTGCATTTCATTTTTATGCTTTTTCGCAGCAGAGAGAGACTGTTTTAAAACTAATAGACCAAGTAGAAAATGCAACAAATACAAATGAAAAGCTTTATTTATTAGATTCGTTATCGAGTGTATTATATAAGAAAAGAAATTCGGATTTTGAATTTTATAAACAAAACTATCCAAAATATACACTGCGATATATTGATTTGGCTAAGCAGTTGGATAGCTTTGACCTGGCAGCTTTTAAAACTTCACGACTTACATTTCATTATCTTCAGGTAATTGGTAAACCAGATTCTGCATTGATTATTGTAAATAATTGTATTAAAGATAGTCTCAAAATTAATAATAAAATTAACCTTGGACATCTCTATATTAAAAGGGCAGGAGCTAATTATCAAATTGATAACTTAGAAAAAGCAATTGTAGATTATACAAATGCAGAGAAAATATATCATCAAACCAAAGATTCTATTTTTGAGGCAGATGCAACTTATTTTAATGGGCAGGCATATGAGCGATTAGGTAAACTTTCTAAAGCAATTTTAAAATACCAGGCAGCCAATCGATTATATACCAAAATGAAAGATACTGCTTATATAGCATATAGTGGGTTAGCAGTATCCGGAATTTTTAGCCAACTTTATCTTTTGGAGAAATCTTTTGAAGAAAGGCAGAAAATTAGAGTATTATTAAATAGCCAAAAGAATAAGGATTTTCAAGCTTTATCAGAATTAAGTGTAAATGATGCTCGTGATTTTGTAAAGAAAAAAGAATATAAAAAAGAAGGGGAAGCCTATCTTACTGCTCTCGAATTGTTGAGAAAAGAGACTGGTCGCCATGCCAATATGTTTAGATTAAGGGCATATGTTTCAGAGTTTTATTCTAAACAAGGCAAGCCAGATATTGCCAAAAAATATTTAGACACCCTCGAACTTTCTACTGATTTAATAAATAGCCCTTATGATAGAATATTTTATTTAAAAGCATTAGGTAGATATAAAATTGCAAAACGAGAATATAAAGAGGCAATTCCTGTTTTTGAAGAAGAGATTGAGATTTTTAAGAATTCGAATGACATTAGGGGGCAGGTACATTTGGAAAAAGAACTCTATGAAGCAAATAAAAACCTGAATAGACTACCAGAAGCTCTAATACATTTAGATAGATATCAAGTATTGAAAGATTCTATCTATAATTTAACTCGATCTAATAGTGTTATTTATTACCAGACATTATATGAGACCGAAAAAAGAGATAGTAAAATTGCAATTCAGAAAGCTAATATCGAGATGCTTGAAGCAAAAGATGAAGCAAAGAAAAACCTGTTAATATTTGGCGGCATAGGTTTAACTCTTTTGTTTTTATTGATCTATTTATATAGAAACAGAACACTTCTTATTAAAAATAAAAAATTACAACAATCATTTTTACAAGAACTTTTGCAAACCCAGGAGCGCGTTGGTAAACGTATCTCTAAAGATCTTCATGATAGTGTTGGCCAAAGTTTATTACTCATTAAAAACAGGATTCTACAGAACAAAGATACCAAGACAGCTGCTGTGGTAGATGGTGTAATAGATGAGGTGAGAACCATCTCAAGAAGTTTACATCCATTTAAATTAGAAGAACTAGGCCTTACGGTAACTTTACAAAGTAGTGTAGAGATGATCGACGAGAATTATGATATTTTTATTTCGGCAGAAATAGATAATATCGACCAGGTGTTTGACCAGGAGAAAGAAGTTAATATCTATAGATTAGTACAAGAAAGTTTTAATAATATTATTAAACATTCTAAAGCGAGATCTGCAGAAATTAAAGTGACTAACAAAGAAAATAATGTAGAAATAATTATTAAAGATAATGGTAAGGGGTTTGATGTTTCTAAAGAAAAAATATCGATCTCCAAAATAGGTCTTAAAACATTAAATGAGCGTTCAAAATTTTTGAAAGCTACTTTCGATATACTGTCTGAAATAGATAGTGGGACTACGCTTATATTTAATATTCCGAAACATGCTTAAACCTAATATACTTATTGCAGATGATCACCCTCTATTATTAAGAGGGCTAGAGGAATTTTTGAAAGAACGAAAATATAACATCATAAATACGCATTCTGATGGACTTTCTGCGTATAATGCAATCATTAAAGATAAACCAGATATTGCTATTTTGGATATCGAAATGCCTAATCTTACAGGTGTAGATATTGCTAAAAATTGTAAGCGATACCAGATAGATACCAAAATCATTTTGATAACTCTTCATAAAGAAAAGAAGTTTTTTGAAGATGCAGTAAAATATAATATTCATGGATATTTATTAAAAGAATTTGCTTTAACAGAGATTGAAGCTTGTATAGCAAGTGTAAGTAAAGGAGAACCTTATTTTAGCGAAAAAATATACAAACGTTTCACAAATGTTTCAGAGCGTAATTCGGATATAGAAAAACTAACTCCTTCCGAAGTTAAAATCCTAAAACGCATTGCAGAAGAAATGACAAGTACAGAAATTGCAGATCTTTTGAGTATTTCTGTGAGAACTGTAGAAAAACACAGAGCAAATATAATTCGAAAACTTACCCTTGAGCAAAAGCCAAATGCTTTGTTGATCTGGTCTCAGAAAAATAAACAATTACTACTCTAACCAGGATATGTTCACTATTGTAGCCTAATTACGTGGGGCTACGTATGTTTTGAGGAGATGAATATCTATATATTTGTCTATATAATAGTTGAATAGAAATCTTTTTTGATTTTGACAATAGAAAGAAACAAATTCGATGCAGGATATTATTACTGAAATAAATGGTTCTAGGGGTAGTTCATTTTCGGTTTATCCAAATCCTTTAAAAGGTGAGGTTTATATTGACTGCAAAACTGAAATGTCTAATGCCAGCTGCGAAGTTTTTGACCTAAATGGGCATTTGGTTATAGGGAATAAAAATTTATCGATTAAAAATACAATTTCATTTACTTCTTTTCCATCAGGAATGTATACTATTAAGGTGCGTGATGATAATAAGGTAGTGATAAAGAAATTTCTAAAACTCTAGTTTTAGGAAGATTGGGGGATGGGGACTACTAATTAAAATTAGTAGTCTCTTTTTTTACAGAGGTTTGCAATACAGTTGTTTAGGTTTTTTTTGTTATGCGTGCATATAATATAAGTAGGGTTTCTTTTATCAAAATGTTAAGAATACATATATTGTGTGATAACTTTTAGTTAAGCAAAAAATAACTCACAACTCACAATACACAATAAATTTACAACATGTATACTTCAAAAATATCTGGTTTAGGATCTTATGTCCCCGAAAATGTCGTAACCAATGACGATCTATCTAAGGTGATGGATACAAATGATGAATGGATTCAGGAACGTACTGGTATAAAAGAAAGACGTCATATCAAAAAGGGAGATGGTAATAGTACTTCTATTATGGGAGTCAAAGCAGCAAAAATAGCTTTAGAAAGAGCTAAACTTACTACAGATGATATAGAACTTATCATCTTTGCAACTCTTAGTCCTGATATGTATTTTCCTGGAGGAGGAGTTAGAGTTCAGGAAATGATGAATATGAGAACTATCCCGGCGTTAGATGTTCGTAATCAATGTAGTGGGTTTGTATATGCGATATCGGTAGCAGATCAGTTTATCAAAACCGGCATGTATAAAAATGTATTGGTCATAGGAAGTGAAAACCATAGTGGTGGTTTGGATATGACAACTCGAGGAAGAGGAGTTTCGGTAATTTTTGGTGATGGAGCAGGAGCAGCAGTATTAACGAGAAGTGAAGAACAAGGTAAAGGGATTTTGTCTACACATTTGCATAGTGAAGGAGCACATGCCAAAGAATTATCTCTAGAAGGACCTAGTACAGAACATTGGGTACCAGAAATTATTTCGGAGAATCCACAAGAGAATATTCCTTACTATCCGTACATGAATGGTCAATTTGTATTCAAAAATGCAGTAGTACGTTTTTCTGAAGTAATTAATGAAGGATTACAGGCCAATAATTTATCTGCCACAGATATTGATATGTTAATACCACATCAGGCAAACCTGAGAATTTCTCAATTTGTACAACGACAATTTAAATTATCTGATGATCAGGTCTATAATAATATCCAGAAATATGGCAATACTACAGCAGCATCTATTCCTATAGCATTAACAGAAGCCTGGGAGCAGGGTAAAATTAAAGAAGGGGATTTGGTAGTCCTGGCAGCTTTTGGAAGTGGGTTTACCTGGGGTAGTGCTATTATTAGATGGTAATTGCAAAGTAGAAAAAAATGAAAAACGCGAAGCAATTAAGCTTCGCGTTTTTTTATCTAATAACTCGGTTATTAATTTTTTAAAGGCTAATTCAAATAAATCATAACCATGACTATACTATATTAAACGTTGTAAATTGTAAAGTGTTACAGAATTTGTTATTTTTTTGCATTTATTTAACTTTAATAAGGTTTTTGAGAAAACTGTATTAAATTTAACAAATATCTGAGTTATTAGTTATAATATTAACATTTTTTTTGAGAAAAGCCCGATTATAGTATGCCTCCGCCGGATTTTTCATTATTATCTCTTCGTTTTCTCGAAACTTTTCTATTTTTTCCGCTTCCGAATCGATAAGATAATCCTAGGAAAACAGTTTGCGTTTCACCTTGAAACTGTCCATTTTGCGGATATGGGTTATTTGCAGAAAACCTGAAACGCATTGTGTTAAAAATATCGTTAAAGTTAATACTGGCTGTACCTTTACCTTTTAAGAAATTATAACGAGCTCCTGTGTTTACAAAATAAAATGGCTTGGTTTTAAATAATATACCTTCCTGTTCTCCTCTGTAAAATCCAAATACCTGAAAAGTCAAGTTTTTTGTCGCTTTAAAACTATTGTTAAGTCTAAAATTATATACTACAGCATCTACTTCTCTATTGATATTATCTACCACTCCTTTTTGCGTTTGTGAATACAAGTCAAAACTAGCATTAAAACTCCACCATTTTGTAGCTCTATAGTTACTAGATACCTCGACACCGTAAGAAGAATTATTATCAAAATTTTTGAATGTTAATATCTGACCTTCTTCAACATCTGGGTTTTCTACAAGAGCCTGACTTATTTCATCATTAATGATTCTGTAAAATACTCCTCCGGTTATCGATCCTTTTCCTAATTTACGTGTATAGTTCGCTTCTATAGAGTTCGTAAACTGTGGATTTAATTCTGGATTCCCGATAGAAACTATTCTTGGTGTACTCCATTCACGTATAGGGTTTACTTGGTTTAATCCAGGTCGATCAATTCTTCGGCTATAACTTAATTGGTAACTGTTTTTCTCTCCCGGAGTATAGCTGATAAAACCAGAAGGGTATACGGTAAAAATATCATCTTCAAATATTTTTTCTCCATCAAAAACAGCTTCAACTTCATAGCTTTCTAGACGTGCTCCTAACTGATATGACCATTTTTCAAAATTTTGACCATATGTACCATAAAAAGAATGTATGTTTCGGTCGTAATTATATTTTGAATTCGCGAAAAGTGTAGAACGATAGTCATTGTCTGTTCTTCTTAAACGAGTTTCATATCCTAATTCTAATTTGGTTTTTTCTGATAATGGGTTTACATAATCGAGATTTATTGTAGTGTTTTTTCGCTCATTATTAATAAGATCATTATAATTTGTAAACGATCCGTCTCCTCCAACAAAGTTAAAACGATCATCACTATCACTTTCAAAAACATTATAATCAACTTCTAGCTCTATATTGTGTCCTTCTTTTTTAAAATCATGTTTATAATCGAAATTATATGTAGAACCTTGGTTATCACTATCACTTAATAACTTTTGGGATAAATCACTCTGGTCGTTATTAAAAAAGGTGATATCTGTAGTTCCGTCTGTAAGTCCGTCAAACAAATTTTGATTGGTATATATCGAGACGGTATTATGGTCATCAATAAAGTAATCTAAGCCTATTTTAAATAGGTGAGACTTATTATTGTCTAAGAATTTAAAATCTGTTTGGTAATTTTGATCTTGTCTAAACACCCCTCCTGCATTTTGTCGTTTGGTGATGTTATTGCCATAATTACCGTAAAAGTTAACTTTTCCTGTTCTGTAATTTAGATCTATAGAGCTATTAAAACGCGCATTTTTATCAAAATTAAGCCCTAGATTAATATTACCATTAAAACCTATATTACTATTCTTATGTAATACGATATTAATGATACCACTCATTCCTTCGGGATTATATTTAGCAGAAGGATTAGTAATCAATTCTATTTTCTTAATAGAAGTAGAAGGGATTTGTTTTAATAATTGTGTAGCATCAATATTTGTAGGTTTACCATCTATAAGGATACGTACATTTTGATTCCCGCGTAGTGCGATATTACCATCCTGATCTACATTAACCGACGGAATATTATTCATGATTTCTGAAGCAGTACCCCCAGTTGTGGTAAGGTCTTTTCCTACATTTATAACTTTACGGTCAATTTTTTGCTCTATTGTTGTTCGTTCGGCAACTATAGTTACATCGTCTAGAGATTCGGCTTCTTCTTCTAATGATATGGTACCAACATTGATATCCTTATTTTTTTTAGAAATCTCAACCGGTTGAGAATACGTTTTGTATCCTATAAATTGTACTTTTAAAGTATAATTTCCTTTTGGTATATCAGAAATTGAGAAGTCTCCACTATCGGTACTAATACCTCCACTTATAATTTTATCTGCTCCATCATGAATTGCTACGGTAGCATAGGGTATGGGTTGCTGTAGATTTTTGTCTATTACTTTTCCTTGTATAGTACCTACTACAGCTTCATTACTTGGTTGTGCTGTTAGGATTAGACACCAAAATGAGAAAAATAATAAAATTACTTTTTGATTGATTGTTTTCATCTGAACGTTTATTTGATTGATAATTGTTATGCATTGTACTTTGTATTGCCTAATACAAATACGTAATTGTTTCTAAAATTGACACTGTGATTAATTGTGTTATACGTGTAAGACGACAGTAAGTCTATTCTGTTACACCTTATTTTGACTTTAACAAAATATTAAATAATTAAAAACCGCCTCTAATATTAGAGGCGGTTTTCTATAATAACCAAATAGTAACACTAACCATCAACTATGAATAAAATTTGATTATTATAAGTAACTAACTAACTAAATTTATGAAAATTCATATCTTTTATATGTAAGACGAAGTGCTTTGATTTGTGTTACATTCATCTTTTATTTTTAACAGTTTTCAGGTTATTTTTAACGTTTAAGTCTTTATTTGGTGTCCTAATAAACCTATTTTTCCTGTTTTAAATTCAAATACAGTTTATGGATAAAAAAACATTAGTACTGGGAGCGTCCTTAAAAACAGATAGATATTCAAACTTTGCTATTCATAAACTGGTAACTCATGGTCATGAGGTCGCTGCTGTTGGATTAAAAAAGGGAGAAGTTGCAGGAGTAAAAATTGAAACCGATATAAATGATGTAAACAATATAGATACAATTACTTTATACTTAAATCCTCTTAGACAACAACCTTATTATGATGACATCATACAGCTAAATCCCAGAAGAGTAATTTTTAATCCCGGAACAGAAAACCCAGATTTTTATCAAAAACTTAAAGCAGCAAATATTGAAGTAGAGATAGCCTGCACACTAGTATTACTTTCTACGAATCAGTATTAACCCTAAAAAGGTTAAAAACCCATTAAGAATTAAGATAAAGAAACCAAATTTAAAACCAAACCATAAATCACTATTCTCGCTAATGATATAAGATAAAATTGGGGATAAGATTGCAATAATCGGTACTAAGTTATCTTTTACTTTTAGTTTTGTAAATAACCCAAATGCATATAGACCTAATAAAGGACCATAGGTATACCCTGCAAATACAAATAGTTTTGCAATTACACTTTCGTCTTTTATTATGTACTTAAAAGCGATAATAACCAATACTAGTATGAAAGAAAATAGAATATGGATCTTTTTTCGGGTCTTGACCTGATCTGTTGGACTGTATTTTTTTTCTATGTCGAGTATATCGATACTAAATGATGTGGTTAATGAGGTCAGCGCACTATCAGCACTACTATATGCTGCAGCAATAAGACCAAGTACAAAAAAGATTGCAATACCAAAACCTAATCCGCTTTGCGTAGCAATTACAGGAAAAAGCTGATCCTTATGAGCATCAATTCCATTTTGTGATGCATATTGGGTAAGTAGTAACCCAAGACCTAAAAAAATAAAGTTTACAATAGTTAATACAATAGTAAACCAAAACATATTCTTTTGTGCATCTTTTAAGCTTCGGCAGGTGAGATTTTTTTGCATCATATCCTGATCTAGCCCTGTCATGACAATTGCAATAAATGCACCTGATAAAAATTGTTTCCAAAAATAATTAGCACTTTTAAAATCATCAAAAAAGAACATTCTCGAAAGATCACTTTCTAATACATAACCCAATAAATTTGATCCCTGAATCCCTAAATCATCTGATACATAATATATCGCTACACCTACTGCGATTAACATGAACAGTGTTTGTAGTGTATCGGTCCATACAATAGTTTTAATTCCTGATTTAAAAGTGTATAGCCAGATTAATAATATGGTTATGATAACGGTAACCCAAAAAGGAACGCCTAAAGCATCAAAAAGAATAGATTGTAAAACATTTGCCACCAAAAACAATCTAAAACTCGCTCCAACTACTCGTGATAGTAAAAAAAATGAAGCCCCGGTTTTATATGAGTAATTACCAAAACGTTCATCCAGATAAGTGTAAATTGAAGTTAAATTAAGTTTATAATAAAGAGGAAGTAGTACAGTACCAATAACAGTATATCCCAAAATATACCCTAATACTACCTGCATATAACTAAACTGCGAAGCTTCAATCCACCCAGGAACAGAGATAAAGGTAACACCACTTAATGAAGCACCAATCATCCCAAAAGCTACAATGTACCAAGGGGATTGTCGATTGGCTTTAAAAAAAGCATCATTTCCTGAGTTTTTTCCTGTGAAATAAGAAATGAGAAGAAGAATCCCAAAATAAGCTGCAATAAGAAGCAGGATATGTAATGGTTGCATGAATTTTGGTTAAAAATGAACCCCAAAATACAAATTTTAGGAACACGAATTAGGTAGGACTAAAATTTAGTTCCCATCCTCTCGATATTTTTTCACTTATCATTTAACCACTATCACTTATTCTACAAACTACAGCGAATATAAAAAGACTCATTTTTGGTAGTAAAAGAAATCTATTTTTAACCAAAAATAGATTTGCGTAGTGATACTATTAGATATGCCTCAAGACGATTTTTTGATTAGAAAGTTTGGCGCTATTAGCTTATATCAAATAGGAAGAAAAAATCTTTCTGAATTATCCCAATTTGTTTTTAAGATGTATTCGCATCATTATTTTAAAAAATACCAATGGTTACCAGATGACCGGGAATTAGAACATATGATACATGGTGATATTAATCAATTTGAAGATTCTGTATATTTTGGATTTAGAAATTCAAAACAAGAACTTCTGGGGACTATAAAAGCAACTAAAAGAACTAATAACATTGTTTTTCCTATAGAATATGAGTTTAATATTAGCATTGAACAAATAATTGAAAAAGAAAGTTTAGAAGTAAATGAAATATGGCATTTAGGACGTTTAGCGATAGATTCTAATGCATTACGTTTACAGAATTCATCTTTTACCTCTAGGCAAATGCTGCATATTTTATTAATTCATTCATTAGGGGTCATCAATTATAACCCTAATAGTTTAATGATAGCAGAATCTGATGTTTTGATTTATCAAATATTTCAGGATTTAGGGATTAATATGCAGATTGTAGGAGAACTTAGAGATTGTCTGGGTAGTCCAACGTATCCCGTTATTTTAACATCAGATAATATGAAAAAATGGTTAGAGAAGAATTTTTTAGAAAAAGAAGAACGACAAAAGTTTTTTATATAATACCAATTCTAATGTAAAAATAGGAGGGGATCTATCTCTCTATTTTCTTTTAAAGGATTTGAGTTATAAATGATTGTATACAATCATTTATAAGAGAAATAATGGTAAGACTATAAATAAAATATCTATGATAGAAAATTCAATTTTGGGTAGTAGAAAAAAAACAATCCCAGAAATGCATCATAACGAACGATATTATAAAAATGCATTGTACATAACTCCAGAACAACAAGATAAGATTAAAGATGTAAAAATAGTTTTTGGAGGCGTTGGTTTGGGTAGTGTATTGGCAGAAACAGCACTAAGATTAGGTTTTGAAAATTTTGTATTTATAGATGGAGATACCGTAGAATTATCTAACTTAAATCGGCAGAATTATCAAGAAAATGATATTGATGAGTCTAAGGTGGAGTCTATTACCAAAAGACTTTTATCTATTAACCCAAATGCAAAAATAGAATATCATCATCTTTTTTTGAACCCAGATAATATCGCAGAATATATTAATGGTTGTGATATTGCTATTAATGCTATTGATTTTGATGTAGAAGATACTCCATTTGTTTTTGATGAAAAATGTAAAGAAGAAGGGATTCCTGTAATTCATCCTTTAAATTTTGGATGGGCAGGTGCAGCTTATGTTGTTACTCCGGATAGTGAACAAATATATGATGTTGCTCGCAACAAGCAATGTTTTGAATTGGTTTTGATAAAGAATATGCTAGAATATTTTAAATATCAGGCAGAGATGAATTTAACATGGTTTTACGAATTTTATGAATCCTATAAAGAGAATTCTACTAAAATCACACCACCACAATTGGTAGTTGGATCCTCTTTGGCAGCTGCATTAGTAACCAATATATTATTTAGTTTGGTTAACGGTTTAGAGGTAAAAACTTTTCCAGAACCTTATTTTTTATCGACGAGATAATTTTGATTGGAATACTTTTTTAATGTAAGAAACTACTTGTTCCTTACATCGCTTTCTATCATTCCATCTCGAAGGCGTATAACACGATGTGCATGTGCAGCAACTTCTTCTTCGTGTGTAACCAGAATAACAGTATTTCCTGCGGCATGAATTTCATCAAAAAGCTGCATGATTTCTAATGAGGTTTTAGAATCCAGATTTCCTGTAGGCTCATCGGCCAATATTATTGAAGGCTTATTTACCAAGGCACGACCAACTGCTACACGTTGTCGCTGCCCTCCCGAAAGTTGATTAGGTTTGTGATCCATTCGATCAGATAACCCAACATCGGTAAGTACTTCTTCTGCTCTAACGGTTCTGTCTTTTTTAGAAGCACCGGCATAGACCATAGGTAAGGCAACGTTATCTAATGCAGTAGTTCTGGGCAATAAATTAAAAGTCTGAAAAACAAAACCAATTTCGCGATTTCGAATATCAGCTAATTCATTATCGGTCATTTTACTAACATCATTTCCGTTTAGATTGTAAGTCCCACCAGTTGGCGTGTCAAGACATCCCAGTAGATTCATTAGAGTAGATTTACCAGAACCAGAAGGGCCCATTATTGCTAGGTATTCTCCACGAGCAATATCAAGATCAATACCCTTAAGTACGTATACTGTTTCCTGACCTAATTGAAAATTTCTGATAATTCCTCTAATTTCAATAACATTTCCCATATAGTAATCTTTACAGATGGTTAAGATACAATTTTAGACTATATGACGCAGCAGATAAAAAGTTGTTACACTCTAATTGCAAAATGTTCTTTTGTTGATTCTGTGTGCTGCTTTGGGAAAGACAGATGGGTTAAAAGTAAGTTAAAAAATAAATCCCTTAAACCCTCCTAATAATACTATGATTTTTGTCATTTTCTGCATTTGATGTTACGATTAGTTTTGCTCTGGAATGTTAACTAACAAAAACAAATATGAAAGCACTAAAACGCCCCGAACCCATTAATGTAGAGATTGTCTTAGATCCTAAAGAAACAATTATGAGTAAGACTGATCCTAAAGGAATAATAGAGTATGCGAATGATTATTTTATGGAGGTCTGTGGATACGAAGAGCAAGAACTAATCGGTCAACCTCATAATGTGATTCGCCATCCAGATATGCCTAAAATCATTTTTAAATGGTTGTGGGAACACTTGCTGGCAAAGAAAAATATACATGCTTTGGTTAAGAATCTGGCAAAAGACGGTAGATATTACTGGGTGATTACAGATTTTGATGTAAAACTGGATGATGAAGGGCAAATTACTTCTTTTTTTGCACGAAGAAAAGCTCCGCCTAGAGAAGCAATTGAAAAAATAGATAAACTGTATAAAAAACTACTAGCAATCGAACAGGCTAGTGGAGTCGAAACAACAGAAAAATATCTCGTTGGATTTCTTGAAGAGAAAGGGATGACCTATCATGAGTTTATTGAAGAGGTTTGCTTCTCTGAAGAGACCAAGCCTTATGATCCAAAAGAATTACAATATCATAAACGAAGAACAGTATTTTCAAGAATGTTTAGATAATATATGATGATATTTATGATACAATAATTACTTTTTTAAAATTTTATATGAGTGGGTATACTCATGTGATTTAGTTTATGTTTAGATGTAAAAGCCTATGGATTAATTTGATCTTTAGGCTTTTTTTATGCTCTGATGGTGAAGTGTTCTTTTGCTTGCTCGTTTCTAATAAATACAAAACCTAAATGAAAAGTGTCAATAGTTACAGTAATTTTTGGATGTTCTTGTATTGTTTTCCATAAAATGGTATTGTCTTCAGATTCATATATAGAATTGAGTATGATAACACTGTCGTTATGCACCACAGACAACAATAATTCTATATTAAAGAGAGAGTGTAATTGATTTATGTTTAGATAAATCATATCATAATCATTCTTCGATTGGATATTATGATCAATCTCAACCAAATTATCTATTGATAAAATCTCTGATATAACCTTCGAATCTGTCAAAACAAGACCAGTTTTAATGTCAAAATAAGAAAGTATACGATTAAGAAGTTTAGCAGTACGATATCTAACAGGAATTTTTTTGTCTGCTTTTTTATATATTGATTTTATAGCAATATACGCTTTTCGTTTTTCAGTATTATAAAAACATTGGGTAACCAAATTATACACAAAAGGTGAATGTACTCCGTGTTGATTGGTAGATTTAGAAAGAAATCTGAGATATGCTTTTATTTTGAAATACATTTTTTAGTCTAAATCAAAAATCTAACACTATTTGTTAACCATATCATTCTTCCATTTTTTCAGAAAGTTCAAACCATCGCATTTCATTTTCTTCAATTTCCTGAATGATTTTCTGAAGTTTTTTGGACTCGGTATTTATACTTTCTTCGTCTAGATTACCTTCGGCAAAAAGGTTTTCGATTTCTTTTTTTTGCAGCTCTAGTTTTTTAAGCTCTCGTTCAATTTTATTGAATTCTTTTTGCTCATTATAAGAAAGAGCAGCTTTATTGTCTTTTTTCCAGGTGTTTTTAACTTTTGTTTCTGTTGCATCTGGTGTTTTTACTTCGGGTTCTTTACTATCTTCATAAATACGATAGTCTGTGTAATTACCAGGAAAATCCTGAATAACACCATTACCTCTAAACACAAATAAGTGATCTACGATCTTATCCATAAAATAACGGTCATGAGATACTACAATCAAACATCCCGGAAAATCTAATAAGAAATTTTCAAGCACAT
This sequence comes from Aquimarina megaterium XH134, assembly GCF_000520975.1. Lineage (GTDB taxonomy): Bacteria > Bacteroidota > Bacteroidia > Flavobacteriales > Flavobacteriaceae > Aquimarina > Aquimarina megaterium. The sequence continues at coordinate 101,397 of NZ_JACB01000031.1, forward strand.
TAAGAGTTACAATATCTAAATCGTTGGTGGGCTCATCAAGAATTAAAAAATTAGGATTCTGGATTAAAACGGTACATAGGTATAATCTTTTACGCTCGCCCCCACTTAATTTTTCTACAAAATCATATTGCTTTTTTCGGTCAAATAAAAAGCGTTCAAGCAGTTGTTGTGCAGAAATTTGTCTTCCCTTTTTTAAAGGAATATAATCTCCAAATTCTCGAATCACATCGATAACTTTTTGACCTTCTTTAATAGTAATACCACTTTGTGTATAATATCCAAATTTTATAGTATCGCCAATCACAATTTTTCCATGATCAGGAGGTATAGAACCTGTAATCATGTTAAGAAAAGTGGATTTACCGGTTCCGTTTTTACCAATGATACCAATACGTTCTCCTTTTTTGAAAACATATTCGAATTGGTCTAACAAGATAAGTTTGTCGAAACGTTTAGAGATTTTATGAAGTTCGAGGATCTTACTTCCCATACGTTCCATATTAATCTCGAGTTGAACTTCATGATCATTACGACGTTTATGAGCGCGTTCTTTAATTTCATAGAAATCATCAATTCTAGATTTGGATTTGGTAGTACGCGCTTTTGGTTGTCGGCGCATCCAGTCTAATTCTTTTTTGTAAAGTTGCTTGGCTTTATCTGTTGTAATTTGTTCATTTACTATCCTAGCCTCTTTATTGGCCAAATAATAGGCATAATTACCTTTGTAACTATAGAGTTGACCGTTTTCTAATTCTATAATCTCATTACATACATTTTCTAGAAAATAACGATCATGGGTTACCATGAATAACGTAAAATTTTCTTTGGCAAAATATTCTTCTAACCATTCTATCATTTCTAAATCCAAATGGTTAGTAGGCTCATCAAGATATAATAGATTGGGTTTGCTTAATAATATGTTGGCAAGAGCTAATCGTTTCTTTTGTCCACCAGATAATTCACTTACCTTTTTATTAAGATCCTCTAGTTTAAGTTTAAAAAGTATTTGTTTATACTGTGTTTCAAAGTCCCAAGCATTAATTGCGTCCATTTTTTCAAATGCTTGTTGATAGCTTTCTACATCGTCGGGATTTAACAACGCTTTTTCATAAGTGTTAATTACTTGAAGAATATCATTGTCTGAGGCAAAAATAGTTTGTTCTATAGTAAGAGCAGGATCCAAATTAGGTTCCTGAGGCAAAAAAGCTACTTTAAGATTTTTGCGATATACAACTTGGCCTTCATCAGGTTCTTCATCACCGGCAACAATATCGAGGAGAGAAGTTTTTCCAGTTCCGTTTTTGGCGACAAAACCAATTTTTTGCCCTTCGTTGATTCCGAAAGAAATGTTTTTAAAAAGGATACGCTCTCCGAATCCTTTAGCGATATTTTCTACTGATACGTAATTCACAATTTTTTATAAAGTTGCAAAGGTACAAGGTTTATAAGTTACAAAGAAGCAAAGTTTTGAAGTTTCTGTATTGTGAAACGATAAATAGAAGATTTATTACAGTATTAATGTTTTATAGCGGTTAATTTTAATTGTATTGTTATTGATTAAAATAAGAGAATTATGTGTTATTGTAATTCAAAATAAATTCATTAAATCTATTGGAGTATTTTTTGTGAGATACAGTAATTTAAATATGAGTTATAGGAATTTTTATATCTTGCAGATATTATTTACACACTACAATCATTTTTTACTAGGTTAATACATGGGCAAGATATGTATTGGATTATGCTTAATTCTTAAATAGCAAACATAAAAGTTTGGGAGAGGTAGTGTTATGTTACTTCTTTGATGTCACACTTATTGTACAGATTTTTATATGCTTAGTATTAAAGTTATTACTATTTTAAACATTGATATATTACTTTTTTTACCTACTAAATGAGAAAAACACTACTTTATTTATTTGCTTTATTTTTTACTTTGTTATCCTTTGCTCAAGGAACATATAGAGACGAATTTGGATCTGTATCTTATGCCAATAATGATGGTACGTTAAATTGGGCAGGAAACTGGAATGAAATCGAACCTTTTGATTTTAATAATGACCCAGCTGGTGGTTTTATGAGTATTAATGGTAATCGACTTAGATTTAGATGGATATGGTCTGAGACTATAAGCAGAACGGCAAATTTATCTGGAGCAACAAGTGCTACACTTTCTTTTAATTGGGAAACATCTAGCCTCGAAGCAGGAGAGGAGCTAGCTATTAGAGCATCTAGTGATGGAACTAATTTTACTACTCTAGCAACATTTGGAGGTACTCAATCTGGTTTTTATAGTGTAGATATTTCAGCATATATTTCTGCTACTACGACAATTCGTTTTGATAATGTTGGAAACAACTGGGATGCTAATAATGACAGAGTTTTTATCGATAATGTTCAGATCTTAACTGCGGTAACTGTTAATCAACCTCCTACAATTGTAGTTAGTGGTGATCAGCATTTTTGTCCTAGCCCTACCAATTCTAGACCAGTAGTACAATCGGTTACTATTACTGATCCTGATGATACAACTGCCGATGAGATTTCAATACAAATATCATCAGGATATGTTAATGGGCAAGATTTGTTAACATTAACTGGTAGTCACCCTAATATAACAAGTTCTTGGAATGCAACAGAAGGGAGACTATTTCTTACTGGCCCAGCAACGTTTGCCGAGTTTGAAGCAGCAATTTTGGCTGTAGTATATTCAGCAAATGCATCTAGCCCTCCCGAATTAAAAGAATTTTCTATAGTGATAGGGAATGCACTATTCCTGCCTGAGACGGGACATTTTTATGAATTCGTACCAGATACGGGGATTCGTTGGGATGATGCAAGAGATGATGCGGCTACGAGAACATATTTTGGATTACAAGGGTATTTGGCTACATTAACTAGTGCTGCTGAAGCTGCTTTTGCTGGATCACAGATCACAGGTAATGGGTGGATAGGAGCAAATGACGAAGCTGCAGAAGGACAATGGACATGGGTTACCGGGCCAGAAGCAGGAACTCTTTTTTGGACAGGAAATCAAACTGGGTCTGTTGTTCCTGGTGAATTTGCATTTTGGAATAATGGTGAACCCAATAATGCAGGTAATGAAGATTATGCACATATTACTGCACCAGGTATAGGGATTCCTAATTCATGGAACGACTTACCTATTGCTGGAGGAACCGCAGGAGGAGCTTATGAATCACAAGGTTATATTGTAGAATATGGTGGTATGCCAGGTGATATACCTCTACAGATATCTGGAGTAACTAGATTAAGAATAAGTTGCTCTGTGATTACCAATAGACAACGAACATATAGAGTAAATAACTAAGTTCTATTTGTTAGGAGGGTAAAGACATTTTTCTTTTTCGTCGGGTTATAGAAAAAAGAAATATAAAAATCGATAAAAATATAGAAACTCTAGCCAGGTAATTTCCTGCTTTTACATAGAATGTGATTTTATCATTTGTAACAAGGGTTCCTTTTAATGCTCCTTGTTTTTCGTAATCTAATTTTGCTACGATATTTCCCGTTTGGTTAATAATAGCAGAAATTCCGGTATTAGCGCTTCGGGCAATGCTTCTTCTGGTTTCAATAGCTCTTAGTTTAGCATAAGATAAGTGTTGTCTATGCCCTTGAGTATTACCCCACCAGGCATCATTAGTAATAATTGCCAGAAAGTTAGCCTTATTTCTAATATACCCTGTGGCAAATTCTCCATATATACTCTCATAACAGATTAAAGTTCCTACTCCAATACTATCTTTAGAGAAGAATACTTCTCTATCTTCTTGCGTAGTTTTCTTGGCGACTGTTCCGCCAAGATCAATCATAGCATCACCCAAAATAGGTTTTAAAACACTTTGATATGGAAAATTTTCTACACCAACAACTAGTTTGCTTTTGTGATATAACTCATCAGTGCCGTCGGGGCGAACAAAAAATGCAGAATTATAGTCATCATAATAAATACCTTCTTTATAAGTGTTCGTTTGTTTGCGAATTTTACCAGGATCATTAAATACATCTATTAATGATATTCCTGATAATACATTTGCATTAGGATATTGGTTAAGTATATGTTGTGCTGTTTTTTTGGCAATAGAAATAGAGAAATTGGTAAGCCTATTGTTATCTGCAAAAACAGTTTCTGGAGCAATAATAAAATCTGTTTCTGAAGTAGCAACTGTATTTGTTAATGAGTCTAATAATTTACCTATTCGGGTGTCTGTGGTGTTATATTTTTCGGTATAGGGATTTATGTTTGGTTGTAGAATAACCACTTCGATATCGCTACCTTCTTCTTTATACGTTTTTAGAATAATAAATGATATTATAATAGGTATTAAAATAATCAATCCATTACTAATTGCAGATCTGTATAGAATAGTTTTATCCTTATGTTCTTTAAAAAGCAGTATACTTTTAAAAATACCAATGTTAATGACCCAGATCCAAAGCGTACCACCAAAAGTTCCTGTGTATTCATACCATTGTACCCAGGAGGTAAAGCCTGCAAATCCATTACCCAGATTAAGCCAGGGCCAGGAAAACTCCCATTGTAAGTGTGTATATTCAAAAGTCATCCAAAAGCAAACCAGAAATATACTACTAATCGTAAATGTGGTTCTTTTGGCAACAATATGATAAATCAAAAATACCAAAGTCATCACAAGGCTATTTACAATTTCTGCAAACCACATACCAAACGCAGTAGAATTATAGATCCACCAGGTGGTAATTATATTCCAAATAAAAAAGGTAAGAAAAGCAAAGGCAAAAGTCTGGCTTTTACTGTATTTATTTTTGCGAATGCTATATTCTGCAATCAAAAGTGGAACAAATCCAAAGAATAAAAATAAAGGAAAACCATAGGTCGGCCAGCTAATGGCGAGTAAAAGGCCTGAAATAATACACAATATGATGTTTCTCATAAAAAAAGCTTCCTTATTAATAACGAAATTAAACTTATTTAGTTACAATTAATATAATTGAATGTTTCTTTTTTGTAACGTTTAGTAATAGATAATCTTTTAAATGCTTAAACTGGCGATTTGATATAATTCTTTGCAATGCGATGTTTACGAAATTCATTGCTTAAAACTATATTTTATTTTAAAGAGTATAGAGTTACTTTTTTAATTTCTTTTCTAGGTTTTTTATGTTTTGACAGCTTGATATTTGTAAAATTTATAGCGGTCAAAATTTATAAATTCATACCTCGTTTTTAGGGGTATATGGCTAATTCCCTTGTATTTCTACTAGCCTTTATACTATATTTGATTCGGTTGTTAATACTTGTTTTGTGCATTGGGATCACTGTCGGGAAAAAGAAAAGTAAAGGCTTCAATTAGAGCAATAATATATCTGATGTGTAAAAAAAATACTCTCAATTTTATTCCATAAATATTAGTAAATGGGCAATCATATTCGAAAAGAGGATGACCTATCAGATTTGATTTTCTTTATCAAAGATCTTAATGAAAAAACATATCAGTCGATGACTCCTAAAAAAGAATGCAAACAGTATCATAAACAAACAAAGCTCTAAGATGAGCTTTGAATGTGAAAATATTCTCTCGCGAGGAATAGACACACATGATGAGTGTCTTAAAATGTTCATCACAACTGTAAATATTGAATATTTAAATTATGAAAAAATCAATTTTAAATTTAGGAAAAGTTATAAATAAAGCTAAACAAAAAACTATTAATGGTGGAAAGATGGAAGCCTCTTGCGAAGAATTAGGGTGGAACGAATCAACTTGTAAATATGGATCATCGGCTTCTGATATCAATTATCTTAAATGTTGTTAATTATTAAATCATTCTAAAATGAAAAAATCAATTTTGAATTTAGGAAAAGCTTTAAGTAAAGCAGAACAAAAATCAATTAACGGAGGTATTGCCCCATATTTATGTACTCTAGGAGATCCATGTTATATTTTTATGGGACCAATATGTACAGACGTATGTATGCATGAACCTGGAGATAGGTAGAATGTATAATTAATTCTACAATTATATGTTTAAAAGTAAACAACCATTGTTTTAAAGTTCATATTACTGTAGGTTATTGATAACTTGGCTGCAGTTGCTTTTTATTAAAAAGCAACTCAGCTTTTTTTCAAGAAAGTACTAAAGTTTTTCTAAGTATGTGATAAAAAGTTATATGTAAATATAAATTACTTTTTTTCAATAAGATATATTATATTAGTTGTGTTTTATTACCCCAACCCCTCAACCTAACTTTGGATAAACAGAGGGCTAGAATCCATTTTGATATAGTGTTGTTAATAGTGGGTTTACTCTTTTTTATTACGGATTTGGAAGAAAATAATCGGTTACTATTGTTTTATTCAAAATATAAAAATATAAAATGCTTTTTATGGCTTTTGTATTGTTTGAATTAGGAATAATGTTTTTTATACAGAATAGACACAAACGATGAGTGTCTTAAAATGTTTGTCGTAAAAAAATAATCTTAAAACCTATATCATGAAAAATCACATTTTAAACTTGGGTAAAATTTTAACCAAAACGCAACAAAAACAAATTAATGGAGGTAGATGTCAAAATGCATTTCAATGTTGGGAATGGGCTAATTTTTTGGGACCAGAAGATGCGTATGCATGTATTGATGGAAATTGCGGACTTAATCCAGGTCCACTTTAATTGCTAGGAGTATAAAAAGTAATCTTAAAACTTATATTATGAAAAATCACATTTTAAACTTAGGTAAAATTTTAACCAAAACACAACAAAAACAAATTAATGGAGGAGGGGGACATCCAGCATGCTATTCTCATCAGGATTGCCCTGGATCAATGGGGTGTTGTAGACCTGGAGGTAGCGGATTAGGGCTGTGTATGGTGTTTGAGCAGTATATAAAATATTGCAATATATAAATGATTAATAGTTAATAAAGAAGACTGATTATTTTTCTTCTTTTCAAAAAAGTTAAACGCTGATATGAAGCACTGATGTTTTTTTATAAAGATATCAGTGCTTTTTTGTAGTAAATAATCATTTTTGGAAAGCTAATTCTAAATAAATTTAATTAGGTTGTTATGACTTATTTTATTTGAAAAAATGATAGGATACTATGATAGTAATTTGATTATAATCTACGATTTGTAACTAGCAGAATAATTCTTTTTTGGTTAGAAACCATTATCAGATAAAGTATCCATTAAGTTTACTATTTTTACACAAAATCAGACTTCATGTTTATTAAAAGACAAATTCCAAACTTCATTACACTTCTCAACCTTTTTTGTGGATGTATTGCTGTTATTTTTGCTGTTTTGGGGCAATTAGAATTTACTGCATTGTTTGTAATGCTAGGTATAGGATTTGATTTTTTTGATGGTTTTGCAGCGAGAATATTAGATGTTAAGAGTGAATTAGGGTTGCAACTTGATTCTTTGGCAGATATGGTTACCAGTGGGGTCGCACCTGGTATTGTGATGTATCAATTGTTGTCTCAAGTTTTTGGGAAACCATTTTATGTAACTCCTGGTTCTTGGAATTCTGAACAGATTTTAGCGAGTTTTGATATGTCTTATGTATCCTTACTGGGTTTATTGATAACCTTGGCTTCTGCATATCGATTAGCTAAATTTAATATAGATACCCGTCAAACTACTTCATTTATTGGTTTGCCAACACCAGCAAATACATTACTAATTGTTAGTTTGCCATTAATACTCAAGTTTCAACAAGAACCCTGGATTTTAGAAATTATCCTTAATAAATGGTTTTTGATAGGGTTAACTATACTAAGTTGTTACTTGCTTAATGCAGAGATTCCTTTATTTGCTTTAAAATTTAAGAATTGGAAGTTTGCAGAAAATAAGGTTCGTTATATTTTTATAATACTTACTGTTATTTTAATTGTACTCTTAAAATTTATAGCAATACCTTGTGTGATATTACTTTATATTTTGATGTCTTTATTTTTCAAAGAAAAAAAGCCGACCGAAGAATAGTTTTTGATCAGTATTTTTTACGATAAGATTCAAAAACCAAATACCGGTATTATCATTAAAAGTTCAATTTCTTTTTTCTAAGCTCGAAATTTTGCCCCAGATAAACTTTACGTACCATTTCATCTTCGGCCAATTCTTCGGGAATACCAGCTTTTAGAATACTTCCTTCAAACATCAAATAGGTTCTATCTGTTATCGCAAGAGTTTCCTGTACGTTATGATCTGTAATCAGAATACCGATGTTTTTATCTTTTAACTGGGCAACAATACGTTGTATATCTTCTACGGCTACTGGATCTACTCCGGCAAAGGGTTCGTCTAAAAGGATAAAATTAGGATCTGTAGCGAGTGCTCTTGCGATCTCTGTACGACGACGCTCACCACCACTTAGGAGATCGCCACGATTTTTACGGATATGTCCTAAGCCAAACTCTTCGATAAGCGCTTCCATTTTATGCAATTGCTCTTTTTTAGAAAGTTTGGTGAGCTGAAGTACACTTAAGATATTATCTTCGATACTTAATTTTCTAAACACAGAAGCTTCCTGAGCTAAATAACCGATACCATTTTGGGCACGCTTATACATTGGGTATTTGGTGATGTCGATATTGTCTAATGAAATTTTCCCTCCATTAGGTTTTACCAAACCAACAATCATATAAAAAGAGGTTGTTTTACCAGCACCATTTGGTCCCAGAAGTCCAACAATTTCTCCTTGATTCACTTCCAGAGAGATTCCTTTTACTACTTTTCTACCTTTATATGATTTTATAAGATTATCTGCTTTTAACTTCATATCAGAATGACTTCTTTATATCGGGGGTGTTGCTAAAATGAGCTGGTAAATTTACATTATTCTTTTTAACTGCTACATACTTAAGAAGCTTTTGCTTCAAGTGCGTCCCAAAACTCATAAGCGCGACGTAAATGAGGGATAACGATAGTACCTCCTACCAGGGTAGCAATACTAAGAGATTCGACCACTTCTTCTTTGGTTAACCCTTCTTTATGACAAGTTTCAAGATGATAGCGTACACAATCGTCACAGCGCAGCACTACAGAAGCTACCAACCCTAATAATTCTTTAGTTTTTACATTTAGAGCACCTTCCATATAGGCATTAGTATCCAGGTTAAAGATTCTCTTAATTATTTTATTATTGTCCTCCAGAATACGAGAATTCATTTTCTCTCTGTAACTGTTGAATTCGTCAACTATATCACTCATTTAGATTGTTTTTTGTAATTTTTTCTTTTCTTTTTTTATAACGGCTTTAGATATAAAAATACTTACCTCGTATAATATTAAAACCGGAATAGCAACAATAACCTGACTAGCAATATCAGGTGGCGTAATTACGGCAGAAAGTATTAATACAATTACTAAAGCAAATTTTCTGTATTTTTTTAAGAACTCAGGAGTAACTAACCCTACTTTGGTAAGGAAAAACATAATAACAGGAAGTTCGAATATTAGACCACAGGCGATTACAGAAGCCCTTACCAGTGCTATATAGCTATCAATATCAAATTCGTTAAGGACCTCTTTACTCACTTGATAACCTCCTAAGAAATTAATGGATAATGGCGTAATTACGTAGTATCCAAAAAGTACTCCCAAGAAAAATAAACAGGAACAGATAATAATAAATCCTTTAGAATTCTTTTTCTCTTTATCATATAACGCGGGAGAAATAAATTTCCAGAATTCATATAGTACATAAGGAAATGCTATAATAAAACCCGCTGTTATTGAGGTCCAGATATGAACAGAAAATTGACCTGCTACTTTTCTGCTCTGTACGCTAAAAGGTAATTCTTTAAAGCATAAACTTTCATCTAAACCTAGAAGTTTAGATAGATTACAGAGACCATTATAAGTAGGGAAATCTGGTTTTTTTGGACCAAAAATTATAACATCGAAGATGAATTCTTTTGATACAAAAGCTATGATCCCGGCAATGAGTACTGCAACAGTAGCCCGAATTAAATGCCAGCGTAACTCTTCTAGATGATCTAGAAAAGACATAGACTGAGGATCTTTTTGAGTAGTGTTGTCAGCCATTATAAAATACCTTCTCTCATTAAATCATGAATGTGTAGTAACCCCACATATTTACCATCCTTTTCTGCTAGTAATTGAGTTATTGAGTTTTCCTCTAATTTCTCTAAAGCATCTACTGCCATAGCATCATTATCAATACGTTTGGGGTTAGGAGACATAATGTCGTTAGCAGTCAAACCTTCAAAAGAAGTAGTTCCTTTTGTTAACATTCTACGTAAGTCTCCATCAGTTATAATACCAAGAATAGCCCCGTTTTCTGTAACTGCGGTAGCTCCTAATCTTTTTTCTGTCATTTCAACAATTACATTATTTATATTAGACTCTGGAGATACTTCAGGTTTTTCATTTCGAGATGTGATATCGCTTACTCGAAGGTATAGTTTTTTCCCCAATGCACCTCCTGGATGATATTTGGCAAAATCCCTACTAGAAAACCCTTGCAGGTGCAATAAGCATACTGCGAGTGCATCTCCTATAACCAACTGCGCAGTGGTACTTGTTGTAGGGGCTAGATTATTAGGGCATGCTTCTTTTTCTACATAGGCATGCAATACGTAATCAGCTTCCTGACCTAAAAAAGACTCTTTATTAGCTGTAATACCAATTAAAGGATTTTTAAAGTTTTTAATCAAGGGAACCAGAACTTTTATTTCTGGAGTATTCCCACTTTTAGAAATACAAATAACAACATCATCTTCGAGAATATTTCCTAAATCACCATGAATGGCATCGGCAGCATGCATAAAAACTGCAGGGGTACCTGTAGAATTCATTGTAGCAACAATTTTGGTGGCAATAATAGCACTTTTGCCTATACCGGTAATAATAACTCTACCTTTTGAGTTATGTATCGTTTCTACAGCATCAGAAAATTCTTTATCAATGAGCTCTTCTAGGTGGGCAATTGCACGAGCTTCCTCGGCAACAGTTTTTTTAGCATATGAAATTATAGTGTCCTGGGTGTTCAAAATTTAAAAAATTTTCGTGTTATAAATAAAGATTTTACTATCTTTAATTTACGCAAAGGTATACAATACCTTATTAATTTTAAATAGTGATAAAAAAAAGCGTATTAATTTATGCTTTGTTTATCTTTGGCATACTAAAATTAAAAACGAAACATCCACTAAGTCTGTATTTGGGGAAATAGATTTAGTGTTAGTGAATCTTTATTTAATTGGTATATAAAAGTTAAATGATTTAATGAGTTTGAATGAAACTGACTTGCAAAGTGCTTTAAAAAAACATTTTGGGTTTAGTCAATTTAGAGGACTACAGGAAAAGGTAATACAGAGTATTTTGGAAAAACAAAATACATTTGTAATCATGCCTACAGGCGGGGGTAAATCCCTATGTTATCAACTGCCCGCTTTAATGTGTAAAGGGACCGCTATCGTGGTTTCACCCCTGATCGCATTAATGAAAAATCAAGTGGATGCTATTCGAAGTATTTCATCAGTAGAGGGTATTGCCCATGTACTTAATTCTTCTCTTAATAAATCCGAAGTAAAAAGGGTAAAAGAAGATATAATTAATGGGGTCACCAAGTTATTGTACGTTGCACCAGAATCACTTACTAAAGAAGAGTATGTAGATTTTTTAAAATCTCAGGAAATTTCTTTTTTAGCTGTAGACGAAGCGCATTGTATTAGTGAATGGGGACATGATTTTAGACCCGAATACAGAAATCTACGTAATATTATTAAAAGAATAGGAGAAGATATTCCTATTATAGGACTTACCGCAACTGCAACTCCAAAAGTACAGGAAGATATTCTTAAAAATTTAGGGATGAGTGATGCTAAAACATTTAAAGCATCTTTTAATCGCCCTAATTTGTTTTATGAAATACGCCCTAAAACAAAAAATGTAGATGCAGATATAACCCGTTTCGTGAAACAGAATAGTGGTAAAAGTGGGATTATATATTGTCTTAGTAGAAAAAGAGTAGAAGAGCTGGCGCAGACATTAGAAGTTAATGGCGTAAAAGCTGTTCCTTATCATGCAGGATTAGACGCCAAGACCAGAGCTAAACATCAGGATATGTTTTTGATGGAGGATGTAGATGTAGTGGTTGCTACGATTGCTTTCGGGATGGGAATCGATAAACCCGATGTACGCTTCGTGATCCATCATGATATGCCTAAAAGTATAGAGAGCTATTATCAGGAAACAGGACGTGCCGGCCGAGATGGCGGTGAAGGACATTGTTTGGCATACTATGCATATAAAGATATAGAAAAGTTAGAAAAATTTATGAGCGGTAAACCTGTTGCCGAACAGGAGATAGGTCACGCTTTGTTACAAGAAATAGTAGCATTTGCAGAAACCTCTATATCCAGACGTAAATTTATATTACATTATTTTGGTGAAGAGTTTGATGATGTAAATGGTGATGGTGCTGATATGGATGACAATGTGCGTAACCCTAAGAAAAAGCACGAAGCCAAAGATGAAGTAAAGTTATTACTTGAAGTAGTTAATAAAACAGGAGAGATTTATAAATCTAAAGATCTGGTTAATACACTTATTGGTAAGAGCAATGCCTTAATCATTTCGCATAGAACGCATCAACAAGATTTCTTTGGAAGTGGTAAAGAACGAGATGATAAATACTGGATGGCTCTTGCACGCCAGGTATTAGTACAAGGGTATTTACGTAAGGATATCGAGACTTATGGAGTGATTAGGATTACTGCAGAAGGAAAAAGTTTTATTGATAACCCGGTTAGCTTTATGATGACCGAGGATCATATATATGATGAAACTAATGATGATTCTATAATAACCGCAGCAAAATCTGGAGCTAAAGGTGGTAGCGATGAGAAGTTAGTCGGAATGCTACGAAATTTGAGAAAAACGGTATCCAAGAAACTAGGAGTCCCTCCATTTGTGGTTTTTCAGGATCCTTCTATAGATGATATGGCGCTTAAATACCCTGTTACTGTAGAAGAATTAGCAAATGTTCATGGTGTAGGTGAAGGTAAAGCTAAAAAATACGGCCCTGCATTTGTAGCGCTTATTGCAGAATATGTAGAAGAAAACGATATTATGCGACCCGATGATTTTGTAGTGAAGAGTACGGGAGCGAATAGTGGTCTTAAATTATATATCATACAAAATGTAGATCGTAAATTACCATTAGATGATATTGCTGCTGCAAAAGGGATGGATATGCCTACCTTTATTAAAGAAATGGAAGCAATTGTATACAGTGGTACAAAACTTAATATTGCCTATTGGATAGATGAAATCCTTGATGAAGACCAACAAGAAGAAATTCATGAATATTTTATTGAAGCCGAAAATGATAAAATAGATACAGCAATAGAAGAATTTGATGGAGATTATGATGATGAAGAATTGCGCCTATATCGCATCAAATTTATTAGTGAAGTGGCTAATTAAGCAAAATAAATATAATGTAAAAAGCGGTTTCAAATGTAAACCGCTTTTTTATATCCTTATTATTTACTTTCAGCATGAGCTATAGTAAATAATAAAAATAATTTAGATTTAAAATCTTAAGGATTAAGAATTATTGGCAAGCTACCTGAATAGATTGGCATAATACTTCTGTAGGCCCACATTCTGATGTTTTCACAACACAATCTTTTGAAAAACACGGAAGTGCTGCAGAACAAGCATTAGCACTAAGTCCGGTTCCTCCTGTAATAGTAGTGCTGTTGAGTCTTGAAATCGCCATTTTGTTTAAGGATAAGCTTTTTAACTTTTTTTTCTTCATGATTTTTGTCATTTTAATAATTAAGAGCCCCGAACATTTATAGACACTCAAGGTTTATGTCTTAAATTTTGCTAATTGGTTGCATCTATAGGGTCGCAAATTGGTAAACCTTGTGTGTTACAGTAGAAAGGAGCGCCTGCAAAACAACCTCTTGGGAAAAATATAGGGCACTCGGGTAATACTCCTCCTTTAATTCGTTTTTGCTGAATTTTGCTTAGATAATTAGCTCCTTTAATACTTAAAATGTTTTTCGACATGATGTTGGTTTTTAATAATTAATAATTTCAGATGATATCTAGTTGATATTGAAAAACAAATACGCTCTATGTCATTTATGAAATGATTAGATTAATACTTGTTTTTATAATGTTCAGGAAAAAAAGAATTGTTACTATAGAAAAATCAAAAAAAATAGCTTTAGAGAATAAAAAGAGATAATTCTTTTATTTTTAAAGGGAAAAGAAAATAAGTAGAGACAAGTAGTTTTGAACTTCTTAAGGCGTTACTGTAGCCTTTTGTTTATGTCTTCTATATCTAAAAAATAAGAGTAATACTATAATTGTTGTTATTATAATTGTACTATATATGAGAAGATTGTAATTGGATTTTGGAACTAAAGTTCCTGTATCACCTATAAGCACCAATGAAGCCCAATAGTAAGGAGATGCGTCAGCATCAGAATTGGATTTCAAATAATTTAGTTTAGCAATTCGAAGTGCTTGAGACTTTGTTTTACCGTTGCTTAAATTCTTATAAAAATCAGAAGTTATAGTAGCCGTTGATTTATCATTGGTGTTCCAAAGAGAAGGAATCACAGTATTAGCTCCTGATTTAAAGAATTCTCTAGCTAAACTCATAAGACCTTCGCCACGATTTAATTTTCCTAAAGAAGTATTACAAGCACTTAGGATTACCAATTCGGCATTATTTTTTATGGTAGTAAGCTCGTTTGCTATTAGTTTATTGTCATAAAACGCAATCCAAGGAGCGATTGAATCTGAAGCATCTGCATGAGTTGCCAAATGTAGAATTTTATATTTATTAGCTTCTTTGATAAAGTTTTTCTTTGTAGCATTTTCTTTAGTATACAATGAACCATCATAATATGTGTTTGCAGTATTAATTTCTTCATCACTACTGTATAAAGTAGTCAGGTTATTCGAGAAATTAATAGGAGCGATCCCTAAAAAATCTTGAGTAGAAGTTCTCGCAATAGATTTATTTTCTTTTAGGAAAGACAATGAATATGCATAATTAATTTCTGACTCTTCTATGAGGTAAGTTCCCAATTCAATGTCGGTAACCAGAGCTTCAAAAGGGATAAGGCTTATGTTGTGATCTGCAATGATGGTGACCTTTTTGTTTTTTAACTCTTTTCTGATATTAGAGGATATAAGAGTGTTGTATAGTAGGTGTGAAACTTCTCTATACCTACGAATATCATCCCATGTTTTAAATGGTTTTTTTAATTTTTTTCTTAAATCATATATATTATCCGTTAATTGATTGATGTTCTCAATTTTGAAAACTTTTTTATGTTTATTAGATAAAACCATCCCATAGGCATTAGGTAGTGCTCCTAAAACTTCTTCTGCCATAGTATAATTGATGATTATTTGATTATCTTTTAATTTTATATCCGATAGAGAAATCATTTTAGGGATTGTATACGAAGAAAAATACTTGGGGTAGGTATATGAGAGAGAGTCTTTATAGTGATATAATTCACTTTTTTTGGATAAAATAATTGCAGAGAGAGAATCTTTTTGTGTCTTAGAAGAGTTCTTGAACTGATTTTGAAATTTAACAATTTCATTCTCCAATTTTTTTTCTTGTTCTAAAACCTCCTCAGGGATACTAATTTTCTTTTTAGTAATGTCTTGTATTAATAGTAAAGCTTTATTTTTTTCCATAAAATAGAATGCAGCATCCTTATTGTTAGAATTAATGCATGCTTCTAATCCTAAAATATAAACCTCTGAGATCAAACTTCTCCAAAATAATTTGGATTTATAGGATAGGTTTTCCTTCATGATAATATCAATAAGTAGATCGCTGGTCATAACTGTTTTAATAGCAGATAAATGACTAGACGAATCCTTTTCTTTTTTACCATGTTCTAGATATGCTTGAGTTTTTCTTTTTAATAACTCAAGAAGAGTGGCCTTATCATTTATATGAGCCAGATGCTCTTTTTTAGGTAGCCAATCTGTATTAGGGATGTCGACATTAAAATAGTAAGAGAATGCTTTCCTATACTGTTCTTGTGCGACGTTATATTCTTCTTTAGTAAAAGCAGATATGCCTAATCCCATATAAATTTTAGGAATCAAGTAGTTTACATTTTTAGAATAAGATAAAGATTGTTTGAAATGCTCTTCTGCTATTGTATTGTCAGAGTTGATATTTGAGATACCCAAGTTATAATGAATTTGCCCCAAATTTCTGTCGACTCCCATTTTTTCTGCTATTTCTAGAGCTTTTTCGAAGTATTCGATAGCCTTATTATGATCTTTAATTGCTTCTTTATGGTACAAGCCTAGATTGTTGTATATGGCATAGAGATCGCGTGAATTAGGTTTTTCTAAGGTATGTATCAAAGAATCTGCAATTAGTAAATGGCTAACAACCTTTTGATTGCTTTTTCGATTCCGAATATTTCTATACGATACAGCAATGTTGATGTGATTCGAAATAATATATGCTTTCTGTTTTTTTGATTCAAAATCTACAAATGCTTGAAGTTGATTTTCTACTGCCTGATATAAATCCCCTATTTTACCATAGCATTCTCCGATTAATGCATAGGCTTTTCCATTAAAGAAATCAGAACCCTTTACTTCAATCATTTTTCTGAAATAACGAATTGCTATAGTGTAGTTCTCTTTTCGCCTATTAAAATTTGCGTAATTGTAATAACTTCTTTTTAATAACTCTGGATTAAAAGGAGTTGCTTTTTCTCTCGCTAGATATGCTATTTTTGCAATTTCTATTGCCTTGTCCCACTTTTTTTCTTTGTGTATCCATTTGGCTAATTGATGCGCGTCAAATCCTAGTTGGGTAAGATTATTACTTTTTTTATAGCTATCCAATAGTGTATTATAACTATTCAGTTTTTCATAATTACTACCAGGTAATTTAGATATAGAATCAAGACTAAAAGATATTTCCTGACCTCTGCTAGAAAAAGTCAGGAAATAAGATATACAGAAAAATAAAATTACTACATATTTCCTCATGCTATTATATCGCTAGTATGAGGTAAAAATAAAAATAAAATTATTTATTTGGTGTTTTAGGATTGGTGTTGATTGATCTTGGTAAGATTAAATCAAGGTTACATAAATTATTATAATTAGTAGTGTCGTTGTTATCATATACGGGATTCTCAGAAATATCAGGTGGTGGTGGGGCACCTCCTTCACCGATGGTAGCACTGCTTTCGGCATCAAGGACCGCTTCGTTTTCGTTTTTTGGAGGAGAAGGAGCCTGATCACAAGGAATATACCATATATCAATAGATGGGCAATCGGTTTCGGCTACTAATACATATCTAAACCAATGCTTTCTCCCAATACTAGCAAATTCCCGTTTGTAATTATTGCTTCTCGAAACCCCATAACGTACATAAATTTTGTTACTACAAAATTCTATTTCAGGACCTCCTGTTGTTAATTTGTCTATAATAACATCTTCTTGTTTTTCTAGAGGTAATTCATCTTTAGAGCAGCTTTGTATCCCAATTACAAAAACTACTGCTAAGCATAATAATGCGATTTTTTTCATTCTTAATGTTTTTTGTTTACTAAATTTATTAGTATGTTTCCTCAATATAACTTTTGTTACCATGCAAAAGTAAAAAATGTTAAATACGTTTTTGATGCCCAAAGAAGAAACAAACATTTTAAAACAATTAGCTGATGGAAATGAGATTGTTATACAGGGATTGTATACAGCTGTTTTTCCTAAAGTTGTAAGTTTTATTCTAAAAAATAAAGGAGATCGAGCAGATGCAGAAGATATTTTTCAAAAAGCATTGTTACAATTAATAGCAAGATATAAAGTAAAAAGCTTTATTATAGAATCCTCTTTTGAGGCTTATCTTTTTACAGTTTGCAAGAATTTGTGGAGAAGAGAGTTAAATAAAGAAAAAAAGAGGGTAACAAATGATTCCATAGCCGAACTATCTAGAGAAGAAGATGATATGACTATGGCTGCTTTGGAACAAGAAAAATGGGAGTTGTTTCAGGAAAAACTAAATGAAATATCCGATAATTGTAAACAATTACTTCAATTATTTTTTCAAAAAACCCCTTATAAGAAAATTGTACAAAAACTAGGGTATAGTTCTGATAATGTGGTGAGACAACGTATATTTAATTGCAAATCTCAACTTGCCAAATTGATCAAGAAAGATCCACGGTATAATGATATAAAAGAATTATGAATAACTCTTTGTTAGAAATAGATAAATATTTAGATGGGGAGATGTCTGACATAGAAAAACAGACGTTTGAAACAAAGATTGATTCTGATCCTTTGCTAGCCAGGGAATTAAAATTTCAGCAAGAAATGCGTGTTATTTATAATAATCAAAAATGGTTAGAAGGAGATAAAAAAGTATTAGAAAAAAAGAAATCACAGCAAATGCTATCTTTTTTTAAAAGTGAGGAGGCTAATATTTTAAAGAATACAATTGAAGAAGTAGTATCACAAAATAGATCCAATTCTGGAAATAGAAATTCGTTATTCTTAAGTATAGCTGCTACCGTAGCTATTTTAATTGCCATTTCGGTATTCTTATTTAAAAACCCTTCTTATCAAGATTTATATACAGACTATATCAATATTGACAATATACCTTCTTTGGTTTCTAGAGGAGATACTAATACACTACTTGAAGAAGCACAATTAGAATTTGAAAATAAAAAATATAAGGAAGCAATTCGTAAGTTTAAAGAATATCAACAAAATGAGACATCGATCAACCCGTTAACATATATTTATTTGGGGGTTTCATATCTAGAATTACATCAATATGATAATGCATTACTTCAGTTTGAGCAATTGTCAAAATCTAACACATTACAAAGTAAGAAAGCAGATTGGTATAAAGTAATGGTCTTTTTGAAACAAAAGGATAAAAACAAACTATTAGAAACTTTACAATATATAATTGCAGATAAAAACAATTATAATTTTAACGAAGCGCAGCAACTTTTGAAAGAGATTGATTGATAATTATAGATGTTGCTAGATATAATATGATATACAATATAGAAAAAGGCTTTGGAGTTCCTCCAAAGCCTTTTTTGATTTGAATTAGGAAATGAATTATGTTAAGCCCAGACTCCACCTCCATTTCCATTTCCTCCACATTGCACAGCATCATATATTATAGCGGCACAATTTAGGTAATTACCATTGTTGAGTCGAGCAGTTGTACCGTTGCAACTATAAGTGCATCGAATTAGGGTAGGGCGCCCTCCTTTTACTGATTTTTGTTTGTCTTTGTTCAATTTTTGAACTCCTTCTACTTCTAAGATTTTTTTAAACATAAATAAAGTTAAATAATGATTTTGTGTAATCTCGAAATGTTTTGAGGCACTCGAGTGTTATGCCTATTTATTTATGTTCTTATCAGAGTTAATGTTACTCTTAATTATTTGTTAATTATTAAATTACTTGCCTTAAGAGCTTGTTTTGGATATTTAAAAAAAATATTTCTTTGTTTTATTTTTAGATTAAAACCACCTACAATTTCCTATCTTTGCAACTTGTTTAAACTTAAATAAAAGACTGTCATGCAAGACGGATTATACGCAAAATTTAATACTTCAAAAGGAAGTATATTAGTAAATCTAGAATATAAAAAAACACCAGGAACAGTAGGTAATTTTGTTGGCCTGGCAGAAGGTAATATAGATAATCAGGCTATTCCTCAAGGAAAACCATATTATAATGGTCTAAAATTTCATAGAGTGATTGCAGATTTTATGATTCAGGGAGGAGATCCTCAAGGAACTGGAGCAGGTGGACCAGGATATCAATTTGATGACGAGATTCACTCAGATTTAAAGCATGATGGCCCGGGAGTATTATCTATGGCTAATGCTGGCCCAGGGACAAACGGAAGCCAGTTTTTTATTACTCATGTAGAAACATCTTGGTTAGATGGAAAACATACTGTTTTTGGTAAAGTAGTAGAAGGATTAGAAGTTGTAAATACAATAGAACAAGGCGATGAAATCGAATCTGTAGAGATACAGAGGGTAGGAGCAGAAGCCGAAAGTTTTAATGCTGTTGAAACTTTTAGAAGTTTTAATGGAGCTAAAGCAGAAAGAGAAGCCGCAGCCAGAAAAAAAGCCGAAGATTTATTAGAAGAAATTGCTGCGGGATTTGAAAAAACCGATAGCGGTTTAAGGTATAAGATTATTCAAAAAGGAGATGGGGCAAAAGCAGAAAAGGGAAAGACTGTTTCTGTGCATTACAAAGGGAGTCTGACTGATGGCACAGTATTTGATTCTTCATATAAACGTAATCAGCCTATTGACTTTCCGTTAGGAATGGGACAGGTAATTTCTGGATGGGATGAAGGGATTGCACTGTTACAAGTAGGAGATAAAGCAAGATTTGTGATTCCACCATACCTTGGATACGGAGACCGAGGTGCCGGAGGAGTTATTCCACCTAATGCAACACTTATTTTTGATGTTGAGTTGGTAGAAGTGAAATAACTTTAGTTCATTACATACAAAATTTAAAAAAGTCCCTAACACAGGGACTTTTTTTATTACTTGTTTTATCTGGTACATAAAAATAGACCCCTCATATTTATGATTTGATAATAATGTGAGAATAATGAAAGCATAAATTATTATATCCCTAGTGTTTTTTTATATTAAAAGCTTTATTTTTAATGAATTGTATTTTTTTTAACATAGTTTTTTATTATTTTTAACATTGCGATTTTTTTAAAATCATTTTGTTAAAAAAATGTATTAGGAGGTTTAAATCCTCTTTTATTTATATTTTAACCCAAATTGCATACCCCCTAGATATGAAACAAGGACTTATTACTTTTTTGATTCTGTGTAATATTCATCTTGCTCTCGGTCAAGAAAAGGCAGACATTCTAGTAAACATCAATGATCAAATAGAGATGATAGATGGTTATATAGAATTTGAAACTTTTTTCTTAGATCCAGAAGAGTTTCTTGATAAGATGGCTGATCATGGCGCAGAACTAAACGGATATTATGAGCATGAACGACTCAAAAAGATTGTTAGAAAAGTTGGTACCAGAACAGCAGATGTTGTAACGGTATTTTATTTTTGGAATGACCAACTTATTCATGTAAACTACAAACAACGCCCTTATTTAGAAACAAAAAACGAGAATGGTCAACGAATTATGGACTATTCTAGTGCTTTTACTAAGTATGAGTCGAAGCATTATTTTAAAAATGATGAAGAGCTAGAAAAAAAAGAAATCGGCCAACCTATGGATGATATGGAGCCCGAAGAAGAGTTTATCAAATATGCGTATAAAATGAAAGCGCTATTGGATAACAAATTCTATAATAGAGATACATATGAAGCACTGCAGGGAAAATGGCTTTTTATTCAGAATACAGATGATTATTTGATTTTTGAAGGAACAATACGATTTAATTTTTATAACGGAAAATTTGCAAATCGTTTGAAAACCAGAATAGAAGATGGAGGCGTATTGGTTTGTTTTTTCCCAATGGATGATCGTATTTATAGATATAAAATCAATGACTTAAACGATAATATGCTTACATTAACAGATCTTTTCTCTAAAGAAGAATTTGTTTATGCTAAAGTAGAATGATTTTTTAAACTATGGATTTAAGATATCCTATAGGAAAATTTGAATGTCCAAAAATTATAACTTCGGATCATATCCAAAGATGGATATATGATGTAGAAGAGTTACCGACGAAATTATTAAATCTGGTTTCCACATTTAGTGAACAACAGTTAGAAACACAATATCGTCCTGGTGGATGGACCGCCAGGCAAGTAATACATCATATTCATGATAGTCATCATAATGGATATATTCGATTTAAG
This sequence comes from Aquimarina megaterium XH134, assembly GCF_000520975.1. Lineage (GTDB taxonomy): Bacteria > Bacteroidota > Bacteroidia > Flavobacteriales > Flavobacteriaceae > Aquimarina > Aquimarina megaterium. The sequence goes on from NZ_JACB01000031.1 coordinate 123,297, forward strand.
TGGGCATTAACAGAAAATAAACCCATGATTAAGGCCTATGATGAGCAATTATGGGCCGAATTATTTGATACCAAGTCTGCACCAATTCATTTATCCCTAGACTTGATAAAAGCTTTACATGCTAAATGGGTATACTTCTTAAAAGGTTTATCTGCTCATGATCTCGAAAAAGAGTTTATACATCCAGAAGGAGATATATCAATTTCGTTGGGCGAAGATATTGGTATCTATGCATGGCATGGTAATCATCATTTTGCACATTTGCAAATTATTGCTCAGCTCTAATTTAAAGAGATAATACCATTCTTTGCATCTCCCTATGTTCATCTTTTAGACCAGGATACTCTAGGTCATAAAAAGAAACAGTATCAAATCCCATATTTTTATAAAAAGATAGTGCGGGACTGGTACTCATTACATCTAGCCAAACTATTTTCTTACCTAGATTAATAGCATAATTTTTAACAAACTCAATCCCCTTTTTACCGATGCCTAAACCAGTGACTGATTTTAAAAGATATATTTTTTCTAGTTGTAATGTTATAGAAGCATCAAACCCTTTGATGGCTTCCTGCTTTTTTATTTTTAGTAATCCTAAAGATGTATTTGCTTTTTGAATTAAAAAATAAACAATGGTATCTGTTTTAAAATCTTCTTCAAAAGCTTTTTGATTGAAACTTAGATTTACATAATAACTGGGATCATTATTTTCCCAAATATGGGCATAATGTTCGGGGTAGAATTGTTGACTTATTTTACTCAACTCTCTAATATCTTTAGTAGAGCATTCTTTAAAAACTACTTCTTGCATATCTTGAAACTACGATATTGTAGCAATTTTTATAAGTTATATCTATTCTTTCCACTTAATATTACAACCAATACTTGGTTTTTGTTCTTCAGAAACTTTGGCATTGCGAAGTACTGCATCAAGCGCCTGACGAAGATCGCGGCCATTTACAGGAATTCCGTTTCCAGGTCGAGAATCATCTAGTTGTCCTCGATAAATAAGTTTTGACTCTGAATCAAATAAGTAAAAATCAGGAGTGCAGGCAGCATCATATATTTTAGCAATATCCTGAGTTTCATCAAATAGATATGGAAATGTATAGTTGTTTTTTTGAGCAGTTTTCCACATTTCTTTAGGAGCATCCTGAGGGTATTTTTCAATATCATTACTGCTAATAGCCACAAAACCAAATCCCTGAACCCGATAGTCATTAGCGATACGTACTATTTCTTCGTTAACATGAATCACAAAAGGGCAATGATTACAGATAAACATAACCACAGTTCCTTTTTCGCCTTTTACATCGTTAAGAGAATACTTGTCATTGGTAACAGCGTCTACAAGTGTAAAATCGGGTGCAATAGTACCAAGAGGTAACATGTTAGAAGGAGTACGAGCCATGATTTTTTTTTTGAAAGGTTCCAAAATTACATTATTATACCATATAAGTCTACAAAAACAGACCTTAGTTACAACTGTAATTTACAATTTTAAACATTGAACTCATCTTGATTTTTTCTGTTTGTAAAAACATAAGGCTTTTAATCCTTAATGATACCCTTTTTATAGGGTATAAGCTACGGTGCAAAAAAAAACAAGATGAGTAGTTCACTTAATACTTCTTACATTTCATCACTAAAGAAAATAGCATTCATTAGTAATTTATTCGTCCCATACCAAAAAGCTCTAAAATTAGTATTGTCGGTAAACAAGATTATATTTCCTTTTCCGAAATCATTATGTTTAAAAGGGACTGTTCCTGATAGAGAATCCAAGTTCTTTTTACTAATATATCCACTTAACAATGGTTTTTTTGTATATCGAATTGGATTGTTGTAACTCTGCTTATCTGGTTTAATAAATAATTTTGTATTTCTAAATAGTGAAATCGTATTGTTTTTATATCCAAAATTAATGGGATGAGAACGATCTATTTCGGCTTCAAAAATAGCTCCACCAATTACTTGTGCACCATTAAAATCTTGCCTTTGTTCAAAGGATATGTTTTTTGCATCATTTTTTGGAGTAGCAAATTCGATTTTCATGAATTCGTTATTCTTAAAAAACTGGGCAGCATTTCTATATCCAATTAGTGTCCCGCCATTACGAACCCAAGTTTTTAATTTTTCTGCTTTTTCTTTGTCAAAAGACTGTCTCCAGCTATTTGGTAATACAATATGTGTGTATTTTGATAAAGTGATTCTGTTAAAATTACGTGTTTCTAATTTTGTGATAGGAATATCATAACGTTGATCCATTAAATGCCAGATTTCTCCAGCATCATAAGGTGTGATTCCACTACCTGTAAACAATCCTATTCTTGGAAGTGATAAAGCACGAAATTGATTACTTCCCAGATCAATCCCCTTTGTCAGTCCTGTAGAAACACCAGTGATATCGATATGATTCTCTGCAGCTATTTTTTGTAACAATTTATGAAGCTCTTCTTTATTTAATTTTTGATTCTGAACCGGTATTAAAATTGTACCATAGTCATAATCATTGTTTTCTAAAGAAAAAGGTTTCATCCCAACTTTGGCTCGCAATCCATTAGCTAGGATTTGATATAAAGCTTTTGGAGTGTAATACTCATGCCATTGTATCAGGTATGCATAATCACTTTTATTAACCGGATTGATTTTGCGATACGTGAGATCTGATATTTCGCTACCTATATTAGAAATAGCTGCATTGTCAGAATAGTCCAGATTAAAGGCCAAAGGAAATGTCCAGGCAGAAACATCATAAAAGAGACTGTCTTGAAATGCTGTTCTTTTTTCAAAAATAGCTTTTAATAACCTTTTTTGTCGCTGGTTCTTAGGAACAATATAGCTATACTCTTTTTTGAAAAAATTACCCTTAATGGCTATATCTTGTTTAAGTTCGTATAATTTGATTTGATGTCTTTTAAGGATTTCGGCAAGATGATAAGATGAAGCTGCATCTTTTTCGTTACCAAAAATATAAGCATCTTTAGTTACTTCCTTTCTTGCATTGTTGTAAAAACTTCGTTTATATTCTAATAACTCTTTACGCATTGATTTTGCAGCTTCTAATGTAGAAAGTGTTGCGGTAAATTGATTTCTTATTGTAAAAGGAAAAGTGAGTAGCCCATTATCGGTTTGCTGAGCATGACCACGCGAACTACCTTGTTCAAATAAAATACCAATACTACCATTAATATCAGGGAAAGTAGATCCTTTACCATAATAAAAGTCGTCGAAATTCTCTTCGGTATAATATAGTGAACCAATATTGTCTAACGCTTTAGCGTGATAATTACCAATTTTTTTGGTGAGTTCCTGATTTAATTTAGGAGTTAAAGGATGTGTTCGTGATTGAATTCCTGGTTGAAAAAAGAAAGTGCTATTAGATCCCATTTCATGATGATCGGTAAGAATATTGGGGTACCATTTATGAAAAGTCTTGATACGAGCTCTGGATTCTGGTAATTGTACTGGTAACCAATCACGATTCATATCGAACCAATAATGATTTGTTCTTCCTCCAGGCCATACTTCACTGTATTCTCGATCTTGAGGGTCTGTACTAATGTTTTTACTTTTATTGGTATTAGCCCAATAAGCAAAACGCTGTAAGCCATCGGGATTAAATGAGGGATCGAATAAAATAACAACATTGTCTAAAAGATTATCTATTTCTTGTCCCTGTGCAGCAGCAAGATAGTATGCTGCAACTAATGATGCATTAGAACCACTAGGTTCGTTACCGTGAATAGAAAATCCTTGATATACAATTGCTGGTAGGTCTTCTATATGTATTGCAGTAGAGCCATTTTGGGTAAGTTCTACATGCTTTTTTTGTATTTCCTGAAGGTTTTGGTGATTTTTTTCTGAGGTTATCGTAAGTAATAGTATTGGGCGATCTTCAAAAGTTTTTCCTCTATCTTCAATTGTTATTCTTGAAGATGCTTTGGCAAGAACCTGCATATAATTTACAAGTTTATCATGGGTTACATGCCATTTTCCCGGGACATAACCAAGTACACTTTGCGGAGTAGGAATATCAGGATTGTATGTAACATTTTTTGGAAGGTAATATTCTAAAGATAAATCATCTTGAGAAAAAGAGACAAAGTTTAATAGTGCAAAAAAAACAGTAAAAATATGTTTCATACGTTTTATTTTTTTGTAATTATTTTTGATGGGTGAATATAAAAAAAACCGCTTCAGTGAATGAAGCGGTTTACATAACTTTAACTTAAAGTCGTATTATTGTCTAGATATCGTCAAAACTTACATCTGTAAAGCTTTCTGTTGATGCAGAAACTTCTTCAGCAACTTTATTTTCAACTCCATCTTTTTCATATGATTTCTGAAAGTCTTTTTGATGACGTTCACTTATTACTTCTTCTCCTTTTTCATCGACAATGAAGTGAGTCATTTCATTTAAGATCTCTGTAAAACCAACAAAATCTTCTTTGTAAAGGTAGATCTTATGTTTCTTATAGTGAAAAGATCCATCATCATTGGTAAACTTTTTACTTTCTGTTATTGTTAGATAATAATCTCCTGCTTTTGTAGCTCTTACGTCAAAGAAATATGTTCTTCTTCCTGCTCGTAAAACTTTTGAGAAAATTTCTTCTTTATCCATCATTTCATTATCACTCATAATCCGTATTTATTAATTAATTAATATGTTATGATGGTTTCAAAAATCCAAAAAAATTGTTAACCTCACAAAAAAAACTCAAATTTCTTTTTCACTAAGTTGTTTTAAATAGAGATCTTTATAATATCCTTCGGTGCTTATTAGTTGATTATGAGAGCCTTGTTGGATTATTTCGCCATCTTCTAAGACAATAATTTTATTTGCATTTTTTGCAGTAGATACCCTATGACTTACTATAAAAGTTGTCTTATTCTTAGAAATTTTGTGAAGATTGTTAAGGATTTCTTCTTCTGTTTCGGTATCAACAGCAGATAAACAATCGTCAAAAAGGAGTACAGGAGGATTTTTAAGTATTGCTCTTGCTATAGAAACACGCTGTTTTTGACCTCCGGATAATGTGATCCCACGCTCTCCTAAAACAGTATCATACCCTTTACTAAAACCTATTATGTTTTTATGTACTACTGCATTTTTGGCAGCTTCATATACTTGATCATCTGTCGCATTCTCATTGCCAAATTTTATATTGTTTTGTATACTATCACTAAATAAAAATGCATCTTGAGGGACATAACCAATACTCTCTCTTAAATCGGTTAAATTGAGGTTTTTTAGAGGAACTCCATCTATTCGTATTTCACCCGACGAAACATCGTATAGCCTGCCTATTAAATCTAATATTGTTGATTTTCCAGAACCGGTTTTTCCTATAATACCTATTGTTTCTCCATTTTTAACTTCAAAACTAATATTTTTTAGGGCAGTGATATTAGTATCATCATAGGTAAAAGAAACATTGTCAAAATTAATATTTCCAGTAATTGGTGTTTTTTGAGTTACTGTATTAGTGATTTCTGGTTCCTGACTAAGAAATTCATTAATTCTTACTTGAGAGGCTTCTGCTTGCTGAACGATAGAACTAACCCATCCAACTGTGGCTACAGGCCAGGTAAGCATATTAACAAAAATGATAAATTCTACAATTACACCTAGATCTTGTATCGTACCATCGATAAATTGCTTTCCTCCAATATAAATGACTAGAATATTACTAAAACCGATCAGTAAAACCATTAGGGGGAAAAACAATGCTTGTACTTTGGCCAGATCAAGATTCTTATCCTTACTCTTATCAGATAATTCGGTAAAACTTTTCTGGGTGGGAGATTCCAGACCGTATGCTTTGATTACAGAAATACCACTAAAGGATTCTTGAGTAAAAGTGGTTAGTTTAGATAAAAACTCTTGCACTACAGTACTACGTTTATGAATTGCAACACTTAATTTATAAATAGAAACCGATAATATGGGTAAAGGAGTAACAGTATATAGAGTAAGCTCAGGAGCTATACTAATCATATATCCTATCACCACAACAAATAGAGTAATAGTGTTTACACTATACATAATTGCAGGACCAACATACATTCTAACTCGAGATACATCTTCGCTAATGCGATTCATAAGATCACCTGTTCTGTTTTTCTTATAAAAATTAAGAGATAGTTTCTCATAATGTTGAAAAACCTCATTTTTAAGATCAAACTCAATAAATCGAGAAACTACAATAAAAGTCTGACGCATTAAAAAAGTAAATAATGCCGAAATAAGTAATGCCCCTGCAATAAGAAGAATATTTATGATAAGCCCGCTTTTTACCTCGGCAATATCAGTAATCTCTTTATTAATATATTGTTCTACAACATCTACAGAGTCACCAACTAATGTAGGAACTATTGTAGCAAAAACTCTTGCGATTATAGTAATTACCAATCCAATGATAAGTCGGTATTTATATTTTAAAAAGTATTTGTTCAAATGGCGTAATGCGCGCATAAAAGATTAATATTTATAAGTGAATTTATTAATAAATCCGTAAAGTTTAACAGTGTTAAATTTCAAATTGATAAAAATATGCTATTTTAGCACCCTTATTTTGAGTATAATATAATTGTAATATTTAAAAATTTTATAACATGATAACCGAAGTGTTTACTGCAAATCAACTTAAAAAAGAAGCTCCAGTATTTGGTCAACTATCTTTTGATAATCACGAACAAGTTGTTTTTTGTCAGGACAAAGATACAGGATTGAAGGCAATAATTGGTGTACATAACACAATTTTAGGACCAGCTTTAGGTGGGACTAGAATGTATGACTATGCAACAGAGTGGGATGCACTTAATGATGTATTGAGGTTATCACGAGGAATGACGTATAAAGCTGCTATTACAGGTTTGAATCTTGGAGGAGGGAAAGCAGTAATTATCGGAGATCCTAAAAAAATAAAAACACCAGAGCTAATGAAACGCTTTGGTAAATTTGTGCATACACTAGGTGGTAAGTACTATACTGCAGAAGATGTAGGTATGGAAACTTCTGATATGGATACTGTAAGAGAAGTCACTCCTTATGTAACAGGAATTTCCGAATCAAAAGGAGGAGCAGGGAACCCTTCTCCGGTTACAGCTTATGGTGTGTATATGGGAATGAAAGCAGCTAGTAAATTTGCCTATGGAAATGATACATTAGAAGGAAAACGAATTTTGGTTCAGGGAATTGGACATGTAGGAGAAGAATTGGTGCGTTTAACCTCTGAAGAAGGAGCAAAAGTAATAATTAGTGATATCAACCAAGAAAGACTCGAAGCAGTAAGTACTAAGTATGGTGTTGATATTTATAGAGGAGATGATCTATATGCAGAAACTGCAGATATTTATGCTCCTTGTGCTCTTGGCGCAACTGTTAATGATAAAACAATTGATAAATTAAAAGTAAAAGTGATTGCCGGAGCGGCAAATAATCAATTAGCTAACGAAAATATTCATGGTCCTTTATTACAAAAGAAAGGAATCGTGTATGCTCCAGACTTTTTGATTAATGCAGGAGGTATTATCAATGTATATGCAGAGATCGAAGGATATGGCAGAGATCAAATTATAGCCAAAACCGAGAAGATTTATGATACTACTTTAGATATTTTAAACAAAGCAAAAGCAACCAATGTGACTACAAATGAAGCAGCAATTAGTATAGCAGAAGATAGAATTGCAGCACGAAAAAAGGAAATGTAATCATACCTCAAAAAAATTAAAGACGGTTTTGTAACACAAGAAAAGTGAATTAAAGAAAAACCGATAAAATTTTAAAATACAATTACCTCATAAAAAAAGAAGTTTTAAGGTAGGTACGATTAAAAATAATAGTATTTTTGCAGGGCAAAAGTTAAAACATACTTTTGCCCTTTTTTAATATAAAGTTCTTTGTAATTTTCTATGTTAACCAGAAGACATATTAGAGTAAAAGTAATGCAGTCTCTCTATTCGATGGAGCAGACGCAAAGTGACAATCTTGGTAAAGAAGAGAAATTCCTTCTTTATAGTATTGATCAGATGTATGAATTATTTATTATAAATCTTCAGCTTCTGGTAGAAATTAGAAAACATGCAGCTGAGTTTTTGGCAAAAAGTCAAAAAAAATACCTTGCTACCTCCGAAGAAAAAAATCCTAATACCAAATTTATCAATAACGAAGTTCTGTTATTGCTAGAGAAAAATATTCAACTCAAAACAGAAATTGAGAAGAAAAAATTGAATTGCTGGGAATTAGATGATGAGTATGTGGCTATATTATGGAAAGAGATTAAAGAAAGTGAGCTGTATACAGATTATATGAGTACTAAACTTAGCTCTTTTAGAGAAGATAAAGATTTTGTACTCGATGTTTTCAAAGAGATTATAGCTCCCAATGATAAACTTTATGAATATATCGAAGATAAAAAGCTAACGTGGGTTGATGATTTACCATTGGTAAATACATCGATTATCAAAATGCTTAGAAAAGTTAAATCATCTCATGATGAGCAAATGACATTACCTAAGCTGTATAAGGATATAGAAGATAAGAAATTTGCAACTGATATTTTTAGAAAAACAACGCTTAATGGTGTAGAGTTTACAAAAGAAATTGATGGTAAAACACCAAACTGGGATCAAGATCGTATTGCAGAATTGGATAAAGCGATCATAAAAATGGCCATTTGCGAGTTTGTAAAGTTCCCGTCAATACCGGTAAAAGTAACAATTAACGAATATTTAGAAATTGCAAAAGAATATAGTACGCCTAAAAGTAGTATTTTTATCAATGGAATTTTAGATAAAATTTCTAAAGAATACCAGGAAAATGGTAAATTAAACAAAGTAGGTCGTGGATTAATGTAATATTTTAGAAAAAATAGTATTTTTAACCCTCAAATAATTAAAAAACCCAAGTAATGAAAAAAGGAATCTTAATTTTAGCCGGAGTTTTTGCTATGACAGTTATGTCTTGTAAAGACAATGCCGCAGAAAAAGTTAAAGAAGAAAATGTAGAAATAGCAGCAGATCGAGACGCAAAGAACGCAGATTTTCCTGTGATGACTTTTACTGAAACGGAACACGATTTTGGAACTATCAATGAAGGAGATGTTGTAGAGCATAAGTTTGCTTTTACCAATACAGGTAAAGCACCTTTGGTAATCGTAAGTGCAAAAGGTAGTTGTGGATGTACTGTGCCAGAATGGCCAAAAGATCCAATTGCACCAGGAGCAACAGGAGAGATGTTAGTGAAGTTTAACTCTAACGGAAAACCAAATCAGCAAACTAAGCAAGTTACTATAACTGCTAATACCGAGGCTGGAAAAGAAATTCTTAAGATTAAAGCTATGGTAACTCCAAAGGCTAAACCCGTAAGTGGAACACCAGTAAGCGAATAATTTATGGAGCAAATACAATCATTTCTTCCTTTTATACTCATATTTGTCGTAATGTATTTTTTTATGATACGACCACAGATGCAAAAAGCAAAAAAGGAGAAAAAATTTGCTGAAGACTTAAAAAAAGGAGATCGTGTCGTAACAAAAAGTGGACTTCACGGTAAAGTTTTTGACTTCAGTGAGAAAAATAATGCTATTATTATTGAAACAGGATCTGGTAAATTAACGTATGATAAATCTGCAATTTCGTTGGAGATGAGTCAAAAATTAAATCAACCAGCAGATAAGAAGTAATAACTAGCCTACTTGTTAAAAGCGCGATGAAATTAATTTAATTTTACCGCGCTTTTTTGTTTTCTATAGGTTTTATTATTGCTTTTTCTGACTACCACGAAAGAAACAATACTATCAATAATTTTTAATCTGGGTAAAATTATTAATTTACTTCTTTGCCGTTAATTCAGCAATTTTAACGATTACTTCTACGGCTTTGATCATACTCTCTGCAGGAACATATTCGTATCGCCCATGAAAATTATGCCCGCCTGCAAAAATGTTTGGGCATGGCAGTCCCATAAAACTTAATTGTGATCCATCAGTCCCTCCTCGTATAGGTTTTATAATAGGAGTAATATCGAGAGATTTCATAGCTTCTTCTGCAATATCTACAATATGCATTACAGGTTCTACTTTTTCTCTCATATTAAAATACTGATCTTTGATTTCTATATGCACAACCTTTTTGGCATGTTGAGCATTAATTTCATTTGCCAGATTTTTCATTACTTTTTTTCTAGCTTCAAAATGCTCTTTATCATGATCTCTAATGATATACTGTAACTGAGTCTCTTCAACATTACCTTTTATAGTATGTAAATGAAAAAAACCTTCTCGACCACTTGTATGTTCAGGCGTTTCCATCCTTGGCAGCGAATTGATGAAATCCTGTGCGATGTACATACTATTAATCATTTTTCCTTTTGCATAACCAGGGTGTACGATTTTCCCTTTTATAGTTACCACAGCACCGGCCGCATTAAAATTCTCATATTCAAGTTCCCCAATTTGGCTACCATCCATAGTATATGCCCAATCTGCACCAAATTTTGAAACATCAAATTTATGAGCACCACGACCAATCTCTTCATCGGGTGTAAATCCTATTCGAATTTTACCATGTTTAATCTCAGGATGTTGTACAAGATATTCCATCGCAGTTATTATTTCTGTAATCCCCGCTTTATCATCAGCTCCCAATAGTGTTGTGCCATCGGTAGTAATAAGTGTTTGACCTTTATACTGCTTTAAGTCTTCAAAATAATCAGGAGAGAGTATAATATTTTCTGATGCGTTTAGTGTGATGTCTTTACCGTCATAATTTTCTATAATCTGTGGATTTACATTTGCACCTGTAAAATCAGGACTAGTGTCAAAGTGCGATATAAAACCAATAGTGGGTACTTCTTGATCAATATTAGAAGGTAATGTAGCCATGATATAGGCATGCTCATCTATACTAATGTCTTCTAAGCCAATATCTTTTAAATCTTCGACTAATTTATTAGCAAGATCCCACTGTTTTTCGGTACTGGGAGTTGTATTACTTTCGGGATCACTTTCGGTGTCAATAGTCACGTAACTTATGAACCTATTTATGATGTGCTGTTTTGAAATCATTGCTGCTACTATTTTAATATTTGAAGAATTCAAAAATACACTTTTATTAGAACCTTGGATAACTTATTTTTGCACAAGCAAAATTATATTTAATGTATAAATTCTTACTACGTCCTTTACTATTCTTGTTTGATCCAGAAAATGTGCATCATTTTACCTTTAGAATGATTCGGTTTTTTTCAAAAATACCTCTTGTGCCATTAGTTTTTAGAAATTTATATAAGGTAGATGACCCAAGATTAGAGCGAGAAATTTTTGGATTAAAATTTAATAACCCTGTAGGACTAGCTGCTGGATTTGATAAGAATGCAGTTTTGTATAATGAATTGGCTAATTTTGGATTTGGGTTTATCGAAATAGGAACGGTGACTCCCAAAGGTCAGGAAGGTAATCCTAAAAAGAGGTTGTTTAGACTTAAAGAAGACCGAGGGATTATCAATAGAATGGGATTTAATAATAAAGGCCTTGAGGCAGTCGTAAATCAACTTCGAAAAAATAAAGGTAAACTTATTATAGGAGGAAATATAGGAAAGAATACAGATACGTTACCAGAGAATTATACCAAAGATTATCTGGAGTGTTTTCGGATATTACATCCATATGTAGACTATTTTGTTCTTAATGTGAGTTGCCCAAATGTAGGGAGCCATGCAAAGCTAAATGATAAAGAATACTTAAACGAATTAATAGTAGCCGTACAAGAAGAAAATAGAACGTTCGAAAAACAAAAACCTATTGTACTGAAAATTGCACCCGATTTAAATACAAATCAACTGGATGAAATTATAGAATTAGTAGCAGATACTAATTTAGATGGAGTTATTGCAAGTAATACTTCTGTAACCAGAAAAGGACTAAAGACTTCTGAAAATAGATTAAATGCAATAGGTAATGGAGGCTTAAGTGGTCAACCCATAAAAAATAAAAGCACAGAAGTGATTAAATATTTATCAGAAAAAAGCAACAAGGCGTTTCCGATTATTGGAGTAGGAGGAATACATAGTGCTACCGATGCTATAGAGAAATTAGAGGCTGGAGCAAGTCTGGTACAATTATATACAGGCTTTATTTATGAAGGTCCCAAATTGATCAGGGATATTAATAAAGCAATACTTAGTAGCTAAGCTTTTAGAATATGAATTACGAAATTCTCTACACCTTTGTTATAGCAACATTGGCATTGTCAATCTCACCAGGGCCCGATAATATATTTGTGCTAATGCAAAGTGTGGTAAACGGCAAAAAGTATGGATTGGCTGTGGTGGCTGGTCTAATGTCTGGGTGTTTAATACACACTACGTTGGTTGCTTTTGGCGTATCTGCAATTATTAAACAAAGTGAAATGCTCTTTTTTACTATTAAATTACTCGGAGCGTTGTATTTGTTTTTTCTGGCTTACAAAGTGTTTAGAAGTGAAGCAGAGGTGAGTCTTTCAGAAAATAGTATGCCTAAGAAAAGCCTCGGGCAATTATTTAAGCAGGGATTTATAATGAATGTTTTAAATCCTAAAGTATCTATATTCTTTTTAGCATTTTTCCCTGGATTCTTATTTAGTAAAACCATAAGTAATGTAATACAATTTTATATACTTGGATTTCTTTTTATTGTAGTTTCATTTATCATTTTTGGTCTGATAGCTGTTCTGGCTGGATCTATTGCAGAGTATTTAAAAAAGAGTTCGAAAATTGGAGTTGTTCTAAAATGGCTTCAGATTATTGTCTTTATCGGGATAGGAGTTTTTATTCTTATTTCGGGGAAATAAATGGAGGTAAAAAAACCAAGACTCATGCCTTGGTTCTTTAGATAGGTAATGGAGTTAATGGGGTAAGTCATAATACGTTGCTACTTGATAATAGCAGTTCTTAGTTGCCAAAGTGTTTCATCACAGCATAGTAATCATTGATATCAACTCCTTCTGCTTTTAGTTTGGGTAGGATATCAACCTGCTTACCGTTTATGTTTGTCGATGCTATGATTACTATTCTTAGTTCTTCAAGTTGCCCGGCAGTAACAGAAAATGTGGTAGTTTCATTTTGTATAAAAAAATTCATAGAGTAGTTTCCCAACGATATAAAGGTTCTGATATCTATCCCTAATGGGGTTTTAGTAGTTGGTATAGGGTATAAATTAGTACTTCCGTTAAATTTTAGATATCCCAAAATCGCATCATTATCAAGTACTACCTGTGATAATTCTGGTATAGATTGATCGTGAAATGTCCCCGATACTGTAGAAAGATCATATGTAAAAGATCGAAGTGGACCAACGGGCCCAATCGCGCCATCTTCTCCATTGCAACAGCAGCTATATGTAAAAAGAATAGTAAACACTAAAAGAATTGACTTTAGTTTTGATTTTTTTGTTTTCATGATGTAAAGTTTTAGTGATATATTTAATTAAGAATCCAAACAGAATTGTTTGTTAGACCTGGTGAAGAACCACCAGCTACGGCATATAGTTTTCCATGTAATGATGCGAAAACATATTTTAGTCCTGTGGTGATGGGGATTCGGTTTGTGGCTAACCCCGCTGCTCCTAGCGTGTCATGGATCGTTCCCGGTATACCTCTTGGCTAGTGGCGTCAAAGCTTGTCTCGTCCTAAAAAATAATTACATGTTGTTCTTATTTTATTCTTGCGTGATTTTTCGAATTTTATCATTGCTGGAATCGGAAACATAAAGATGATTATTGGTATCTATTGTAACATCAAATGGAGAATCAAATTGAGCAGATACTGCTGTGCCATCTGCAAAACCAGGGGTACTTCCTACCAGAGTAGTTACTACTCCTTGAGGTGTGATTTTTCTTATCTTGTCATTCCCGGCATCAGCAACATAGATAACTCCAGCTGTATCGACAATAATGCCTGTAGGGGAGTTAAATTGGGCCGCGGTACCATTGCCGTCAGCAAAACCAGAGGTGTTACCAGCGAAGGTACTCACTACTCCTTGAGGTGTGATTTTTCGTACTTTATCATTACCCCGTTCTACTATATATAGAGTATCATTTTTATCTATTGCAATACCTGTAGGGAAATTAAATTGAGCCATACTACCAGTTCCATCTGCATAACCTGTAGTACTACCTGCTATGGTACTTACTACTCCTTGTGGTGTTATTTTTCTTATTTTATCGTTCCCAGAATCGGCAACAAATATATTTCCTAAAGCATCTGTTACAAGACCATAAGGAAAATTAAACTGAGCCATAGTACCAGTCCCATCTGCAAAACCAGGAGCACTTCCTGCAATAGTACTTACTACTCCCTGAGGTGTGATTTTTCTTATGGCGTGGTTCCAGGTATCGGCCACATATAGATTGCCACCAGTATCTATTGCAATATTCGTAGGGAAATTAAATTGAGCCATACTACCGGTTCCATCTGCATTGCCTCGAGTATTACCAGCTAGGGTACTTACTACTCCTTGAGCTGTGATCTTTCTAATTTTATGGTTAGCTATGTCTACAACATATAGATTACCGTCTGTATCTACTGTAATACCTGCGGGATTATCAAATTGGGCAGCGTTACCTGCTCCATCTGCATAACCTTGAGTACTACCTGCTATAGTGCTTACATTTACTTCGGTAACAGTATAAGTAAATTCTGGGCCGGTAAGTGTTGTGCCATTTACAGAAAGGGTTACCGGGCCTGTAAATGCTCTGGCGGGTACAATTGCCCTAATTTGGTTATTATTTACTGATTGTGTAGTACCTTCTTTTTCATTAAAAAATACGTGTACCTTACTGATATCTTCACCAAAATTATTGCCGTTGATGGTGACAATAGTAGTTTTTGGCCCACTGATAGGGCTTATATTACTTAGAGTTGCTATTGGTGGTACTACTACTGGTGTATTGCCATTATCATCACTACTACAACTTGCTAGCACTAGTACCAGCAATATAACTATACTGTTTTTTATTGTTTTCATGTGTTCTTACTTTATTCTTGTGTTATTTTTCTTATTTTGTGATTACTATTATCTGCCACATATAGAGTGCCGCCTGTATCTATTGTAATCCTGTATGGGTAAGTAAATTGTGCCGTAGTACCTGTACCGTCTGCAAAGCCTTCTGTACTTCCTGCCAGAATGCTAACGACTCCTTCTGGTGTTATTTTTCTTATTTTGTGATTTTCAGTATCCGCCACATATAGATTACTATCTGTGTCTATTGTAATACCTAGGGGAAAACTAAACTGAGCTATAGTGCCAATGCCGTCTGCAAAACCTAGAGTGCTTCCTGCTATGGTGCTAACTACCCCTTGCGGTGTTATTTTTCTTATTTTATGGTTTTCATAATCTGTCACATACAGATTACTATCTATGTCTATTGTAATACCTAGAGGATAGCTAAACTTGGCCATAGTACCAGTGCCATCTGCAAAACCTTCAGTGTTACCAGCCAAGGTACTTACCACCCCTTCTGGTGTTATTTTTCTTATTTTATGATTGTAAGAGTCAGCTATGTATATATTATTATCTGTGTCTATTGCAATACCATAAGGTCTATTAAACTGGGCAACACTGCCTTGGCCATCTGCAAATCCTGAGGAGCTGCCTGCCAGTGTGCTTACCACTCCTTGCGGTGTTATTTTTCTTATTTTGTGATTTCCAGTATCTGTTACATATAATGTGCCGTCTGTGTCTATTGCAATCCCTGTAGGAAAAGTAAATTGCGCGGTAGTACCACTGCCATCTGCAAAGCCTTCTGTACTTCCTGCTAGGGTGCTAACGACCCCTTGCGGTGTTATTTTTCTTATTCTGTGATTATTATTATCCGCCACATATAGGGTACCGCCTGTATCTATTGTAATCCCGTTAGGTCTACTAAACTGCGCCATGGTGCCGGTGCCGTCTACAAATCCTTGAGTACTACCAGCTATAGTACTTACATGTACCTCGGTAATGATATAAGAAAATTCTGGACCGGTAAGTGTTGTGCCATTTACAGAAAGGGTTACCAAGCCTGTAAATGCTCTGGCGGGCACAATTGCCTTAATTTGAGTATTACTTACCGATTGTACAGTACCTCCTTTATCATTAAAAAATACCTGTACTTTACTGATATCTTTGCCAAAATTATTACCATTAATGGTGACAATGGTGGTTTTTGGCCCACTGGTAGGGCTTATGTTGCTTAGGGTTGCGATGGGTAACGTAGGGGGAGGTGTGGTATTACCATTATCATCACTGCTACAACTACAATTTGCCAGTAGTAGTACTAGCAATATAACTATACTATTTTTTATTGTTTTCATCTGTTCTTACTTTATTGTTTTTAAAATTTTAATCTATGTTAGTATAGGTTAGCGTTGTATTAGGTATATAGATTACTATCAATTTTATTTTTAGGCGTACCTTTTTTTATTGGTAATGTTGTTCATAGGGATAATATGAAATCAATATGTCACACTGAGCTTGTCGAAGTGGTTCCAAATTTGTGTTTTTAAATGTCTTCGACAGGCCTGTTCTGAGTTTATCGAAGAGCTCTGATTGACAACTGAAAACTTAACTAAACAAACATTAATAATTTGGGTTAAAAGAAAGCAGAAATACCAATCCCCAGAAAAATAGAAGACAGGCTTTCTTTGTAACCAGATGGTGCATTATTGGGATTAATATCTTCCCAGGAATAGCTTACACTGGGTTCGATGGCAACATGACTTCCAAGAAAAAAAGCATAGCCAGCCCCAACTCTAAAACCAAAAATATTTGATTTTATATCTGTTGAACCAAGTAATCCTCCATCAGTAGTTGTTTTAGAGCTTCCTATTCCGATAAGACCTTCGAAATAGATGTTGTTTTGCAGGTAATAACGGGCAAAAGGCCCAATACCAAAACCATTAGTAGTCGTTTCTATATCTCCAAAATCAGAATCTTGCTTTTCTTTGTTTGTATTAATGCCTAATTCGAGACCCACGGCAAGATTATCAATTACAAAATATCCAACTTTTGGCGTTATTCTGGTGGTAAATGCGGTTGCTTTGTCATCATTTCTTTTTCGAGTGGTGAAATAAACATTGACACTTCCGTTAGCAATAAAACTCCCCTTTGTTTTTGCGTCAAATCCAGAGTCTTGTGCCTGGGATGAAACTATAAAAATGAATGATACGATTAATGTGGCTACTTTTTTCATAATGAATTAATTTTAGTTAATTTGATATAAGATGCTTTTTGTGATTAGTTTTCCGTTTGCTTTGCGTGTTTCTTCTTTTACCATACCGACACCTTCTGCAATCCATTGTTTAGAATATTGTGTCGTGGTCATTCCCATAGTTAACTCGTTGGTATAGGTAATTACATAGCAATCAAAAGTCCCTGCAGGGGTAGTAACTTGTTCTTTTGCAATTACTTTTCTGTTTAGCATATTGGTGGTCATATTTATGTTCATGATTCCTGCATTTACAGACATATGTACAGATGCATTGGGTAATTCCTGGCCAATGGCTAAGCTATTAGGGAAAGAGATGTCATCTCCCGTAATACTATATTCCATGTCATTATATTGATCAAGTATGCCAGGGGCAATAAAAGACTCGGGATCTAAACGGGTCGTCTTTCCCGAACAACGGGCTTTAAATGATGAGGTGATAATTGATTTTTTGTTCTTGCCGTCTTTTAGATTCATGGCAATAGTAATAACACTGTGATTAGCTGTGTTTTTTACATCGGTTACCTTAAATTCGGTTATGGTAGAAAGACGTTCCTTTTTATCATATTGATGGATAATTAGTTTTTTACCTTCCTCGCTAGCATAAAACTTACTACAATTGTTGTTTTGAGCAGAAACCGATGTGAGTATCAGTATTGCAATTAAAAAAGCTATATGTTTCATAGATTATTATATTAATCGTTACTTCGTTTTTTTGATACGTGTCATGATGGTTTTATGGATTAAACCGAATTGAAATAGATTCTCCATTTTGCTCCTCCAGTTCATAGGTTCTATCAATTGCATCTTTTATATAATCTGCATAATTGAAATCATTAGATAAATTGATCAAATCCACAGAATTCTCTTCGAAACGAGAGGTGTCTTCAAAATAATTAGTATAATCAGAAAGACTTTCTGGTAGTTGTGGTAGTGTTATTTTATTTGCACCATTATTCGGGATTGTAATGTGCCATGAAAGGTTTTTGGCAGCGGGATTTATAATTTCTGTTCTAATATTAGTACATAAATAAATGCCAGATGGTTGTACTTGGAGACTGTTTGATGTTGAGGTGTATGAAAAATTCCAATCAGGTTTTGTAACGGATACTATTTCAGGAAAAACATTAGTTTTAATTGCTTTGCTATGGTGTACATTATTAGGGTATGATGCTTCATAATATGTTAAGTAGTACTCAAAACCTTCTGTGATTTTCAAATATTGCGAAAAGTCACCTTCGAGATTAACAGATCTGTTGGTATCATAAATAGCATAAAGATCGGTACGACTTCCATCTGAAGTATCATTTACAGTTATAGTGCTTGTAGGTACGATGTTAAAATCTGCAAAACTTAACGTTCTATTTTCAATTTCTTTATAGTTATCAATCCATGTATATCCGTAAACTTCAGGATCTACATCATTTGGCTTATACCTTATTTTTAGAAGAATTTTATCACCAGAACCTTCTTTATTATATTCATAAGTTTTGGTAGGAGCACTGGTTAGAGGATCGACTCCATCTGTACTAGTTCTGCTTTTTAGTCCATAAACAAAAAGCCTGATACGTGTAGCTCCGGTTAAGTTTAGCGTAAATTTTATGCTACCATTTCTAGTGGGGTGGCGATTAGGAGCAATTGCACTACTACCTACAGGTACGTCTTTGATAGTGATTAGACCTTTATAACTATCTGTTTCTAAAAGGGTAGTAAGCATAAAACTATTTGAGGTATATCCTTTTGCAGTTAACGTGTAAACTCCTGGTACTTTATTAGTTTCTACAGTAGCTAAAATCTCTCCTTCTGCATTGTTGGCTATAAACATATTAGGTACACTGTTTACGCTAAGATTAGAATAATCAAATGTTGCTAATATGATTTCTTGATTAAGGTCTATTCCGGGGCCGTTATCATCGTTAGAGCAAGACAAGAATATGGCAATCGATAGCGATAATAAAAATGTATATAAAATAGATTTTGATGTTTTCATTTTCTAAGATTTAGATTTTAATAAATTCTACTCTTCGGTTTTTTGCTTTTCCGGCTTTTGAAGTATTATCTGCTATTGGGTTTGCTTCTCCTTTTCCTTCGATTTGAACTCTGCTAAACCGGATATCATGTTGCTCTACAAGAATCATCTTAACAGCTTTTGCACGTTGTTCAGATAGTTTTCTATTGCTTTCTGCATTCCCATCAGAATCTGTATGGCCTATGATTTTTATTTTCATATCGGGTAGACTTTGCAAAGCCATAGCCACTTCTTTTATGATGGTTTCGGATCCTCCTGTGATGGTTGAGGATCCTGTTTTAAAAAGGATGGCATTGGTAGATAAACGTCCTTCTGTAATAAGTTTACTTCGATTATCCTGACCACTCTTGGCTATTTTGATATTAGATATGTATACCTCGTCTTTATCGCTTGCATCTCGTAATCCTTTGGTGTATATTTTAAATACATTTGCTTTTTGGGGAACTAATCTTGGAACATCTACGATTTTATTTTCATTAAGCCATACTCGCATTCGGGTCTTGTTGACAGCGATAGCTATATGAGATATTCCTTGTATTGCAGTACGATAATCTTTACCTATCTTATTTCGGATCTGGCGTTGCCCATTTGTTACTTTTTCTACAACACCGGGAGATTCTATAAACTGGCAGGGAGATAACTCTGCCATACACCAGTTTTTGGATCGCTGAAAACCAGTGTTGTCTTCGAGTAGAAGTTTAATCCAGGCCTGAGAACTGGTTTTTTTATCTAAGCCCTGAGTTAGAAGATCAAATTCTATGGTGTAATTTTCAGGAAGTGACTCTTTAATTGTTGGGACATACTTAGAGTTACCTCCTAAACGCAACCATTTTTTGCCATCAATCTTTACGATTTCACCAGAGCCATTGGTGTCCCATTTGGCAGGAAAATCTCCTTGTTGATCATTTACAAAATCATCCTCAAATACGACAATATTTCCTGATGTAAAATCAGAAGCACGATTGATTTCATAACTTTTAGAGCTTCCGATAATTACTCCTCCTTTTTTCTTCTTCTTTTTTCTTTTCTTTTTCTTTTTCTTTCCTTCAAAAATATCATCAAGACCTTTGTTGGTCTTTTTTTCTGTTTCTCGCTCTACACGTTTTTCAATAGTACGTTTTGCTGCTTCTTCTGCTTTTTTACCCAGCCTTTCTAATAATTGAGCATTGCTTGTTGTGATACTACATAGTGCAACAAGAATGCAAAGTGTTTTTGTAGTTTTCATCGATTTGTGTTTTATTTCCCCCCTAATTATTTTTACTGATGCTTTTTGGCTTCTATTATTTTTTTCTCGATTGCAGAACCCAAAGAATCTTTTTGTTTTTGAGTAAGTTCTTTAGCTTGTAAATAATACATGTTCTTATACTCTAGTTTTTGCTCTGCAGGGATATCCATTTTTTCAAGTAGTTCTAAGAAATTTATTGTTTTCCCATTTGATTTTCCATCCAGATTTTCTCCAAATACACCAGATAATAAGTTGGTTTGCATATCTAAAAGATTATCTTTTTTTACAGTTTTTTTTCTTGTTTTACTAGTATCTATACTTTGTGCATTTGCCCATTGTGCGATAAAAAGTGCTATAATTATGAGTTGTATGGGTTTCATGATTTCTAAATTTTAATTCTGTCATTTACTTCGCTAATAATGATGAAATGTATTTTGTTTATATAAGAACAGTTCTTAATCTTCTTTAATACTGCTTATTTCACCATTTCTATGTGTACCACCTGTGCCATCACTACGATTACTTCCAAAAATCCATATCTCATCGTTAAATAATAATGCGGTGTGGCTGTTGATACCATCTGTTCCTGGTCTGTCTCCTTCATATCTGGTCCAGGTAATCATATCTGATGAATACCATATTTCGTTGTTAAACTCGGTAAGATTATCTTTACCACCTATAACCCATACTTTATTGTTGTAAACTGTTGCAGAATGCGCATTTCTTTCAGAAAACAGCGTAGTGGGACTAACTTCTGCCCACGAACTACCATCGGTACTGGTCCATATTTCGTTTACTTTGTTACTGGCTATATCTTCTCCTCCCAGTAAATACATTGCATCATTAAAAACGACACCTTTTTGTCCTCCTCTTCCGGGGAAAGCATTATTGGTTTCTTGTATCCAGTCTATACCATTTGTTGTAGACCATACTTCGGTTTGGTTAGTTGTATGATTACCTTTTGTTACATACATTTTGCTGTTATATACGATAGTTTCGTGAGCTGGTAAATCTCCAAAAGGAGGTGATAATTCACTCCAGGAAACCCCATCGGCAGAATGCCATATATTGGTATATGGAGCATCTGTAATGTCTTTACCACCGATAAGCCAAAGTTGATCATTAAACGTAGTTAATGTAGCTCCCGAACGAAAAGATGTAAAACTGGCTGGAGTACTACTAGAAAGGGGAACGGTAGCCCAATTAACACCATTACTACTGGACCAAAGGAAATGAGATCCAGAGCTACCATATGCATTATAACCTCCGGCAGCATAAATTTTTCCATCAAAAATTGCCATTGCAACTCCTGCAAATTCACCCATTTGATCTTCTTCGGTCTGTACTGTAAATCTTAAGGAAAGTTCTCCTCCTCCTTCTCCTCGTATAGGAGTAGTATTGTCATCATCTAAGTCACATGAAAAATGAGCGACTGTAAGGATAGTTAATAATATTACATTGAAAATTTTTGTTTTCATTTTTTTTACTTTTAGAGTTTTACACCTTTATATCATTACGCAACGAATATTGTTACCCTTGTTGATCTCTTACTTTTTGAATTTTACTTCCTTAATGATTTTGTTTTTATGTGTGATTTTTAATGTATAGGTTCCGTTTTCTAAATGGTTTATATTTAGATATATACTATTTGTAGGAGAATGATTGAGGTGCCCTTTATAAATCTTTCTTTTTTTATTCATGCCTGCATATCGATCAATGAATCAGACTTTGTTTTTAGACTTGATGAGTGTAAAGCTAGAATATGTAAAAGAGGATCTGTATAAGGTATGTAACAAAGACTATGAATCATGTAACATTAAGAGAATAGGGGAGTTACCCCTTTTGTTAGGGGTGTTTTTTGAAATATAAATAGCCTACTTCTTTTGGTTTTCTTTCTAAAAATGAAATAAACTTTTTGTACTTTAACAGATAGCAATTCTATAAATTATGTAACAATATTGGTTACATATGGTATAATGATGCTAATCAAAATAATGTATCATTGTAATTTTGATTATAACTGTTTGTATAACTTAAATTTATCTTTAGTATCAAAAATTTCTCATACATTTTTTTGTTATTTCTTACCTCTTCTTACTTATGTTGGACACAGGAACCTGTAGTAAATTCGACAAAGGTTTTATTTGAAGAAATAATTATCACTTCTGATGATGGGCTTCAGGCATGGGAAAATATTGATGTATTTTATGAAGATGAAGAAGGGATTATTTGGTCGCTTATAGAAGATGGTTTATATCGGTATAATGGGCATTCTGCTGTAAATGTGACTAGTTTTTTATCTCGTTTTCATAATCTGGATGTTGGAAATCAGGCTGGAACGAGATTTTTGATTGATAATGATATTATTTGGTATGGAGAACGTAAAGGATTGTATAAAATAAATCTAAAAAAACGTACTTCAGAAAAAATATTTTTAGAAGAACCGTTACACTTTCCTAATTGGCGAAATTTCATTTTACAATTGAAATCAACAGCTGATACATTATACGTAGGTACTTCTAATGGGATCTATATCGTAGACAAAAAATCGAATACTGTTTTAAAGAAGTATTTAACCAACGGGATTGATATTCGACATCGCAATAGTTCGCACGCTGTAGAATCTTTTTTTGTTGATACAGAAAATAATATCATTTGGGCTGCATTACCAGATGGTTTTTATAAAATTAACATCAAAAATGACCATATAGAACAGTACCAGATTAAAGATGCTCCTTATATCTATCCTCATAATTTTCATGATATTATACGCTATGATAACGTGTTTTTAATGCCTACTCATGGTTTAGGTATGGTAGAGTTTAATACAGAGACCAAACAATTTTTACGTTTTGAGACTAAAGTACATGAAAAATGGGATCGAGCAGATAATGTTATTCGATCTGCAGTTCCTTTGAACGATAGTATTTTGTTGGTTAATGTAGTTAATTTAGGAAATGCACTTTACAATAGGCATGCAAAAAAATATGAGTGGTTGGAAACACCAGAGCCTATGAAAGATGGTGTTTTCTTAAACTTAGATAGAAGTGGGTTTGTATGGGGGTCTAAACGAGGAAGAATATTTCGTTCTACCCGACCTGTGGTTAAAGTCAATCAGAGCTTTAAACATAGCATTGATATAAGTAGTTTTGTCGCCAATAATGTCTTAAAAAGCAGACCTTCTATCGATGGTTATTCTACTATAGATCTTAAAGAAGGAGAACGAAATGTAGTATTGGATTTTTCTATTTCGAAGCCTTATGTGTTAGACTCTATACTATATAAATATAGATTAAATACGGGAAAATGGATTCCTGTAAAAACACAAAATGTACTAAGCCTTTTTGATCTAACTGCTGGTAAAAAGAATTTGGCTATACAAGCACTTGATAAGGATGAAAATGTATTAGCGGCACGAGAAATAGCATTTACCATCCATCAACCTTTTTATCAATCTATATATTTTATTGGTAGTTGTATTCTTTTTCTTTTGATAGCAATATATTTATTGGGAAGATATAGTGCCTATAGAAAAACTGCTAAAAAATTACAAGAACTGGATAAAGCAAAATCTAAATTCTTTGCTAATATTTCACATGAATTTCGTACACCTCTTACCCTAATTTCGGGACCTATTCAACAGCAACTTAAAAAAGAAAAACTTGACCCGATAGAACGTGCCAATTTTGAAATGGCACAACGCAATTCAGTTAAGTTACTCTCTCTTGTAGACCAGCTGTTAGATCTGTCAAAAATAGAAACTGGAAATTTAAAACTTAAAGTCAATCAACAAGATGTAATTTCTTTTATAGGAAGCATAGCCGATAGTTTTACGTATTTGGCTACAGAAAAGAATATTAACTATCTAACATATATGAATAAAACCCAAACTATAACATGGTTTGATAAGGATATAGTAGAAAAGGTAGTTGTAAATCTGGTATCTAATGCTATAAAGTATACACCAAACCAGGGATCTATAGTCTGTAATACTATGGTAAAAGAAAATGAATTACATTTTGTAATAAAAAATACAGGAAAAGGACTTACCAAAGAAGAAGAAATCATGGTTTTTGAACGATTTTATCAGATTAACGAAAACAAAGAAGGAATTGGTATTGGTTTGGCTTTGGTAAAGGAATTGGTCTCATTGCATAAAGGAACTATACGTGTAGAAAGCATTCCTAATGAATGGACGATCTTCACTGTAACAATACCTATCGCTAAAAAATCGTTTTCTAAACAAGAATTTATAGATGATTCTATTGCTATTTCCAGAAAAGAAACAGGTAATTCTGCTAGTGAATATAAAGAAGAACAAGCTGTAGAAGCTGATAAAACAAATGAAAATTTGCCCATTTTGCTCATTGTAGATGATAACGATGATATTCGAAGTTATGTAGAACATATATTTACAAAACGTTATACCATCGTAAAAGCCAAAAATGGAAAGGAAGGAATTGAACAAGCCATAGTACATATCCCAGATATTATTATTAGTGATATTATGATGCCAGTAGAAGATGGTGTTGAGTTATGTAATACATTAAAAAGTGATGAACGTACCAGTCATATCCCTATTATTCTATTAACTGCAAAAGCAGGAGATGAAAACAAATTAGAAGGGATAAAGACAGGTGCAGATGATTATATCACTAAACCATTTCACGAAGGGGTACTAAAAGAACGTATTAAAAAACTGATAGAAGTTCGTAAAAAATTACAATCGCGATATAGCCAAGAAGTTATTTTAAGACCAAAAGATGTAGCTATAACCTCTGTAGAAGAGCAATTTTTAAATCGTATGCAAAAGGTATTGGACGAAAATTTAGTAGAATCTTCTTTTTCGATTGAATTGTTTAGTCAGGCATTAGGTATGAGTCGTATGCAACTGCACAGAAAGTTAAAGGCACTAACAGGGTTGTCTGCTTCAGAATTTATTCGTTCTCAACGCCTAAAGTTAGCGGCACAATTACTTAAAAAATCTAATATTAATGTATCTCAAGTAGGGTATAGTGTTGGTTTTAATGATCATGCATATTTTAGTAAGTGTTTTAAAGAAATGTATCATTGTACACCTAATGAATACAGTAAGAAAAAATAAATACAATACGTTTTCTTTTATGAAATCCTTTTTTACATAGTTTTTGTAAAATGAGAAAATCAGATGAGGTTTCTAATCGTGTCGAAACGCTTTAGATTTTAAAAAATAATCATACTTTTATACACACAATTGAATATTTCTTAGTTTGCTACTCTAAAATGACCGAAAACGTAAAAATTATTGAATGCCCTCGAGATGCTATGCAGGGTATAAAAGAATTCATTCCTACCGAAAAAAAAGTTCAGTATATTCAGTCATTGTTACGGTGTGGTTTTGATACTATAGATTTTGGGAGTTTTGTTTCACCAAAAGCAATACCGCAAATGGTAGATACCGCAGAGGTTTTGTCTCAATTGGATCTTTCTGATACCAGAAGCAAATTGTTGGCAATTATTGCTAATGTACGTGGTGCTAATGATGCAGTACAGCATAAAGCAATCGATTATTTGGGATACCCTTTCTCGATTTCAGAAAATTTCCAGATGAGAAATACACATAAAACTATTGCAGAATCTGTAGCTACATTACAAGAAATATTACACATCGCAGATAAAGCAAATAAAGAAGTAGTGGCTTATCTTTCTATGGGATTTGGTAATCCTTATGGAGATCCATGGAGTGTAGAAATAGTAGGAGAGTGGACCGAGAAATTAAGCAAGATGGGAGTGAAGATTCTTTCATTATCAGATACTGTTGGTACTTCTACACCAGAAATTATTGATTACTTGTTTTCGAATTTAATTCCAGCTTATCCAGAAATTGAATTTGGAGCGCATTTACATACTACACCAACAACCTGGTTTGAGAAAGTAGATTCTGCATATAAAGCAGGATGCAGAAGGTTTGATGGAGCTATTCAAGGGTTTGGAGGATGCCCAATGGCAAAAGACGAATTAACAGGTAATATGCCTACCGAGCGTATGATCTCATATTTTACAACAGTACATGCCGAAACAAATATCAGAACGCTAAGTTTTGAATCTTCACATAACGAGGCTACCAAAATATTTTCTATGTACCATTGAGTGTTAATGGTTTTAAAATCAATAGAATAACCCCATGATTTCTTTAAGACTTAAATTTAATTTAGATTTAGAATAAATAAACTTTGTCATGTTCATTTTGATGAATATATTTGCGAACTCATAAGTTATTGATATTAAGTCTAAATAAAAGAAATGAAAATTAAAAATTTGCTAAAAATCGTATGTATATCTGGGGCCTTTATTTTAGGGTCTTGTTCTTCAGATGATGATTCTACTACAGAGGTGGCGGCGCCACCAACCTATGTTTTTGAACGTAATAATGAAAGCTCTGTAAGTTTTGGTGGTCAAACTACGCGTATTGCAATGGCCGAAGAAATTGTAAGTAAATTAAAAGATAATACAAGTACCGAAGCTATTTTGGATGCAATGTTTGCTCATGTAGAAGGAGCAAATGATTTTTTGGATGCTAGTCTAAATGCGTCTGATAAAAGTGTAAGAAGTAAAACGGCTGCATCAAGAGATTATTTTTCTGATAACGCAACAGATGCTGCAGCTATAAAGGATAAATTTGATAGTTGGATAAAAAGCCAGGTAGATGATGTTTTTCCTAGTTGGACAACAGATGCTTCGGCTGGTGTAGCAGGAGTTCTTCAAGAAGCAGGAGGAGGTTCTAAAAGATATGTTAATGCAAAAGGGTTAGAATTAAACCAAGCATTTGCTAAGAGTTTGATAGGTGCTTTAATGACTGATCAGGCTTTAAATAACTATTTAGGAACTTTAGTTCTGGATGAAGCTTCTAATGTAGCAAATAATGATAATGGAGTAGTAGCAGAAGGTAAGCCTTATACTACCATGGAACACAAATGGGATGAAGCCTACGGTTATCTATATGGAGCTTCTCAAGATAAAACAGATCCGAATAAAACTATAGGTCAAGACGATAGTTTTTTAAATAAATATATAGGAAGAGTAGAAGGAGATTCTGATTTTGCAGGTATTGCAAAAGAAATATTTGATGCATTTAAGTTAGGTCGAGCGGCTATTGTTGCAAAGAGATACGATGTACGTGATGCGCAAGCAGCAATTATTAGAGAAAAAATATCACAAGTTATCGCAATAAGAGCAGTATATTATTTACAACAAGGAAAAAATGCATTAGAGGCTTCTACTGTAGATTATGCTAGTGCATTTCATGATCTGTCTGAAGGATTTGGATTTGTATATAGTCTACAATTTACAAGAAAACCACAAGGTAATGTTCCTTATTTAACAAGAACCGAGGTTCAAGGACTAATAGATCAGTTAATGGGAGGTACCAACGGATTTTGGGATGTAACTCCGGCAACTTTGCAATCAATTTCAGAAACTATTGCAAGTAAATTTAGTTTTACCGTAGCACAAGCTGGTAGCTAGAATAATAAACAATTCATAAAGTTTAAAAAAAGAGGTTGGAAATTATAACATTTCCAACCTCTTTTTTTACATTT
This sequence comes from Aquimarina megaterium XH134, assembly GCF_000520975.1. GTDB lineage: Bacteria > Bacteroidota > Bacteroidia > Flavobacteriales > Flavobacteriaceae > Aquimarina > Aquimarina megaterium. The sequence continues at coordinate 151,356 of NZ_JACB01000031.1, forward strand.
GCAAAAATTTATTAAGAATAAATAAAAATAAGATGAAGAAATCATTATTTTTAGTTTTGGTTGCGCTATTTTTTATAGCGGGCTGCTCATCGAGTGATGATTCGAATGATACAGGCGGTATTACAGATAATTTTGACCGAAAAGCATTATTAACTAATATAGCAGATAATATAGTTATACCTTCATATGAAAGTTTTTCTACCGATATATCTGCTTTAAAAACCGCAACCTCTACTTTTATAACTACAACCGATGCTGCAAATCTTGTTGTGCTAAGGAATGCTTGGATAAAGGCATATACTTCATGGCAATCGGTTAGTATGTTTGAAATAGGAAAAGCAGAAGAACTTTCGCTACGAAATTTTATGAATGTATACCCTGTTACTGTAGCCGAAATAGAAACTAATATTACTTCTGGGACTTATGATTTTACTTCGGTAACAAAACAGGATGAACAAGGATTTGGAGCGTTAGATTATCTTTTGAACGGATTATCAGGTACCGATACAGGAATCGTAGAGTTTTATACTACCAATGCTAATGCTGCCGGTTATAAAAAGTATTTGTCTGATTTAGTAAACCGTATGAGTGATCTTACCGACCAGGTTTTAAACGATTGGAAAGGAAGTTATAGAGGCACTTTTATAAGTAATAGTGGATCTTCGGCTACAAGCTCGTTAGATAAGTTGACTAATGATTTTATTTTTCATTATGAAAAACATTTACGTGCAGCAAAAATAGGAATACCTGCAGGTGTATTCTCAGGTTCTCCATTAGATACTACTGTTGAAGCTTTTTATAAAGGAGATATATCTAAGGCACTTTTTGATGCTAATCTTAATACATTACAAGATTTCTTTAACGGAAAACATTTTGGTAGCACGACTACAGGAGAAAGTTTAAAAACATATTTAGATTTCTTAAATACGATTAAAAATGGTGAAGATTTAAGTACGCTTATCAATAACCAATTTAATACCGCAAGAACAAAAGCATCAAGTCTGGATGATAATTTCTCATCCCAGGTTCGTACCAACAATAGTTTAATGACACAAACCTATGATGAATTACAGAAAAATGTAGTTTTTCTTAAGGTAGATATGCTTTCTGCAATGTCTATACGTGTAGATTTTGTAGATGCCGATGGAGATTAAATTTGCATATATTGTTAGATGACTTTTAAACTTAACGAATATCTGAAAAAAACAACGGAGGCTGCACCACTTGCAGTCTTTCGTATTTTTTTTGGAGTAATGATGCTAATTAGTATTATTCGTTTTTGGAGCTACGGATGGATCGATAAACTATACATTCAGCCTAAGTTTTTTTTCTCATATTATGGTTTCGAATGGATAAAACCTATAGGAATCTACACCTACATTATTTTTGCCATATGCGGAATTTCTACAATTTTTATAGCGCTTGGTTTCAAATATAGGATTGCAATAGTTACTTTTTTTATCAGTTTTACTTACATAGAATTGATGGATAAGACAACATATCTTAATCATTACTATTTTATAAGTCTACTTAGTTTTGTAATGATTTTTTTACCTGCAAATCGGTATTATGCATTAGATGCAAAACTGAAAAGAATTTCTTATCAATTAATTCCTAACTGGACAATTGATGTTATCAAATTACTTTTAGGGATTGTGTATTTTTATGCCGGTTTGGCAAAACTTAATTCTGATTGGCTGGTAAAAGCAATGCCTCTTAAAATATGGTTACCTTCTAAATACAGTGTGCCTCTTTTGGGAGATTTAATGCAAAAAGAATGGATGCATTATCTATTTAGCTATTCGGGTGCGATTTATGATCTTACGATTCCACTATTATTATTATATAGAAAAACGAGACCTTTTGCTTTTATTCTGGTTGTTATCTTTCATGTTTTAACCCGAGTTCTCTTTCCTATAGGAATGTTCCCTTATATCATGATTGTAAGCACATTGATATTTTTTGATGCTAATCTCCATCATAAAATATTAGGTTTTATTTCCAAAGTATTTAAAATAAACAAACGACAATTTGATACCAATACAGCATTACAATTTTTTCCTAAGAAAAATAAAGTTCTTTTAACCTCTATAACTATATTCTTTGCGATTCAATTACTTCTACCGTTTAGATATATGTTATACCCGGGAGAGTTATTTTGGACAGAAGAAGGATTTCGGTTTTCGTGGAGAGTAATGTTGATGGAAAAAGCGGGCTATGCTAATTTTAAAATTGTTGATAGTATAACAAAAAAGCGATTTTATGTTGATAATGATGATTTTCTTACCGCTTTTCAACAAAAACAAATGGCATCGCAACCTGATTTTATATTACAATATGCTCATTATCTAAAAAAACATTTTGAAAGTCAAGGGCATCAAAACATACAAGTATTTGTTGAGAGCTATGTAGCACTTAATGGTAGATTAAGTACACAATATATAGATCCAACAGTAGATTTGGGAAAACAAAAAGAATCATTTAAACATAAAAATTGGATTATTCCATTTAAGGATGAAATTAAGGGATTATAGTATATTTTTTGGAACATTATTAACAATAAGCTCAGTTTTTGGGCAATATCAATTTAAGGGCACAGTAACAAATCTGGATAATCAACCCATTGCAAATGCCGAAGTATATAACAGAACCAACGGTCAGCAGACCATTACAAATACCGATGGTCAATTTAAATTTGCAGACTTACCACAAGGAGAGTATCTGATTACTATTTTTAGTTTTGATTTTGAAATTCTGGAACAACACATAAAGATTGAAGGAGATGAATCAAAAGATTTTGTATTAAAACCCCTTGGAGAAGAACTTTCAGAAGTTTTGATCATACAACGAAAGGAAAAGATTTTTGGGCTTAAACAACTTAGACCTGTAGAAGGAACTGCAATTTTTGCAGGTAAAAAAAGCGAAGTGGTTTTAGTAGATCAGACCGTTGGTAATTTAGCTTCAAATAATTCTAGACAGATTTATGCTCAGGTGGTTGGATTAAATATATACGAAAACAGTGATGCAGGGCTTCAGCTTAATATTGGAGGTAGGGGATTAGATCCAAACCGATCTGCTAATTTTAACATAAAACAGAATGGTTACGATATAAGTGCCGATGTTTTAGGATACCCCGAGAGCTATTATACTCCTCCTGCAGAAGCTTTGAGTGAAATACAAGTTGTTCGTGGAGCTGCATCATTACAATATGGAACTCAGTTTGGAGGACTTATCAATTTTAAAATGAAGCAACCCAATCCTAATAAAAAAATAGAACTTATATCCAGGCAATCATTAGGATCATTTAATTTGTTTACGAGTTTTAATAGCATTAGTGGTACTTTAGGTAAGTTTAGTTATTACACTTATTTTAATTATAAAAAAGGTGATGGTTATAGACCAAATTCAGAATTTGATTCTAAAAACTTTTATGCAAATATCGGATATGCTTTTACCGATAAAACAAAACTAACTTTTGAAACCACATATCTTGATTATTTGGCACAACAACCAGGAGGGCTAACCGATACTCAATTCGATGAAAACCCAGAATTTAGCAATCGAACCAGGAATTGGTTTGGTGTAAATTGGAAATTATTCTCACTAAAATTAGAACATAAATTCTCTGATAAGACTGACTTTAGTTTAAATCTTTTTGGTCTTGATGCTTCTCGAAAAGCAGTAGGTTTTAGAGGAAATCCTTTTGTGCTAAATTCAAACCCAATCACAGATGTAGATGAAACAGATGCTAATGGTAATTATGCTTTTCCGCGTGATTTGATTGTAGGTAACTTTAGAAACTGGGGTGCAGAGGCTAGATTATTAAGTAGATACAATTTGTTTGGTAAGGAATCAGTTTTTTTAATAGGCTCAAAATATTACCAGGCTAATAATGACTCTAGACAAGGCCCGGGAAGTATAGGAACTAATGCAAGCTTTGACTTTGCCACACAAGCATTTCCAGATTACCCAAACCAATCTGATTTTGATTTTCCAAACCTGAATGTAGCAATATTTGGAGAGAATATTTTTAATATTTCTGATAGCTTTTCAGTAACTCCTGGTTTTAGATTTGAATATATTAAAACTGAAAGCGAAGGAAGTTATAACCAGGTTAATTTTGATCTGGCAGGAAACCCTATATCTAATACGGCCTTAGTAGATAACAGAACTCTGGATCGCTCATTTTTACTTTTTGGTATTGGAGCCAGTTATAAGCCAAATACTCATTTAGAAGCATATGCCAATTTATCTCAGAATTATAGATCGGTTACTTTTAGTGATATTCGAGTAGTAAGCCCAACTTTTATAATTGATCCCGATATTTCTGATGAAGAAGGTTTTACTGCCGATTTTGGCGTTAGAGGAAAGATAGGAGGAAATAAACTGTCTTATGATATTGGAGGTTTTGGATTACTATACGATGATCGAATTGGGATCGTATTAGACGACAGAGCAAATAGAGTTAGGAAGAATATAGGAAAAGCACTTATTTATGGGGTAGAGACTTTTATGGATTGGAATATTCTTAATACATTTTATACAGGAAACTCAGATTTCAGATTTAATTGGTTTGTTAATGCATCTTTTACAGAATCAGAATATATAGAGTCTGAAGAAGCAGGGGTAAAGGGTAAAAAAGTCGAATTTATACCTGCAATGAATTTAAAAACCGGATTAAAGTTTGGTTACAAAAACTTTCTTGCTAATACACAATTCACGTATTTGTCAGAACAGTTTACAGATGTAACTAATGCTACTATAGCACCTTCTGGAGATAGTCGTAATGGTATTATTGGCGAAATTCCATCATACCACATCCTTGATTTTTCAATTTCTTATCGGTATAGGAAATTTAAACTGGAAACAGGGGTGAATAATGTTTTAGATACTCGTTATTTTACCAGAAGAGCGACCGGTTATCCTGGGCCAGGGATTATACCCTCCGAGCCTTTAACCTGGTATACAACTTTACAGTTTAAATGGTAAGCACTAGAATAACTTAGGTGTGGTAATGTATTAAAATGAAATTGTAATGAATGAATTTTTTGAATACGATAGTATGGTGGCGAAGTACTACCAGAAAACACCTAATCGGGTATTGCCATTAGTTTCATGGGAATTTTATGGAGAACATCTTTCAGCATTAGAAAGCTTTAAAGAAGATCTTAATATGTTAAAGAAAATTACCAAAAATTGGAATTTTACAACAGACTATTACCAAGAATTTATTCAAGAACAATCGGTTATTGTTATCACGAATCCCAATCTTAAAATAGTATACGCTTCACAAAATATTGAAAAACTAAGTGGATATTTACCTAATGAGGTTATAGGCAATTCGCCAAAAATATTTCAGGGTGAAGATACATGTACCAAGACATCTGCAAAAATAAGAACTGCTATAGATAGTGAGACTCCTTTTGAAGTATCGATTGTAAACTATAAAAAGGATAAAACCCCATATTTATGTCAAATTAAAGGATTTCCGGTTTGGGATAAACACGGTAAATTGGTTAATTATATTGCTTTTGAGAAAGCAGCATAATTTTTAAGTAGGCAATGATATTTATTTCTTTCCTACTAATGATTTATAATAATGTTGACAAAGCATCTTTAAGTAGTGCTATAAAAATATGAGATGATGTACAGGATTACATCGCATAAAACAACTTATTACTACACTTTAAAAAGTAATAAATTACGTACTTTAGTTATTTAGTTAAATATAATATCAAAACATGATAAAAGAAATAGAACAACTATTAAATGATCAAATAAAATATGAAGCAAAAGCTTCTGCTCAATATCTTTCGATGGCTTGTTGGGCGGATACTCGTGGATATAACGGTATTGCAGATTTTTTTTATACGCAATCAGAAGAGGAACGAGTACATATGACCAAGCTGGTTAAATTTATTAATGAACGAAGTGGTAATGCTGTTATTCCTGCAGTAGACAAACCTAGGGATGATTTTAAATCGTTGATGGAGCTTTTTGAAACGTTCTTGGAAAGCGAAGAATTTGTTACAGGAAAAATTAATAATGTTATATATGAGTGCCTGCAACATAAAGATTATAATGTACATAATTTTATGCAATGGTATGTAGCAGAACAGCTAGAAGAAGAGGCAACAGCACGAACATTGTTAGATAAACTTAAAATTATTGGTGACGATAAGTCTGGTCATTATTTATTTGATAGAGATATTAACACTTTTCAAGTAGCAGAGGAGCCTAAATGATTGTTAATAAGTTAATAAAGATAAAATAGAGATTCCTTTTTTTGGAATCTTTTTTTTATATTTTTGTACTTTATTTAGATTCAATAAAAATTATATCAGTGCAAAGTTCAGGTACTCCATCATTATATTCTCCTTGTCCGGCTGTCAATTGTGAAATAGCCTGTGGAGGGAAAAAGAAAAAATGTTGTAAAAAATATAAAAAGAAAGGAAAATCTAATTGCAAAAGATGTCCTAAGCTTTAGTTTATAAGGCTTTATAATATATTTTGGATGTTAATTCATTCTCGAAAAACGGAAATACCCACAGGTGTTTCCGTTTTTTTGTAAAAAAATGACTAATCAATGTAGGGTATTTTTTTATATAACTGTATTATAAATAGAGGCCGAATTAAAGGTTGTAGTAAATAAGAGTAAGTATATAGTCTTGTTCGGTATAAAAATTGTTCTTTTAATAATTATTTAGACTTAGTACGTATTATGACCTTCAAACGAATTTTAAGTACTAATTAACAATTTGAATAGTTACTATAAAGTAGATTTACATTCATATGAAAAAGATTATTGTAGTTGTATTTCTGATATTTTCAGGAATTAATTGGGTAAGTGCTCAAGAGTGGCTAACCAATTTTGAAGAAGCAAAAAGAATTGCGCAGGAAAATGATAAAAATATAATTTTAGTGTTTGCTGGTTCAGATTGGTGTGCACCATGTATTAAATTAGAGAAACAGATTTTGCATACAGAGGAATTTCAGGGATATGCCAAAAAACATTACGTATTATTAAAAGCTGATTTCCCACGTAAGAAAAAAAACCAATTACCCGAAGCTTTACAGCATCAGAATAATGCATTGGCAGAGAAATATAATAAAAGTGGAGGTTTTCCATTAGTTGTTGTTTTAGATAAAAATGGTAAAAAAATGGGAGCGATTGGTTATAAAAAAGTAACACCAAATGCATACTTAGAAATGCTAAGTACAATGATTAAATAATATTTTGAGATTTTTCTTTACCCTTTTATTCCTGGCTACAATAAGTAGTAGTTTTTCACAACAAATATATAAACGTACCCTAAAACTAATGGGAAGTCGTTTTGATATTACCGTTGTCGAAAAAGACAAAACAACAGCTAATCAATACATAGATATTGCTGTCGAAGAAATTGAGAGAATCGAAAAATTGATTTCTTCGTGGGATAAAAACTCTCAAACTTCTTTAATTAATAACAATGCAGGGGTTAATCCGGTGAAAGTTGATACAGAACTTTTCGACCTAATATTTAGAGCTATTCAGATTTCTAAATTAACAGATGGCGCATTTGATATTAGTTATGCATCTATGGATCGAATTTGGAAATTTGATAATAGCATGAAAGAAATGCCCTCTGAAGAAGAAATTAAAACATCAGTAGCAAGAGTAGGGTACAAGTATATTGTTTTAGATAAAAAGAAATCTACAGTATTTCTAACCCAAAAGGGGATGAAGATAGGGTTTGGAGCTATTGGCAAAGGATATGCAGCAGATAAGGCCAAAAACCTCTTAATAAGTAAAGGAGTACATGCAGGAATCATAAATGCTTCTGGAGATATGAATACCTGGGGGAAACAACCAGATGGAAGCGAGTGGAAAGTTGCAATTACCAATCCTTTGAATAAAAATAATGCATTTGCACTATTACCAGTAGTAGAAAAAGCAGTAGTGACTTCTGGTAATTATGAAAAATACGTAATTTTAGATGGTAAACGGTATTCTCATATTATTGATCCCAGAACAGGATACCCATCTACTGGTATTGTAAGCGCTACAGTTTTTGCTCCAAAAGCTGAGTTGGCAGATGCATTGGCAACTTCTGTTTTTGTGATGGGAATTGAAACGGGATTAAATAGAATCAATCAATTAAAAGGGATTGAATGTATTATAATTGATGACCAGGGAAATATTCATACCTCTGATCATATTAAGATAGATAATAAATAACAATAATTCTTATAAAACGTACTTTATGAATAAGTTGATACCAATACTTTTAGTACTAGTACTTTCTCTTAACTCATGTGTAGCTGTAAAAGAATACGAAAAAGTACAAATTAATGATCCTGATATGGAATTAGCGCTCAAAAAAATTGATCGTTTTGAAACTAATTTTCAGGCATATAGAGAATCTGCTGCTGGAGCAAATGGAGGAAAAACAGGCGGAGGATGTGGTTGTAATTAGGAGATAATATTTCTCTTAAATAAAGAATTGAAAAACATACTAAAAACTTTTATAAAGTAAAGATCTTTGAGAAAAATTCCCTTAATACTAGCATTATTATCTATAGTGATTGTAACTGCACAGGAGCAACAACAGGATGATACAACAACCTACAAAAAGAGAGTATTAGAGTCTGCAGAAGTAGATTTTTTGATGAGTTATTATACTCAGGACGGAGATAACGCTGCGGTTACAGGTGGTGTGGGTACAGAAGAACTCACTGATCTTACTCCAACAATAGTGGTTTCTATCCCACTAAATGATGATGATGTATTAACTATAGATGCAGGAATATCGGCATATTCATCGGCATCTTCTAGTAATGTTAACCCTTTTGATGGCAATGGCGCTGCCAATCCTTTTGTAGCTTCTTCTGGAGCATCAAAAAAAGATGTGTTAACGACAATATCAGGAAGTTATAGTCATAGTAGTGATGATCGAAATAGTGTGTGGTCAGCCAATGTTGCGGTAGCAACCGAGTATGACTATTTTTCTATAGGCTTTGGCGGTAGTTATTCAAGACTTTTTAATGAAAAAAATACAGAATTAAGTGTAAAAGCCAATGTGTTTCTAGATACATGGAAAGCAATATATCCCTCAGAATTAAGAGATCAGCCTACATTTACGAAGTTTGATGATGAATCTCGTAATTCGTATTCTGTAGGATTAGGATTTTCACAAATTTTGTCTAAAAGGTTACAAGGATCTCTTTCATTAGATTTTATTAAACAGGAAGGCCTTTTGTCAACCCCATTTCAGCGAGTACAATTTGCCGATGTGGCCGATGTAATTATTGAAGAATTTACATATGGTGATGATGTAGAAAGATTGCCAGATTCTAGGTTTAAAATAGCTGCAGGAGGAAGATTACATTATTATATTAATGAAATTTTTACAATACGAACATTTTATAGATATTATACAGATGATTGGGGGATTAACTCACATACTGCAAGTATAGAAATACCCATTAAAATCACAGATAAATTTACACTATACCCTTCATATCGTTTTTATACACAAACAAAAGCAGATTATTTTGCACCATTTAATCAACATTTGTCTACACAGCAATTCTATACTTCGGATTATGATTTATCTGGTTTTGATGCAAATCAATATGGATTTGGTATTAGTTATACCGATATTTTTACAAAATTCCATATCTGGAAACTTGGTTTAAAAAGTATTGATCTTCGATTTAGACAATATGAACGAGACTCTGGACTTAGCTCTAGCTTGTTCTCGGGAGGATTTAGTTTTATAATGGACTAAATCAGTTTATTACCATATAATTTTTCTAACCATATAATACTATTATTTTTATCCTGTATTGAAATAAGCAAGTTCTGGGTTTTAATACTACCAAGAGCTATATACTTTTATACTGTTTTTAAAATTATAGTATTATGAAGATAAGTGAGCAAAATCAGTTTCATTACAATCGTATTGCAGAGGCGATAACGTATATTAAACAAAATTTTAAAGATCAACCTAACCTGGATGAGATTGCCGAAAAAGTACACATTAGTCCTTTTCATTTTCAAAGACTCTTTACAGATTGGGTAGGAGTGAGTCCTAAAAAATTTTTGCAGTACACTAGTTTAGAGTACGCAAAAAATATTTTAAAAGATCAGCAAACCACTTTGTTTGATGCGGCATACGAGACCGGACTTTCTGGAACAGGAAGATTACATGATCTTTTTATAAAAATAGAAGGAATGACACCTGGAGAATACAAAAATGGAGGTCAGAACCTGGAGATCAATTATAGTTATGCCGAAAGCCCGTTTGGTAAAATGCTGGTAGCTTCAACCTCAAAAGGTATTTGCCATATGACATTTGCAGATGATGACAATGCATTTACAACATTACAACAACGTTTTCCGAAAGCAAAGTTTACTCAAATCGTAGATAGATCTCAACAAAATGCTCTATTTATCTTTACTAAAGATTGGAGAAAATTAAGTCAAATAAAACTACACCTTAAAGGGACTGATTTTCAATTAAAAGTTTGGGAAACATTACTCAAGATCCCAAAGGGAGGATTAACAACATATGGAACCATAGCCAATCATATTCATAAGCCTAAAGCATCCAGGGCCGTAGGAACTGCTATAGGTAGTAATCCTGTTGCATTTTTAATTCCTTGTCACCGAGTAATCCAATCTACAGGTGATTTAGGACAATACCATTGGGGCAGTACACGCAAAACTGCTATAATTGGCTGGGAAGCTGCAAAAATTAATTCATAACTAAGCAAGATTCGGGTGTTTTACTTTTTGAATTCTTAGCAATTTTGCTATATCAAGGTTATGTAATAAGTTTTTCTGCTACATAATCTAAGCTAAATCATAAAACGAACATATGAAAAAATTTAAGATTGTCCCGTTAACAAAAGAATATGTATCACGAATTAAAGAAACAAAAGTAGATGATTTTAATTATCCTGTTGTTGAACAAATAGCTACAGGTTATGGACCTTGTCGTATTTCTTTAAAAAAATTTGATCCGGGAAAAGATACTCGGCTATTGATTAGCCATAGTCCTTTTGAAATTAAAAATGCATTCAATCAACCAGGCCCTATTTTTGTTCACAAAAAAGAAGTCGAACCCTATAAGAACGATCATCAATTTCCGCCAGAAATCAAAGCAGATAAACAAAATTTTCCTTTATCACTAATTGGGTATAATACAAAACAAAATATGATATTTACAAAATTGGTAGGTGATGATGATGTAGATCTTTTGATTCCAGAAATATTTCATGACCATAATGATATAGCATATTTACATGCCAGAAATGCTGAAGCTGGTTGTTTCATATGTAAAATAGAAAGAGTATAATTTTTTAGAACCTCCTAAAATATTTAGAATAACTTTCATTTTTTTATACATAAAAAGGGAACACTATCCTTATGTGTTCCCTTTTAGCCATTTACGTTAATAGATAAGTTATGGGCGTTTTTATAATAAAACGTTTATACAGCATAATACCCTACCCCTAATTAATTTCCTATAACAGTTCTTAAAGCTTTTAACCAAAAAATGGATAAACAAAATAAGTACAAGATTTTTAAAAACCTTAATATGTAGGAATCCAAATAATAGTAAAATTAAAATGAGAGTCTCGGTAAATTATATTGTTTTACATCAATTGTATTGCATTTATCGTATCTGTAGAAAGATATTTAATAACATAGTATTAGGGATAAAACCAAAAAAAACGTTAAATTTATCCTACCTAAATGCCCAAATTATGCAATCCAAATTAATTCTTACCATCGTTAGTATAGCTATGCTAACATTGAGCAGCTTTAAAAATAGCCCTGAACACCAGAAAAATGATGGTGAAAAAGAAAATATTAGTGTATATCAAGGCGGTCCAAAAGAATTAATAGGAAAATGGGTAATGGATGGTGATCCCAATACTTATATAGAATTGAGATCTGATGGAACCGTTATAGAAAAGTCTTTAGGAGAACCTCTAAAAAGGTATTGGTTATTAAAAGATAGTAAACTTTGCTTAAAAGCGACATCGGTAGAGGGAGGTACAGAAAAGTGTTTAGAATTTGTGCTAAGAAAAGATATGCTGGTGATTACTATGAATGAAATGGAACTCCACTATGCAAGATCTAAAGAATAATATAGTCCTGGTATAAAATTTGTGATTAGGATAAAAGAATTGATAATTTTATCACCTTATTTGAGCATTAAAAAATATCAAAACTATAGATTACCAAAAAAACATTAAATTTATATCCTTATTTTATTAAAAATTAAATTATGAAAAGACCCCAATCTATATCCGTAATTTTTACAACTGTTATATTAGCTGCACTACTAATGAGTTTTAAGGCAAAGCCTGTACAGCAAAATCAGACGTTAAAATTTGAAGAAATTGTAATTGAACAGGTTGCAGGCACAGAATTGATAGGAGAATGGGTTATGAAAGATGATCCCGAAACTTTTATCATATTCAAATCGGATAAAACAGTAGTAGAAAAGTCTAAAACAAAGACAACAGAGAATACATGGTCTGTAAACGCAAAAGATCGTGAAGTGTGTATTAGCAATTCAGGATGTATATATTATGAAGTAACAGAAACTTCTCTTTTTTTATATATAGACAAAAAAAGAGTGTGGTATAATAAATATCAAGAAAAATAAGAAATTGCTCAATATGAGTGTCTTTTTTAAGCAATAATATAGTACAAGATTTTAAAAAAAATAACGAGTATATGAAAATATACTCGTTATTTTTTTTAAATCATTTTGAGGATTATTCGTAAATTCCATCAACAAAGAGATGAGGTTAATTGCCGGGGAATAACACAATATCAAATTAGAAATATCATTTTGCAATATTTTTTACAACATTGTACTAAAAAATATGGTGTTGCTTGTCCAAAAATAAAAAAAGTGTTCGTCATAGTAATGTAGAAAATAAATAAACCATTTAAAAAAACAGACAAATGAAAGAATTTATGTTTCTTTTTAGAGGAGATGACAAAGTATGGGATTCTAAATCTCCAGAAGAACAACAAAAGCATATGCAAAAATGGCAACAATGGATCGGTGAGATGGCTCAGCAAGAAAAATTTGTTGGAGGTGAGCGATTATATTCACACGGTAACACAATTTATCCCGGAGGAACCAAAGTAACAGATAGACCATTAACAGAAGGAAAAGAATTGGTTGGAGGATATTTGGTTATTAAAGCAAACAACCTAGAAGATGCTACCGAAATGGCAAAAGATTGCCCGGGATTACAATGGAATTCTTGTGTAGAAGTAAGAGAAGTATGGCCAGAAGATTAAGATAATAGAATATTAAAAAGATATAGTAATGAAAGAGTTTATGTATATTATCCGTGGCGGGCATGATGCTAACCGATCACCAGAAGAGATGCAACAACATATGCAACATTGGCAACAATGGATGGGTGGTTTAGCAAAATCAGAGCAGCTTATTGGTGGTCAGCCATTAATGAACGAGGCCAAAACATTGACCGAAGGTGGTAAAAAGGTAACCGATCGCCCATTAGCAGAAGGTAAAGAACTAGTTGGTGGATACTTGCTAATTAAAGCAAACTCTCTAGACCATGCGGCACAAATAGCTAAGGATTGTCCAGGTTTTGAATATGGATGTAGCGTCGAAGTACGAGAAATAAGCCCAATGGAATAACTTTTTTGGAAAATAGAGATCACATAGATCATACATTAAACCATCTTTTTAGACAAGAATCTGGAAAGATGGTTGCTGTATTGATTAAAATATTCGGTACCGAAAATATAGAATTAGCAGAAGATGTAGTACAGGATGCTCTGGTTAAAGCTCTAGAAACCTGGAAATATAGAGGGATGCCGGATAACCCAAGAGCGTGGTTATATCGCACAGCTAAAAATAAAGCTATAGATGTTATCAGGCGTAATAAGCATAGTAGTATTATTGATTTTTCTGATCCCGAAAAACAACTACTAACTTCTGGGTATACACTAACTACTACAATGGATACTTATTGGCAGGAACAACATATAAAAGATGATTTTCTGGGAATGATGTATGCATGCTGTCACCCCGATATCTCACAAGAAAATCAAATTACATTTATTCTAAAAGCATTATGTGGATTTAGCACTAAAGAAGTTGCAAGATCTTTTCTTACCAGTGAAGATACTATTTCTAAGAGATTGTATAGAACCAAAGAATATTTCAGAAAACGTAAGATACGTCCTGTAATCCCCACTATTAATGAAATTAATCTTAGAACCAAAACGGTACTTAATACAATCTATCTCATGTTTAATGAAGGATATAATTCTACTCATGCCGATCAATTGATTCGTAAAGATTTAATTAGTCAAGCAATGTTTTTATGTCGGTCTCTTTTATCCGAGAAACGTACGCAGTTACCCGAGGTTTATGCTTTGATGGGATTAATGTGTTTTCATGCCTCTAGAATTAATAGTAGGCTAACAGAAGAAGGGAGGCTTATTTTGCTTTCTAAACAGGATCGTACAACATGGGATGCAGAATTAATACGATCTGGAGAACAATATCTAAATAAAGCTGCTTTTGGAGGAGAACTCTCGACATATCACCTCGAAGCCGCTATCGCATATCAGCATTGCTGTGCAAAGCAATATACAGATACAAACTGGAAAATGATATTAGAGTATTATGAACTCTTATTAAAGATTGCTAATGATCCTATCGTTTTTTTAAATCGATGCTTGGTTATTCTAGAACTTAAAGGCCCAAAAGAAGCAATAACAGCACTCGAAAGTGTAAAGAACGACAAATTACTAGAAAAATATTATCTATATCATGCAACTTTAGGCGAAATCTACCAACGATTAGAAGATAATAATACAGCTACAACATATTACCAAAAGGCAATACAGCTCACCCAGTCCAAACAAGAAAGACAATTTCTTAAAGATAAAATTGCTCGTATATCGAATTGAAAATTGGTTATGATAACGATGTTTCAGAAAATCTTTTTACCTTTTCAGAATAAATGTCTTTTATTCTGAAACTCCATGCGAAATAAATAATATTTTTCACGGGAAACAGTGTTCTATAAATTGTACGTATTATAGATATTTGTTTTACTATTCAAACTGTGCATACTATATATGGTTTTGAAAAACTAAACAGAATAAAAATAAATTTTGAAAAGAAACAGGTCTTTAATTTATATAGTGAGTAGTATGTACTCTTAGAAGTGATGATATAGCGCTAAATGTAAGCTTATTATATTTTGTAGTATCTTAATTTATAAGAGTTTTGAGGAATACTTAGCATTAGGCAAATATAATAATATTGTAATATGGGAAACAACCAAGATCAGATACATCAGCTTATGGAAAAGCTTGAAATCCTACTGAAAAGACAACAAGATTTCTCGACTCAAATACAAGGCCTTAAAGATGAGATATATAAGCTAAAAACAACATCGACCAACCAGCCTGATATAAAAACAGAAAATCCAGCTCTTGTTTCACCTACAGCCGAAGTTACAAAAGAAAGTATCAAAGAACCACCCTCTTCGGTTAAGCCAGAGGCTGTACAACCAACGCTAGTAAAAGAAGAAAAACCTGTTATTACCAAAATAAATAAACCAAAAAAGAAATCTAATCTTGAAAAGTTTATTGGAGAAAACCTAATCAATAAAATAGGTATTGTTATTATTATCATTGGTGTTGCTATTGGGGCAAAGTATACAATAGAAAATGATCTAATAGGACCATTAACCAGGATTATACTGGGGTATTTAACAGGATTAGGGCTTTTGGGAATTGGGATGAAACTAAAGAAAAAATATGAAAACTTTAGTGCGGTACTAGTTAGTGGTGCAATGGCTATTTTATATTTTATTACGTTTTTAGCATACGACTTATACGGCCTGATTCCGCAGACTTTGACATTTGTTCTTATGCTATTATTTACGGCATTTACTGTTTTTGCAGCAATACAATATAATAAGCAAATTATAGCTCATATAGGACTAGTAGGAGCCTATGCAGTTCCTTTTTTATTAAGTGACGGATCGGGTAGAGTAGTAATTCTGTTTAGTTATATGGCGATTATTAATATAGGTATTCTCATTATTGCCATCAAAAAATACTGGAAACCCCTTTACTTTTCGTCTTTTTTGCTTACTTGGATCATTTTTATGTCATGGTATGCCGATAAATACACAATAGAAGAACATTTTACCCTTGGTTTTATATTTCTTACTGTCTTTTTTATCACATTCTATCTTATGTTTTTGGTATACAAACTCAGAAAAAAAGAAAGCTTTAAAACCATTGATGTAATTCTACAATTATCTAATTCATTTATCTTTTATGGTATTGGATTTTCGATGTTAAGCAATCACGAATATGGTAAAGATTTATTAGGTGTATTTACATTAGCGAATGCAGTGATTCATTTTGTGGTAAGTGTTATTGTATATAGATTAAAACTAGCTGATCGCAACCTATTTTATTTTGTATCTGGTATGGTTTTGATTTTTATTACGATTGCATTTCCTGTACAACTAGATGGAAATTGGGTTACACTGTTATGGGCAGGAGAAGCAGCATTGTTATTTTGGATTGGGAGAACCAAAAAAGTACCGATATACGAGATTCTCTCATATCCGCTGTGGGCCTTAACTTTTTTTAGCCTTTTACATGATTGGATCGTGGTGTACTATAGATATAGCCCAACACTGCCAGAAACCAGACTAATGCCAGTGTTTAATATTTATCTTATGACATCAATATTGTGTATTGTGTCTTTTGCATTTATTTATATCACACATCGTAAAGAGAAACTATCTTTTCCCTGGCCAAAACAACCCTGGTTGTATACAATGCTTACCATAGGCCTAGCATTACTATTAATATGTACTACCTACTTTACATTTTGGATAGAAATAGATAGTTATTGGAATCAGGTTTATCAAGATATAGATCACCATTACATTTCCCAAAATATTGATGGTACAGAACAGTATATGGTATTATCAGATACTAGAAATTTTAGAGCTATTTGGCTTATTAATTATAGTTTGTTGTTCTTGGTTATTTTGTCTTTTGTGAATATCCAAAAAATTAAAAATAATGCCTTGGGGTATATTACTCTTAGTTTTATGTTGTTAGCTCTTTTTGTGTTTTTGACCAGAGGATTGTATTTGCTAAGTGAGTTTAGAGATAGTTATTTAGAATTAAAAGGAACAGAATTTAGTGCGACAGCTTTTTCTCATATAGGTATTCGATATATTTCTTTTGGATTTGTAGCAGGTTTGCTATTTACTTTTTATAAGTATGTACGGCAAAAATTTCTGGGTAGAACCTTTAAGGTTGCTTTTGAAATTATACTGCATTGCACATTAATCTGGATAGTAAGTAGCGAATTAATACATTGGTTAGACTTGTCTGGGTATACAGAAACATATAAGCTTGGATTAAGTATTTTATGGGGTATTTATGCATTATTGCTCATTGTTTTAGGAATATGGAAACGAAAGAAATATCTACGTGTCTTAGCAATTATAGTATTCGGAATTACACTTATAAAGTTATTCTTTTATGATATTTCACATATGGAAACTATTGCGAAGACTATTGTATTCTTAGCTTTAGGAGTGCTTCTTTTGATTATTTCATTTTTATACAATAAATACAAACATATTATTGCAGATGAAACAAATAGTAACAAACCTTAAAAATTTCTTTATAAAGGATATGTTTAAAACCTGTAAAGTGAGAGTATCATAATTATATGTGTTCTTAATTCAAGATAATTAAAAAGGTGTAAACTCATGAAAAAGAAAATTATAAAATTCCTAGTGCTATTGATTAGCTTTGGGGCTTATGCTCAGATGGACCAATATGCTTATAGAAGTATGTTGCCAGAGATAACAGATACCTGGCATGCTATTAGTTTACCCGATGAAGTTTTTAGTAAAGTTTCACCAAATCTATCTGATATTAGAGTTTTTGGGATCACAAACAAGAAAGATACAATAGAAGCCCCTTATCTTTTACGATTAAAAACCGAAAAAAAATCCTTTACTAAAATACCTTTTACCATTTTAAATACCTCATTTAATGAGAAAGGAACATATATTACATTAGAAATCCCAACTAAACAACCAATTAATCAGATTCATTTAGACTTTGAGCAATCCAATTTTGATTGGTTAATTACCTTAGAAGGGACTCAAGACCGTAAAGAATGGTATACCATAAAAGAAGACTATCGTATACTTTCAATAAAAAATGAACTTACAGACTATCAATTCACTACAGTACGATTTCCTAATGCGCAGTATCACTATTTCAGGATACTGATAAAAAGTACTAAAAAACCAGTTTTACAATCAGCTAATGTAACCAGATATGAAATTAAAAAGGCAAATTACAGGGAATATGGCATAGAAAAGCTAAATATTCAGAATCCTAAGGGTACCAAAAAAACTATTATCGATGTAAGTCTTAAAACTCCAGTTCCCGTAAGTTATATTGGTGTCCAAGTACAAGAAACTTTTGATTACTATCGTCCTATATCTATTCGATATGTAATAGATAGTATACAGACTCAGAAAGGCAGTTGGAAACCTAGGTATCGAGAGCTTAATTCTGGAGTACTTAATTCTATAGAAGATAATGTATTTACCAATACGAGTACAATTGCTCAGAAATTTAGAATGGTGATTGATAATCATGACAATCAACCTTTAAAAATTAATAAAATCATTGTTAAAGGATATCAACACGAACTTGTTACGCGTTTTACAAATCCGGGAACATATTATTTGGTTTATGGAAATGATAAAATGAAAAAACCTTCTTATGATCTTAATTATGTATCTGCAAAGATTCCAGATGAGGTGACAACACTATTTCCAGAAACACAGTCGACGATTGGTCACGAAGAATCTTCTGTAACAAAGCCTTTATTTGCTAATAAAATCTGGCTATGGGGTATTATGGGTATTGTGATCCTGTTGTTAGGAGGATTTACATTATCTATGATGAAGAAAAAATAAAAAGTATATTTTTTTCTGCCAGAATGATAAGAAAAACCTATGAAAAACACTTCATTTGGGTTTATGTGATTTATACTTCTATTTTTTTTGAATCTTTTTTATTGAGTTTTTTGAGTATTGATATGGTATACAGTGATTTAACAGGATAAAAAAACTGAATACTGTTGAGGGAAACCGTAAATAACTTTAGAAATAATTACTTAGGTTAGCAGTATTACACATATGATAATAAAGTTTTTAATCATACCGAATAGAATCTTGATTAATGATAAGTTTCATAGTTAGAGAATTAATATCCTGTGTGAATATGTCTTAGTGTAATACAGAATCGGAAAATGAACAAGAAATAAATAAAAACTCTACATCTTACCTGTTGCGGTGAGATTACGTCCAATATAATGAGCTCTAGCTTAAGGACTCCAAAAAGAAAACTTGTAAATGAAAATTGAATTACTATCTATTTTTGATGGATTATTTAGTGTAAACACTAAAGAAAAGAAGGAAGAAACGAGTGCTTCCAAAATTTTTATGACCGATACACATACTAATTCTGGTAGAACCTTGATGATCGAAGAAGAAGACTATGCAGTTTGGGCTTATCTCCTAAGCACAGATAAAGAAGATATTGATTTTGATGGCTTTCTATGTGCAGTAATTGATCCAAGATTTTCTGATGTAAAATCGTATAAGAACATTCGGGAAAGAAGAGATGCACCATTACCAGCCTTATATGCTAATCGATATAGTTATGTTAAAAATCTTAAAAAGAAAGATATAACAATACATTGGCAAGAAGAATATGTAACTATATTCATAAAGAAAAAAGTATATCTTGTTATGGATCTAAATGCAAGAACCAGCTATTCAAAAGCGTTAGCGAATGATTGTGACTACGGAAAACAACTAAAAAGCTAAGCAGGGATATAACCCATTACCTTCTCTCAACAACATCTATTTCTCGATGAAATACAAATATTTAGCTTTTGACAGAATGTCGAGATAGATATTTAATATAGAGGTATGATCTTACCGTTCAGCAAAAATATTTAACTACAAGAGTATGATTGTGTTACCTTGGTGCATAGAACAGAATTAATGACTGTTAATAGTAACTATGTGATCTCACAAAGTAATTGCCCTTTTTGTTAGTTAAAAATTAAAAAACAATGAACAAAAACATCGTACTTATAATTAGCCTTTTAACTATAAGTCATATATTTTCTCAACAAATACCAGATACGACCTATAGCCCCGAGATAATAACAAAAATGTACCCTAAAAAAACCGGTACTACGATACATATAGATCAAGGACATCGTAATTTTCATACAAAGAACAATAGGTTTTTACCTTTTGCAAAATTAGTGTCAGAAGATGGTTATAAAGTCGATGGTTTTGATGGGAAATTTGAAAAAGATAAGCTAAAAGATCTTAAGATATTGGTGATCTCTAATGCGTTATCAGAAAATAGCAGACCTCCTTTTGTTGCTCCCACAGAGAGTGCTTTTTCGACAAGTGAAATAAATAATGTAAAAGAATGGGTTAAAAATGGGGGCTCTCTTTTTTTGATCGCAGATCATATGCCCTTTGCTGGGGCCTCTGCAAATCTTGCCAAAGCTTTTGGTTTTACATTTTATGACAGCTTTGTAATGGATGCCGATGACAAAGGAATTTTTGACTTTTCTCGAAAAAATGAAATGCTCGGTAATCATGTAATAACAAATGGAAGAAATCATCAGGAACGAGTACACAAAATAAGAACCTTTACAGGACAAGGGTTTAAAGCACCAAAAAAAGCTTCTTCTATTTTAAATTTAAAAAAAGAATATACTGTCTTTATAACAGATACTATGTGGGTTTTTAATGAAAAAACTCCAAGAATCTCTGCAGAAAACTTATCTCAGGGAGCTGTCTTAGAATACGGAAAAGGTAGAATAGCAGTATTTGGAGAAGCAGCCATGTTTACGGCTCAAATTGCGGGTAGAGATAGGGTTAAGGTCGGAATGAACTCTGCAGAAGCATCAGAAAACTATCAGCTATTACTTAATCTGATACATTGGTTAGATAGGGCGTATTGATTTAATACAGTAAGAAGTGTCAATATGTAAAAAACACTAAAAAGATACATTTATGAAAAACACACCACGAAATAATCTCGTTTTAATAATTGCATTTCTGTTACTAACAGTATTGCATTTTCCTAAATCTAGTGCCCAACATGCTACAACAGAACAATATTTTAGGCACATGAGATATAATCATGTATCCCCACATGTGAAGATAAAAGGAATTCACGAAATAAATCAACAAGAAGCTCAACATACGTCTCATTATGTTTTTAAGTACAATGAAAAAAAACAATTGATAGAGATTGTTAATTATCATTATCACGACCAACGAAAACACCCTTTAGCAACAATAGGGGCACATAGAACGGTTTTTGATTACTCTGATGGTGAAGAGATTCGTACTTTTTTTGATAAGAAAGGAAAGCGAATGGCTAATAATCGTGAAGTCTTTAAAGAAATATACCAATATGATAAAAATGGATTCATAAATGCACTTGATTTTTATGATTTGAACGATGAACCTATGGAGTCTAATTGGAAAATTGCGAATTATCGGTGGTCAAAAAACAAAAAAATGGTGATAGAAAAACGGTATGATCTACAAAATAACCCTGTTAATATTTCACCGTATTTTGAATTTGGGATAACAGGAATTTTATATAGAAAAGATGGATCTCCAAAAGCTAATTATAATCTTAATGAGAAATTAGAAATTCAAGAAAACTCAATAGGAGTGGCCTCTTATGAAGACACCTATGATGAAAAAGGAAATCATGTTAGGTATTCTTATCACAATGCAAAAGGAAAATTAACTAAAAACCAGTGGAATTTTGCAGCCAACAACCAAGAGTTTGACGATAAGGGATATCTCATAAAAGGAGCAATGTTTGACGAAAATAATGAACTAACGCACGAACGAGACTTTCCTTCTGTTACTCATATAAGAATGGCTAGCCCAGCAAGTAAAAAAGATACTATAGAAATAAAAGAAAGAGCGTTAGGGTATTTAATAGCACTACAGGAATTAAAACCTGATCTTATGAAAGAAGTGTTTCATAAAGATTTAGCTAAGAGAACAATGGGGTTTGATCGAGAAAAACAAAAAGAAGTGATTAGAGAAACTAGCTATGAACAGATGGTAGAGTTTGCAAAATCATGGAACAAATCCGGAACCAGATTTCCTCCCAAACCAAGTAATAAAATAAAGATATTAGATATCTATAATCGAATAGCTACAGTTAAATTGATTTCAGACAATTGGGTAGAATATTTACATTTAGTAAAAACAAATGACCAATGGCAAATCATAAATTTACTTTGGCAACATAAGAATGTAGATCGATATCCAAACCAAAATAAATAAAAATAACACTTCAGATACATTATAATACAGATTAAAATAATGAAAAGTAAAATATTAATATTCGTTCTAATTACCTTAACTCCAATACTTCTATTAGCTCAATCAAATACCGATGTTATTAAAAGAGTACAGAAGCTTATGACAGAGAACTATGTTTTTCTGGATAAAGCAAAAGAAGTAAATCAACGTCTGGACGAATTGATGAAAGAAAAGTATTTTGATACTTTTAAAAAACCAGGAGAGTTTGCAAAAGCGTTGACAAAAGAGATGCAAAAAATCACAAATGATAAACATCTAAATATTGCTCCTCCAAGACCTCGAAATAGTAGACCGAGTAATCCTTTAGGTTTCATTCCCATGCATCTGCAAAATATAGAACGTTTTAGAAGAGGAGGGTTTGGAGAAGTTAATTTTTTTGAAGGAAATGTAGGTTATGTTCATTTAAAAGGGTTTAGAGTTGAAGACACTATAAAAGTAGATCCTCTAATGAAGTATTTATCAACTGCCGATGCAATAATTATCGATTTGAGAGGAAATGGCGGTGGTAATGGTCCTGTTGGAGTTAATTTAAGTAGTTATTTTCTTCCCACAAATCTACCACTAACTGGCGTGTATACACGAAGAACAGATACTATGGAAAACTATAATACTGTGCCTGTTAAAGGTATGCAAAGATTAGAGGTTCCTTTATTTATATTAACTAGCGGTAGAACTTTTTCTGCATCCGAAGCTTTTGCATATGATCTACAAGCAAGAAAAAGAGCCACAGTTATAGGAGAGAACACTGGTGGTGGTGCACATCCTGTAAATTTTATGAGATTACCACAAGGGTATAGACTTATTGTTCCAATTGCTCGCTCGATCAACCCTGTAACAAATACAAATTGGGAAGGTGTTGGAGTGATCCCAGATATTAAATCTACTGCCAATGATGCACTAGAAAAAGCTAAAGAAATAGCTAAAGCAAGTGCTGCAAAGTATAGAGAAAAACCCTTTAAACAACTTGAAAAGATTTTAGAAAAAAATGAATTTACAAAACAAGATGAAGAAACTGTTTGCGAACTTCTACAATTGATATTGAAAAGAGGTCATATGGAAAGTTTTATGATTAACGATATGGGATATAATTACCTGCGGGAAAAAAATATAAAAGCTGCTCTGGCAATTTTAAGAGCAGGATCAATTCTTTTTCCTGATTCTCCCAATGCCCAAGATAGCTATGCCGAGGTTTTAGCACAAAATGGACAAAATAAATTAGCATTAAAACATTATGAAGCAGCTGTAACTATTGCAAAACGTAGAAAAGATAAACAAACAGGATTATATGAGAAAAACTTAAAAAACTTTAAAGCTAAGATGTGATATTCATGTTATAGTAAATAACAGGGTTTACTTCCAAACTTTTTTTCCGGTCTGATATATTTTCTCTAGAGCATTATCTCTATAACTTCTTCCCATCGGGATGGTATGATCATTTATCTCTAATACATTTCCTTGTATAACACTTATATAGTGAAAGTTTACTATAAAAGACTTGTGTACTTGTACAAACTGAGATGAGGGTAATAGTTCTAACATTCCGGAAAGAGTTTGATAAGTGACAAAAAACCTGTCTTTTAGGACCACTTTAATATAATCCTTTAAACTTTCAATAAAAAGAATATCGGTATAATATACTTTAATTTTTTTATTATCTACTTTAAAAAAAGCTGCACCAGCAGGGGTTTCGGGCATTTTTATAGGTTGATCTGTATGTGTTCTTACTTTTTCAATGGCTTGTACAAATCGATAAAAAGGAATTGGTTTTATTAGATAATCAACAGCATTAAGCTCAAATCCATCTACGGCATAATGCCGATGTGCCGTAGTAAAAATAACCTTGGGAGGAGAAGAGACAGCTTTTAAAAAATTGATCCCGTTGAGCATAGGCATTTGTATATCTAAAAAAATGAGATCGATAGTTTCAGAATTTAAAAACTCGATAGCCGATAAAGCATCATCAAATTTTCCAACTTCAGATAAAAAATCTAACCTACTGATGTAATCAGAGATAACATCTTGAGCTAATGGCTCATCATCTATAATAATACATTTTATAATACTCATCAATTATCTAGTTGTATACTTAGGTCGACATAAAATTTATGTGCACGTTCTTCTAACCTAAAGGTATGTTTTTGAGGATAAATAATCTGTAATCTTTTAGATAAATTTTGAACGCCGATTCCGTTTTTGTTACCTTCTTTTACAGAATTTCCTACCGGATTAATAGTGCTAATGTGTAATTCGCCATTGTTGACCGCTATTTTTATTTGTATATCCACATCTCCTCTTTCATTTAAAGAACAATGTTTAAAAGCATTTTCGACTATAGGAATTAGGATAAGAGGAGTAATCATTACACCACCAAAATTACCAGTGATTTCCATCTGTAAGTTTAAACGATTTCCAAAACGTAACTTCTCTAATTCAATATAATCATGTAAGTGATGTATTTCCTTTTCTAAAGAAATTTTGTCTTCACTACCTTCATATAAGGTATAAGATAATAAGTTTGATAGTTGTAATAGAGCTTCTGGAGTTTTTTTTGAACCTTTTAATGATAATGAGTACAGATTGTTTAACGTATTAAAGAGAAAATGAGGATTCATCTGGGATCTCAGAAAATTCAGTTCACTGATTTTTTGTTCTTTTTTTATTTTTTCTAAGTTGATCTTATTTTCGTAGTGATCTTGTAAAATCTTGATAGCAGTAGGAGGACCAAACCATAATAATATTGCTCTCGCAAAATCCAGTATTCTAGGAAAAGAAAAAAAATCAGAAGGAAGTTTTGGTATTTCTAGTAAAACCGGATAGATAAAGTAATATTGAAAAAGTTTTACAAGTAATGAGTTTATAATAAGAAGAGGAATGAAAGCCAGAAAATAATATACATAACGTTTGGTACTAATATACTTAGGCCATAAATAATACATATGTATATAATAAAATGGGATTTCTAGTAAACAACCCAGGTACTTATAAGAAGCTTTTGTCAAAGAAGCACCATACATTACATCCATTACTATCCAAATCAATAAATAAAGAATCCAAAAAACAATATGTTTTAAGGTTCTATTTTTAAAAAATACAGAAGTTGTCATAATAATGTAGATGCTATTAAATATACCTCAAACAGGGTAAAATGGATTGTAATATCGTTAAATTATGAGTATTTGACTATTATTTTCTCTCAACAACACTTCTTGCTCGATGAAATATAGAAATATATACTTGTGTAATATGCTTAAAGCCTATTTAATAAAAGCTAATTACACATCCTACTTATTCCTTAAAATCGTATTTTTTATAGGATTTCCTGATAAAAAACTATATTTGTTGCTTAGTTATAATTGCATTTTATATAACTAAACGTAAACCATTTTTGAAAACGGAGTAAGTTTAGATACCTACTCCGTTTTTTGTTTTGAACTCATCCTGAAGTGGTTTTAGGCCGAAAAGTTTGGCTTTTGTGTCATGATGAAGTTGATTTTTTTTCAGTATAGTTAGCTACATTGAAAAAAATGACAAAATTGGGGTAGAAAATATAAATTTTGTAAGTAAAAGTATTACTTAAGAAGAGTTCTTTATACAAAAGCATCAATAAGAAGTAATTATGTCAATACAGAAAAATAAAAACAGAATTGAAAGTACAAATTGCATTGTGGCCGAAGATCATATTTATTTTCCCAAAGGATATTATTTTAAGTATGGATATCTAAAAGATAAAAAGAAACTACCGTTCTCGGTCATCAATGAAATAAGAATCAATACAAGACCAGTAACTGCAAAAATTAATACTAACGAAATCATTTTTCTACAAGGTCTGGATAAGAAACAATGTATTGAGATTAAAGAAAAATCGAATATTAGTTTAACTACTCCGGTTGATAATTGGTCATTACTATGCGATGAGTTTTTGGATACAGAATTTAGTGAAACACAGAAAGAAAATGTAATACAATTACTTAAAGAAAACGGAATTGATAAAGACGAAGTACGTCAAATACGAAAACGTATTTCTTCAAGAATGCTATTTCGCACCTTTTTCTCATGGGAATGGATATATTATGGCCAGTTTGATGTTCTTAAACAACTTTGGCCCATGAGTTATAAAAAATACTGGTGGACTATGGAAATCGCTTTAAGAAACAAAAAAAAATAACCCAGTTTACTGTTTCACCATTTTAGTGATAATTTGTGAGCCATCATTTCCTTCTAGATTTACAAGATAAATACCAGATTTATAGCCACTAATATTAACATCGAATTCCTCACCAGAAGTATAGGAAAATCTTTCTACCAGCCTGCCATCTACTGTAAAAATTTCTCCTTCATATGCAACAACACTTTTTAATGTCGAGCTAATTGTAAATGTACTTTTGGCTGGATTAGGGTAAATAGAAAAGACCTCTTTCTCTACAATAGGAGGGTCGGTTGGATTATCTTTTACATCTAAAGTAGCTTCAAACATCCCTCGACCATGAGTAGCTGCTACAATTTTCGCATCTGATTCTCGTATCGCGATCATATCTGTTCTTACATTGGCAAGGGTTTCATTTTTAGGAAACCATTCTGCTTCACTTGATTTTATATCATCTGTAGCCCATACTCCGATTTCTGTAGCCAACAAGACTTGTGATCGATTAAAAGGATTAAATAGTCCCCATCGTACTGGCATATCAGGTAGATTACCTTCTTTTTCTGACCATGAGCTTCCTCCATTATCACTATACCAAACCGAACTAATACCGTAGTTAGAAAAAGTAATTAAAATCTCATCTTCTGTTTCACCAATATCAATACTGGATATAGTAGCAGGAGGGAATGAATTACTACCGATCTCTGTAGCAGTAGGTGTATCACTCTGTGCATTTGTTACTTTAAATAATTTACCAGATTGAGTACCAATAAACAATGTCGAAGTTCTTGTCTTATCATATGGTGATACCTTTATACTAGAATAGGGAACAGTCGACCCTGTGTTTAGTGGTGTGAATTTTGAAAGTATAGTATCACTTTTTATCTCAATTCTTAATAACTCATCAACATGTTGATTATCTGTTGAGGTAATTGCACCACCAAGTCCCATTGCGTTTGCAAAAATTGTATTGGTTTGAGAATTGTAATCTGTTGCATTAATAAAAGTACCACTTAATAGACCAAAGTAAGTAAAATTTTCGCCAGCATCCCTGGAAATAAAATATTGATTATGATATACCGTAGTGATCCTGATATGAGGTTCGTTTTTATCAACAAACGCAAATACACCATCTCCACCACTTACCATATCGGTAACATCAATAGGATTACCGTCATATCGTAGCGTACCATTATCTTGTGTACCTCCATAATAAGCATCAATTCCTTTTCCCGGGTGAATACCAATGGTATAGTATTGAATAGTATTTAAGCCTTTATTTACGTCAAAAAAGGAAGGAAATATATTTAAAAAGTTATCAAATTCGGCTACATTAGAAGTAGTCATATTATTTGAATAAAATACGCCTCCATCGGTAGAAATAAGAACTTCATCAGAAGAGCCTGGTCTATACAGAATAGTATGTTGATCTGCATGAACATATTTTGGGAATTTATGACGATTTGCTACCCAGTAAGAAATCGATTGCCAGCGTAATGCACTAGCATCTGAAGTATCAGCAGTATCGGTTCCTGTTAATTTAAAACTATTGAGACCACCTATAATAATAGTGTTCTCATCAACAGCATCTACTCCTATAGCCATGGCATGCCAGGTAAGAGAACCCCAGCCTCCCCAGCCCAGATCTCTACTTGGACCTGCAAATTCTGACCATGTGTTACCAGCATCAGAAGATTGTAAAAGGATACAAAAATTACTAGAGTCTCTAATAAACCCGGAAGGAAATTTGAACCCTCCGCTTATAATAGCATAAACTCTCTTTGGGTTAGAAGGAGCAACTGCAAATTTTACTCTACCTGGATAAAGGTCACTTGAAGGATCAAATCTGCTTGTTGCAAAAGAATCATCAATAGTCCAATCGGTTCCGTTTAAAGAACTAAGTATTGTACCTGCTCCGTTTTCATCAACATTTCGCATCGTACCCACAAGAAGTTTTCCTCCATCAACTTCTTGTATATCTGAAGGAGCATATGGTGTAGTATCTCCTATTATATTTGGAAGCACTTGTACCCAGTTAGTACCACCGTCTATTGATCGATATAATCCATTGGTACTATTAGATCCATGCGGAGCTCCTTTATAGGTTCCCGAAGCAACTGCAGCATAGAGTACACTTGTACCAGCTTCATTTCTAACCAGAATATCGTTTACATAAGCAAAATCAGTACTTGATGGTAAAAGCTGCCAGGTTTCACCATGATCAACAGATTTCCATATACCTGTACCACGACCAGAGGATTCCCGATAAATATTTACAGCTGTATAAGATTCTCCCGTTCCTACATACATCGTATTACTGTTATCAGGATCAAAAGCAATGGCGCCTACAGCCAGATTTTCAAAAAAACCAGATGCATTTTCCCAGGAGGAAGCTGGATTTGTAATATCATTATTATACCATAATCCACCAGTAACCGATCCGCCCCATATTTTCTTATGTGTTGCGTCTGAAGGATCAAAGATTATTTTTCGAATTCTACCCGATATGTTAGCAGGGATATTTTCCCATTGTATTTGATCACTACTGCTTTTTTGTAGTAATTTACTCTTAAGTGCTTGTGCTTTGGTAAATTGAAATGATTTTAATAAACGCTCTTTAGGTACATTTTTTGTTGCCGGATCTAGAGTAGTAAGATATTCGTGAAGTGCAGCAAAATCTGGCCTATCAGGTTTTTTACTATTTAATTCTCCTGGTGTTACATATGCTTTTTGATAAGTGTCGTTCAAAAAGGCTTCATGTTCTTCTCTTAGGTTAGAAGTTTCTAAATTATAATGTAAGAACCATCCGCATAGAATTATAGTTAACATAATTGTAATTATGCGATGTTTTGTAGTTTGTGTTTTCATTCTACAGAGTGTAAGGTTTGGTTTATTATATCAGTACCCTTAATGTAGTTTACATTTAGAATATTGATTATTTGTTATATAATGTGTTAAACAACAGAGTGTTAAAATAATTCACTTTGATGTGTTATCATTATAAACAAAAATCATTTTTGTAAATATAACCAATTGATTAAGAAGTTGTATTTCTAAATCTATACAGAGATCAATAGATTAGTTTGTATACGACACTTTTTTTAAGAAAAAAACCTATCTATTTCTAGAAAATAAAGTATCCAAAAGACCTGAAAAATAGTAGATTCCATTTAATTTAACAACACTTCCACTGTCACCAGATTGTGAACCAATTACATTCTTCACAATTTATATTTTTTTAGAACTCTCATTTCTGGCTGGCCCATGTGTTAACCGAGAGTAATGGTATTTTGTTGTTTTTCAGATCTTTTGGGTACTATGCAGCAAGCTCCCCATTTCCTACTGTTTCTTTGCCTGTTTCGATTGATCCCCATTTAGAACTCGTATTAAGTTTAATTGATACAGGACTTTCGCTTCTAAGGGTTTCAAGAATAGATTGTAATTCTGTTTCATGAAAATAGAGTATGATAGCTCCATTGCTATGTTGTTTGTTTTCTGGCAATGTCTTTTCGTCTTTAATAATAGCTAAATGCCCTATGTATTCCTGACTTTGACCATAAAGGTATACAAACCCCATTTGGTAACCGCCACCACCGGCATAATTACTAACAATTTGAAGACTATAACTTTCTACTTTGTGTGAAACAATCATTTTTATAAATTTTGAAATATGAGTTAGACTGTTTTTGTTTATTCAAAAGTAGTGTATTAAGTGTTATCAAAGTAGAGGGAAAACACGGATTTTGAGTAGGGGATATTGCCCCTTGTAGGATGGATCATCCGTAATTGTATAATATGGTAGTATGGTTAAAACACATACGAATGATACATTTTGTATACTGTTCTGTCTTGTTAAAACAATATAGAAATTGATTTTTTGAAATTTGTATAAATTTTATAAAAACTTCTATTATCTTAGAAAGTTCTAGAAAGGTAAAACCCAACAGATTTTTCACTGAATTGTGGGGCGAAAGCTATTCCGTCTAATTTTTTGAATGGATTCCAGGAGATAAGATGATTAAAATGATATACCAGCTTTACAGATAATATCCCTATACCAGCTCCGACCAAAACATCAGAGAGATAATGCATATTATTAAGCATTCTTAAACTTCCTGTAGTAATAGCAAAAAAGTAGCCGCTATACGCCAAAAGAGGATTAGTGTCTTTAAATTCTTCATACAATACCGTAGCTGTTGTAAATGCTGTAGTAGTATGCCCCGATGGAAAAGAATTAGCATTGGTAGAACCTCCCGGTCTGTACTTATGAACCTCTCTTTTCAATAAGGAAGAAGCACCATTACTTATGATAGATGAAAGAACCAGATTTTTGGTTTGATCAAACCAATGGCTTTTTGACTTTGCTCCTAAAATGTCTGCAGCATACATTTCTACAACGGGAGCATATCGAGTGTAATCATCCATACCAAAATAAAAATCATCACCAACCATATTTCTAAGGTCTTTTTGAAATGATTTCTCAAAACTACTCGTAGATAAAAGAATGCCAGTAGCAATCAACGCTACAGGTATAATTCTTTTACTAAATAAAGTTTTTTCTGGTTTAAATTCTATCTGACTAGAATTCGTGAATGTTGAATTGGTAAGTGGCGCATCAGTAAATTGAGCATTGGCAATATTGATATATAAAAATATCAATACCAGGGTTAGCATAGTTCTCATACAATAATTTTTTTGGGGCTGTAGATCGTTTTGATAAACTTAATACCAAAAAAACCTGACAAACTAAATATACTGTATAAATATTAAAATAATGTTAATAAAACTTATTTTGTTAATAAATAATTAACAATTCTTGAGAAAATACAGATATTTTAACATTTCATCGATAGTTTTATATGCTACTTGTCAAAATAAACCGATAGCACGAATGATTTGATTATCAAAATAAAAAGGTATAGGTTTAATATTCCTTAAAAAAGGCGTATATTTGCACGCAATTAAATTTTAATTGCAATGACAGCACATGAATCCAAAATCGTTGGAGAAGGTTTAACCTATGACGATGTTCTTCTAGTTCCCGCATTTTCTGAAGTCCTACCAAGAGAAGTAAGTATCAGGACTAAGTTTACAAAAAATATTATACTTAATGTTCCTATCGTTTCTGCAGCAATGGATACTGTTACAGAAAGTCGTATGGCTATTGCTATGGCTCAAGAAGGTGGGATAGGAGTGTTGCATAAAAACATGACTATCGAAGAACAGGCAATTAAAGTGCGTAAGGTAAAACGTGCAGAAAGCGGTATGATTATCGACCCGGTAACATTACCTCTAGATGCTAAAGTAATTGATGCTAAAAACAATATGCGAGAGCATAGCATTGGCGGGATTCCAATTGTAGATGATCATCATAAGTTGATTGGTATTGTTACCAATAGAGATCTTCGTTTTGAAAAAAATGATCAACGACCTATATCCGAAGTAATGACTAGTAAAAATCTGGTTACGGTAGGAGAAGGAACATCATTACAGCAAGCCGAAGTAATTTTACAGGATAATAAGATCGAAAAACTACCAGTAATAGATAAAGAAAATACCTTAGTAGGCCTAATTACTTTTAGAGATATCACCAAACTAACATTAAAACCTATGGCCAATAAAGATAAGCTTGGGCGCCTTAGGGTTGCAGCTGCTATTGGAGTTACTGGTGATGCTGTAGAGAGAGCAGAAGCCTTGGTGAAGTCTGGAGTAGATGCTGTGGTTATCGATACGGCACATGGGCATACCAAAGGTGTGGTTGCAGTATTAAAAGAAGTAAAAGCAAAATTTCCAGAATTAGAAGTAGTTGTAGGAAATATCGCAACTGGTGAAGCTGCAAAATATCTGGTTGAGGCAGGTGCTGATGCTGTAAAAGTAGGAATTGGCCCGGGATCTATATGTACTACAAGGGTAGTAGCAGGTGTAGGGTTTCCTCAGTTTTCGGCAGTATTAGAAGTTGCCAGTGCAATAAAAGGATCTGGAGTTCCTGTGATTGCAGATGGAGGTATTAGATACACTGGTGATATCCCAAAA
The DNA here is from genome assembly GCF_000520975.1 of Aquimarina megaterium XH134. Classification (GTDB taxonomy): domain Bacteria; phylum Bacteroidota; class Bacteroidia; order Flavobacteriales; family Flavobacteriaceae; genus Aquimarina; species Aquimarina megaterium. Next base: position 184,045 of record NZ_JACB01000031.1, read on the forward strand.
GCTATAGCAGCAGGGGCAGATACAGTAATGTTAGGTTCACTTCTGGCAGGAACTAAAGAATCTCCGGGAGAAACAGTGATCTATGAAGGAAGAAAATTTAAAACCTATAGAGGCATGGGATCTGTAGAAGCGATGAAAAAAGGTTCTAAAGATAGATACTTTCAAGATGTTGAAGATGATATCAAAAAACTGGTTCCAGAAGGTATAGTAGGTAGAGTAGCTTATAAAGGAGATCTTGTAGAAAGTATACACCAATTTATAGGAGGATTGCGCGCCGGTATGGGATATTGTGGAGCAAAAGATATTTCTACATTACAGGAAAATGGTCGTTTTGTGAAGATTACTGCTAGTGGTATTAATGAAAGCCACCCGCATGATGTAACTATTACCAAAGAAGCACCTAATTATAGTAGAAGATAATAGCAAATATGAAATACTTAGATCAAATAATATATCTCCTTGTAGGAATATTTGTTATTGGTCTACATTCTTGTAAACAAAAAGAAACTTCATTTATAGATGAAAACTTAGTTCAAGGGACTTGGATAGGAGGAGCATTTAAACATGATAAAGGTTTTTACATACCTAGCAATTATGTGTTAGAATTCAAAAAAGATACGCTTTACTTCAAAAACCTGAAAGGCACTAAATCCTTTAAAAATGGCATACAATTTTCTAAGGACTCTATTACATTAGACACGACTTCTTATCCTATTCGTAAATTTTATATAAAAAATGATCAGTTAAGCTTTCTTGATAAAATTGAAGCGCATCGTTTGATTGAAACAAAAACTATTAATGTTCAGGAGTTTGAAGATTTTTTGTTATCAAAGGATTGGCAAATAAATAATGAATCTGGGGTTTTTAGATTTAGTAAAGAAGAAAAACGACTACAATTTATAAATACAAATAGTAATGAGTATCATACCTATTGTTATGAATTCATTACTTTTCAGAATGCTTTATTCCTTATCAAAAAAGGAAATCAATTAGCATGTGATCAGAATTATCAATTTTGGGAACAGGTACTTTCATATGACGAAAATAATATCTATACCTTTGGTTTTAGGGATGGAGGGTTTAAAAAAATACAATATACATCCGTTCGAAGATCAGAAACCGAGATAAAACCAGTTTCATTTCAGCTTTGTAATCAATATATTAACAAGAATTTTCCTGGAGATAGATATTATTATCAAGGAACATCTTATAATGGAAGGCTTTATCATATAAGAAAGATTTTTAAAGAAAACTATAAGGTGCCCGATGGTAGTACAGAGTCAGGGATATTTCAGGTTCGATTCGTAGTTAATTGCGAAGGAAAGGCGGGGATGTATGAAACACAGGCATTTGATACTAATTATCAACATAAGGAGTTTTCAGCAGAAGTGGCTAATCAGATTTTTGAAATTACAAAAAACTTACAAGATTGGATACCTGGTAGAAAACCAAAAAGTGATAAAGCTATAGATACCTATATTTATTTAAGTTTTAGAATTAAAAATGGAAAGATTATTCGTATATATCCTTAATGTTTGTCTTATCGGTTTGCTATATTCTTGTCGAGAGGAAAAAGTTGTAGACTATTCAGAATGGACAGAAAAACAGAAATCTGAAGAAACCAAACGTTTGGAGTATGAAAAGAAATGGTTTTTTCAAGGAGCTGTAAATGAACAGGCATATCTTGATACGTTAATTGCTCTAAACCCTGATACAGCTGATTATTACATCGAAAAATCAATTGCAAATAGTAAAATTGGAGATTATCATATTGCTATTCCGTTACTTGAAAAAGCAATGGAGATTGATCCAAAAGAGACGCTATATTATACATCTTGGTTAATGACAGATTTGTATAAAGATTATGATCGAGCCTTACTATACCTTAATCAATATGATGACTATACTCCGAATAAGACGGATTATGCCTGGGGAGAGAATGTTAATTCATTAAAAGGAGAGGTATTACAGGCGTTAGAAAGACATGAAGAGGCTATACATGAATTTACAAACGTAATAAAAGAAGAAGGAGATTATGTAAAAGCATCTGTTTATGTATATCGTGGGATAAGTTATATGCATCAAAAAAAGTATAAAATAGCTATTTCAGATTTTGATATGGCGATTAAGTTATTTGACAAATCTTCTATGGGATATTACTACAAAGGACTAACCTTTTTAGAAATGGGTAATAAAAAAGAGGCGATATTAGCAATAGAACAATCAAAAAAACTAATTGAACAAGGATACAAAGCTTCAGACCCTTATAAAGAAGTATATAATGAGATATACTTGATGCAAGTAGAGGATAAACTAAAAGAAATTACGAATAATACATTATAAAAAAACGCATCATTCGATGCGTTTTTTTATAATGTATTATTGTGTTTTTATTTTTTAGGAGCTTCTTTTATGGTGATTCCTAATTTAGTCATTACTGTTTTTGTTATGTCATATGCAGAATCAACATATGCCAAGCCACTTGTGGTAATAGTAAATATCTGGGTATATTTTTCGGCTTTAGCAACTTCTTCCAGTGCTTTTCCGATTTTTTCATATAATGGCTGTAGTAGTCTATTTTGTTCTATTTGTATTAATTTGCTACCATTCTGACGAAATTTTGCAATATCATTTTCTAAAGCAATGATTTCTTCTTGCTTTGTTTTTTTAATAGGCTCAGTAAAAGAAGCTACCTTATCTTGGTATTCCTTCACTTTGCCCTGATATGCATCTACTTTTACTTTTAAATCAGCTTCCATTTTTGCATTATAAGCTTTTAAATCTTCCTGTACCTTAGTAAGTTCTGGCATTTGAGAAAGAATATACTCAGAATCTATAGTTCCAGTTTTGGATTGAGCATTTAATTGAAAACTAACGATCAATACTAAGATTGATAATATTATTTTTTTCATTTTACTTTTTTGTTTTTTTTATTTTCTAATTTTTGCAAATATATAAGGTCTTAGACAATATACGTGCCACGAATTATTTTTTTTAAAAATCTATCCTTCATAGAGTTGACCACGGTGTGGTTTTAAAGCATCACGTACTGTCTTCATTTCAGAATCAGTAACAATCATATAAGCCAAACTATGTAGATCATTTAACTCATGATATCCAGTGATGTTAAGAGATAATTTTTCTAAAGTAATATATTCTTTAAGATGAATTTCGTGGTGTTGTGCTGTTTTACTTGCTGCAGGGCCTCTAAAATCCCAAATTAATTTTATTTTTCGTTCCAAAATAGTTTTCAATTTTATAGACGTCAAAAATGCTTTTATGAATTAATTATCTAACACGCTTTTTCCTTCTTCTGCAAAAGCTTTAAAATCTTCCATGTATTCATATGATTGTTTTTTGAAGGCACCTGGCATAAGAAATCCCATAAGTTTCATGAAGCCACTAAATTTAAATTCGTTTTTAGAGATCCATTTCGTGTTTCCGTTAGAGAGTTCTTCAAAATAATTTTCCTGAATGTTATACACGTTTTTTGCATCAAAAGTAAGGTGAAACGACTCAGGAAGATCAAGCAAAGTAATAGTTTCAATCATTTCAATTTCTCGTTTCCCCATTTTGTAGATAAGTTTTGAAATTGCTCCGGTTTTTCCTTTTGTACCACTTATGTGTTCCATACTCACAAAACCTTTTTGCCAATGTTTCATGTTTTCTTCGTTGTTAAACTTTTCAACTACTTGATTTCTAGGTAGTTTTATTTCGATGTTGAGTGTATATTCCATGACCGGATTGTTGTTAGTTAGTTTTGTATTGTGGCCACAATATACGTAGATCATAAAAATTTTAAAAGTTAATACTATAGGAGGTACTTACTTCGTTAGAACAAGGAACTTGTAAAACATTTTAATATTATTATTTTTGTTCGATTTCGGACTTCATCATATAGAAATTATGTATAAAAAGGGGCTATTATTTTTTTTAGGAAGTATTTTATTTACACTCGCAAATGCACAACAATCAAGTGATGTGCTGTTTACTATTGACGAATCTCCTGTGTATATATCAGAATTTAAGAGAGTATATCTTAAGAATATAGATTTAGTAAAAGACAAATCACAAAAGAATATAGACGAGTATCTTAATTTGTTTATTAATTATAAATTAAAATTAAAAGAAGCAAAGCACCTTGGATTAGATAAAAAGCAAGCTTATTTAGAAGAGTTAGAGGGGTATAGAAAACAACTGGCAAAAGGATATCTTACCGATACCAGAACTTCTGATGCATTAATACGGCAAGCGTATGATCGTTCTCTTGAGCAAATAAATGCCAGTCATATTTTGATTATGGTAAAACCCAATGCCTCGGCAAAAGATACGATTGCTGCATATCAAAAAATTATAGAAGCAAGAAATAAGGTTGTAAATGGAGAATCTTTTGATGTTGTAGCCAAGGCCTATAGCCAAGACCCTTCTGTTGCTAAAAATAACGGAAACTTAGGTTGGTTTTCTGCATTTAGAATGGTGTATCCGTTTGAAGAAGCAGCGTATGAAACTAAAGTAGGTGAAGTCTCAGAGCCATTTAGAACACAATTTGGTTACCATGTTGTAAAAGTTAATGGTAGAGAGAAAAAACTAGGAGAAGTTACCGTTGCTCATATTATGGTAGCTATTAATAATAATAGAACCTCAGAAGAAGCAGAAAAAAGAATAAAAGAAATCAATCAGCAGCTTCAGCAAGGAGTTTCTTTTGCTTCTTTGGCAAAACAATATAGTGATGACCCCAGTACAGCAATAGAAGGAGGTAAAATTAGACGTTTCGGACAAGGGGCATTAAACTCTGAGAAATTCGAAAAAACAGCTTTTGCTCTAGGAAAAAAAGGAGAAATCTCTACACCAATACAAACTAAGTATGGCTGGCATATCATTCAGCTTATAGAAAAACACCCACTCAAGAGTTTTGAAGAACAAAAAAATGAACTTACCAAAAAAGTAAAAAGAGATAGCAGATCAAAACTAGTGACTACTTCGTTTCTTAATTCATTAAAGAAAAAATATGCAATTACCAAGAATGAAAAGGCAGTTGCATATTTTAAAGAAATACTTCCCGCTACGTTTTCTAAAGAAGAATGGAATGTACCTGAAGACAAAAATCTGAAAAAAGAACTTTTTACTCTTAAAAAAGAGAAGTACTTATATGAAGATTTTGCTGAGTTTTTGAAGAGTAATCAAATCAGAATAGAAAGATATTTAGATATTTCTGCCTTTGTTGAAGAAATGTATACTCAATTCGAATCAAAAACCTTACTTCGATATTATGAAGAGCATCTTGAAGAGGATAATAAGGATTTTGCAAATGTAATAGGAGAGTATCGTGATGGACTTTTGCTTTTTGATCTTATGGAGTCTAAAATATGGAATGTCTCTAAGACAGATTCTATCGGACTTAAAAAATATTACGAGACTCAAAAAGATAAGTATACACAAAATGAGGCTTACAAGGTTCTTAAGGCTTCTTCATCAAAACAAGAGGCAATTAGTAAGGTCGAAAAGTTACTGAAGAAGAAAAAGTCGATTAAAGAAATAAAAAATGAAGTTAATAAAGGAGATATAGCTTTAGTACTTTTTTCTGAAGAAGAATTGGCTAAAGGAGATGCAATATTACCTAAGAATTTTTCTGCAGAAAAAGGGGAAATTGTATTTCTTGAAGAAGAGAATTTTAAGACTTTGATTATGGTCAAAGAAATCTTACCTTCAAGAATTAAAACTTTTGAAGAAACTAAGGGCGAGGTGATTAATGATTTTCAGGAAAGTATAGAAAATAAATGGTTAGATCATTTACGAGTAAAATACCCGGTAAAAGTTAATGAGAAAACTTTGAAAAAAGCTAAAAAAGAATTATCGATTTAAAAAATTAATAAACCTTTAATTAGAGAGTGGTTAAATTGCAGCTGCTCTTTAAGTGTTGTTATTAATTTCTTTACGAATAATTAAAAAGGTAGGAATGTGGCATAAGGTATAATGAACATTTTATATGTATCTATATCAGCATAGGCCTGATCGTCTAAAGAATATTATATATAAACAGATGAAATATTATAAATTAATACTGCTATTGCTTATAGTAGTTTCTTGTCAAAAATTTAAGAATCAAATCAAAAAAGAAGCTATTGCCAGAGTAAATGATAACTACCTATATAAAGATGATATTAAAAAACTAGTACCAAAGGATATGTCTGCAGGCGATAGCACCAATATTGTTAATAATTATATTAATACATGGGCTACCCGTCAATTATTTATCGACAAGGCTAAATTAAATCTTACCCAGGAAGAGCTCGAAGAATTTAATGATTTGGTAGAAAACTATCAAAGCACCTTATATATCAACGCTTACAAGAATGCAGTGATCAATAAATCCATTAATATGGAGATCACAGAGCAAGATCTTCAGTCATATTATGATCAAAATTTGAAAAATTTTAATCTTAATGAGGAGTTAGTAAAATTACGTTACTTACATTTGCCACCTGATTACGCTAATATTGTTGCAACGAAGCAACAATTCAATCGTTTTAATGAAGAGGATGTAGAAGAGTTGAGAGGAAAAAAAATAGAATACCTAACATATTCTTTAAATGATTCTGCTTGGATCAAGTTAGATCAGGTGTTAAGTAAAATTCCAATTCTCAAAAAACAAGATAGAGCAAAACTCTTAAAAAGTGGAAAATATATGCAACTTAGAGATTCTACAGGAGTATATATGGTGAAAATAAAAGATGTATTAAAGCGTAATGAAATAGCACCAATAGAATATATTAAGCCTACAATAAGGCAGATTATATTAAATAAGAGAAAGTTGGAGCTAATTAAAAAAATAGAAAAAGACATTACAAGAGATGCAGTTGAGAACAAACAATTTGAAGTTTATGATTAAAACTACAGTACTTTGTGCTATACTTACTTTTAGTATGAATACACAATTTTATGCACAAGAGATTATTGAAGAAGTAGCGCAAGATTCCATAGTAACACAGGATACCATTAATGGACAGAATAGTCCTATGGTAAATGATACCATAAATGCAGTAGTAGAAACTGTAAAAGTCCCATTTCAAAGGACTAAAATAGACGGCGTAGCAGCAGTGATTGGAGAAAATGTAATTTTGGATAGTGATGTAGATATTGCCTATCGACAATTGATTAGTGAAGGTGTTTCAGCTTCTGATGTAAGCCGTTGCGAACTTGCCGGTAGTTTGTTTGAAGCCAAATTGTATTCCCATCATGCAATCCAGGATAGTATAGTGGTTAGAGATGCAGAAGTTAACTCGATGGTTGACCAACAATTGGCATATATGACAAATGAGCTAGGTACTGTAGAGAAAGTATTAAAGTTTTATAAAAAAGATAATCTGGTAGATTTTAGAAAAGAACTTTTTGAAATCAATAAGTCAAATAGGTTGTCAGAGCAGATGAGAACCAAGATTATCGAAGATATCGAAATTACTCCAGAAGAAATCAGAGAATTTTTTGATGACATTCCAGAAGATGAAAGACCACTTTTTGGTACAGAACTTGAATTAGCTCAGATTGTAATAGAACCAGAAATACCCGAAGAAGAAGAGCAAAAAGTAATCGATAGATTAAATCAGTTTAGAGAAGATATTGTAGAGAACGGTAGTAGTTTTGCTACCAAAGCAGTATTGTATTCTCAGGATCCGGGTTCTAAATCTACTGGTGGGAAATACACGCTTGATCGCAAGACAAACTTTGCCAAAGAATTTAAAGATGTTGCTTTTAGTTTGCAAGAAGGAGAAGTAAGTGAACCGTTTAAAACAGATTTTGGATGGCATATTGTAAAAGTAGATAAAATACGAGGAGAAGAAATCGATGTAAGACATATACTACTTACTCCCGAAGTAACCAGAAAAACAGTTGATGAAGCCAAAAGATTAATAGATTCTATACGAACAAGTATTGTTTCGGGTTCTATCAAATTTAAAGAGGCAGCAAGAAAATTTAGTGACGAAAAAGAAACTCGTGAAGATGGAGGACAACTACTTAATCCAACAACAGGAGATACTCGTTTTGAACTTACCAAAATTGACCCTATATTGTACGATCAAGTATCTAAACTAAAAATGAATGAAGTTTCTTTGGTAATTCCCGATCAGGATCGTCAAGGTCGAAAAAAGTATAAATTAATAACAGTACTTAATCGATACGATGAGCATATAGCGGATTACGCGAATGACTATCTTAAAATACAGGAATTAGCATTAAGGAAAAAGCAAATTGATGCAATTCGTAAGTGGCAGAGTGAAAAAATAATGGATACTTATATTAAAATAAACGGAGAGTATAGAGACTGTGAGTATAGTGGTAACTGGTTAAAAAAATAAAATAATATGTCAGACGACGTAGCGGCTATAGAAAAACTAGTAAAAAAACATTCAGAACTCAAAAAAGAAATATCCAAAGTTATTATTGGGCAAGAGAAAGTTATAGATCAGATACTTATTTCTATTTTTTCTGGTGGTCATGCATTATTAATAGGTGTACCAGGGCTAGCCAAAACACTTATGGTAAATACCATTTCACAAGCTTTGGGATTAGATTTTAAAAGAATTCAGTTTACTCCTGATTTAATGCCTAGTGATATATTAGGAAGTGAAATATTGGATGAGACTAGACACTTTAAATTTATTAAAGGACCCATATTTTCTAATATTATTTTGGCAGATGAGATTAATCGTACTCCACCAAAAACCCAGGCAGCACTCCTTGAAGCAATGCAAGAAAGATCTGTAACCGTTGCCGGGCACCATTACACCTTAGATTTGCCATATTTTGTTCTTGCTACCCAAAACCCAATTGAGCAAGAAGGAACATATCCACTACCAGAAGCACAACTAGATCGATTTATGTTTGCTATAGAACTTAAATATCCAAGTTTTCAGGAAGAAGTAGATGTGGTAAAAAGTACTACAGGAGATACCACTACTACTGTTAATTCATTATTTACAGCTCAGGAGATTATTGATTTTCAACATTTAATTCGCCGTATTCCGGTGGCAGATAATGTAATTGAATATGCTGTAAGCATGGTTGGTAAAACAAGACCAGATGAAGAAACAGCAACAGAATTAGTGAAAAATTATATAGATTGGGGAGCAGGACCACGAGCTTCCCAAAATTTAATCCTGGCAGCCAAAGCCAATGCAGCTATCAAAGGAAAATATTCTCCGGATATAGAAGATGTACAAGCTGTAGCCATGGGGATTCTTCGTCACCGTATTATTAAAAACTACAAAGCAGAAGCAGAAGGTATTAGCGTAGAAGATGTGATTCATAGCCTGTTTTAAGCGGTTACTAGATAAAAACTATCAAAAAAATGTTGATTTCTGATATAGTCAGTCTTCAATATAGATGCGCATAATCAAACCTGCATTGCCAAAAATCATTTTTCTTTATTACTATTAAACCTTTTTCATATTTAATGGTCATAGTATTGAACGTTCAACAGAGTATTGTTTAATATTAAAAAAATGAAAAAGAAACAGATGAAAAATAGTATAATATGTATCATGGCCCTATTTATGGGTACCATTGCGATATCAGCCCAACCTGAGGATAACCATAGGGATCGCAAGGCATTAAGAAAAGAATTTTATGAAAGCCTATCAGAAAGCCAGAAAAAGGAATTAGAAAATAAAAGAGAGCTTAGAAAAGAGCAAAGAAAGACGATGCATGCCAGTTTTACCAAAGAACAATTAGCAATTGTAAAAAATGAAGACCTTTCTAGAAAGGGAAAAAGAAAAGCCTTGAAGCTTACGCTTAGCGAGTCACAAAAAGAGATGCATAAAAATCATAAAACCATTATGAAAGATAAAAATGAAAAATTTAAGGCATCACTCTCAGAAGCTCAATTAGAACAGTATGAGCAATTAAGAAAAAGAAAACATAGAAAAGAAAGACATAGAAAAAGAAAAGAATAGTATTAAAATTAGAAGTTTTGAATCTATAAAAAGTGAAGTCATATGACTTCACTTTTTTATTTTATACCAGTTTTTATCTTTTTTTAGATTATTTTTTGAGAAATAACTATAACGTTTTCGTGAATTGAAGAAATGGCGAAGTATTTTCTTATCTTAATTTTTAGCGATATGGTAATTTTCGTAATTCTAATTTATGAATTTCAATAAATGAAGCCTCATATTTTTTTAAAAATGCAAAAAGAAGGGATTAAATGTATTCATTTAAGAAAATCCTTTAAAATTCGTATTTTCGCAGGACTTTTCAATACTAAAAAATAATTAGAGATGGCATTCGATATCAATATGATAAAAAAGGTATACAGTCAGGTAGCTGATCGTGTTAATGCAGCACGCGAAGTTACGGGTAAACCTTTAACCTTGGCAGAGAAAATTTTGTATTCACACTTGTGGGACGTAAAAACGAAAAAAGCGTTTACAAGAGGTAAAGATTATGTTGATTTTGCACCAGATCGTATTGCTTGTCAGGATGCAACAGCTCAAATGGCGTTATTGCAATTTATGCAAGCTGGTAAAAATAAAGTGGCAGTACCAACAACAGTACATTGTGATCACTTGATCCAGGCGAAAGAAGGTGCAGCAACAGATTTAAAAAATGCTAATGATATTAGTAGTGAGGTGTTTAACTTCTTAGAATCGGTATCTGATAAATATGGAATTGGATTCTGGAAACCGGGAGCCGGTATTATTCACCAGGTAGTATTAGAAAACTATGCTTTTCCTGGAGGAATGATGATCGGAACAGATTCTCATACGGTAAATGCAGGTGGTTTAGGAATGGTTGCAATTGGTGTAGGTGGAGCAGATGCAGTAGATGTTATGGCAGGTATGGCCTGGGAATTAAAATTTCCTAAGTTAATTGGTGTAAAATTAACAGGTAAATTATCGGGCTGGACAGCACCTAAGGACGTAATTTTAAAAGTAGCAGAAATTCTTACTGTAAAAGGAGGAACTGGTGCTATAGTAGAATATTTTGGACCAGGGGCGACATCAATGTCGTGTACAGGAAAAGGGACTATTTGTAATATGGGTGCAGAAATTGGCGCTACAACATCTACCTTTGGTTATGATGAATCTATGGAGCGTTACTTAAGAGCGACAGAAAGAGCAGATGTAGCAGATGCAGCAAACGAAGTAAAAGAACACTTAACAGCAGATCCAGAGGTATATGCAAACCCAGAACAATATTTTGATCAGGTAATCGAAATTAATTTATCTGAATTAGGACCATTGTTAAACGGACCTTTTACCCCGGATTTATCAACAGCAGTTGGTAGTACAATGACAGAAAAAGCCAAAGCAAATGATTGGCCAATTCAAGTAGAATGGGGACTAATAGGATCTTGTACAAACTCTTCTTATGAAGACTTGTCTCGTGCTTCTTCAATCGCACAACAAGCGTTGGACAAAGGTTTAAAAATGAAAGCAGAATTAGGAATCAACCCAGGTTCTGAACAAGTAAGATATACAGCAGATAGAGATGGTATCCTTGGGATATTCGAAAAACTAGATGCAAAAATATTTACCAATGCTTGCGGACCTTGTATTGGACAATGGGCACGATATAACGATCCGAAAAACGCTCCGAAGAATAGTATCGTACACTCTTTTAATAGAAACTTTGCTAAGCGTGCAGATGGTAATCCTAATACACATGCTTTTGTTGCATCACCAGAATTAACTGCTGCGATTGCAGTTTCGGGACGACTAGATTTTAACCCGTTAACCGATAAGTTAATTAACGAAAACGGTGAAGAGGTAATGTTTGATGAGCCAACAGGATGGGAGTTACCACCAAAAGGGTTTGAAGTAAAAGATAATGGATATCTGGCTCCGGTTGAAGATGGTAGTAATGTAGAAGTTAAAGTAAGCCCAACTTCAGAAAGACTACAATTGTTAACACCATTTGTACCAATAGGTAATGAAATTAAAGGAGCTAAATTGCTTATAAAAGCATTTGGTAAATGTACTACAGATCATATTTCTATGGCAGGACCATGGTTACGTTATAGAGGTCATTTAGATAATATTTCTAATAACTGTTTGATTGGAGCTGTAAATGCATTTGGTAAAAAAACAAACTTTGTTAAAAATCAATTAACAGGAGAGTTTGGTGGTGTACCAGATACTGCAAGAGCATATAAAGCAGCAGGAGTACCTACTATTGTTGTAGGGGATCATAACTACGGAGAAGGATCATCAAGAGAACATGCTGCAATGGAGCCGCGTCATCTTGGAGTATGTGCAGTAATTGTAAAATCGTTTGCTCGTATCCACGAAACCAATCTTAAAAAACAAGGGATGCTTGGATTAACATTCGCTAATGAAAGTGATTATGATTTGATACAAGAAGATGATACTTTTAACTTTACAGATCTTGATCAATTTGCCTCAGGAAAACAATTAACATTAGAGATTGTTCATGCAGATGGATCTAAAGATACTGCGATGTTAAATCATACGTATAATGATTCTCAGATAGAATGGTTTAAAGAAGGTTCTGCATTAAACTTGATCAAAAAGCAAAATGCTTAAGACAATAATGTAAAAGAGCAATTAATATATAAAAACTCCCAAAGATAATCTTTGGGAGTTTTTTTGTTTGGATTAGAAATGAATTAGCGAGGAAAACAGTCTACACTAACCATAACACAAAATTTGTGTTGAGGAGGAAGCTGTTCGTATTGGCTACAGGTAACAACTATTGGACCGTTGTATGTATCACATGGATTACCACCACCATTAATTTTTTTTTGTTCTGTTCTGGATAATTTTTTTCCTAGGTTTAAAAGCGTGCTTTTCATAATTTTTTGTGTAATAATCCTGAACTTTATATAGCTCTCAGGATATGAGCTTATCTATAAAAATACTGCTTTTTTTGTATTCAATTAGTATAGCTGGTGTTATCATAATGCTAATTTGAGGAAATAAGTTGGTATTGAAATTCTACATCTCTTAAATATAAATTGATAAGTTTTTTTATTCCAAAAGAGAAATATGTAAATTTGCGTATATGGTACGCCAAAATATAAAAGTTGCTGTTGATGCTGTAGTCTTTGGATATAAAGATAAGACACTTAATGTCTTGTTGATAAAAAGAAATATAGATCCTTTTAAAGATTCCTGGGCTTTGCCAGGAGGTTTGGTTTTGGAAAACGAAAGTTTAGAACAAGCTGTTGTTAGAGAACTTAAAGAAGAAACCAATGTAACTATAGATTATTTAGAACAATTGTATTCTTTTGGTAATCCTGGGAGAGACCCAAGAAACAGGGTAGTAAGTGTTACTTATTTTGCATTGGTTAAACCAGAACATCATGCAATTAAAGCAGATACCGATGCAAAAGATGTTGCCTGGTTTGATGTAACCGAACTTCCGGATTTGGCATTTGATCACATTCAAATTTTAGAAACTGCAAAAAAGAGATTGCAGAATAAACTCACATACGAACCCGTAGGATTCGATCTGCTTGCTGATAAGTTTTTGTTTTCTGATCTCGAAAAGTTATATATGACTATTCTTCAAAAGGTAATTGATCGTCGAAATTTTAGAAAAAAAATACTGAGTTTCGGAATCCTTGAAGAGTTAGATGAAAAAATTTCAGAAGGAAGAGGCCGGCCCGCAAACCTATTTAAATTTAATAAAAAACAATACTTCAAACTTAAAGAAGAAGGTTTTCTCTTCGATATCAAATAATAGTATCACAGTTTCAATACTATTGATCTTCAGAAAGATATATTTTATCAAAATAATGTAGTTTTTACGCAAAATATTTTGCAGTATCATATTTCTGTTATAAATTTGCGTAAAAATAACACAATTATGAAGTATTTACATTTGGATCCATCGTTTACACCTTTTGAAAAATCTATTGATTTTAAATCATTTGTTTTTAATGGAGGAGAACCGCATATAAATATTTTAGACAAAAATATAGGGAACAGTATCACGATTACGCAACGAATCAATTCGTTTAATGATTTAGGATTGTTGTTGATCGCTACCGATGCGTTACGTAGAATGAATGTAAAGGAGATTAATGTGCTTATTCCATATTTTCCTGCTGCTAGGCAAGATAGAGTGATGGTTGCAGGAGAATCACTAAGCGTTAAAGTATATGCCGATAGTATTAATGCGCAACACTATAATCAAGTAACAATCTTTGATCCACATTCAGAAGTGACACCTGCGTTATTAGATCGGGTACATGTGATTCAGAATTATGAATTTGTTAAACAATGTTTAGCTACCATTAAAGAAGAGGTAGTACTAATTTCTCCTGACGGAGGAGCATTAAAAAAAATCTATAAAGTATCTGAGTTTCTAGGTGGAGTAGAAGTAGTAGAATGTTCTAAAAAAAGAGATGTAAAAACAGGAGCTTTATCAGGTTTTAGGGTGTATGAAGATGATTTAAAAGGAAAACATTGTGTGATTGTCGATGATATTTGTGATGGAGGAGGAACTTTTCTAGGGCTGGCAAAAGCTTTAAAAGATAAAAACGCTGGAAAATTGAGTTTGGTGATTAGTCATGGGATTTTTAGCAAGGGATTTACTGAACTTACAAAACAATTTGATACTATTTTTACAACAAATTCATTTAGGGATGTAGATGAAGAAAAAGTAGTGCAAATTCCTGTTATTTAAGAATAAACCAAAATCTATTTTGTAGGTAATGAATACCATCCAAAAATAATAGAATATGAATCTAATAGTACCACCAATTATTCCGGAATTGAATAAAAACCTAAGTGTTTTTCTGGCAGGAAGCATTGAATCAGGTGTTGCCCAAAAATGGCAGGATAAGGTGGTAGAAGAGCTATTAGAAGAAAATATTACAATTTTAAATCCCAGAAGAGAAAGTTGGGATCATACATGGGAGCAGAAAATAACTGATCCGACATTTAAAGAACAGGTACTTTGGGAGTTAGAAGCTTTAGAAAAAGCAGATATGATTATTATGTATTTTGATACGCATACAAAATCCCCTATAACATTATTAGAATTAGGATTATATGCACGAAGTAATAAATTGGTAGTATGCTGCCCAGATGGATTTTGGAGAAAAGGAAATGTAGATATTGTCTCTGAACAGTATGGAGTACAAAAAGTGAACAGCTTAGAAGAATTGATTAATGAAGTAAAGAAAAAATTAAAATGAAGAATTTAAAAGAACAAATAAAAGGAGGAATTTTTGGTGTTGCAGTTGGAGATGCATTAGGAGTGCCTGTCGAATTTAAGACCAGAACATTTTTACAAGAACATCCAGTTAAGGATTTTTTAGGATATTTATGTTGGAATCAACCTCCTGGTACTTGGTCAGACGATAGTTCATTAACCTTTTGTCTTATAGATAGTCTGCTTAGAGGTTATGATATAGAGGATATTGGTCAAACTTTTGTTAAATGGTATAAAGAAGGTTTTTGGGGAGCACATTACGAAGTTTTTGATGTAGGAGGAACTACAAGTCATTCATTAGATAGAATTTTAAAAGGAGAATCAGCAAAGTATTCGGGAAACTTGTTTGTAGAAGATAATGGAAACGGCTCATTAATGAGAACTTTACCCATGGTTTATATATTAAAAGAAGAAGGATCTATAACAGAGAGATATAAAAAAATAAAAGAAGTGTCTTCTATAACTCATGCACATTTTAGATCTGTATTTGCATGTTTTATATATGTAGAGTATGGATTATTGTTACTAAAAGGACAAGACAAATTCGAAGCGTATGAGAATTGCAAACAGCCTATATTGGATTTTGCTCATGAGATGGATTTTAATCCTACAGAGATAAGTTTATTTAATAGAGTATTACAATCAGATATTAGAGAATTTGAAGAAAAAGAAGTGGAAAGTAGCGGATATGTGCTACACTCTTTAGAAGCTGCTTTGTGGTGTTTTCTAAAATCGGATTCTTATGAAGAAGTCGTTTTAAAAGCGGTGAATCTAGGTGGAGATACAGATACTACAGCAGCAATTACAGGAGGATTAGCAGGCTTATATTATGGCTATAATGCCATACCAACAAAATGGAAAACCAGACTGGCAAGGTTTGAAGATATAGAAAATTTAACAGGACAATTTAATGAGAATTTAGTGTAGTAATACGTCCATTCGAGTGTTTTGTTATGACTTAATGAAGAAGACAAGATGTATCGAGAATAAATTATAGAAATAATGAAATTACAACTTAGAAAATATAAAGAACAACAGAAAGAATGGCCCCAAAGCGGGTATCATATTATGGCACAATATGATAATGAGAAAATAATAGTGTATCAATCCTATAGACCCGAAATAGGGAATTTTGCAGTAAAAAATCAATTTTTTGGAGGAGCTTTTAGCTTAGATCGAATGACATGGATCAAACCTAATTTTTTATGGATGATGTATAGAAATGGTTGGGGAACAAAAGAAGGACAAGAAGTCATATTAGCAGTACATATCAAAAAAGAAGCCTTTGAGAATTATGTGAAAAATGCTGTGTATTCTTCATTCAAACCAGAATTATATGAGTCGTATGAGGCCTGGCAGGAGGATGTTACAAATTCAAACGTGAGATTACAATGGGATCCCGATCATGATCCATATGGAGTAAAATTAGAAAGACGAGCCATTCAGATTGGATTAAGAAAGGAGTATATAAAAAGGTATGCTAAAGATGATATTTTGGAGATTGAAGATGTTTCTGATTTTGTTAGTGAGCAGTATGAATTTGTAAAAAATAAAGATTTAGAAAACCTGGTCACTCCTGCAGAAAAACCGTTGATATTTAAGGATGAAAAACTGAATGCATATTTAAAGCTGAAATGAAACTAACAGTAATCCAATCTGATATCACTACTATTAAAGCAGATGCGATTGTTAACGCAGCAAATTCTTCTCTTTTAGGAGGAGGTGGGGTGGATGGAGCAATTCATCGCAAAGGTGGGGAAGCTATCCTGGATGCTTGTAGAGAGATTAGAGCAAAGCAAGGTAAATGTAATACAGGAGAAGCTGTAATTACAACAGCAGGGAATCTTCCTGCTACCTATGTTATTCATACCGTCGGGCCAGTTTGGAACAATGGAGGAAAAGAAAAGGAAGAACTATTGAGAAACTGCTATATCAATTCATTAAAATTAGCAAAAGAGAATGGTGTAAAAAGGATAGCTTTCCCAAATATAAGTACAGGGATTTATAAATTCCCTAAAAATATTGCGGCAAGAATAGCCGTCGAAACAGTTAAAAATTTTAATCAAGATCAGATTGAAGAAATAATCTTTGTTTGTTTTGATCAGGAAAATTTTGAGCTGTATAATGAATTATTAAAAAAATGAAAACAAACAATAAACATATAAGTAAATTTTTAAGCCTTATTCTAAGGCATAACCCTGATAAAGTAGGGGTGCAACTCGATGAAAATGGTTGGACAGATGTACAGGAATTACTGCAGAAAGTAAAAAGACACCGACCAGAATTAGATATGGATGTATTAGAAGAAGTTGTAGCATCCTGTGATAAACAACGCTTTGCTTTTAATGAAGACCATACCAGGATTAGAGCCAATCAAGGCCACTCAATACAGGTAGATTTAGAATATCAACCCAAGCAACCGCCAGAATTCTTGTATCATGGTACTGTAGCCAAATTTATGAGTGCCATTAGAGAAAAAGGATTGCTAAAAATGAACAGGCATCATGTACATCTTAGTGAAGAAAGAGAAACAGCTATAAAAGTAGGATCCAGAAGAGGGAAACCTGTTATTCTAACGGTAAGATCAGGCGAAATGTATGCCAAGGGCATTGAGTTCTATCAATCGGATAATAAAGTATGGCTAACCGATATAGTGGCTCCAGAATATATTGAGTTTAAATCATAATGTATCCAGACCTCACAGGTTTTCAAAACCTGTGAGGTCTTAGTCAATTATAAAGAATCATCTAAATGAAAAGGAAAGAGTTACACCCAGAAATATTTCTTATTGAAAATTTTCTCTCTAAAGAAATGTGTGATCAATTTATTGAAAAAGGAGAACAGGTTTCATTTGAAGAGGCTAAAGTTAATATTGATGGCAAGCAGGTAATGGTAAAGGGTATTCGAAATAACCAACGTATTTTGTTTAAGGATGAAATACTTGAGGAAAAGATATGGTCAGAAATAGAACCTTTTGCAGTTGAAACTTTTGGAAATTACAGAGCGATTGGCCTTAATGAAATGTTTAGGATATATAAATATGAAGAAGGGCAACGTTTTAAAATGCATAGAGATGGTAGTTATCAACGAAGTGAAAATGAATGCAGTTTCTTCTCATTTTTGATATATCTTAACGATGATTTCGAAGGAGGGGAGACTTATTTTGAAGAAGGGATTACTGTTAATCCAAAACTTGGTGATGCTTTGGTATTTCACCATCCGTTGCGTCATGAGGGAAAACCAATATTGTCTGGAACAAAATATGTTTTAAGAACAGATATAATGTATAGATTACTATAAAAAGATATAGTAAAAATTGAGAAAAACCGTAAGATGAACAGGACTTTAGTAATCGGTGATATACATGGTGGATACAAGGCTTTACTTCAAGTTTTAAAGCGAGCAAATGTAACTTCAGAAGATACACTCATTTTTTTAGGAGATTATGTAGATGGATGGAGCGAATCGGCTAAGGTAATACAAGAACTTATACATCTTTCTGTATCCAATACATGTGTTTTTATACGAGGAAATCATGACCTGTGGTGCGGGTTATGGCTAGAAAAAGGAGCAACCAACCCCGTATGGTTGGCACATGGAGGAAAAGAAACAATCAGTAGTTATGTTCAATCGGGTTTACTTACCAAAGAAGCACATAAGGAGTTTTTTAATACACTGAAGGATTATTACCTGGATGAAGAGGGTAGACTTTTTGTACATGCAGGATTCACATCTATGCATGGAGTAGGAAAAGAGGAGTATGATTCTAATTATTATTGGGACCGAACGTTATGGGAATCAGCATTACTAGCAGATAAAGTTGGGAAAATGGTTTTAAAAGACGATCCACCAAAACGATTTAGTCATTATTCTGAGATTTATATAGGGCATACTCCTACTATTGAATACGGCAAAGATACACCCATAAAAGCTTATAACCTTTGGAATATGGATACAGGAGCAGGTTTCAAAGGAAAGCTAACCATTATGGATATCGATACCAAAGAATATTGGCAGAGCGATCCGCTTCCTTCCTTATATCCTAATGAACAAGGAAGAAACTAGTAGTCTATATTTCACTAGAAACAGTGTAGTTATTAGTTTTAATATTCTAGATTTTTGTACTGGCTATACCATGCAAATTAGCAGACTTTTTAAACAAGTAAAATAGAAAAAACACAAATAACTTTGGTGATAATTAAAAATGATCTATATTTGCGTATAAATAACGCAAAATAAAATAAAGATGAATCCATTACTATTAACAGACGGTTATAAATTAGGGCATAAAGAGCAATATCCAAACGGAACTACTTTTGTGTATTCGAACTGGACACCTAGAAAAAGTAGAATAGCAGGAATTGATAATGTGGTATTTTTTGGATTGCAGTATTTTATTAAAGAATATTTAATCAAACAATTTAATGAACACTTTTTTAATCTCCCCAAAGAAGAAGTGGTTGCAGAATATAAAAAATATGTAGATCATTATCTAGGTACAGATTATGATATTACACACATCGAAGAGTTACACGATTTAAGATATCTTCCTATTGAAATCAAAGCTTTACCAGAAGGGACAGAAGTTCCTATTCGAGTACCAATGTTTACAGTAATGAATACCAAACCAGAATTTTTCTGGCTTACCAATTATCTAGAAACCTTATTGTCTAATATTATCTGGCAACCTTGTACTTCTGCAACCATTGCAAAACAATATCAAAGCATTTTATCCTCTTTTGCATTAGAAACAGATCGTGATAATATAGCGTTTATTACCTGGCAAGGTCATGATTTCTCGATGCGAGGAATGTCGGGTACAGAATCTTCAATTCTTAGTGGTATGGGACATGCATTATCATTTTCTGGAAGTGATACATTACCTGTGGCAAAAGCTTTTGAAACATATTATAACGCAGATGTTACCAAAGAATTAGTTATCGGTAGCGTAAATGCTACAGAACATAGTGTGATGTGTGCAGGAAGTAAAGGTGATGAAATAGGAACTTTTAGAAGGTTACTAGAAACATATCCTACAGGAATATTATCTGTAGTATCTGATACCTGGGATCTTTGGAAAGTGCTAACAGAATATTTACCTAAGCTGAAAAATGAAATTCTCGAAAGAGAAGGCAAACTTGTTATCCGACCAGATTCTGGCGATCCTGTAGATATTATTTGTGGTTGTGATCATAAGAATCCAATAGTTGCAAAAGGTGTTATAGAACTGCTTTGGGATGAATTTGGAGGAACTATAAATGATCAGGGGTACAAAGTGTTGAGTCCAAAGATTGGAGCTATCTACGGAGATAGTATTACTATCGAAAGAGCAACCCAGATTTGTGAAAAATTAAAAGCTAAAGGTTTTGCTTCTACCAATGTAGTTCTGGGAATAGGAAGTTTTACATATCAATATAATACCCGAGACACTTTTGGATTTGCAATGAAAGCTACTTATGTCGAAGTGCAGGGCGAAGGAAGAGAAATATTTAAAGACCCAATAACAGATGATGGTACTAAAAAATCTGCAAAAGGACGTATTCAACTATATGAGGAACAAGGAAAAATAGGGTACAAAGATCAAGTTTCTGAACAAGAAGAAAATCAAGGATTGTTAAAAACTGTTTTTAAAGATGGAGAGTTACTGATAGAAGATAATTTGTCTACTATTCGTAAAAGAATTACTCAATAAATCAAGTTTATTATCATAAAATTCGCAAAACTCCTTAAAATTAAGCTTTTAAGGGGTTTCTGATACAATAATGTAAGGGATTTTAGTGTTTTACGACATAAGTAGATAAACTAACATCATAAAACATAATCATCATGAGTGCAATCTGGTTTTTTGAGGATTCAGATCTCTTTAAGGTATTATGCCCTCATAAGTTTAAAAGGTATAAGAAAGATCACGACTTTGATGCTTACCGAAAGAACGACTATATTTATTTTGAAGAAGATTCTGCAAACAAAGTATATCTTATAGAAAAAGGAAAAGTAAAAATTGGATACTATGCAGAAGATGGATACGAAGTAATAAAAGCGATCCTTACCCGGGGAGAAATTTTTGGAGAAAAAGCAATTCTTGGAGAAAATAAAAGAACAGAGTTTGCGCAATCTGTCGATAATACAACTTCTATTTGTCCTATTGGTGTAGAAACCATGCATGGACTCATGCGCGAGAATCAATCTTTTAGTCTTAGAATCTATAAATTTATTGGTATGCGTTTTAAACGCTTAGAAAGAAGACTACAGTTACTGCTTTTTAAAGATACCAAAACAAGATTGTTAGAGTTCTTAAATGAGCTTAAAGAAGACTACGGGCATTGTTGCCCATATACAGGAGATATGGTAATAGAACATCCTTATACCCAAAAAGATATAGCTCATCTTATCGGTACATCGAGACCAACCTTAAACATTATTCTTAACGAATTAAAGGAATCTAACGTCATAGATTTTAATAGAAAAGAGATTCGATTAAAAAATGTTGCCTAATGTTAGGTGGCTAACATTTTAAAAACTTCAATGTCGTTAATTTTATGATCTAATAATCATAAAAAAAAAGCGATGTTTAAAAAAGCAATTATAGGTACTCTGATTATAGGATGTGTTTTTTCTTCCTGTAACAATGATGATGATTCTGGAAATGTACCTACAGAATCGAATTTAACTCTTAATCTTAGTGGATTAGAAGACCTAGGAAGCGATTACCTTTATGAAGGATGGATTATCGTTAATGAAGCTCCGGTTTCTACAGGAACATTTTCTGTAAATAGTGCGGGAGAATTATCTAGCACTTCTTTCATGGTAAATACAGAATCACTTAAGGCAGCGGCGGCTTTTGTATTAACAATAGAGCCTAATCCTGATCCAAACCCGGCACCATCGGATACAAAACTATTAAAAGGCGATTTTGGAACTGGTAATACAGCAACAGTAGGGTTAGGGCCTGTAGGAGAAGGAGATTTTTCAGCTTCGGCAGGAGGATTTTTCTTAAGAACCCCAACAGATGAGGCTTCAGGAACTGCTAATAATGGGAATGATCAATTTGGAGTATGGTTTGGTACTCCAGGGATGCCACCAGCAGCGAATTTAACTTTACCAGTTCTTGATGCAGGATGGAAATATGAAGGTTGGGTAGTAGCAGATGGAGTACCTCTTTCTACAGGAACATTTACAATGAATAATACTGCAGATGATAATGCAGGAGCCCTTAACGGGTTTAGTGAGACCGCTTCTAATGGCCCACAATTACCAGGAGAAGACTTTTTTAGAAATGCTCCAGACGGAGTAACATTTCCATTAGATGTTAGAGGAAAAACGGTTGTGATTTCTGTAGAACCATTTCCAGATAATTCAACAGCACCATTTTTGTTGAAACCTTTGGTGGGTACAGCTGGTACAGATACCGCACCTACTAGTTATACCTTTGAGCTTAATAGTGCTTCATTTCCTTCGGGAAGTGTAACAAGATAATAGTTCATTGTTATTTTTTGTTAGTTTTAAAGCGCAATCTTTGATTGCGCTTTATTAATTTTAAGAGAAGCCAGTATTTTAAAAAAATGAAGTCTGTATCATAGCTTAGATGTAGAGCCATTTATTTATATAACTTTGTAAGGTGGCTCAGGATTTTGTTACTAACCAAAATATCTACGGCTATAGATAAAAAAAATCAAATGAATTCATGATATGAGTTCTGAAAAACAAAAGATTTAGATAGATGAAGTTTAATAAAAAGAACATCTCTAATGTGATTTTTGCAATCATATTAATTTTATTTTTTATTCCTAATACAAGAGGAATGATGCAAATATTTTTAACCAGAATCTTCTCTTTTAGTCCAGGGATAGTAAAAGTAGAAGAAAGAACACAAGTAGCATCATATGATTGGAAATTACATGGAGTAAATACAGAATCTACTAATTTTAATACAGCCAAAGACAAAGTCGTTTTAATCAATTATTGGGCTACATGGTGCCCTCCTTGTATCGCAGAAATGCCTTCTTTGCAAAAATTATATAACGATTATAAAGATGAAGTGGTGTTTCTCTTTGTAACTACAGATGATGATCCAGAATTAAATAAATTTATGAAGAATAAAAACTATAGTTATCCTATCTATAGATCATTATCAGAACACCCAAAACCTTTTGTGAGTAAAACGATACCTGCAACATATTTGTTAGATAAAAAAGGAAACATCATTATTGATAAAGTTGGTGCAGCAGACTGGAACAGTACCAAAGTAAGAGAAACTATCGATAATCTATTAGCCGAATAGAATCTATTTTTTAAAATATTTAAAAGGAACCACTAACATACCAAAGCATTCTCCCTTTTCTTTTTTTATATTTTTATGATGCATTTTATGAGCTCTTCTTACTCCTTTGGCATACCAATTGCTCGTTTTTCTGAATAGTTTGAAACGCTGATGTATAAAAATGTCATGTACTACAAAATAAGCAATACCATAGGCTAGAATACCCAGGCCTATTGCTCTGCCTACCCAAAATGTCTGCGCATCGTGAAATAAAATGCAAGACATACTAACAATAGCATAGAATACAAAGAACAAATCATTGCGTTCCCACCAACTGCCATGATCTTTATGATGATGATCCTTATGTAGTGACCATAAAAAACCATGCATTACATATTTATGAGTAAACCATGCCATAAACTCCATGATAGAGAAGGCAGCAAGAAAAACTAATATTTGGATAAAAATTTTCACAACATAGGTTTTATACAAAAATACGGCTAAATTAAGTTTAATCGATAGTCGAAATAGGATTTTGCTAATAATCCAAATTTTTGATAATTCGACACTCGTATACGTGTGCTTTTTATTTCTAAAGAAGGAGTTTTTTTAAGCTTATTTAATAATTTTTTATAATAAACGAATGCAGTATATACCCCAAATTTTGCTTCAACAGGAAGCTTTAGAATACCTTGTAACGCTTTATTAAAATCTTCTTCTATTTCTTTAATAATTTTAAGCTTAGAATCTTCATCGAGCTCGTTTAAATTTAGATTCGGAAAATAGGTTCTATTAAGATCTTCAAAATCTGCTTTTAGATCCCGTAAAAAATTAACCTTCTGAAAAGCAGAACCCAAATGCATCGCACTTTCTTTTAAAGTAGCATACTTTTCAGGATTTCCATTCACAAAAACTTTCAGACACATTAACCCAACCACATCTGCCGATCCATAAATATAATCTTTGTATTCTTGATCTGTTAAATATTTGGTTTTATGTAAATCTAGTCGCATACTTTTCATGAATGCTTCATATAGCTCTGGATTAATGTTATATCGATGAACCGTCTTTTGAAAAGAATTAAGAATAGGATTTAAGCTAATTCTATTTTTGATTGCCTTGTACATTTCTTCTTCAAAATCATTAAATAATTTCTCTTTATCATACTCGTGAAATGTATCTACAATTTCATCCGCAAATCTCACAAAACCATAAATATTGTATATATCCTGCCGTATAGAGCCTGATAACATTTTTGAAGCAAGCGAAAATGATGTACTATACGAATTCGTAACAATTTTGCTACAACTTTGCGATACAGTATCAAAAATAGACTTCATAGAATAGAGTTTAAGGTTTAATTGAGTTTGTTATATTGGTATACTATGTTTTAACTTTTTATCATACTGGTAATGATTCTGAATTAATCCTGCAACCAGTTTTCCTGAAATCAAAGATGGGGGTACACCCGGACCAGGAACAGTAAGTTGCCCAGTAAAAAATAGATCTTGTACTTTTTTACTTTTTAACTTAGGTCTAAGGAAAGCAGTTTGCAAAAGTGTATTAGCCATCCCGTATGCATTTCCTTTGTAAGAATTATATTCTTTTATAAAGTCTTTAATGCAAAAGGACTCTTTAAAGATAATGTTATTTCGAACATTTTGATTTGTAAGTGCTTCAAAACGAGTTATGATTTTATCAAAATACCGTTCTCTTAATTCGTTGGTATCTTCTATTCCAGGAGCCAATGGGATAAGGAAAAATCCATTTTCTTTACCTTCGGGAGCAGATTTTGGATCTGTTAAAGAAGTAAAATTGGCATAAAACAAAGGATCTTCAGTCCATTTAGGAGTATCATAAATATCTTTGGTATGTTGTTCAAAATCGGTATCAAAAAATAAATTGTGATGGTTAATATTTTGTAATTTTTTATCAAATCCCACATAAAAGAGCAAAGAAGAAGGAGCAAAAGTTTTGCGCTCCCAATATTTTTCAGAATATTGTCGATACTCTGGTGGCAGTAATGTTTCTCCGTGATGATAATCTGCTCCACATAATACAATATCGGCATCTATTTTTTCGGCATTTACAATAATACCTTTAGCGCAACTGTTTTTGATTACTATTTTTTCGACAGATGCATTGGTATGAATGGTTACGCCTAGTGACCTGGCCAATTCTTCAATCCCTTCTATAACACTATACATTCCACCTCTGGGATGCCAGGTTCCCAGTCCAAAATCAGCATAGTTCATAAAACTATAAAAAGCTGGAGTATCACTGGGTTTCGCACCTAAGAACAGTACAGGGAACTCTAGAATTTGGATTAACTTTTTACTTTTAAAATCTTTACGAATCTCTTTAGAAATGGTACTAAAAAATTGACCTACTCTTAAAATTGTTTCTTTTGTAACAAGTTCTAATAAAGAAACTCCTGGTCGATACACCAAATCTTTAATTGCAATCTCATAATTATTCTGCGCAGTTTTGATGAATTTTTGTAGTTTAATCGAACTTCCTTTTTCTTCAGCTTCAAAGGTTTCGTATATTTTTTCTAAGGAATCACCAATCGCAATGCTTTCATTGTTTTTAAAAAAAACTTTATAGGCAGGATGTAATTTATCTAGTGTATAATAATCAGAGGCAGACTTATCAAAATCTCTAAAAAAACGTTCAAATACATCAGGCATCCAATACCAGGAGGGGCCAGTATCGAATGTAAACCCTTCTTTTTTTAATTGCCCGGCTCTACCACCAATTGTTGCATTTTTTTCAAAAATAGTTACATCATATCCTAATTTAGCCAGATAGCACGATGCAGAAAGCGATGAAAACCCAGAACCGATGATTACTATCTTTTTAGACATAACTGAAATAATTATAAAATTAAAGCTCAGAAATTAATGAGCTAATCGATTCAAAATAACGATGGTTGTGTCCCGTATGGTTAGAAATATGTATGATTTGTTTGCCTAACATCCATAGCTCATTGACTCTATTGGCGCATACAATTGTATTAAAATCTTCAAGGTATTTTCTGATATTGTCTTTTTCTGGTCTAATAGTAAAATAGGATATAAACACAACATCATCATGAAAAGAAAGCATATTTGGTAAACTATCTAAAGGAATGCTCGGACCCAGATAAATAGCCTTATACCCATGCAATAGTATTTCGTAATTAATATATAATAAGCCTAATTCATGTATTTCATTTTCTGGAAGAAACAAAATAAAAGCCCTATCAGTTTTGGTAGGTTTAGAATATTGAAGCTTTTCAATATTTAGTAATAGCTTTTGCTTTATTAAATTAGAAACAAAATGCTCATGTGCAGGACTAATGGTATCTGTCTGCCATAATAATCCTATTTCTTTTAATAAAGGAATAAAAATATCAACAAAAATTTCTTTAAAATTTCTTTTGCTTTCTAGTTGAGAATATGTCTCTAAAAATAACTCGAGATCATAATTTAACATTGCAATTTTAAAGGAGTTTATAGCCTGATTTTTAACGCTATTGTCAGATACAATACTCCTTACATATTCATTAATTTCTTCTGTATCTAATTTAGAAATCCTGGATATCTTGTACCCACTGTTTACCAAATAAGTAACATTAAGCAGCTTTTGAAGGTTTTTTAAATTGTATGTCCTTATGTTGGTATTAGTACGATCTGGAGAAAGTAAATTGTATCTTTTTTCCCATATTCTTATAGTGTGTGCTTTTACACCACAAAGATTCTCTAAATCTTTAATACTGAATGTTTGTTTAATATTGTTCACTTTTTTTATAAAATTGTTAAACAAAACTAAGAAAAAGAAAATACTTTTTTTTTCAAAAATTGTTAAAATAGTATCTTTTTGTGTTAAAAAATGAACAGTTTTTAGCAATTTGTTAATAATAACCAGAAGTTAACAGTGTTGTATTAAGATAGTTTGCAGTACTATAATGTATAGTAAACCTTAGAGATACTACTTCACTGTATATTCTACAATAGAAGGTTTAGAAGAAGAAAATAGAAACATTAGTTTTTAAGAAGCGTAAAGCCTTGCTAATATGAATTTCGACAGTTTTAGTAGAGATACCTAAAATATCAGCTATTTCCTTGTGCTTTTTTTGTTCTAAACGACTTAGTTTAAATACTTCTCTGCATTTTTTAGGAAGCTGTTCGATAGCTTTTTCGAGTTTTAACCAATCAGAGTCTAATTGGTTTTCTTCTTCACTGCTATACATCTCAAATATGGCTTCCCATCTTAGAGAATCTAAAGCATCGTATTCTTTTTTTTGTTGCCGTAAATGCATTAGAAATTCATTATGACAAGCTCTGAAAAGGTAATTCTTTAAGGATGTGGTTATTCGTATGGTTGATTTTTTTTCCCAAAGTCTAAGCAAAACATTTTGTACTAGATCCTCGGATAATGACGAATTATTAGAAAGTTTATAAACGTAATTATACAACCAGGAATAATATTGATTAAATATTATTTTGTAGCTGTCTTGATTTCCGTCTGTAAGCCCCTGAATCAGTAATTTTTCTATGTTTTGACTATCTTTTTTCATTATAAAAATCACGGACTAAATTAAAAAAAATAAAATAAAGTAGGGGATTTATGGTTTTTCTGCATCTTTTAAATAGAAAAAATGAAGAATGGATAATTATTTAACAGTAATTAAAAAATACCTGGAAGGAGATATTTCGCCATCAGATAGAGAAGCATTGCAACAATGGCTGGCCCAAGACCCTGAGCATGAAATCCTTTTTAAGCAAGAAATAAAGAATTGGTATGCGACAAACGAAGAGCTACCAGCAGATCCTAATTTTGCGTATGATCGTTTCTTACATGCTATTGATAAAAAAGAAACGAAGGTAATTAAACCAAAATCATGGTCTAGGATAGTAAAATACGCAGCAGTTTTGGGAGGAGTACTTCTTGGAGGGTATTATTATACTACCCAGAATGTTTCTACCGTTACAACAAGCCTCGATGTTGTCGAAGCTAATTCTTTACCTGTAGATAAAATTAAAATTGTTCAGGCAGATGGTACAGTCACGTATACTGATTTTAATGATAAAGCAGATATAATAAATGCAAGTGGTAATTTGATTGGTAAAAAAAATCAGGATCAATTTATTGTCCAGCCAGAGAGCGAGGTAACCGAAACCAGGTATATTGAAATCTCTATCCCCAAAGGAAAATTGTTTCAACTCACATTATCCGACGGAACCAAAGTATGGTTAAATGCGGCTAGTAGTCTAAAATTTCCACAACATTTTACGTCTACAAAAGAAAACAGAATAGTATATCTAAAAGGAGAAGCTTTTTTTGATGTTACCAAAAATAAAGCACAACCGTTTATCGTAAAAACAGAAACTATAGATGTAGAAGTTTTAGGAACCCAGTTTAATGTATCGTCTTATACCGAAGATGCTACGGTAAAAACAACTTTGGTAGAAGGTGCTGTGGTTGTTAATGATCAAAATGAGAATACAAACTCATTACAGCTAGTACCTAATGATCAGGCAATTTTTAGTAAGGATAAAAAAGTTATGCATAAACAAAAGGTGAATACATCATTATATACTTCCTGGATGGATAAAAAGATTATACTGCAAAACGAATCTTTTATAGACGCATTTAAAAGGATAGAGCGCAGCTATGATGTCTCGATAACAAGCCATAACAACAAATTAAACAATACACGTTTTACAGGAGAATTTGATGTAGAAAATATCGAAGAAATCCTGAAAACATTTTCAGAAACTTTAAAATTTACATATGAAATAAAAGGTAAGAATATTACAATCAATCCGTAAAAAAAAGGAAGTGCTGCTACACTTCCCTTACTGATTCGATTATTATTTAACTGAGTACTTAACAATCAAACTTTTCAAAAATATGAAAAAAATGGGTAATCGTGCGCTATTTTCACACCTAGCGTGCCAATCAATTGTATTAAAAATGAAACTCACACTGGTTCTGTTTAGTTTTTCCATCTTTCAGATGATGGCAACTTCTGGCTTTTCACAAGGCAAAATAGAACTTGATTTCGAGGAAACACCATTATTAGAGGTCCTCGAAGAAATTAAAAGTCAAACATCATATAAGTTTTTTTACATTAATGATGAGGTAAATTTAAATCAAAGGGCTACAATCCAAGTTAATAAAGAAACTCTGGATAAAGTTCTGGAACTTTTGTTTGACAATACAGATATCTCATATTCTATTATCGGAAAACAAGTAATACTGAAAAAAACTCATCTACTCAATGAGCAGATAAAACTACAACGCGAAATTAAGGGAAATGTCAAAGATTCTAATGGCAATCCATTACCAGGAGCAAATGTATTGGTAAAAGGAACTACAGTTGGAGCCCAAACAGATTTTGACGGTAATTTTGCAATTAATGTATCAGGAGAAAACAATACTTTGATTGTTTCTTATATTGGTTTTGAAACTACAGAAGTAGATGTAACAGCTAAAGATTTTATAGAGATCGTATTAAAAGATGCTGCTGCACAATTAGATGATGTAATTCTTGTAGGATCCAGAAATCCTAGTCGTACTGCTACAGAGACTGCTGTACCAATCGATGTTATCGATATTACTCAAATGGCTACTCAAGGACCACAGACTTCAATTAATGAAATTTTAAATTATGCAGCTCCTTCATTTACTTCGCAGACCCAAACTGTCTCTGATGGGACAGATCATATTGATCCGGCTTCTTTACGTGGTTTAGGACCTGATCAGGTTTTGGTATTGATTAACGGAAAAAGAAGGCATAATACTTCATTGGTTAATGTAAATGGTACAGTAGGAGCAGGTAGTGTAGGTACAGATATGAATGCGATACCTACTGCTGCTATTCAAAGAATCGAAGTCTTACGAGATGGAGCCGCAGCTCAATATGGTTCTGATGCGATTGCCGGCGTAATTAATATTGTACTGAAAAAAGCAACCGGAAAATTAGATGTAACTCTTACCACTGGAGCTAATTTTAGTGAAAACTCTAATCAGTTTGATGGAGGTAGTGATGGAGAGAAAGTAAAACTGGAAGCAAATTACGGATTGGCTTTAGGAGAAAACGGAGGATTCATCAATTTTACAGGATCACTTTCTACCAGAGAACCGGCATTACGTAATCGCGATTATCAAGGAGATATTTTTAAAGGATTTCATGGTGCAGAACGTGTTTTTGCAGCAGGAGGAGGAAATGTTGCAGAAATGACGTTGGCAGATTATCAAACCGCTGCTCAAGGAATCTCATACCTGGATCAGAGTGTTAAGGATCAGATTGCTGCTTTAGATGTAAATAATCCTGCAGATGTAGATACCTTCAGAGGATTATTGGATATCGATGTCGATGAGGCAGAATTAGCAGCTCGTGGATTAACACGTTCAGATTTTAGATTTAAAGTAGGTACAGCTAAATTAAGAGAAGGGAAATTCTTCGCCAATATGTCTATCCCGCTAAGTGATGATACCGAAATTTATAGTTTTGGTGGGATTAGTTACCGACAAGGATTGGCATCTGGATTTTACAGAAGACCAGCACAAGGAGATGGCAGGGCTAATACACCAGCATTTCCTAATGGATTTTTACCTAATATAGGAACAGATATTGTTGACAAATCTATCGCTCTGGGAATCAAAGGTAAAATTAAGGATTGGAGTGTAGATTTTTCGAATACATATGGGATTAATACTTTTGATATTACTGTTGGTAATTCTAGTAATGGAACTTTGGGTGTTGCAACACCCAGAACCTTTGATGCAGGAGCATTAAGTTTTATGCAGAATACAACTAATCTGGATATTAGTAAGTTTCATGAAGATATTTTTGAAGGATTTAATGTCGCAATGGGAGCAGAATACAAAGTAGAAAACTATTCGATTACAGCAGGAGAAGAAGCTTCATATACCAGCTATGATATTAACGGAAACCCCGTAACCAGTACTACTCCCGATGATCAATTAGTTCGAAATAATTTCACGGGAGCTGTACTTGGTGGCGGTTCACAAGTGTTTAGAGGATATGACCCGAATAACGAAACCGATAAATATAGAAATAGTATTGCAGGCTATATTGATCTCGAAGTTGATTTTACAAAGCAATGGTTGGTTAGTTTAGCAGGAAGATATGAGAATTACTCTGATTTTGGAGATACGTTTAACTATAAGCTAGCCACCCGATACAAGATATCCGATAATTTTTCGGTTCGAGGAGCCAATAGTACAGGATTTAGAGCGCCATCATTGCATCAGCAATTTTTTAGTAGAACCAGTACAGTATTTGTAGATAATCAACCTTTTGAACAAGGTACATTTACCAATGATAGTAGGGCAGCAACTTTAATTGGTATTGCAAAATTAAAAGAAGAGACCTCAGATAGTTATAGTATTGGACTTACAGCAAAAATCCAGAATTTTACAATTACTGCAGATGCCTATCTAATTAATATAGATGATAGGATTGTATATAGTGGTAGTTTTGGAAATGGAGGAGATGCAGAGCTTACCCAGATATTTGAAGATGCAGGAGCTACCAGCGCACGTTTCTTTGTGAATGCAATTGATACCAAATCTCAAGGTATAGATGTTGTGGTTTCTCACAAAGCTAATTTTGGCGAAAATGCAACACTGAAAAATGATCTGTCAGCAACCTTTGCCGAAACCGAAGTAGAGGAGATTAGAGTCCCTGCTAGAATTGCTAATGCGGGTCAGGGAGGAAACTTCTTTGATGCGCAGGAAGAAGCTTTTTTAACGTTGGCACAGCCCAGAACAAAGGTAAGCCTTACCAATGCATTATCTATCGGAAGATATAATGTGTTATTAAGAAACGTATTCTTTGGAGAAGTAACCGACCCAGATGATTTTAACGGAGATCCAAGAGTCGAAGGAACTGTGGTTAGTGATGATGCTATTTATGGAGGGAAAATCGTAACCGATCTTTCTGTTTCTGCAAAGATTTTTGAAAACCTTAATGTCACCATAGGAGCCAATAATTTGTTAGATGTATATCCCGATGAAAATAGAGCAGGAGGAACTGCCGGGGACCAGTTTGTGTACTCTCGAAGAACATCACAATTTGGATATTCCGGAAGGTTCTTATTTGCAAGAATTAATTTTAGCCTATAGTTGAGTTTGTATTATTAGTTTAGTACAATAATAGACAGGGGTACATGTATCCCTGTCTATCTTTTAAACAATCTAATTATGGTACCTTATTTTTTAAAGTAATCCATAGGGTTTACTCTTTCTTTGTTTAATCGTACTTCATAATGAAGATGAAATCCTGTTGATTTACCGGTACTTCCTACATACCCAATAATCTGCCCTTTTTTAACTTTTTCACCATTTTTGATATTGAAACCTTGTAAGTGCGCATACCAGGTTTCGTAACCATCTGCATGAGATATTACTATTAAATTACCCCAATCATCTTCTGAAGAAGCATTTGCAATTATACCGTCTGCTGTTGCTAAAACAGGAACACCTTCTTTTGCTCTAATGTCAATACCTCCGTGAACTATTTTTTTCTTATCAATAGGATGTGTAAAACTTTTGCCAAAAGATGCTGTGATGTCTTTAGTAGAACCATTTTTTACAGGAAAAATGGAAGGAGGTTTTTTTGTGTCTATTTCAGTATTTATGGATTGTACAATAGTATAATCAAATTCATCTTCTGACTCATGTATAGGTTTTGTAAAAGCCATTAGAAGAAAAAGAAGAACAGGAATTAGTGCTGTATATCGTATAATGTTTGTTTTAGTAGAATGGTTTTTTGTGATCATGTCTATTCGTTTTTTGATAATTGATTGATTGAAATAACTATATAATTTGATAGATTGCTTTGCTGTTATGTTTTTAAATAAGAGTTCTAGGTAATATGATTTTTTAATTTGCGTATTGATTACAGTCTGATCTGCTTGAAATTCGTGGACAGCTATAATTGATTTTTTGAAAAAATATACAAAAGGATTAAACCAGTGTAAAGCGATATAAATTTCAGTGAGAATTAAATCTATAGTATGTAGAGATTTACTATGAACTTTTTCATGATCAATGATGGGTTGTTCGTAATCATTTATTTTGCTCTCTGGAATAAAAATCCAATTAAAAAAAGAAAATATTGCGGGTACATCTGCAATGATAAAATGATAACCCTCTTTGATATAGGTTTTAGATTTTCTCTTTATTGTATATAATCGTATTATAGGAGCCAACAATCGAATTGTACATATCACAAAGCCAATACAGTAAAGTATCAATATATAATCAATGATATTCATGTTGCTTCCGGGGGCTATGATTTTGTCTTTATGATTAGTTACCGTGAGATGATCAATTGATATGAATTCATCAAATCCAGAAATATTAATAGGATCTTTTTTAAAAGGTAGCTCTACTTCATTCAAAACTGGAAGAATTAATGAAAGAGGTATTAAAATTAATAGTATAATCCTATTAACTTTATGAAAAGTTAGTTTCCGTAAAAACAAATAAAACACAATGTATAAAATCGAAAAACAGAAGCTTACTTCTAGTAGGTATATTAAGTAATTATTCATTTTCTTTTTTTAGTTTGTCTATTTTTTCTTCAATTAATGTCTTCATTTTTTCTAGTTCAGATAAGTTTAAATCTTCATCATTAGCAAAATGAAGTGCAAATTTGCTTATAGAGCCACTAAAAAAGTTACCAACTACGTGCTTAAAATGATTCTTAAAATATACCTCTTTCGACACCAAAGGGAAATATTCACGAACTCTGCCATATGAATTATAGTTTATAAATTTTTTTGTAACCAAAGTTCTTATAACTGTTGATATCGTTGTGTAGGCTGGTTTAGGTTCAGGAAACGCATCAACTATATCTTTTAGGAATGCTTTTTCCAGTTTCCAGAGGTATTGCATTATTTGCTCTTCTGCTTTTGTTAAATCTCTCATATAGCAAATGTAACTATAATTTTAGTAATATTA
This sequence comes from Aquimarina megaterium XH134, assembly GCF_000520975.1. Taxonomy (GTDB): domain Bacteria; phylum Bacteroidota; class Bacteroidia; order Flavobacteriales; family Flavobacteriaceae; genus Aquimarina; species Aquimarina megaterium. Next base: position 218,468 of record NZ_JACB01000031.1, read on the forward strand.
CTATAAATGTAGTTTTATTACTATTTTTATAGTAATAAAACTGCGAGAACTGCATGTAATAAGGAAAAGAATTAGGAGTTATAGGATACTTAGAATACTTGTTACACTAATTGGTAAGATAGAAATTCGTAATTATCAGAAATCAATTGGTGTATTTCTGAAAAAACATAACAATTAGAATGTACCAGAAGATTCTTATTTACAAGGATCGATTTTAGCGTATAGTTGAGTTTGTATTGTGTAAAAATCTATTTGCCCTTGTTTGTTTTTTAAATCATCATTATAACTGCAATAAGTGAGGCCGCACTAAATAATAAACAGAGTTTTGCAAAAAAATAATCATTGATCTTTATGTTAGTTCTCATGGTTGATAGGTTTTAAGGGTTGTACAAATGAAATATGGAAAAACTATTTTTTATAAGTGTAACATCTTTATCTGTGAATAGCATGACTACAAGCTCCGGGAAGGCTTGATAAAAAATTAAGAACTACTCTGATGTTAAATCTGATTTTGGTTTTAAAAGGATTCATAATATTTTTTTTAGTGTTGAATATCTAATTGGTTATAGTTATGAGTTTAAATTATAACCTTATGAATCAAAGGTAGTTAGAGTTGTTGTTTTTCCAAATACGTGGAAATACGTAATTTTTTATTGAAGTATGTAAACCAAAAAGAAAGATTTTCTTGCGATTGGGTGTTTTGATCAATTGAAAAAAGGGTATTGGTAATTTTGAAGAATGTAATTTTCTAAGAAATGAATAATATTGTGTGTGTATCATCTTTACAAACACACATTATACAATTAATTGTGCCCAGAGCGGGAGTCGAACCCGCACGCCCTAATGGACACATGGCCCTCAACCATGCCTGTCTACCAGTTCCAGCACCTGGGCAGTATGCATACTACAATATAACATAAAACTAAAAAAGTATCGTAAAGATTACGATACTTTTTAGTGACCGGGCTGGGGCTCGAACCCAGGACCCTCTCCTTAAAAGGGAGATGCTCTACCAACTGAGCTACCAGGTCATTGATAATTTTATTATCAAATATTTTTAAGAACTGAATAAATAATAATTTACTATTTATTTACTGTGACCGGGCTGGGGCTCGAACCCAGGACCCTCTCCTTAAAAGGGAGATGCTCTACCAACTGAGCTACCCGGTCATACATTCTTTTTTTCCTTGAATGCGGGTGCAAATATACTATCATTAATTTATTTTTCAAGAAGAAATTCATATAAATTTGCGTTTTATTTAAAATGATGTTTTTTTTGAGCAATATCTATTTAATTTTTATAGTATGAATATAGTTTTAATGGGGTACATGGGAAGCGGAAAATCCCTGGTAGGCAGGGATTTGGCTGCTAAAATGAAATTGAATTATCTGGATTTGGATGATTTTATAGAAAATCAAGAAAAAAAATCAATTAGAAAGATTTTTGACGATCAGGGCGAAATATATTTTAGAAAAAAAGAATCTTTATACCTTAAAGAGGTGTTAGAGACTTATAAAAACACCATTATTTCTCTAGGAGGAGGTACACCTTGTTTTGCGGGTAATCTGGAAACTATAACGAATAATGAAAATGCAAAAAGTATATATCTACAAACTTCATTAGATGAATTAACAAAAAGGTTATTTGTAGAAAAAGATAAACGACCATTGATTTCTCATATTACTACATCAAACGAACTTAAAGATTTTGTTCGTAAACATTTGTTTGAGCGATCGTTTTACTATAATCAAGCTGATTACAAAGTAATCACTGATCAAAAAAGTGAGGATCAAATAAGTAAAGAAATTAAAACCTTTTTATTTTAGAATAGCGAGATCCTCATCCCCAAACTTAACAATGATATGTTCATGTAAAGAGGTAGATAAAGAAATTCCTTTAAAATCAGCCTTAATTGGGTATTTCTTATGATTTCGATTAACCAAAACCGCAGTTTTAAACCTGGTAAGAGGAACATCAAGAAAGTGTTTTACACCATAAATAAGAGCAGTGCCCGAATTAAGTACATCATCTGCAAGAATTATAGGCTTGTTTTGATACTCAGCCGCTTCTATTGAAGTTTTAACGGTATTGTGAGGGGACTTTTTATTCATAGTAACCTCACATAATGTCACTTTTAGATTAGAGATGCTTTCTAATATAACTTTTAACCGTTGGGCAAATATATATCCGTTTTCTGCTATCCCAGCAATTACAATCTCTTTTTCATCAACATTAGTTTCATAAATCTGATAAGCAATACGTTTTATTTTGTGTTGTATTTGTTCGTGAGTAAGAATTATATTGTTGTCGGTTTGCATACTTCAGAATTGTTGATTGCTATTTATAATGGTATAAATAAACTATTACTAATGATTTTCTTAATTATAAATAGAGTTTTATAAAAATTTATAATGGGTTTTCAAATATAAAAAAGAGTTCGTTACCTATGCGTGGTTCTATAGAATTATAACAGTTTTCTAATGTTTTTATAGTAAAAGATTGAGAAAACAGGAGCTCATACTCTTTTTTATTCCCTCCGAAAGGAGGTCCATCATGTTCAAATTCTTTATCAAATAGGAGCCCTACAAGTTTTCCTTTTTTAGAAAGAAGGCTTGAAGCCTTATTAATATAATCTTGGCGTCGTTTAGGCGGTAATGCACAAAAAAAAGTTTGTTCTATAATCAAATCAAATTTGTTCTGATAACCGAAAAAATCGTCACATATTAATTTTTCTGAAGGAAACTCGGGTAATCGTCGTTTAAAACTTTGTAATACATCTTCAACAAGATCTAATATATAAATGTTTTTAAACCCTTGATTAAATAAGTATTCTGCTTCGTAGGCATTACCACAACCAGGAATAAGGATTTTAAGATCACGATCGGTTAACTGATCAAAATAATTGATGATAGGAGGAGACGCAAAACCAATATCCCATCCCGTTTGTTTATTTTGATAGCGATATTTCCAATATTCTTTATCTGGGATCATTCTTCGCTATCATTTACTTCACCATCAGAATACCAATTATCGATATCTCTTCGATCTTTTTTAGTAGGTCTTCCGGTACCTTTTTTTCGGTAATAATCTTTAGAATATCTTAAAAGATCTAATTTTTGCAACGCTTCCTTTGGAGTGGTGTCTTTACGATAGATGTCGACGAGTTTAGCTCCAATTCGACTATCGGGTGTATCGAGTACCACAAGTTCATAATTAATTTGATTTTTACGAACAGTGATTTTATCCATAGGATAGATATCTCTAGAAGGTTTGATGATATCTCCGTTAACACGAATTTTACCATCTTTACACGCTTTTGTAGCAATACTTCGAGTTTTAAAGTATCGAATACACCATAAATATTTGTCAACTCGCATAAAAAATAATTAAAATGCGTTTTTATATTAAATAATTGTGAAACAAAAGTACAAGAAAATCGTATCTTGCGCCTTCAAAAAAGTAAATACATGAATGTAATAAAATATAGCTGTGCCATTGTGCTAGCTTTGGTGGTTTTATATGCTTGTAAAAAAGATGATGATGATGGTGGTGCAACTGCCGTTCCTCCAAGAGATAGAGGAGAACAACAAATAACCGATGATGCAGCGCTTCAGGACTATTTAAGAACACATTTTTATACTCTAGAAGACGTGTTTGTAAATAATGATGCCACTGCAGAATACCAGATTGCAAAGTTAGATACAATAGCTGATGCTAATATAGGAGAACAATCAATTTTGGATTCTCCTCTTTTAACAACTAAAAAGATTACAAGGAGTGATGTTGAATATACGTTGTATATCCTAAATTTGAATCAAGGCGGGGGTGCACATCAACCTACTTTTGCAGATTCTACTCTAGTGACGTATCAGGGAGAATTGCTGTATAAGCCAAAGAGTTCTAATAAAATATTTGATAGTGCTGTAAATCCTGTGTGGTTTGATTTGGTATCTGTTGTAGAGGGTTTTAGAGAATCATTGGTAGATTTTAAAGGAGCCTCAAGCTTTGTTGAGAATAGTGATGGTACAGTTACGCATACAGGTCAAGGAAATTTGGTTGTGTTTATGCCTTCTGGTTTAGCTTATTTTAATGAAGCTCGTCCAAGTATCCCTGCATATTCTCCTTTAATTTTTAATATTCAATTGTATAAGGTAAATCAAGCTGATCATGATAGAGATGGTTTGCCGTCTTATTTAGAAGATATAGATGGGGATCGTTTGTTATTAAGGGATGTAGATGATGATACAGATAAAGATTCTGCTCCAGATTATGTAGATAATGATGATGATAGAGATGGTACACTAACCAAAGATGAAATAACGGTTAATGATGCTAATAATGATGGAATTATTACTCCGGATGAAATTACATTTTATGATGATGATGGTGATGGCATAAAAAATCATCTGGATGCCGATGATAGGGATTTAAAAAACGAATAAAAAAAAACTCCGATTGAAAAATCGGAGTTTTTTTATAACAAATTTTAAACCTATAAGTCTAGAGAAAGACCTATAATGAGTTGATTTGGTCTAGAATCTACTCGTATACTTTCGTCTATTGATTTTGCTGTATTTTTACTAAGTCCGCGCTCATAACGTATATCTGCATTAAATCTACCAAATTGTACGCCTGCCCCAAATTGTAACCCAACGGTAAACTCGTTTTTAACATCACCAAGTCGTACATCCTCCAGGTCTGTTTCGACAATATACTGTAATGCCGGACCTCCAAAAACATGTATTGGTCCCAGAACAGAAACCCCTAAAAGAATGGGTAAATCTAACTTTTTTATCGTGTAATCGAGCTCTGTATTTACAAGTTTGTAGGAACTATTGTTTACTGTGTATTGTAATTCTGGTTTGAGATAAATGTTATCGGTTAGTTTTCCTCTTAAAAACACCCCTAGGTGATACCCAACCCGATCATCTGCTGTTGTTCTTGTAACATCAGTAATTTCAATTTTACCATTATCTCCATAATTAAGCCCTCCTTTTACTCCAAAAGTTACTCTTTTTTCCTGGGCAAGTATGGCGCAAGAAGTAAGTAGCATAAAAAAAATAAACACATTTTTCATTATAAAATAATTTTTGCTTCAACCAGGATTATCTAATAGAGTTTTATTACGAAGGTTCAAAAAGCAATACAACCTAATGTTTTTTTAGTTTTTGCAAGGCGCTCACTACGTCTACACCAAAAAATATAGTGTAACATCATCAAGGTTTGAAGCTACTTCAAACTGTAATAGATTATCTATTATGTAATCCAGATTTAAAGATTAATAAATAATTTGAGTGATTTTGGTATAAAGGCTAGTCTATAAAGAACGAATATCTTTATCTTTTATTTTTTGTAGAAACAAAAAACCTTCTGAAATAAATCAGAAGGTTTTCTTAATATTTTAAAAATACTATTATTTTCTTTTTACGACTTTTAACACGGCTTTATTTATAGCTTCTGCGTTTAAGCCATATTTTTCCATTAACTGATCTGGTGTTCCGCTTTCTCCAAAAGTATCATTTGTAGCAATAAATTCTTGAGGGACAGGATTGTGCTGCGCTAAAACTCTTGAAACGCTTTCTCCTAAACCTCCTAAAAAGTTATGCTCTTCTGCAGTAACAATACATCCGGTTTTCTTTACCGAATTTAGAATTGCTTCATCATCAAGTGGTTTTATAGTATGTATATTAATAACTTCTGCACTTATTCCTTGTTCGTGTAAAGACTCTGCTGCTTGTAAAGCTTCCCATACCAAATGGCCAGTAGCAACTATAGTAACATCGGTTCCTTCTTGTAATAATACTGCTTTTCCGATTTCGAAGTTTTGATCTTCTGGTGTGAAATTGGCAACTTTTGGTCTTCCAAATCTTAAATAAACAGGACCTTGGTAATCTGCTATTGCTATGGTGGCAGCTTTAGTCTGATTGTAATCACATGTATTGATTACTGTCATTCCTGGTAGCATTTTCATAAGACCAATATCTTCCAGAATTTGGTGAGTTGCTCCATCTTCTCCTAGTGTTAAACCAGCATGCGAAGCACAAATTTTCACATTTTTATCACTATAGGCTATAGATTGACGAATTTGATCATAAACACGTCCTGTAGAGAAATTCGCAAACGTTCCTGTAAAAGGAATTTTACCGCCGATAGTTAATCCTGCAGCAATTCCCATCATATTTGCTTCAGCAATACCAATCTGGAAAAAACGCTCTGGATGATTCGCAATAAAAGCATCCATTTTTAAAGAACCGATCAAATCAGCACATAATGCCACTACATTTTCATTAGTTTTACCTAATTCTTCTAAACCGGCTCCAAAACCAGAACGAGTATCTTTTTTTCCTGTGTCTATATATTTTTTCATTCTGTTATTTTATAACTAAAGTTAATATCTAAAGTTTTGGGATTACTATCTGTTTTTACTGCCTTGATTAAAGTTTTATTTTTACTGGCAAGATATAATATAACCCCATTCATTTTTGGTATTTTAATATCTTCTGATGTATTAGAACCCGACATCATTTTGTAAATTGAATTCAAAAGTATAGAATTGTTAAATTTCATCTCTTTAGAATAAGCAATTTTAATTTTTTCTTCCGGTTCACTATCAGGATATAATTGGTGAATGTTGTAATCTTTATTTTCAATTTGAATGTTATCTTCCGTTTTTTCAAAAATAAATTGTGTTATACCATCAAATGGAGATTTATTTTTTGGAGAAGGGATAAAATCATTAACATTCATTTTCATAAAGAACTCATTTTTATCAAAAGTCATTAGAAAATAGACAAACTGTTTTTTGATATCAAAAACAATATGCATTTCAGAATTTTTAATATCGGTATTTCGTCTTTTAAATACTGATCTTTGAAAACTTTTTACCAAAGCATCAGAGTCGGTGTACAAATAATCACCATTTTTACTAAATCCTATAGTGATAGTATCTTTCTTATTTTTAGTTTCAATTTCATAATCAACAAAATAATCGATTACTATTTTTTGACTAAAGGAAGAAACAGATGTTAATACAAAGAATACAAAGAATGCTAGTTTAACTATTTTCATTTTATGATCTTTAATAATCTCCCAGAGTTTCAGGATTTTGTGCTAATCCAATTTCTAGTTGTTCATCGTTAGGAGCTTTACCATGCCATGCATGAGTATGCATCATAAAATCGACTCCATTACCCATTACAGTATGCATTAGTATACAAACAGGTTTTCCTTTACCAGTTCTGCTTTTGGCTTCTTTTAAGCCTTCAATAACTGCAGAAATATTGTTACCTTCCTTAATTTCCATAACATCCCAGCCAAAAGCTTCAAATTTTGCTTTTAGATCTCCTAGTGGAAGAACATCATCGGTAGCACCATCTATTTGTTTACCATTATAATCTATGGTAGCAATAAGATTATCTACTTTTTTTCCGGAAGCATACATAGCTGCTTCCCAAATTTGTCCTTCCTGAAGCTCTCCATCACCATGAAGACTGTATACCAGGTGAGAATCATTATTTAATTTTTTTGCTTGTGCAGCACCCAAGGCTACAGACATCCCTTGTCCCAATGATCCAGAAGCAATACGAATACCAGGAAGCCCTTCATGAGTTGTTGGATGTCCTTGTAATCTACTGTTAATTAGCCTAAACGTGTTTAACTCTTCTACAGGGAAATACCCACTTCGCGCTAATACACTATAATAGACTGGCGAAATATGACCATTAGATAAGAAAAAGATATCTTCATCGATACCATCCATATCAAAATCATCTTTTCGATCTAAAACTTCTTGAAACAGGGCAACAAAAAATTCTGTACAGCCCAAAGATCCTCCTGGATGACCAGAATTTACTTTGTGTACTTGTCGTAAAATATCTCTACGTACTTGTGTTGCAAAATCCTCTAATTGTTTTGTTTTTGGCATTATATTGCTGATTTCTTGATAATAAAGCTTCAAAAGTACAGGTTTTGTATACGGTGACAAAATGTATAGACTGCTTTTAATTAAGAAACTGATGTTAATAACAAAAAGTTTTAGAAAACCTAAATTGATCAATGTGATTTTAGTTAGTTATCTTTGCGCTCCACCAAACAGGAATTATGCAATTTGACCTTTTGTCCAAAGACTCTCTAAGTAAAGCGAGAGCAGGAAAAATAAGTACAGATCACGGTAGTATAGAAACTCCGATTTTTATGCCGGTAGGAACAGTTGCTACCGTAAAAGGAGTACACCAAAGAGAATTGAAAAATGATATTAATCCCGATATTATTTTAGGAAATACCTACCATTTATATCTAAGACCTCAAACTCCTATTTTAGAAAAAGCTGGGGGGTTACATAAATTTATGAACTGGGACCGAAATATCCTTACCGATAGTGGAGGTTACCAAGTATATTCTTTATCTGCTAATCGTAAAATAAAAGAGGAAGGCGTAAAGTTTAAATCTCATATCGATGGATCATATCATGTGTTTACTCCAGAGAATGTGATGGAGATCCAACGAACTATTGGTGCCGATATCATAATGGCATTTGATGAGTGTACACCTTATCCTTGTGATTATCGATATGCGAAAAGAAGTATGCATATGACTCATAGGTGGTTAGACCGTTGTATGCAACATTTAGAAAAAATTCCTGTTAAATATGGATATGATCAGGCTTTTTTCCCAATAGTGCAAGGAAGTACATATAAGGATCTTAGAAAACAATCGGCAGAATATATTGCAAATGCTGGAGCTGTTGGTAATGCAATTGGAGGATTATCTGTAGGAGAACCGGCAGAAGAAATGTATGCAATGACAGAAGTAGTAACAGATATTTTGCCAGAAGATAAACCAAGATATTTAATGGGGGTTGGAACACCTATTAATATTTTAGAAAATATTGCCCTTGGTGTAGATATGTTTGATTGTGTAATGCCTACACGTAATGCACGTAATGGGATGTTGTTTACAGCACATGGAACTATTAATATAAAAAATAAGAAATGGGAAGATGATTTTTCACCAATAGATGAAATGGCTATCACTTTTGTAGATACCGAGTATTCTAAGGCGTATTTAAGACATCTTTTTTCGGTAAATGAATTATTAGGAAAACAAATAGCAACAATACATAATTTAGGTTTTTATTTGTGGTTGGTTCGCGAAGCGAGAAAACATATCTTAGCCGGTGATTTTAATTCCTGGAAAAACATGATGGTTAAACAAATGGATAAAAGATTATAGATTGAAAATACTAGACTGGTACATACTTAAAAGATATCTGGGGACATTTTTTACAATGATTCTGCTTTTTATACCTATAGGAATAATAGTAGATCTTTCAGAAAAAATTGATAATATGCTAGAACATCAGGTTCCTCTTGATGCTGTTGTAGGATATTACCTTGACTTTACCGTTTATTTTGCCAATTTACTATTTCCTCTCTTTGTATTCTTATCTGTAATTTGGTTTACTTCTAAGCTTGCTAATAAAACAGAAATTATAGCTTTTTTAAGCTCCGGAGTTTCATTCTGGAGATTTCTTAGACCCTATATGATAGGCGCGATTATTATTTGTTTCGGCGCATTAGCTATGGGGTTATTTTTGGCTCCGAAAGCTAGCCAAGGGTTTAATGAATTTAAATATTCTTACCTTAAAAAAGGTAAAAAAGTACAGGAAACTAAAAACGTATATCGACAACTTAATGATAGTATGTTTTTATATGCCAATAACTTTAAACCTTTAGAGAAATCTGCTACTAATTTTACAATAGAATATTTTGACGGTAATAGATTAAAGACAAAAATATCTGCAAGGAGAATTGTATTTAAAGACAGTATTTATGAATTGAGAGATTATGTAAAACGAACTGTATTAGAAAATAAGGATATTATCGAAAAAGCTAAAACTAAGGATACTGTCTTACCTTTTAATATTGATGAATTTACCCCGGTTACGTATGTGGCAGAAACTCTTAATTATACAGAATTAAGTAAGTTTATCGAAAAAGAAAGTAAAAGAGGGTCATCTGATATCAATAGATATAAAGTTGTAGCTTATAAAAGGTGGAGTATACCAGTATCTGCATTTATTCTTACCATTATTGGTGTAGCCGTTTCTTCTATGAAAAGAAGAGGAGGGATGGGAGTTAATCTGGCTGTTGGTATTTCATTAGCATTTGTTTTTATCTTTTTTGATAAAGTATTAGGTACATTGGCCAATCAATCTGATTTTCCACCAATTGTTGCTGTATGGTTTCCTAATATATCTTTTGGAATCTTAGCCATTTATCTTTTATATAATGCCAAACGCTAAACTTTTTAATTACCTTCATTTACATTTTATAGTATTTATATGGGGGTTTACAGCTATTCTTGGAGAATTGATATCTATCGAAGCACTACCACTAGTTTGGTATAGAATGCTTTTGGCTTCGATGTTTATTTATGTATACATTTATTTCAAAAAATTACCATTAGCGGTTTCTAGAAAATTATTTTTCACACTTTTTTTAGCAGGAATTGTCATAGCATTACACTGGATTACTTTTTTTGCAGCAATCAAAGTTTCTAATATATCTATAACCCTATCGATGTTGTCTACAGGAGCTTTCTTTACTTCAATTTTAGAACCTATTTTTTATAAAAGAAAGGTAATATGGTATGAAATTCTTTTCGGACTTTTAGTCATTACAGGATTGTATATTATTTTTAAAGTTGAAGGAGATTACTTTATAGGCATTGTTTATGCATTGTGTTCTGCTTTTTTATCTTCGGTTTTTTCTTTAATAAATGGAAAAGTAGCACAGCAATACAACCCGTCGGTAATTTCTTTTTATGAATTATTAAGTGGTGTGGGGGTTGTAACTATATATTTATTAGCAATAACAATATTTGGTACAACAACCGAAGGATTTACAGTTTCGTTTTTTCAATTATCAACCTCGGATTGGATGTTTATGTTGTTATTAGCGTCGGTGTGTACAGCTTATGCTTTTATAGGTTCTGTACAGGTAATGAAATATTTAACTCCGTATACAGTAATGTTAACAACGAACTTAGAACCTGTATATGGGATACTATTAGCGTTTTTAATTTTTGGAGAAGCAGAAAAGATGAATCCCCAATTCTACTACGGTGCGGCGATTATTCTGGGTACAGTTGTTTTAAATGGAATATTTAAAAATGCTAAAAAAAGAAAAAGAGAGGGAACTTTGCATAACATTACGAAGTAAAGTTTTTATATTTGTCGGCTAACCCTAGTTAATATAAAATATATTCTTGATATGGAATATTTAGAATTTGAACTCCCCATTAAGGAACTCGAAGAACAATTTGAGAAGGCTTGCGCTATCGGTGAAGAGAGCGAAGTTGATGTTACTGATACGTGTAAGCAAATTGAAAAAAAGCTAAAAGAAACTAAAAAAGAAATATATAAAAACCTTACGCCATGGCAACGAGTTCAGCTGTCAAGGCACCCTTCTAGGCCATATACATTAGATTATATAGATGCCATCTGTGGTGAATCCTTTTTAGAACTACATGGTGATCGAAATGTAAAGGATGATAAGGCCATGATTGGTGGTTTAGGAAAAATTGGAGACCAGAGTTTTATGTTTGTTGGTCAACAAAAAGGATACAATACCAAGACCCGACAATACCGTAATTTTGGAATGGCAAACCCAGAAGGGTATCGTAAAGCACTACGCTTAATGAAAAGTGCAGAAAAATTTAATATTCCGGTGGTTACTTTTATTGATACTCCTGGTGCTTATCCTGGATTAGAAGCAGAAGAACGTGGCCAAGGAGAAGCAATTGCTCGTAATATACTAGAAATGACTCGTCTTAAAGTACCAGTTATTGTAGTGATTATAGGAGAAGGAGCCAGTGGAGGAGCATTAGGAATAGGAGTGGGAAATAAAGTATTGATGCTCGAAAACGCATGGTACTCTGTAATTTCTCCAGAAAATTGCTCTTCTATTTTATGGAGAAGCTGGGATCAGAAAGAACAAGCTGCAGAAGCATTAAAGCTTACAGCCAAAGATAGTGTTAAACTTAAGGTGGTTGATGAAATCGTTAAAGAACCACTTGGTGGTGCACATAGTGATCGAGAAACAACCTTTAAAACAGTACGGGATAAAATATTAGCATCTTTTGAAGAATTAAAAAACTTATCACCAGAAGAATTGGTTGAAAAGCGAATGGAAAAATATGCAAATATGGGAGTCTTTAAAGACTAACCCCTAAAGGAATCACTTACTACCTGAATCTGAAGTTGTAAGCTTCAGATTTTTTTATGCTTATTAACAATAAATTTAAGTTATTAACAGTTCATTTGTTGAAGACTAGTGGACATTCGTATCTTTGTATTTAGGTACATCTTTTTACAATTTTTTTACATTCGTAGTCATGGAAAAAGTACAGCAAGCTAAGCAAATAAATTACGATCGGGGGAACGTAATTTCGCTTGAAAAAGGGAAAATACCTCCTCAAGCACTTGATTTAGAGGAAGTTGTGCTTGGGGCAATGATGATTGATAAGAAAGGGGTCGATGAAATTATAGATATACTAAATCCCGATGTTTTTTATAAAGAAGCACATCAATACATCTTTGAAGCAATATACAAGCTATTCGAAAACTCTGAGCCAATAGACTTATTAACGGTTTCTAGCCAATTAAAGAAGGATTCGAGATTAGAATTAGCAGGAGGGGATTATTATTTGGTACAATTAACCCAAAAAGTGGCCTCCTCAGCGCATATAGAGTTTCATGCCAGAATAATTCTTCAGAAATATATACAGCGAAGCTTGATTAAAATTTCGAATGAAATTATTGAAGAATCTTACGACGAGACTACAGACGTTTTTGACCTTCTCGATATGGCAGAATCCAGATTGTATGAGGTAACACAAGGAAATATAAAACGATCTACAGAGACTGCACAAAATCTGGTTATACAGGCAAAGAAAAAAATACAGGAAATTTCAAACAAAGAAGGATTAAGTGGAATCCCGTCTGGTTTTGATAAGCTAGACAAATTAACTTCGGGTTGGCAGCCAAGTGATTTAATCATTGTGGCTGCCCGTCCGGGTATGGGAAAAACAGCATTAACCCTTTCTATGGCCAGAAATATGGCTGTAGGACAGAATATTCCTGTAGCATTCTTCTCATTAGAGATGTCTTCGGTACAGCTTATTACACGTTTAATATCTTCTGAAACCGGTCTCTCTTCAGAAAAATTACGTACCGGTAAGTTAGAAAAACACGAGTGGGAACAGCTTAATGTAAAAGTAAAAGATCTGGAAAAAGCACCATTGTTTATCGATGATACTCCATCTCTTTCAATTTTCGACCTTAGAGCAAAAGCACGTCGTCTTTCATCTCAGCACGGTATAAGAATGATTGTTATTGATTATTTGCAGTTAATGACAGCAGGAGGTAGCGGGAAAAATGGAAATAGGGAACAAGAGATTTCTACAATTTCTCGTAACCTGAAAGCTTTGGCAAAAGAATTAAATGTACCAGTAATAGCCCTATCGCAGCTATCAAGGGCTGTAGAAACTCGTGGAGGAAGCAAAAGACCGCTACTTAGTGATCTTCGTGAATCTGGAGCAATAGAACAGGATGCTGATATTGTATCTTTTATTTATAGACCAGAATACTATAAGATTGATGAGTGGGATGATGAAGAAAGATCACCTACTCAAGGGCAAGGAGAATTCATAGTTGCAAAGCATCGTAATGGTGGTTTAGAAAATATTAGGTTAAAATTTATTGGTCACTTAGGTAAATTTGATAACTTAGATGATTTTAGTACTCCTTTTGAATTTCATTCTAAAATGAATGATGGTAATGAAGATGAACCACTTAGTACAAGTCATCTTCCTAGCGCAGATGAAGCCTTTGGGAGTAGCATAAATGACTCTAGCGATGATGACGATGAAGTACCTTTCTAAAATACTACAGAGATTGAAATCTTTCTTACTACACCAAAAACGGTTTCGTTCTGGTGTAGTTATGTTGGTTTTTTTATTTGCATTTCAATCTTATGCATCTTATGTGTTAATTCCGATGGATGCAGATGGCCAGCAAAATCACCTGAAAGCCTATGGGATTACATACTGGACGTTAAGTAAAGATCTAAAAGTAAAATGGCTGTTAAACTATAGAGGAGGATCTTTTTTATTACCAGATACAGAATTTATTAGAAAAGAATGTACTATTAGAGGTGTTTCATATGAGGTACTTAGTGATGCAGAAACTAATGAGATTTTAGAAGAGATTAGTAGTCCTTCACAAAATATGGAAGCCGTAGTGTTAGAAAAAGCACCAAAAATAGCAGTATATTCTCCTAAAGGAAATCAACCTTGGGATGATGCGGTTACAATGGTATTAACATTTGCAGAAATTCCTTACAAAACCATTTATGATAAAGAAGTTCTTGAAGATAACCTGATCTTATATGATTGGTTGCATTTGCATCACGAAGATTTTACAGGACAATATGGTAAGTTTTATAATCGTTATAGAGCTACTCCATGGTATATTAGAGAAAAGGCTGCAGCAGAAAAGTTTGCCAATGAACTTGGATATTCAAAAGTTTCGCAAGAGAAACTAGCAGTTGTTTTAAAAATACGAGACTATGTTGTTGGTGGTGGGTTTATGTTTGCTATGTGTAGTGCTACTGATAGTTTTGAGATTGCCTTAGCTGCAGAAGGAGTTGATATTTGTGAACCTATGTTTGATGGAGACCCAAGTGAACCAGGATATCAATCTAAAATAGATTATAATAAGACTTTTGCGTTTAAAAACTTTACATTAGAACGTAACCCTAATGTATATGAGTTTTCTTCAATCGATATGACCAGAAGTCGTCGTATTCCCAAAACAACAGATTATTTTACATTGATGGATTTCTCTGCAAAATGGGATCCTATTCCAACTATGCTTTGCCAAAACCATACAGCTTTGGTTAAAGGGTTTATGGGACAGACTACGGCATATAATCCTAATGAAATTAAGTCTAATGTATTAGTGCTGGGCGAAAATAAAACCAATTCGGAAGCTCGTTATATACACGGAATTAAAGGAAAAGGGTTCTTTACGTTTTATGGAGGACACGATCCAGAGGATTATCAACATCTAGTAGGAGACCCAAAAACAGAACTCCAACTACATCCTAACTCACCAGGATATCGTTTAATTTTAAACAATGTACTCTTTCCTGCAGCGAAAAAGAAAAAACAGAAGACGTGATTCTGAAGGTATTACAAATGTAGTGATGTCAGATAATGAGATGAGAGTAAAAGGAAAAAAATAAAAATTGTGGAAGAAGAATACAAAAGTTGAAATAGAAAATTAATCTGAACAAAAAACATGTACCCTAAGAGAATTAGAGAATAATCAGGTCGGTAAAATCAGAAATGAATGTGAGTTTTTTTGTTCAGTATAAATTTAAAGTTTTTACGGTTGCGAAAATTTTCACATTTAATCAAATATTACTCTACTCTATACTAGAGTGTTAAAGTTATTTTCTTTTGTATAAAGTAGAGATTTTATTAAAAGTTAGTTAGAGTATTTTAAGCAATACAACAACCAGAACATATCCCATAATTTCGATCGGGATAATATTCTATGCATCCTTCTTCGCAGTCATCATCACTATAGCAACTTTTACTACCTCCATCTCCAGCATCAGAATCAGTTCCACCGTTAATAAATTTTAATTCCTCTCTTGAAATAAGATAATCTAAATTTAGGTTTAATTTTCCCATAATTGAATTTTTCATTTCAAATATTATTTAATATGGTTAATATTTGATTTAAAATTAAACTGTTTTTTTAAGAACGTACTCTTTCCAGCAACAAAAAAGAAAAAGCAGAAAACTTAATAGCAATATTGCGTTCCTAATCACGGTTTACAGGGGTTAATTTACATACTATATTTTATAGTTTTGTTTTTTGATTCATGATAAGATGAAGCACACATAAATGAAATGATAAAAAAAGTATTAATGATATTAGTCGCGATTTTTCTATTACTAATTACACTGGGTATTTATGGAGTGTATCGTTTTTTAAATCCATTTGGGGAATTAGTAAATAAGGAGAAATCCGAATCTTACTTTTATACACGAGATGGTGATAAAATTATACACAGTCCCATGGGGAATTGGTTTTCATTAGGTAAGACCGAAATGAATGTTGATTTTGATACTTTTCAAGTTTTGGGAAGAGCATATGCAAAAGATCAAAATCATGTGTATTATGAAGCAAAACCTCTTGATTTTGATATTGATGTTCCTTCTTTTACTGTTAAGTTTGATTACAATATACCGATGGATAAAAACCATGTATACATTTTGTATGACCGATATGATTTAGAAGATGGAGGAGGTTTTAAAATTTTAGAAGATGCAGATCCGGCTACATATGTACAGTTAAATTTTAGTTTTGCAAAAGACAAGAATCACATATTTAGAGATAATGAAAAGCTAACAGAATTAGACTATTCATCTTTTGAAATACTTAATGAAGAATTTTGTAAGGATAATAATGGGGTGTACTATTACTTATATCATGAGCCTTTGCGTAAAATTGAAACGAATCTATCAGAAGTAACTGTATTAAATCAATATTGTATTCGTGATGATAAATATGTATACCTTCATACTAGTAGAAGAAATGGAGAAAGCGTTGATGAAGTAGTTAGTATTCCTTTTGAGAATGCTGAAAGAATAACATTTTTTGACAATAATAAAATAATCAAAATAGATGATACGATCTATTATGAAACAACACCCTTAAAAGAAGCAGATGCCGATACCTTTGAAGAAGTTGAATATGGATATACAAAAGATATCAATCATGTTTTTTTTCTTGGAGAAATTGTTAAAGGTGCAGATCCTAAAACTTTTAAATATAATAGTAGAAACTACACTTTTTCAGACAAAAATTATATTTATGAATCTGGAGAGATTTTAAAAAAATCAAAAAGCTGGTAATACAATAGTGTAAGGTAATTTAAGTACTACGACTACATTGTCTAGAATTAACTTATTTATAAAACTTAATGATGAAAAACCTTATCCCAGTATTACTTTTGATTGTAACTATCATTTCTTGTAAGCAAGAAGTAAAACCAGAAAAAGAAATCAAGGTTCGCGAAGAACAAAAAGAAGAGGTTATACCAGATAGATCTGGAGATTTTCCCGAAGATATTGCTACTGTTTTTAGAGCTCATGGGGGTATTAACACCTTTGACCAAATGAATAGTATGATTTTTGAGATTGCCAAACCCGAAGGAAACGAAAAACACACTATCGATCTTAAAACTCGTTATGCACGAGTAGAAACAGATAAATTTGTTTTGGGGTTTGATGGTAAAGAAGCCTGGTTAGAACAGGATTCTACTTATTTTAAGGGAAATCCTCGTTTCTACCATAATTTGATGTTCTATTTTTATGCAATGCCTTTTGTTTTGGGTGATGATGGAATTTCATATCAAAAAGTAGATGATCTTAACATAGATGACATTTCATATGCGGGTTATAAAATATCTTATGGAGATGGTGTAGGGGATTCACCCAAAGACAATTATTTCCTTTATTATGATAAAGTATCTGGGAAGATGAAATTTCTGGGATATACGGTTACATTTTTTAGTAAAGAATCTAGCGAAAAAATAAGCTTGATAGAATATGCAGCCTGGAATGATGTAAACGGAATATTACTTCCTACAACTCTTAAATGGAGAGCGTATAAAGATGGTGTAGTAGGAGAGGTTAAAAGCGAAATAAATTTTGTAAATGCTAAAATAGATAAGAAAAAAGTTTCTGGTTCATTATTCAAAAAACCTGTTATTGAGGAAAGTAAGACTTTGTAAATAATGTATGTTGTAATGCCAGAAAACTTAATTGAAAATAAGTTTTAAAAATCAAATAAGATTAAGAGAATATGACATTACATTTCAAGTTCATTACGATAACTTTAGTTTTAACTTTTTGTACAAATAATTTTGCTCAGGCACAGGAAATTCTGAATACTGCCAAATTACCTGATACTTCATCTTGGGAATCAGTGAGAAAACAAATTAAAATGGAAACCCGTTTTATCAAGAGATGGCCCGATGCCGAACATTATTTTAAAAGAGGTAGATATAAAGCAGTAATACATGAGTGGAAATCAGCACTATCGGATTTAGATAAATCAATTGAGTTTAGCCCTAATACAATGATTTCATATTATGTTAGAGGAGCCGTAAAAGAAAGATTAGATGATTTAGAAGGATCGAGAGATGATTTTTCAAAAGTTATCGAACTAAAACCAGATTTTGAAATGGCTTGGTTAGATAGAGCCCAGATTTATACAAAACTTAAAAATTTTGATGCTGCAAAAGAAGATTTGGATATAGCTCTAAAATTGTACCCAAATTGGAGTCTTGCTTTCTTTCGATTTGGTAATTTATATAGTGATAAAAAAGACTACGATAATGCAATATTATATTACGAAAAATGTATAGAAATTAACAAAGGTTCATATATGGCATATAATAATTTGGGGGATATATATTATAAGAAAAAGAACTACGACAAAGCAATTTTTTACGCCACTGAAGCAATACTAATTTTTCCCGACTATGTAAAAGCTTTAAAAACAAGAGTAGGAGCAAAATTGGCTAAAGGAGATACGGATTTCTGTGAAGATATTAAAAAATTGGTAAAATTAGGAGATATAGAATCGATAGCAATTATTGATGAATATTGCCCAAATTGATTTATAAAGTAATATTACCTTAATGGCAATTGTATTTTTAGCCTATATCGGGTACAGGTTTTTTTAAAGAAGTAACGCCTTTTTAACTAAAAAGGCGTTACTTCTTTAAAGGATTATTTAAAACTATTATTTAGTATATTTTTCACTATACCGTTTCCATAACTTAGTCTGATGGCTTTCTAAGCTAATGTCACGCCCTTGAATAAAAGCTTTCTCTAATTGATTTGTACGCATATCCAGTGCATCACCGATACTTATAAATAAAGTAGCATCTTTACCAACCTCAAGAGTTCCGGTGCTATTATCTATACCTAGAATTTTAGCACTATTACCTGTAATAAGCTGTAAGGCCTTTTCTTTATCTAATCCATGTGCAGCAACAGTTCCTGCCTGAAATGGTAAATTTCGCGCATTAGCACGCTCCATTTGGCCGCTATTCTGTAATGCCACCAATACTCCCGCATCCATCAATAATTTTGCGTTTTTATATGGTAAATCATAATCTTCATCTTCTTGTTGAGGAGTAGAATGTGTTCTTGTAGTTAACACAGGAATATTGTTTTGTTTTAGCTGGGCTGCAACTTTATAGGCTTCATAAGCACCTACCAAAACTATTTTCTTGATATCATTTTGTTTAGAAAAGCTAAGTACGTCCAAAATTTCTTTTTCAGTATTTACATGTACAAACAAAGTCTTTGATCCATCAAAAATACCTTTCATTGCAAGATGAGGAAGGTTTCCTGTTGTTGTATTTGACTTAATAGAAGCTTTGGATTGATGAATAAAATCTACTAATTCTGTTACTTGTTCTACATATTTTTTATTGGGTTTATATCCTGGTTCTTCACCAAGCCACCAACGACCCCTGGTAAAGGAACTTGGCCAATTAATATGGATACCATCATCTACTTTTATAGTTGCATCTTCCCAGTTCCAGGCATCTAATTGTACAATCGATGATGTTCCCGAAATTCTACCACCACGAGGAGTAATCTGCGCTATTAAAACACCATTAGGGCGCATACTTTCAACAATTTTACTCTCTGCATTGTAGGCAATAATGCTTCGGATATGTGGGTTGTAATTTCCAATTTCACTATCGTCATCTGTTGCACGAACAGCACCTATTTCTACTAATCCTAATGTAGAATTTGGAGCGATAAAACCAGGATAAATATGTTTGCCAGAAGCATCGATTACGGTTCCTTTTGCAGAGACACTCTCATTAGTACCTATTGCCGTTATCTTTCCTTTTTCAAAAATGATAATGCTATTTTCAATAACTTCTCCATTACCAATATGTGCTGTAGCACCAGTAATCGTTATTGCCTCGTTCTGAACTTTTGCCGGGGTTTGCTGCGCTGTTACTTTTCCATAGAAAATGGTACACAGTGCTATTATGAATACTATTTTTTTCATATCTATTTTATATAATTTTCTTGTCACACCTAGCTTGTCGAAATGTTGTTTGAATTGATTCTGGACAAGTTTTGTGTACATATCTTTTTAATTAATAGTTTCTAAAGTTTCACATTCGAACTGCTGCTTTTCCTTTTTCTTGGCAGGTTGCGTTTTAAGACCACTATTTTTTGCTTTTAGCATCATAGTAGAAAGTTTGTTTCTTTCTGAAGCAATAGATTTTCTCATAGCCTTGTCTTTTTCAAGATCAAAATAAACGGCTCCTTCGATTATAGTTTTTTCTGCTTTGGCATATATCGATAGTGGATGATCTGTCCACAATACCAAATCTGCATCTTTACCTATTTTAATGCTTCCTACCTTGTCATCGATATGTAAAAGTTTGGCAGGATTAAGAGTTACAAATTTCAAAGCATCTTCTTCGCTTACACCACCGTACTTAACCGATTTTGCAGCTTCTTGATTAAGACGGCGAGACATTTCTCCGTCATCACTATTAATTGCAGTAACGACCCCTTGTTTATGCATAATGGCAGCATTATAAGGAATCGCATCATTAACTTCATATTTGTACGCCCACCAATCAGAGAAGGTAGACCCTCCAACACCATGCGCTACCATTTTATCTGCTAATTTATATCCTTCTAGGATATGTGTAAAAGTGTTAATTCTAAAATTAAATTTTTCGGCAACTTTCATTAGCATATTGATCTCACTTTGTACATAAGAATGACAGCTGATATAACGTTGACCGTTTATTATCTCTGCCAGGGTTTCCATTTCGGTATCTTTGCGATAGGGTTTACCACTGGTTTTACGTTTATGATATTCTTTTGCACGAGAAAAGTAATCTATATACAATTGTTCGACTCCCATTCTTGATTGTGGGAAACGGCTAAAACTTTGCCAGTTACTTTGTTTAACATTCTCGCCTAATGCGAATTTGATAAATTTGGGTGAATTAGGATAGATAAGATTTTGAGCACTTTCTCCCCATTTTAATTTTATAATTGCAGAACGCCCTCCGATAGGATTTGCAGAACCGTGAAGAATCTGAATTGAAGTTACACCACCAGCAAGGTTTCTATAAATATCGATATCATCTGGTGATACGACATCTTCGATAGTTACTTCGGCAGAAGAATTATGTCCAGCTTCATTAATTGCTGCTGCGGCGATATGAGAATGCTCGTCAACAATACCAGAAGTAAGATGTTTTCCTGTAGCATCTATTATTTTGGCATTGCTATCATTAAGGTTTTTACCAATAGCAGTGATTTTACCATTTTTGACTAATACATCGGTCTCTGTTAAAATCCCGTCGGTTTCATTAGTCCATACTGTGGCATTTTTAAATAGTAACGACTCTGACTTTGGTAATTGAGAATTTCCATATGCTATATTAGGATACACAACAGGAAGAACTTTGGGTTTTTCTTTTTTGTCGGTTGATTTTCTATCCTTTTTTTCTGAAGACTCTTCAGGTTTCTTTTTTACAGAAAAAGAAGTTTGCGCTCCATTAGGAAGAATAGCCTTACCACTCCAAAAATTAGGAGAGTCAGCAATGCTAGATACAATCCTTGTATATTGTGTTTTAGTTGTATCTGTATCAGTAAAAGTGATGGTTACCCAATCATTTTTATAGTTTATTTTGGTGCCTAATTTTGTTTCACCAAGTTTTATTTCGGCTTTAGGTTTTGTAGGTTTTCCAGAAATGGACATATCATAGGTCTTTCCGGCAACGGTTAGTGTATAGTTACCATTAATATCGGTAACATTCATATCATTCACTATATTTTTACGGCCTTGTACCCAGTTTTCATAAATAACATTGTCTTTTGAAAATAATTCGCTTTTGGTGATTATAAAGTTGGCATAACTTCCTTTTTTTATACTTCCTAAAAGATTACTCTTTCCTAAAATCTGTGCAGGTACTGTTGTTAGAGCAGCAATGGCAGTTTTTTTATCCAGACCATACTCAATAGCTTTTATGATTCTTTCTTTAAGATCTGCTATCTTTTTTAATTTATGTGTAGTCAAAGAAAAGGTAATCCCATTTTTTGATAATACCGAAGGATTTGTCGGGGCCTGGTTCCAATGCCTCATATCTCCTAGGCTTACCAAGTTAGCCATAAAAGGATCTGAAACATCATAGGCTTCAGGAAAATCCAGAGGAATGATATACTTGGCATTGGTAGCTTTTACTTTGTCGATTCTGGCATATTCATCTCCACCGCCAACAAGTATATATTGTGTCTTAAATTGGTCCCCAACCTTATCAGCTCTAAACCCATTTATTCGACTTCCGGCTTCAAAAATTTGAGGAAGGTTTTTATTTCTGTTTAAGGCTTCTAGTGATAGATCTTTGTTAGTGGCATTACCACCAGCGTACCAGTCGGCATCGTGATACATTTGTCTTAGAAGTGCCATAGCCCCCATTAATGAAGTGGGGTATATTTGTTTACTTTTATTGCTTTTAGAAAAAGATAAGAATTGTGATGATCGATCACTTAATAGTCGATCTCCTTCTGTACCTTCATTATTTAGAACTACTAATAGCCCTGTTCCTCTTACAATACCATCTGGCATATGTGTATTAAGCACTCCGAACCCTTCTTTTACATATTCTGTCGCTTTTTTTGCATCATATTTAAATGATGTTAAGGCATTTGTTTCGGGACGAATGTGATCGTTCCAGTAGTACCCTTCTCGGGAAGCTTCGTATTGAGGATTACCACGAAAAGGACTTCCTCCTTTTCGTTTAGGCTTTTCGATACCAAAATTGGTAAACAGATCAATAAAAGAAGCATAAATATGTTTCCCCTTTAGGTCAATTATCACACTATTCGCAGGTGCTGTAATAGCATTCCCTACCTGAACAACCTTACCCTTTTGGATAACCAGAGTTCCGTTTTTGATTTCGGTATCAGGTGTTGTGTGAATCGTTGCATTTTTAAATACGGTATAATTAGAATTTGTTGTATTAACCCCATCATTTTTTGGGAAATAATCCTGAGAGTAAGAATTTAAAATTCCGCATATCACCGTAAGTGATAATAGAAGTTTTTTCATAAATGTAGTGTAAAAGTAAATTGAATCAGATTTAAAGATAATGGTTGAAATAAAAAGAGGTTATTAATTAAGATTGTTTTAACATTAGCTATTACCCTATTAAATTTGTATTTTTAGAATTATAACTGTGTTGATTCACAATAGAATGTATAATAATGAAAAGTTTTTTTATTCTTTTTTTATGGATTGGTACTACTTTGATGATTGGTCAAACCAATATAAATAATGACTTTAATTCTAGTAATAACTTAACATACGATACTACAAAAGTACTTAATGTGTATAGTAGCCCTACTGGAAACAGCTATATCGAAAAATCAATAAAAGGACATAAATATTATATAGAGGACTATAAAATAGCAGAAATTTATGTTGATGATAGGATGATTCATAAATACGCTGTTCGTTATGATGCTTATCACGATCAAATTGAAGTTGTAGAAAATGATAAAAAATTTGTGCTTTCTAAAGAAAATAAAATCCGAGTGGTTTTGAAAGACTATGAATATGGGATATTATTAAATAAAAAAGGAGTGGAAGAATATTTTGTTATTTTTAATAAGGACAAAGAAACTTCATTAGTATTAAAAGCAAGAAAAAAAATTGAAGATGCCAAAAAACCTCAATCGGGTTTTGAGAAATATAGGCCCCCGGCTTTTTATAGAGATTATTCTTATTTTATAAAAAACAATTCGGGTGATTTAAAGAAAGTAAGACTAAAAAAGAATAGCATTCTTGCCGTTTTGAAAGATAAAAAAGAAGAACTTGAAAAATTTGCCTCTTCAAAGAAATTGAAGTTTAAAAAAGAAGCAGATTTAATTAAAATTATAGATTACTACAATACATTGTAGTACTATTAGAGTCTTGTCTAGCACTAATTTCAAGATAAAAATGTGATTATCTACTATTCTTTCCATTTTTAACTTCCAGCAGAGACAGAATAAATACATCAGAAATCCCAATTTGATTACGGTATCATATATAGATGTAAATCTTCACGTTTTTAATATAGCATACTTAGAATTTGTTGTGGTAACCTAGCCTATTATTTTTTTGAGAAATAATCCTGAGAGTGAGAATTAAAATTCTGTATATCACCGCAAGTGATAATAGAAGTTTTTTTATAAGTGTAGTGTATCATAAATTGAATCAGATGTAAAACTAAGGTTGATATAAGAAATGTTGTTAATTAAGATTGTTTTAACATTACTTGTACTAGTATATTTATGGATTTTTAGAAATTTACGAAAATATTAACAAGAAAAATTTATAATAATGAAAAACCTTTTTATTCTTTTTTTAATCGTAAGTAATACTGTAATGATTGGGCAGGAAACCATTGGAGGAGGAGCCTCGGATCCTGGTGGTAATACAGCGATAGGGCCTTTTAGCTCAACAATTATAGTACAACAAAAAGCTCGTAACACAACTATTAAAGGGCACCAGTATTTTGAAGAGAATAATGAAATAGCAACAATTTATGTGAATAAAAAACAAGTACGTCAATGCTTAGTTAGATATAATGCTTTTAATGGAGAACTAGAATATGTAGATGATAATAAAAGATTTAATATGCTAAAAGTAGAGAACTTAGAAGTTGCTCTTAAAAAGTATAGTTATAAACTATTTGAATATGAAGGAGATAGGCAATTTTTTATTGTATATAATAAAGGACCATTTTCTTTAGGCATGAAAGCATTGAAAAAAGTAAAACAAGGAAAAGAAGCAGTAACCAGTTATGATGCCAGTACACCTTCAAAATATGTTGAGAATAATAAATATTTCATAATTAATAATGAAGTGGGAGAGGTTAAAAAAGTAAAGCTTAAGAAAAAAGATATACTCAAAGTTTTAGATAAAAAAGAAGAACTTGAAAAGTTTGCTTCTTCAAAAAAACTAAGTTTTAAGAAGGAAAAAGACCTGATTAAGATTATTAACTATTATAATTCTATATAACTTTAATAATTTGACTTATCTATTTCATTTTATCCGAATTGAAAATTAACTTGTAATATATTAGATCGTTAAATAGTATTTTTAATAATGTGAGGAGATATTATGTATATAAATCGTTTCTTTACTAAGGAAAAATTTAAATTAAAGAGAATGAAAAAATTGTTTTTAGTGCTTTTATTGTTGCAAAATTGCTTGGTTGTTGGACAAGCTAAAACTGGTTCGGTTGCTGAAGCTGAAGAAACAACAAATATGAGCGCTTATGGGACTCGTGTAGTTGTTAAGAAACCTCCAAAGTACAGTGTTCAGGGGCATCAGTATTATGAAAATGAAAATAAACTTGCTTCAGTATATGTAAACGGAAAAAAAATGCGTAGAGCCTATGTTCGATATAATACTTTAAATGATGAAATTGAAGTTACAGAAATATTCAATATTCTGAAAAAAGAGAATATTCGGGTTGTTTTGGATGAAGGATATGTGTATAAGATGTTAGATTATGAAGGGACAAAGCAGTTTTTTGTCTTTTTAAAAGAAGGGAAGAACTCTTTGGTTATGAAGGTAGAAAAGAAGATAAAGCAAGGTCAAAATGCAGTTGATGCTTATGAACAAACAACGAATGATAAATTTATAGAAAAACGTAGTTATTTCATATTGAAAGCAGGAGGAGATTTACTTAAGATCAGATTAAAACAGAAAGATATATTGAAAGCTTTGGAAGATAAAAAGAACGAAATCGAAAAGTATGTTTCCTCAAAAAAGCTTAATTATAAAAAAGAAAGTGATCTAATTAGAATTGTGGGGTATTATAATACTTTATAGTTGCTCTATAATTTGGTCTTATAATAATTAACTAAT